>JAAUTY010000126.1 GCA_012031265.1 Spirulinaceae cyanobacterium SM2_1_0 | reverse complement strand
TGATTACAGTCAATAGGAGCGCTGGCGAAAGATCGCTTTATGATGCGACACGATATGCGTGGAGAATCAATAGGGGAAGAGCAGAGGAAGCCGAAGTTATTCTAGCTGTTCGCGGAGGCATTATTATTGGCGCATTTGTTGCTGATCAGTGGCTCGCCGCGACACCGGAAAATTTCCCGAATTTCGAAGCCACAAGCGGCCGTTATGGATTTTATGGTAGAGAAGCGAGCGAAGAACTCCAGAGAACTTATGTAGATAAGCGAATTCCTGATAAATATCGTAAGCGTGGAGCTGCATTTCCGGTTCGATACTCATGGTAATAAACAAGACAGTTGAAGCATTGCTGATTTCCTCCGTGCTCTAGCTCCGCCTGGGCATGAGATAGAAGAGTTCTGCTGCCTTCAGGAGGCAGAGTTTCCCTGGGTAAGCAACTCAGCAGAGTCGAAGCGTGAAATGGTCAACTCTAAAGCTGTCGCTTTCCAGCTAAAGATGAACCCAGATCGCATCACCAGCAATCCCAAACGGTCGAACTGCTCTCCTTAAAGCAACCCTGTATCCTTAACTCGGTCAAGATATGAAATCAATTCAATATCAACTTTCTCTCAGCTTTGAGCAAGTTTTGAATTTAGTGAAGCAACTTCCCGAGGCGGAAAAGGTAAAGTTAAGTCAGGAGTTGTCACAAGAGCTACTGGATAGTAAACTCACTGGTCTTCTCGAAGCTTGCAAGACTGATGAAGTCTCCTTAGAGGCGATCGCCGAAGAAGTAGAGGCGGTGAGGACTGAAACTCATGCCCGACAATCAGCCCATTAGGGTCATTATCGGTACCAATCTTTGGATCAGCTTTTTGATTGATTGAGCTACTCACCACCCGCCCTGATCGCCAAGAACTGCGACAATAACTTCCCGAACTCGAGGACGAAGATATTCAGCAAGCGCTGATTTTTGTTGCCTCCTACTACGCTAATCTAGTCTTGTGTCTTAGCTCAGCCAGGACGCAAAACTAAAGGTCACATATAAGCTGTTTCGGAAAAGCGATGATGACTCAACTCGATCGCATTGCCATTGATCCAAACGTCTGCCTCGGGCAGCCCACCATTCGCGGTATGCGCCTGACCGTCGCTTTTGTGCTGAAACTACTCGCTAGCAACCTGTCGGTCTCGGAAATTTTGCAAGCTTATCCAGAACTTGAAGCCGAAGATATTCAACAAGCACTCCACTACGCAGCTTGGGCAGTCTCCGATCGCATCGCTAATGTTCCTTCCGCATGAGCAATCTGCGTCTCATCGCTGACGTAAACATTTCGCCGCTGACCAGGGTTGCCCCACCACGTCAAAAAAACAAAGCTTTCTAGAACGCGCAACTTGGCAGCCCCTCCACCGAAAGGCGTCTACAATGCAGCTATCCTTGACGCTGAACCTCATGACCGCGCAAGTGACTCTAGAGCTACCGGAAGCCCTCGCTCAACAAGCCAAAGCCGTTGCCAGCCACAACCAACAGCGTTGGGAAGACGTACTTTTGGAGTGGCTGACCCGCGCTGCCGCCGAACTACCAGTCGAACTACTCTCCGACGAGCAAGTCCTCAACCTTTGCGATCTGCAACTCGAACCGCCGCAGCAAGATCGGCTCTCAGAACTGCTGTCAGCCCAGCGTGAGAGCAAGCTCGTCCCACCCGAACAGATCGAGCTTGCCGAACTGATGCAGCGCTATCGACACGGCATGGTGCGAAAAGCGGCAGCGCTCAAAGTTGCTGTCGAACGAAGTCTAAAACCAACGCTTAATCGATAACAATGAATTTAGATCGCATCACCAGCAATCCCAAGCGGATGAACGACCAACCCTGCATCTGCAACCTGCGCCCAACTGTTCGTTCGCCACAATTGTTGATTGCAGTCAACTCCACCTCGATCAGCCTCTCGATTTAGCTCAGAATTCTCGCGTTCTCGTGTCTGAGCCTGATGACCTCGATCCTGACGATACACCCGATGAAATTGTTTTAGCAGGACTACACCAGGGCTGGCGGGAGGCGATCGCCGAACCAACTATCCTACTGGCACAAATGCGGGCGGGCATGGATGCCCAGTGAGCAGGAGTCAGAATCGGTCAGAAGGGTTGAGAGCGCGATCGCCCTCAAACATGACCTACCATGAAAAGCACGCTCAGACGCCCGATTGAACGCTATGACAGCCTCGCTGACATCAACATTAACTCTGGCAAACTTCCTCGCTCTCCCCAAGATCGAAGCGTCGCCAGCCTGGGAGTACGCGGATGGCATCGCCCGCCAGAAGCCAATGCCCCGAACTCGCCATTCTCTGCTCCAAAAAAAGCTGCTCGCCGCGATCGATGCGCATAGTGAGATTTACACCGCCTTCCCCGAACTACGCTGTACCTTTGGCGGGCGTTCCATTGTGCCTGATGTTGTGGCGATCGCCTGGGAACGCCTACCCATAAACGAAAACGGCGAACCGCAGGATCGTTTCACAACCGCCCCGGATTGGTCGATTGAGATTTTATCCCCTGACCAAAACGCGAACCGCGTGATTGATAACCTGCTTCATTGCCTGCGACATGGCTGCCAATTGGGTTGGCTGGTCGATCCAGATGACTATTCAGTGCTAGTGCTGTCGCCCCAACAGGAGCCTCGGATTCATCGAGCTGCCGAGCGACTCCCTGTACTTGTTGGAGTTGATTTAGAGCTGACAGCCGAGCAAGTCTTTAGTTGGCTAAAAATAGCGAATCGATCGAGAGAATAAAATCGTTTTTTGCCGGTCAACCATGAATCTAGATCGCATCACCAGCAATCCCAAGCGGATGAATGACCAGCCCGGCATCCGCAACCTACCGCGATCGCCAAGAACTGCGGCAAGAATTTCCCGAACTTGAAGATGAAGATATTCAGCAAGCCCTGATCTTTATCGCTTCCTACCTGGATGATCGCATCGTAGAGCTACCCAAACGGGCAGAGTCGCACAGAATTTTCGCGTTCCCTATTTACATCGTCCGTCTCAGGGAACGGGTTAAGCATCATCACGGATGTAGTGATCGGTGACCCAAAGAGGTACTGCAAAAAAAGTAAGAAAGATAATGTTAAGAACGGCGTTCTGCCAGTCGTATGTGTATACGATAGCCCTTTTGGGGAGAAGGGCTGGCGATGAGGGATATGATTCTTGGGTTCCGAGGGCAGGATTTGGGATGAGCAGCAATCAATGCCTCTGCTGAGTATCCTAATCCTAAGCCGCGACTGGCTCTGGTTTCGGCTGCCAACCGCGATAGAGACTAGGGTGCGGCTTGGCGCGGCGAAAGAGATCGCGGAAGAGGGCACGGCGTGTAGCGGGTGATTCCTCGGCATAGTTCCAGAGGCCTTCATAAAAGAAGAAGGATACGCCGGAAAAACGCTTATCGCGCACTAAATCTACCTGTTGGCGAATCTGCTCAACCGGAACCGAGCGGCTGCGTAAACCCGCCAGCACCCCGATCGCTACCGGGACATTCGTTTTTGCTTGCTGGATAGGGCGCTGCACCAGCTCATCGCCAAAGGTTGCCAAGTCATTACGATAGACCTGCACGACCAACTCCTCAATCAAGCCGCGTCGCTCCCAGGTGTGCCAGTCGAGCAGATAGGCATTGAGGGAAAAATCTTGCGGGTTTGGGGAGAGTGAGACGATCACCTCATTTTTCTCCGCCTTGATCGCAGCGAATAGGCGCGCCATGAATTCAGTGATCTTGTCGGCACGCCAGCGAATCCAGGCGGGATCATCGTGGGCATCTGTGGGCGCGCGGCCGCTGTGTTCCTGACGGTAGAGTTGTACTGTCAGGTCGTCGTAGCCGAAGTCGCTTGGGTAGCCGAAGTGGTCGTCAAACTGGATGCCGTCGATCTCATAGTTGCGGACTAGCTCCACCACGAGGTCAATGATGAATTGTTGCACTTCTGGATGCAGGGGATTCAGCCAGACGCGCTCGTGAACGCCCCCTTCTACCCAGACGCGATCGCCATTTTGCCGCGTCGTCAGCCACTCTGGATGTCGCCGCGCCAGTTCCGAATCGGCTGGAGCCATGAAGCCAAACTCAAACCAGGGAATTACCGCCATCGCTCGGGCGCGACCCCGTTCAATCACTTCTTGCAACATATCGCGTCCTTGCAGGCCGGGTTCGGGATCGAGTTCGGTTCCGATCACCGCCTTAGCGACGGCACTGGGATAGAGTGTGTGGCCCCAGTTCCAGACAGTCGGGTAGAGTGTGTTGAAATTGAGTGATCGCAACTCATCAATCGCTGTCGCCAAACGGCGGCGATCAAACAGCACATCACTGTCCACATTTGTCAGCCAGACTCCCCGCAACTCCGTTTCCACCACCGCATCGCGGTCAGCAGTCAATCGCCGCTGCCGACCGCGACGCGACAGACCGACGGCGGCAGCAGCGACGGGTGGTTCAGCCGGAGCCGCCGATGTGGGTACAAAAGGCTCGTCTGGCGATAGTGGAAAACTGCCGGGAACTGCCACATACTGTGCTGGGACGAGGGTTGTGCTACCCGTCGCTTGGCAAATGGCGGCCGCGATCTCACCGCGTGAGGCAATGCGATTGGGGTCAAGCTGGCGCGCACTGGGAAAGCTAACGACTAGTCCTTCCTCTGTGGCTGCCGCGATCACATCGCGGGCATAGCCTGGGATGTCTGGGGCATCGATGTAAGTCTGGGCGAGCAAGCTCTCAGGGTCGCGGCTGGGCAGGTAGTAGTTCAAACCGGAGGCGATCGCCACGTAAACCTGCACGCGTGGAATGTCTTCTAACGGCGCAAATCGCCGCTCGGGATAGCCCGAGAGAAAATTGGTTTCAAAGGCCCGCCGAATCTGGGCACCCGCCCAATAGCCTTGGGGAATATCGACAAACGCCTGCCGACTGTACTGGCGTACCGCTGGAGCATCGGGAAAGGCCTTGACGATGATGTCGGCAAACTCGCCCCGCGTCACCGGTAGATTGGGACGAAAGGTGCCATCGCCGAAGGTCGTCATCACCCCGCGCTGCACGATCTCCTGAACGCACTGCTCGGCCCAGTAGCCCCGCAGATCAGTCGCCAGGCGGGTTTGAGCCACGCCAGGAAGCGGTCGGCTCAAAGCCATCCAACCACTCAATACAGCAAGCAAAATTAAACCCAGGGCGCGGAGCCAGCGTGGTAGAGCCTGACGATGAAACATTGGCGGTAGCATCGATAGTGCAATCAGCAGGAAGGACAGTCAGCATCAGCGAGCGTTTCAGGGTTAGAGCGATGGCTGCCGTTTATTGTTCCATATTCTGGCGGCGGCCCCATTTTAGGCGATCGCGGTTCAGCCTCACCGCAGCGGCCAGCCTTCAGTCCCGTGCTGGCAATTGGAGCAAGTGATTATAATGTGTCCGAGCGATCGCCCAGTATTCCTGCAATCGCCCCGTAGAATGCACCCGATGGCTCCCGACCGTGCTCCCTCGGCAGCGCACCGCGTTTGCGATTAGACTTTGACAAACCAGCGAACTTTCTCCGGGTGATCACCGTCATCAAGAGCAGATTAAATCTGCTCTGAACAAAAACTTCAGTGTTTTGCGAGGGGAACATCTGAGATGAGACAGACCCTAAGTGCCATTGCCCTCAGTGTGGCGGCGACTCTAGCAGCGGTAGCGGCTCACGCCCAAGCCATTGAACCAGCGCTAATTGACTATCATGCCAGTGGGCCATGGTCAAGCGTGGAATACAGCGAATTTGATGGTCTCTACGTCAACGACCGCCACGATGGCATTGGCGGCGAGCGCGACTATATCGTGACCCAGTGGAGCTGGGCTGGCATTCGTGCCACTTTCCGGGACTATCGTATCGTCGGGCATACCGTCGTGCCTCGCGTCTACTACCGGACTCAACGCTACTACAACCACCACACCCGCCGCTGGATTCATCGACGAGTGCCCGAGGTAGTCTACGAGCGCATCCCGGAGTGGTCGTACACTGACCGCACGCCGACCGAGATTCAGTTTGCGATCAATGGCGAGCAATATGTTTACACCGAGGGGGAGGTGGTGCCCGTACTCGCGGCTGCACTGGTGAGTGCCCCGGCCGGCAATATGCGCGTTCGCGTCAAGTTTGATGACAACTCAGCTCAGCAATTTGATATTGGTGCGAGCACGGTGCGGGCTTGGCAGCGTGTCTTTGGTGAACCTCTGACGCCAGCCGCACTCAGTGAACTCCAGCGTCAGGAGCAACAAGCTCGCGAAGCAGCCCGCGAGCCAAATTTGTTGGCTTGGCCGGAGAGCCGCCGCTAGTAACGGGCAGGACTTACGCAGTTCAAGACGGAAGACACTTTCGGTGGTGGCAGAATCCCCCCTGCCCCCCTTATCCTACCGTGTACACATAACTTGAGATCCTTCCTGACCGAACTGCGGTCTACCTAACTCAGTAAAAGTCAGACTGGACGAGGCCTTCGGACTCCTGAAGCCTGCTGTAAAAGTAGGGGCGAAACCA
>JAAUTY010000064.1 GCA_012031265.1 Spirulinaceae cyanobacterium SM2_1_0 | reverse complement strand
CCAAGTGAGAATCAGGCTGGATAAGGTTTTTGGACTCCCGAAACCTGCTGTAGAAGTAGGAACGAAGCCAAAAAGGCAAAACCCAATAATTGCAAGGGTTTCAGGACTTGTGTATACACAGTAGCCCAGCTTGGGAGAAGGGGCTGGGGGATGTAGACGCGCAGCGGCTGCGCGCAGAGTGGGAAACCGTAACGCTAAAGTGGGATGCTCCCCATCTCTGGATGAGACGATTCGCACTTATTGTGCTGCTTAGTGTTTCGTTTTTAATCGAAATGGCCATATCTCTGTCACTGACCCGCCATCGTCAACTGACCGCGCCCCTCCAAATCGGCTCTATGACTGTCCATAGCCGCGTCCTGCAATCGCCACTGTCTGGGGTGACCGATCGCGTCTTCCGGCGCTTAGTCCGCCGCTATGCTCCTGAATCCATGCTCTACAGCGAAATGGTCAAGGCACGCGAGATTCAGCATTTACAACGGTTGTCGCGGCTCATGGATGTCGATGCCGATGAGACGCCGATCAGCATTCAACTCTTTGACTGTCGCCCGGATTTCATGGCCGCGGCGGCGCGCCAAGCCGTCGCCCAAGGGGCCGACACCATCGACATCAACATGGGCTGCCCAGTGAATAAAGTGACGCGCAAAGGGGGGGGCTCGTCGCTGCTCCGCCAGCCGGAGGTCGCGGTTGAGATTGTCCGCACGGTGGTACAGGCTGTGGAAATTCCGGTGACCGTAAAAACACGCCTCGGCTGGGATGAGACCGACATCAACATTCTCGACTTTGCCCGCCGCCTCGAAGATGCGGGCGCACAGATGCTAACGCTGCATGGCCGCACTCGCGCCCAAGGGTATCAAGGCGAAGCGTGCTGGGAATGGATCGCGCGGGTCAAAGCGGTGCTGTCGATCCCGGTGATTGCCAATGGTGACATCACCTCAGTCGCCGCCGCCGCCCGTTGCTTGCAGATGACTGGTGCGGATGGGGTTATGTGTGCGCGGGGAACGCTGGGTTATCCGTTTTTGGTCGGTGAGATCGATCAGTTCCTGAAGACTGGGCGTGTGCCAGTGGCTCCTGACTTGGCCACCCGCCTCGCCTGTGCCCAAGACCATCTGCGGGGCTTGTGGGAGTACAAGGGTCAGCGTGGCATCTATCAGGCGCGCAAACACATGACCTGGTATGTCAGGGGGTTTCCGGGGGCGGGCGAGTGGCGCGATCGCCTCGCTCGTCTCGAAAGTGTGGAGGCTGGCTGCCGTCTGCTCGATGAGGCGATCGCCCACTACCAAACCCTCGCCCCCACTGCGAGCCTGGTCTGATGAGGATTGGTTAGGGGGTCGATTTTGCCAAAAACAGGCGATACAGCAAGTAGAGCGCCGTGAGGCCGATCGCCAGCATGATCAGCGTAGTCACGATGTTCAACACAGCATTCACCAGCGACAAGCCTAAGATGATCGCCACAATGATCGCCACCACCTTGCCGACGGTCGGAAGCTGATCAAACCAAGCCATCGCCTGCAACCAGAGGCGCTGTAGAGCTGGCTGTAACCAAGCAGCCGATGCACGGGATTGATTCGCCTCAAAATTGGTGCGGTTAGCGGTTTCTGTTTGCTGCACTTCGGCCTCCAGTTCTTGGAGTCGGCGCTGAAAATCTTGCTGGCGTTGAGGATCCATAGCAGCTTGCTAGCACAATTGAACAACTCAGGGTCGGGCGTTGCCGACATGCTCCCATTGTAGTCTCCGCACGGGCTGTCTTGCCGCTGAGCACTCCCAGCAGCAGCCAGAGACAGTTGGCAAACAGGAACAGATGCCAGCGCAATCTGCATCAGGGCCGCAAGGATAGCAATAGAACCTTGACAGAGTACAAGTAGTTTGGTTCGTGAGGGAAAAAGCGATGCGTTATATTCACTGGCAATCATTGGCAATGGCAACTGCCCTGACGATCGGGATTCTGGCGCGGGGGACATCACCTAGCCTCGCGGAGACGATCGCCATCGGTTCGAGCTGGAACCAAGCCACCCAACTCAGCGGTCAGTCCGGCGGCCCACAAGCGACAGCAGATTGCGGCGCGGTGGCAGCCGCCCCGAATCATGTCCTGAGTTTAGCCGGGGACATTCCCACGATGCAGGTGAATGTCCAAGCAACGGGGGGTGAGCCGACCCTGTTGATCGAGGGGCCGGGCGGGCAGCGCTGGTGTGCGCTTTCTATGGACGGTCTTTCGGCAAAGGTGTCAGGTTACTGGGAAGCGGGAACGTATCGAGTATTTGTGGGCGATCGCACCGGCAGCCGCCACAGCTACACGCTCAACATCAATCCCTAATCCTAAATCCGGATTGTGAAACCCAAAAACTGCGACATCGGGAGAGTTTCAAACCCCCTTCTACCGCGCATTTCATTTTTGGGGCAAAAAATTTGGATTGGGGATGACCCGTGAGCGGCCCCTTGGCGATCAATGTCGCGAATCTTCAGGCCCGTTCTGACTCCCGGTTTGCATTGTGGCTCGCCTCCCAGCCCAAAATCGCCGTCTTGCGCTCGAGTCCCCAGCGGTAGCCGCCGAGCGCGCCCGAACCGCGAATGACGCGGTGGCAAGGGATCAGATAGCTCACGGGATTGGCACCAACGGCATTGCCGATCGCGCGAGCGGCGGTGGGGCGACCGATCGCTTGGGCGAGTTTTTGGTAGGTGGTGAGGTTGCCAAAGGGGATGTGCAGCAGCGCCCGCCAGACTTGGATTTGAAAGTTGGTGCCCTTGACGTGCAGCACCAAGGGTTGGCGCTCGGGGGTGGCGGGTTGAAAGAGTTGCTGACAAATGGTCGCTGTGGTCGGGCGATCGCCCACCAATTCCGCCTGCGGCCAAGCGGCCGCTAGGATGGCTTCCGGGGATGGGTCAGTCGCCGGATCGAGAAAATAGAGATTGCAGATACCGCGCGCTGTGGTGGCAATTAGACAATGACCAAAGGGCGTGTCGTGGATGCCATAGCGGATCTGTAAACCCGCTCCCCCAGCTTTGAACTCACCCGGAGACATCGCCTCCAGCTTGACAAACAGATCGTGCAGGCGTCCTGGACTCGACAAGCCCACTTCAGTCGTAAGTTCTAGCAGGTTCGGCAGCTCGGCGATTTTGGATTTGGCGTATTCAACCGTGAGGTATTGGGAGAACCGCTTCGGGCTGATGCCAGCCCACTGGGTAAACAAGCGCTGGAAGTGATGCTCGCTGAGATAGACGTGCTGGGCGATCGCCTTCAAGTCTGGCTGCTGGCGGCGATGTTGGCGCATGAAGGCGATCGCCGCCGCAATCCGCTCGTAAGTGTCACCCCGGTCAGAAGTCATGATGATCCTGGCTATCCTCTTGCTGGTTCATGCGGTGTGGCTCCCTGCTTCACGGTAGCGATCGCCAGCCGTGAATCCCACCCATTTCTTGCGATGTTTTATCTCAGCGGATTGCACGACTCGCGAGGGCGATCGCCGCTGCATTTGTCTGCTCCACCAAGCGCGGTAGCTCCAGCGTCAGTAGTTGCCCATTCTCAATAACTTTACGCCCGTTGATGAAGCTGTAGTCCACAGCGTCAGTCTGGCAGAGGATTACGGCGGCGACCGGATCGGCTTGCGTGCCAACGTAGCCAGGACGATCCAGATTAATGGCGATAAAGTCTGCGGCCATACCCGGAGCTAGATAGCCAATGTCATCGCGGCCGAGGACGCGCGCGCCGCCGCGCGTCGCGATTTCGAGCACCTCGCGGGCGGTCATGGCGCTGGCTGCTTCGTCGCGAACCCGGGCAAGCAAGAAAGCCGTGCGTGCCTCGTGCAACAGATTGCTGGCATCATTTGAGGCCGCACCATCGACCCCCAAGCCGACCGGGACGTGCTGGGTGAGCATTTTACGAATTGGGGCGATGCCGCTCGCCAGGCGCATATTGCTACAGGGGCAGTGGGCGACGCCGGTGCCGGTTTGCCCGAACTGGGCGATCGCCCGGTCACTCAATTTCACACAATGGGCGTGCCAGACATCCGCCCCTAGCCAGCCCACCGCCTCGGCATAGTCGCCGGGCCGCTTGCCAAAGCTCGCCAAGCTGTACTCAACATCGCCACGGTTTTCGGCTAGATGCGTGTGCAACCGCACGCCAGGATAGCTGCGCGCCAGTGCCGCCGACTCGCGCATCAGTGCCTCGGAGACGGAGAAGGGCGAGCAGGGCGCGACGACGATGCGCAGCATGGCGTAGCGTTCGGCGTCGTGATACTGCTCAATCAAGCGTTGGGAGTCTTTGAGGATCGCCGCTTCCGATTCCACGACGCGATCGGGGGGGAGACCGCCCTGGCTCTCGCCGACGCTCATGCTGCCGCGACTGGCATGAAAGCGCAGGCCGGTTGCGCCGACCGCTTCGATCTGATGGTCGAGGGTGCAGTCGTTGGGGAAGATGTAGTGGTGATCGCTGGCAGTGGTGCAACCGGATAGGAGCAATTCGACCGCTGCCATCTGCGAGGCGATCGCCAGATCTGCACCGGTCAAATGCGCCCAAATTTGATAGTGAGCTTGCAACCATTGGAAGAGGTCACCATTCTGTCCGGCGGGCGTGACCCGGGTCAGCGTTTGGAAAAAATGATGGTGGGTGTTGACGAAGCCGGGTAGGACGAGATGGCGATCGCCCAAGTCCAACACCTCATCGGCGCTGTCGGGTAACTCCGCTGTGGTTCCCACCTGCTGGATGACATGATCAACCACGAACAAGGCACCGTGGCGGATTTCGCGACGTTGCTCATCGAGGGTGACGAGGGTGTGGATATTTTTGACTAACAGGGTCGGCATAGGGGCGATCGCGCTCAGTGCAGCCACTCGTCAGATTACTGCAATACGCGGAATTTTGAGTTCTGAGTTTTAAGTGATGAGTGCAGACAATACGGGCATCCTACGGATCCTGAATGGGCATCTCATTTCCGCCGCCTTGGACTGGGCTGGGGAAACCGTACCCAAAACCACATGAATTTAGAATTTTCAACCTCCTAAACCAGAATCTTCCCAATGCCACAATCCTAGAAGCTGAAACTGGCTCGTACTAAACCGACAATGACATCACCGACGATAGGATTACCGCTCAGTAAAAGCGCTCACGTTCTCCCCCGCTCTCGGAAGAACGCGATCGCCAAAACTCAAAATCAAAATTGAACCAACCTGTCGATGTAGTGGATTTGAATGGGTCTCTCATTGCCGCCGTCTTGTGGTAGTTCCCTGTCCTCTTGGGCGTTACTCAGCAGAAACGGTTCGATTTATTGCTTGGAGCCACATAATGGCTCGGTCTATTGTTCTCAGCATCTCGGTGTTGCCCTGGACTGAGCACTTCAAGGTTAAATAGCCCTTATGAAAGATACATGAAATTTGTATTTTAATGGTAGTTTAATTTGCAAATATCATAGCTAAGATGTTTAGGAAGATAGTGAGCATCTGACATTTCCGCGTAATCATAGCGAATTTTACTGGGTCTATTTTCTAACCAACTTGTCTTCCTCTCAACTCTCGCACCTTCTCCTTGAGAAGGTTGTCTTTTGTTCAAGGTTGTCAGCTTAAGGTTTTGAGTACTTTGTCACCGAGCAGGTAAATATCCAAAAGATATACATCGCTGTTGCTAGTAGAGGACGGCATAAATGACGATACGATTCAATCGGTCATTGCTCCCAAATCCTGTGCTCGGAACCCCAGCCTCGCCGCCCTCCTCCCCAGTCGGGAGCGGGTTGGGTGAGGGTCTTCGATTTCTGGGGGATAGAGACCAAATTTAGTATGGGTTCGCCCCTACCAACAATGATGATGTTATTGACGCCGTGTTGTACTAGCTTGCTTATCTCTCACCCATTTCCATTGATATTGATCAGGAGATTCTGCTTATGGATACTTCCCAGCCCTCGTCTTTGCCTTGGTATCGTTGGCTCAGTAGTAACCGTATCATTCGATTACTCGAAACCGTTCAAGATTTCATTGTGATCTGCCTCTGCATTGGACTGTTTAGCTTTATGATTCTGCAGTTACGGGAAATGGCGCTATCGCTGTTGCCGCCGCTAAACTTCCAGCCTGTCACCTCTGACATTTTATTTCTCCTTATCTTGGTAGAGCTGTTTCGCCTGTTGATTATCTACCTGAGAGAACACCGCGTCTCAATTGGTGTCGCGGTTGAGGTTTCGATTGTCTCCGTTTTACGAGAGATCATTGTGCGCGGTGTCTTAGAAACGCCCTGGTCTCAAGTCTTAGTTGCCTGTGTTTTCTTGCTCGTGCTAGGCGTCTTGCTTGTCATTCGAGTATGGATACCGCCGACGTTCGATGGGATCGATCCAGAGCAGCTTGTATCGGGGCGTCATCTTTCGCGAGCGGGTGAAGAAGCTCTTCGTCAGCATTTCATCCAAAAATCTGCGAACCAACCCAATTCTATGCCTGTTGGCGTAAGGCAAGGGGAGTAAAGTCGGATGCGGCTAAGAGTGATGCGGTTCCGAGGAGGGAGTATCTAACGGGGGTGATGGCGGTTTTTTGGGGAGCAGACTGCGAACCAGTTCCATGAATACGGCCAGGGCGGAGGGTGCTAAATCCTTTTGCAGCGCCAGATAACGGTTGACTTCCGGCAAGCCGAGTTCCCGGGCGATCGCCACTGCCCGCGCGCCACTTTCCTGCGCCATCTCACTCTCACCCTGCGCCTGCTGCAACACGGCCAACTCGCCCAAGACCAATGCTTGCAACCGCCGCGCACTGAGTGTCTGCGCCAGACTCAGCGCTGCCTGCAATGCCTCATTCGCGGCCTCGTAATTGAGCAGCGCCGTCTGGTTGCGGCCGAGGGCGTAGAGAATTTCAGCTTGCAGGAGGCGGGCTTGCCACTTTTGCGCATTGGGCAAACTCTGCTGCAAATGCTTCACCGCCTGGGTGTAGTTGCCCAAGTCACCATAGACCGCGCCCAGGGAGGCGAGGGCGATCGCCGCACCCCATTCATCCTCCTGCTCACGGGCAAGATTCAGCGCTTGCTGGTGCAGCGAGAGGGCGCGATCGCCATCTCCTTGCGCCGCATAGACGCGACCGAGATCATTCAGAACTGAGCCTTCCAGGGCGCGATCGCGCAACTGCCGCGTTACCCGCAGATACTTGTGCAGCAGTGACAGCGCCTTGTCATAGTCGCCGCGATAGTAGTGCACCACGCCAATGCGACCCGTGGCGCGGCCCGTGCCGGCCGCATCCTGGCGGGCATCAGCCAGCACGAGGGCTTGCTGGTAGGCGGCGATCGCCTCATCATAGCGACCCAGCACTTCCCGCGCGCCGCCAAGTTCGAACAAGGCTGCCTCTCGCAGTTCTGGTGGTGCCGCCAGGTTCAACAACTCCTGCCAACAAGCCGTTGCCCGGTCGAATTCTCCCAATTGTGCGTAGGCGCGGCCGAGATTGAGTAGGGCGGTGGGACGGCGATCGCCCGTGGGTAGCCGCGCGCTCGGCGACGATTCCTGCCAGGGATCACGGGCGACCCAGGCGGGTGAATTGGCGGCGAGATCCTCAGCGGTCGGCGGCGGGGTGATCGTGCCACCGGTTGCCGCCTGCCGCTGCAAAAATCGCTGCCAGTAGTCTACGGCGCGGGGGTAGTCGTGCTGGCGATAGGCTAGGTCACCCAGACAATAAAACGCCTCTGCTAACTCCCAGGCGCTATCCTGGGCGGTTGACGCCTGGCTGTAGCGCTGCAAATCGACCTGGCTCTGCGTCCAGTCGCCGCGCGCGTGGCGGGCGTAGCCGAGATAAAACCAAGCCACCGCCGCCGCCGGCTGAGCCAGTTGCTGATAGGTTTGCAGATTGGCGATCGCCACGAGCCAGTTGCCCATGCCACAGTGCGCCTGGCCCAAGGCGAGGTAGACATCAGGCTGGCGCGATTCGAGGACGACGTATTGATCCAGGTAGCGAATCGCTGCCTTGAACTCCTGTTGCGCTAGATAGGCCTGACCCAGAGCCAAATAGGCGGTTTGCAAGGCTTCAGCGCTCGGCTCCGAGGGCAAGAGCGTCAGGTAATGTTGCAGTGCCTCAATGGCAGCGGCATAGTCCTGCTCGGCGCTGTAGGCGCGGCCGAGGGTGAGGAAGGTGAGGGAGAGATCCTGGGGTTCGCCTGCTGCTTCGACAGCAGCCAGGTAGCGCTGTAAGCTGGCGATCGCCGCGCGGCTATTGTTGAGGGCGTATTGCGCCTGACCCAGTTCCGACAATGCCCGCTGCCAAAGCGTGTGGGGAGCGCGAGACGCATCAGCTTGCTGGAGGTACTGCTCGAGGTAGACTACCGCCGCCGGGTATTCGCGGCGGCCGTAGTGGGCGCTACCGAGGAAGAAGAGCACCAGCACGAGGTCATCCGCCAAGCTCCCCGCTTGTTCGAGGCACTGTTGCAACTGGGCGATCGCCGTTTCACTATCTCCCAGCGCCCAGTAGCAGCCGCCGAGGTAGAGGTGGGCGCGGGCAAAGTCGAATTGTTCGACCGCTGCTGCCAACTCGAGGCTTTGTTGCAGGGCGGCGATCGCCGCGCCAAAGTCCGCCAGTGCATAGTGGCTGCGACCCAGACCGAGCAGCGCCGCCGCCTGTGCCGTCGCGTTTTGCTGGTTGGCGGCGAGGGTGACCGCCTGCTGCCAATAGTCGAGGGCGCGCGCTGGCTCCTCCTGTTGATGGTGGAGGCGGCCGAGGGCAAGCAGAGCCGGGAGGGCGGCGAGTTCCGACTGCGCCTGGGTGCGGACGGCGACGAGGTATTGTTGCCAGGCATCGAGGGCGGTGGCGTAGTCGGCGATCGCTTCACAATTAGTCGCCAGCGTTTGCAGCACGCCGATCAATTCCGCTGTGCGCGCCGAACGGCGGGGCAGAGCGAGGTAGCGTTGGCTGTAGGCGATCGCCTGCGGGCGTTCTTCCAGTTGGGCATAGATGGCACTCAACCCAGCGAGGCAGAGGGCTTCGACGCCCGGTTCAACATGACCGAGGAGGCGTTCATAGAGGGCGATCGCCTCCGGCAGGTAGCCACCGACCCGCAGTTGCTGGTGCAGCGGTTGGTCACTGCTAGCGGGGGTCAGCGTCAGGAGCAAACCCGCTTCTTCCCAGGCGGCGATCGCGCCGAGATGCTCAAAGGCTTCGAGATAACCGCGCCATTGCTCCAAGCCGGTTGTACCGGGTTCCGGGCGATAGACGACGAGGTAATAGAGCGCCCAGCGCAGATGGGCGATCGTCGTGAGGTCAAAATCCTGGAAGAAACGCGCCAGGGTCAGCGGTTCATCGCCCTGGGTGGCGCGCCGTTGCTGATACTGCACCAGGCAGGGCAGCCAGCGCGCCACGAAGCGTCCCAACGCGGTTTGGCTTGCCCAGCCTTGCAACAGGTCAGCCTCAGCGGGGGACAGCACAAACTTGCCGGTCTCGCGGCGGTAGCGCACGCTGAGGGCTTCAGCGGCAGTCAAAGCGGGAAGATGGACTTCGCGTTCGCGGGCAGTCATGAGTGCTCGGGAGCCAGCGGCGGCAATTGATCTAGAACGATTCTACGGACGAAGCTGGGGACACGATAGAGGCTGCCCTGGTCGGCAGGAGATGCTTCTAGCCAAAGGCGCTGGCGGAGTGCTTGCCAGGCCTGCTGTTGGCGTGCTTCGGGCAGGTCACCAATCAGAAATTGCCACGGGGCGGCCGCGCTCGGCCGAGGATTGACCGCGCCCAAGCAGAGCAGTTGGTAGGCGAGGGGGTCATGGCGTTCGAGGCGACGCAAGGCATTTTCGACCAAAGCGCGCAGCCAGGGGGTGCGGTTGGGGCGAGCGGCGGCGGTGGTGGTCTCGTCGTCGTCCACTTCCAGCTCGTACTCCGCGCCGCAGTCGTGCCAATAGGCGCGTAGGTTGCCCCCATAGGGATAGGCGCGAATTTCCCCGGCAATGAGTTTTAACGCCAGCGGATTGCCTTGGTAAACACTGACGATGGTGGCGAGGCACTGCTGGTCGGTGCTAGCGGTCAGCTCCAAGCCCCAGGTTTGAAACAGGGCGGCGGCTTCGGCGGTGCTCAGGCCGGTCAGAGGAATCCAGCGCGCCCAGGGCTGGGCGACGATCACTTGCCAAGCGGCCGGGAGATGCGGGGTGGCGATCGCCAGTCGTGCCTGAGGCTGCTCCGCCCGGGCAATCTTGAGAACCGACTCTTGCAGGCTGGCTTCGGGCTGCGTGTCGGCAAGCACCTGTTCGGCGGTGTCCACCGCCAGGCCGATGGCTTCGCGTTCCACGGCTTTCGCCAGTAGCGCCGTCCGCGCCATTTCCCCGGCTTTGCCCAAGCAGGCATTCGCCGCCGCATCACCGAGCCAGGCGCGCGCGAAGGCGATCGCGCTCAGGGGTTGCTGGTCGGCGTCGAGCCTGACCCAGCGCCACTGGGTCGCCGCGAGGCGGCGCTGCAACTCCCACAGCAGGGTGCTCTTGCCAATCCCGGGCATCCCCGTGAAGATCACTAGGCGGCAGTCGCTCTGGAGCGCGGCCGCGAGGTCAGCCAACAGCGCCTGCCGACCCTGGAGTTGTTGCAAGTCAGCGTCGAGGTCGCGCGCCGGTAGACTTTTGGGCATCGCTTCCAGTTCGGCGGCCTGATAATCGCCGTCTGTCAGTTCAAGCTGGAAGGCACTGAAGAAGGCTTGCAGCTCACTGCGACGCGCCGGGGCTTGCTGATAGAGGATGGCGATCGCCACGTCCGCTGACAATTGCGCGCGGGCGGCAATTTTGTCGAAGCTGGGTCGTTGCGACGTGCGCGCACAGTCCTGCTCGACGGCCGCCTGCAAGCGCTGGCAACCGGCGGCGGTGAGAACTCCTCCGGCCTCAGATTTACGGCGCGCGGCGGGCGACGGCATGGACTTGGCGCTCGCCTCCGTGGGCGACGATTGGGTTTACACTAATTAACATTCTGGTGCGGCGGCAGGCATCCAAGACCCAGGTTTCACGCTTTGCCGTTACACTCAATACCCGGACAGCAGCAGCTATACTATGCTGCACGTTACCGTAGTCCGACCGAATTGAGAAGCGCCACTCGTCAGTCATCTGTATGGAGCGAACCATGCCCTCGCTAGTCAACGAACAGCCGAGCCTCCAACTCCCTGCTACCGGCCCGATCAGCCGCCACCAGATGCAGACCGCGATCGAGGCGGAGATCGCCCAGATCGCCAAAGGACTCAATAAGCTTGAGCGCATCTGTGAGACTTACGTGGGCGATCGCACCAAGCTCCGAGTTGCCATCGAAAAGAACAAGACCGAGATCGCCATCTGGGAAACCTGCCTCGATATGCTCAACCGCCTCGAAGGTTGATCGCTGCCCGCCCGCGCTCGCCCCATGCCGAAACAGCCGCCCGACCAACGCTGGCACATCGCCTCCCCCGATCCGGCCCGCGTTGACACCCTCGTCGCCGCCACCGGCCTCGCGCCCCTAGTCGCGCAGGTGATGCTCCAGCGCGACATCACCACTCCAGAGCAGGCCGCAGGCTTCTGCCAGCCGGAAACGCTGGCGCTGCCCTCGCCACTGGAGGAATTTGAAGACCTCGGCATCAGTATTGACTTTCTCGGCAGCGCCATCGAGGACGGTGAGAAGATCGGCATCTGCGGCGACTACGACGCCGACGGCATGACCAGCACCGCACTCTTGATCCGGGCGCTGCGACACTTGGGCGCTGACGTGCAGTACGCGATTCCCTCACGGATGAAGGACGGCTACGGCATCAATGCCACGATTGTGCAGGAGTTTGCCGAAGCCGAGGTCGGTCTGATCCTGACGGTGGACAATGGCATCGCCGCCATCGAACCGATTGCCCTGGCGGCGGAGCTGGGTTTGGCGGTGATCATCACCGATCACCACGATCTCCCCGCCGAATTGCCGCCCGCCGACGCGATTCTCAATCCCAAATTTCTGCCGCCGACCTCGCCCTATCGCGGCCTCGCGGGGGTTGGCGTCGCTTACATCCTGGCCGTAGAGACGGCCCGCGCCCTCGATCAGCTTGAAGGTCTAGCCCCAGTTCTGTTGGAGCTGTTTGCCTTGGGCACGATCGCCGATCTCGCACCCTTGGTCGGTGTCAATCGCTGCTGGCTACAACGCGGGCTACGTTACCTGCCCCACTCGCAACTGGCGGGGGTGCAAGCCCTGATTCAGGTGGCCGGCATCCACGAAGAGAAGGCGTTGAAACCCGATGACATTGGCTTTCGGCTCGGCCCACGCATCAATGCCATCGGGCGCATCGGCGATCCCCAGGTAGTGATCGAGCTGCTGACGACCGACGATCCCGGTACAGCCCTGGAGCGAGCGATGCAGTGTGAGCAGGTGAATCAGCGCCGCCGCGATCTCTGCGAGCAGATCGAGGCCGAGGCGCTGGCGTTGATTGCATCAGCGGGGGTGGACTGGCGATCGCAGCGCGTCCTCGTCCTCCACAGCTCCGACTGGCATCACGGCGTCGTCGGCATCGTCGCCTCCCGCTTACTGGAGCGCTACGGCGTGCCCACCTTCCTCTGCTGCGACGAAGGCGCGGGACGGATTCGTGGCTCGGCACGCGGCCCGGCTGAGTTTCACGTTTTTGAGGCGCTAGAAGCTTGCCGGGATTTACTGCTCAAACATGGCGGTCACCAGGCAGCGGGCGGCTTCAGCCTGACGACGGAAAATTTTGCTGCCTTCCAACAACGGCTGAGTGAGTTTGCCTGCCAGTGCTTGCAGCCAGAGCATTTAAAACCCTTAATCAACATCGACGCTCAGGCGGATCTCGATCAGCTTACCCTGCCGCTCTATGAGCAAATCGACTCACTACACCCCTGGGGCATGGCGAATCCGGAACCGCGCTTTTGGACGCCGAATGTCCGCCTGCTGGAGCAGCGCATCGTCGGGAAAAATCACATGAAGCTGACCCTAGAGCAAACCACCGCTGCCGGCCCGGTGCAGATGAAAGGCATCGCCTGGCGCTGGGGCGAGTATTGCCCACTGCCACCGGTGCTGGATCTGGCCTACAAGCTGAAACGCAATGTCTGGCAGGGGGTTGAGACGGTGGAGCTGGAGCTGGTGGGCGCACGGTTGCCGGTTGCGCCGCTGGACACCGAAATTGCCCCTCCCCGCCGTCCCTACCCGTTTCAGCAGCGGCTGAAGAAGATGCATTGGTTGCCCCCACTGCCCCGGCTGATCCCTCGCTGCCATCGGCGATCGCCATCAAAAAAGCCGCCTTCACCTGCCAGGATCGTCACTATCAGTGCAATCTGCGCGAGCCAGACGGCGAACTCCGTATCCGTAATGCCGAGGGCAAGGTGCTGGCGGTACAGCGTGGGCAGCGAGTTGGCCTGCTGGGAGCCAGTCGGGCGACGGCGAGGGAAGTGAATGTGACACAAGCGCCCTATTACATGATTATTAAGGCGGCGATCGCGGCACTCCAGCAGACGGATGTTATAAGTAATTGATATTTGCTGAATCTGGACTTGCCCATGCGATCGCGCCGCCTGTTGCTCCCTTGCTTACTCGGATTGCTGACCCTGTTCGTCACTGTGGCGTGCAGCGGCAACAGTGATGCCATCCGCGTCGCCTCCAAGAATTTTGCCGAGCAAGAGATCTTGGGCGAAATGTACGCCCAGGTACTGGAAGCCAATGGCTACACAGTCGAGCGCAAGCTCAATCTCGGCGCGACTGACGTAGCGCAGCAGGCGCTGGAAAATGACGAAATCGATCTCTACCCCGAATACACCGGCACGGGCTTGCTCACCGTTCTCAAGCAACCATTAGCAACCGACTCGGCGCAGGTTTATGAAGCAGTCAAGTCCGGGTATGCAGAAGAATTTGACCTCGTGTGGCTGGAGCCGTCGCCGATGAACAACACCTACGCCCTGTCGCTGACACCCGCCGGGGCTGCCAAGCACAACATCACCACAATTTCTGAACTGGTAGCGAAGGCGGATGAGTTCACAATGGTCGGGCCGCCGGAATTTGTCGCGCGCGAGGATGGTCTGCCGGGATTAAAAGCCGCCTATGGTGACTTTGAGTTACAAGAGTTCAAGGGTGTGGAAATCGGCCTGCGCTACAAAGATCCCAGCGAGGACACCGTAGTTGTCGGCTTCGCCACCGATGGGCAGATCAACGAACTGGATCTGGTCGTGCTGGAAGATGACCAAAATGCCTTCCCGCCCTACCAAGTCGCGCCCGTCGTGCAGCAGCAAGTCCTAGACGCCAACCCGGAACTCGCCGAGCTGCTCAATCGCGTCACGGCGGAGGTGACGAATGCCGAGATGCAGCGCCTCAACAACGAGGTCACGGGCAATGAGCGCGAACCGGATGAGGTTGCTCAGGAGTTTCTGACCAGCGTGGGATTGCTGGAGTAGCGGGGGGGGTACGGCGATCGCCAGGCCTGCGCTGGAATGCTGCCAGTCGTGGCTTGTCCAGCGCTCGCTCTTCCTACTGTCAACGCTCAACAGTCAGGCGGGAATCCTCCATGACCACAGCCGATATTCTCCATCGAGTGCCACTGCTATGCTCGCCCGCCTGCACCACCAACTGATCGTGTCTTGCCAAGCTCCCGCTGATTCGCCGCTGCACGACGCTGGGATCATCGCGGCGATCGCCCAAGCGGCGGTCAACCAAGGAGCCGCCGGTCTCCGCATTGACTCGCCCGCCCACGTCGCAGCCGTGCGTCAACGCTTACCGGCAACACCAATCATCGGCTTGTGGAAACAGCAACTCCCCGACAGCGAGGTTTACATCACACCGCGTTGGCGCGATGCCGTGGCGATCGCCGAGGCCGGTGCCGACATCATCGCCCTCGATGCCACCCTGCGCCCGCGCCCCGATGGCGACACAGCAACTGACCTGATTCACCGCATTCAGCAGGAATTGGGAAAGCCAGTCATGGCTGATATTGATACCTGGGAGAGTGCTCAGGCAGCAGCGGCAGCGGGAGCCGAGCTGATCGGCACAACCCTCTACGGCTATACCACCGCAACGCACACTTTGACCCCACCCGGTTGGGATTTGTTAGCAACAATGGTGATGCAGTTGGACGTGCCGGTCATCTGCGAAGGCGGGGTCGCCACGCCCGCAATGGCGCGGCAAGCCCTGGATCAAGGGGCATATGCAGTTGTCGTCGGCACGGCGATCACAGGTGTGGATGCGCTAGCACGATCGTTTCAGGCGGCGATCGCGACGGTTTAGAGACGGTGCTTTCAATGCAGGAAGACATGGCATCGGGAACCCGCAGTCTTGGAGTTCAGAACCGAGCCGACTTGAGCCGACTTCAGCTTTGAGCCAAGCATTTGAAGGCTGGGTGCGGACGGCAACTAAACGCCAGGAACCAGACATGAACTGCGTTTGCCCGACTTTTTGGTAAAGGATAGCCGCTTGGGAGAGCGATTTAGGCTAAGGGCTGCCAATCTGGGATGCTCCCTCTGGTATCATCCATAGCACTAGCGGCTGATGGAGACAAAGCTCAGCATGAAGTTCGCGGAGTGGGTTGGTTTTTTCTGCCTTATCGTTGCTCTGGTCGTCCTGTGGCAGTTTCGTCAAGTCCTACTACTTCTCTTCACAGCGACTGTTTTGGCGATCGCCATCAACAGTCTCGTCCGGCGGCTCCAACACTATGCGGAAAAACGCCAGCTTCAGCTTCAGCGTGGGCGGGCAGTACTCCTTTCCCTGTTTATCGTACTGTTATTGATCGTACTTTTTTAGGGTTGGTGCTGCCACCATTCCTGAGTCAGTTTCAACAGTTGATCGAATTGGTTCCCGACGGTTTTCGGCAACTCGTCACTTGGCTCAATGAGTTGGTCGAGAATCCTCCGAACTGGTTACCTGATCTCGCGATCGAGCCACCCAACCTGCCAGATCTGACACGGCAGATTGGCACGTTAGCACAAAACCTATTGGGGAACGCCTTCGCATTCTTTGGTAACTCTGTGGGAGTCTTGTTGCAATTGCTTTTTGTGGCTGTTCTCACTTTAATGTTAATTGCCAATCCACTAGCCTACCGACGAATTTTCATCGTGCTCTTTCCGTCCTTCTACCGGCGACGAGCGGATGAGATTCTGACACAATGCGAGCGAGCTTTGTTGAGTTGGATGAGCGGCGTCTGTATCAGCTCGACTTTTGTAGCAGTTGCTTGCGCTGCTGGTCTTCTGTTTTTGCGAATCCCCTTTGTCTTCGCTCATGCTTTGCTAGCGGGGGTGTTTAATTTTGTTCCGAATATCGGCCCCTTTGCAAGTGCCACCTTCCCAGTTTCCGTCGCCCTGATCGAATCGCCCTGGAAGGCGCTCGCCGTTGTCCTGCTCTACGTCATTGTGCAGAACCTCGAAAGCTATTGGTTCAACCCAATGGTGATGCAAAAACAAGTCTCATTGCTACCCGCCGCCACCCTCACTGCCCAAATTTTCTTCACCAATTTCCTCGGTTTTCTGGGTCTCGTTTTAGCCCTACCTCTAGCCGTCATCGCGAAAATCTGGATTGAAGAAGCATTAATCCGCGATATTCTCAACCTCTGGCACCATCCTGACGATCAGCCACCTCAGCTTCATCCGCCTGAACCAGAAGTGATCACAACAGTTGAGGCACTCCCGGAAATCACAACAAAAACAGAACTGCCTGGAGCGGAGTAATGATCAAAAGCGAGCTAGTACCGCTACGCGGAATTTTGAGTTCTGAGTTTTGAGTGATGAGTGCAGACAATACAGGCATCCTACGGATCCTGAATGGGGATCTCATTTCCGCCGCCTTGTACTAGCTTGGGGAGCATCCCAGTTTGGCAACCCCGCGTTCCTACAGAACAGGCTCCGCCAACACCCTAAATCCATCTCCCAAGCAAGGGAGCCGCGATTTTTTTCGTTCACCCTCGCCAGAGTGGAAGTTTGAGAATGCTCCCGGAAGTCAATGATCCCGACGCCTGAAAAAGCACAGCGACTGAACGAGCCCTCTCAGTCCCTCTCTGCACTATGCATTCCTCAAAAGTCGCTGAACCTCTTGCTGAGCCTGGGATTTTAATCCCCAGGCTCAGAGCGAAAACCGGCTGTAACAGGTTCAGGAGTTGGGACAGGGCACCAGGAACCCAGAGTCTTGGGGCCAAAACCGAGTCGGCTTGAGCCGACTTCAGCTTTAAGCCAAGCATTTGAATGCTGGGTGCGGACAGCAACTCAACGCCAGGAAGCAGGCATGGACTGCGTTTGCCCGACTTTTGGGTAAAGGATAGCCTGCTCTGGGAAAGGGATTTGGGGTGAGGGCGGCAAAACTGAGATGCACCCCTCGGTTCCTCAGCTCGGCATTCTGAATTTCGAGAAGAGCAAAGCTCTACTACATCTGATCAGGATTGGGTCGCATCTTGATGCGTGCTACAACGGCGGTGATATTGTCGTGGCCGTTGCGATTATTTGCGGCGGCAATTAGGTCAAGAACACCCTGCTCCAGATTGGCATTGGTGCTGATCAGGGGTGTGAGCAGTTCTTGATAGTGATCTTCGAGAAAATTATTGTCTGAAAGTCCATCAGAGCAGAGCAAAAAGAGGGTGTCTTCCTTCACCTCAAAACAAACAATGTCGGGCTTGACTAGCTCCGTCTCGCGGGGACCAAGCGCCTGAGTCAATTGGTAGGCATCGGGACGCGCATAGGCAACTTCTGGATCGACGCCTCGCTGGATTTCTCGCTGGCCGACCTCGTGGTCGGTGGTGACTTGCTCAAGCCCAGACTTGCGGGTGAGGCGATAGATGCGGCTGTCGCCGACGTGGGCGATCGCTACCTTGGCATCTTGCACCAGCATCATCACCAGCGTCGTGCCCATCCGACCGCTTCCAGAACGGGCATTTTCTTGGTTGACGGCATAGATCTGTTGGTTCGCCGCCAGGATTGCCTGGTTGATGATGTCAGGTGGGGGCAGGTCGTCCCCGGGCTGCCAGTGCGCTTTGAGATAAGCCTGCAAGGTTTCTACCGCCATCGCGCTCGCGACCTCGCCAGCCGCATGACCGCCCATACCGTCACAGACGATGTAGGTACCACGCGCGCTGAGGGTGCGACTGAGGGCACTTTCCTGTTTGCCAATCAGGGTTTCGATGCCGTAATTGTCTTCATTGTGGTCGCGGTCTTGTCCGATGTCGGTGCTCCCGGCATCGCTAAGGCTCAGCACCTGCATCGGCAAGACAATCGTTGGCTGCTCTTCGGCAACGCTGCGGTAGATGATGTTTTCTGGGTCAGCCGGAGCACCGACGGTCACCATATCGCTCTCATCCGCCGCCGGGTCATCGGCGGCGGCGGTGGTTGGGTTGTTCGTGGACTGGTCTTGCTGATTGTCGATGTCATGCAGGTGCGATCGCAATTCTTCAGCCGTCGTCACCTGCGCTTGCAGCAAGGCACTCAGCAACTGCGCCAGTGGGCCGTACTGGGTGCGGCCGGTTTGGTCGAAGAGTTGTTGCCAGAGACGACCCAGATCCTGCAAGGTCGGTTCGGCGGCGCTGGCATCATTGGTATGGAGAAATTGCAAGCACAGGGCTTGGTCTTCATCAACACACAGGTTCTCAACCGCCAACAGACTTTGGGTGCAGTGGATCGCCGCTAAGGCTGGCCAGAGCTTCGCCATCTCATTGAGCCAGTAGAGCAACTGCGAGAAAGGCAAGCTGCTGTCGCCCCAAACGTCGGCCAAGCGAGACCAATCGCGGCGGTCTTCGATCAGCAGGATCTCGCGATCGCGATCGCGCCAGGCATCTTGTAGGGCGGGGACGGCCGGGGCCAAGGATTCTTGCAAGACGAGATAGGGCAGCGCCATCTCTGGCACCCCCAACTGACGCCAAAACTCGAGACTCGATGCCGGTGAATCAGGAATCGCTTTTATGAGCACCTCCGACTCAGCCGAGGTCTGCTCTAGGAGCTGTTCGAGAAACGCTTTGTGGAGGGGTTGTGAATCCCAGACAAGCTGGATGTGCGCTATGAGCGGTGGGGGGGAAGTCGTAGCCGCTACGCCGTCGTACAGGTGGTAGCGATGGTCACGGTCTAGCGTGGTCGCCTCAGCTTGCGTCTGAGTCGTCATCTCCGGCTTCGAGCCGCTTGGCGTGGTTTCTGCGTCAATACTGGCGATCGCCGTCGCACTCCGTTGGCGGGGTTCAGCAATCAGCGCCAGCCAGATCTTCGCGGTCTCGGCATCGCAAGCCGGGCAGTTGAGAGCACCGTAGGGAAAACTCGCGCCGCATTCTTGGCATTGGCCGTGGGTGAGTGATGTGCCGCAGCGCTGGCAAAACTTGTTGTCCTCGGGATTCTCGAACTGACATTCCGGACAAACGAGCATCATGGCAAGCCTCTCGGACAGACGAAACTGGCAGTGAACGAGTGGAGCGACGGCATGGGAGGGTTGCAACGCGATACTAACACCAATGACAGCGAATATCGTTGCACCTCTGTCAAGTTAGCACTTTCCTCGCCAAAGCGGTCTGGGGGGCAACTGCCTATGAATGAGCGGCAACTGGAGCCGCGAGCGGCTGATCGACGCCGTTGCAAGCATGGCTGGCCTTAGTGGTGCGGGGATGGTTCTGACCTGCTGGGACGGGTCGCAGCTTGGCGTCGGCGTAGAAGCGGGTCGCCGTCACCCAAAAACGCGAAGACCCGGAGTTCGCGCCTACCACAAGCATCCCGTGTTGCTGCTACCTTCCGGTTCTGACAAGGTTTAGGCGTTGTGATCGCGCGAGTCCGGATCGTTCCTAAGATAACACAATTGCTACTCGACCACGACGCACCACTCGTGCAGTTCATAGGTGACACAGTTGTTCTGAATCAGCGGATCGGCTGCGACGATCGCCTCCGCTTCCGCCAGGGAATCGGCTTCAAACAGCAGCATCCCGCCGCCATATTCACTCCAGTAGCCCGTGCGCGCATTGTGGCCGCGCGCGATCAGACTGCGCACATAGTCACAGTGGGCGGGGACGTAGCGGTCGAAGGTGGTTTTATCGACGATGCCAGATTCAATCTTGACAAACCAGGGCATGAGCACGTGAGGGAGTGAGCAGAGCGGTCTAGAAAACGGTGCCATCGCTGGTGATTTTGAGCGGTGGCTGCGCCCGGGGACGGCGATCGCGGGCGAGGCGGCGGCCAGCCGCCCAAGTGCCGCCTTGCAGGATTTTAACCAACGGCAGCTCGCTCGGAGAGCGGTTTAACTGCTGCCGCAGCTGAGCTGCGAGGCGATCGAGCAGGGCGACTGTCAGGGCGCGCCATTCCACGATGACCTCAGAGCTAGCGGCGTGGGTTTGTTGGGTGAGGGCGGGATCATGGGCGACGAGGAGATCGAGGTCGAGGCAGAGACCGCCATTGCGATATTCTGCCAGACCGGTGAGCTGGTCGAGGTCGGCGATCGCCCAGCCCAGTCCTTGCAACGGTTCCAGCAGTGAGTAGGTGAGCCACTGCGAGAGCTTGTGCAGCGGTACATATTGATCCGCGCAACCCGGTTGGTTGGCAAGCGCCGGATGCTGCCAGACATCGCCGAGATTGACCCCCGCCAGCGTCAACCGCCCCGGCCAAATCTCGCCCAGCCCGGTTAAAACCAGCTTCAACACCGTCACGGCGCTGATAGTGCCGACCGACACAAGCTCAGCCAAATAATCGACGAGACCACCGGGTCGCCCGCCCGGAAAGAGGTCAGGAGACTGGGCGATCGCTCTTCCCAACCGCTGCAACAACTGCACCCGCCCCGCTAAGCCAACCAGTGTGTTGGTTTCACTCACCTGAAAAGCCGTTGCCAGCTTCGCCACTGTCAGCGACTGCAAGCCGTCAATATCAGCCTGCAAGGGCTGGTCGGGTTGACTGGAAAAAGACCCGTAGCAAAGGCGCGAAAGCTCGCCACTGCCATCCCTCCGACCTCGCGTGTAGCTGGCCGCCCGTCTCAGCCTCCCAGTACTGCCACTGCGGCCCGGCTCCCGCGTCCAGCAAGACACTGGTGACCGCGAGGTCGATTTGGGCGCGGGCGCGATCGCCTGCTTCCCAAGCCGCCGTCCAAGTCGCGAATTCCTGCAAACGGGCATAGCCACCGACTTCAAAATGCCGCCAGCGGCTGTGAAAGGGAATCTCGAGCGTGGGGTAATTTTCCCGCGTCACGGCCAGAACGTAGTCGGCCACGGCGGGCAGGCGGTCGAGCCGGCAGTAGAAATGGGGCAGTTGACCCTGACAGGCGAGTTCGAGCAGACGATCACACCGGTCACGAATCGCCTGCGGCGATCGCAGGTAGGCAAGCAATTCTGGGGCGTCTGGCGGGGTCACAGCGAAAGCAGGAGGGGCAACAATAAGGCATGAATCGGCGAAAACAGGACACTGAGGATACTGCCGACCGCACAGGCGATCGCGATCAGAAAGTCCTTGTGTCCTAGCTTCCGCTCTGGATCAAACCACGGCAGCTTCGTCACCAGGAAACCGCCCAGGAAGCCACCCAAGTGCCCCCAGTTATCGACGCCGGGGAAGAGTAGACCGAGCACGAAGCCCAACGCCGCCCAGATCAGCACCGTCTGCGTCAGGGACGGATCGCGGGTACGCTGACCGTAGGTGATGATCGCGCCAAAGAGGCCGAACAGACCCCCAGAAGCCCCGATCGAAAAGCTTGCGCCACCGCCGAGGACATTCCCCAAGATGAGGCTGAGAATCGGAATGTCCGGGAAAAAAGCGCCGACAATACTGGTGAGACCAGAACTGGCGATCGCCGAGAGTGTGTAGATGAGATACAAACGACTGCCGCCATAGAAGCGAGCCACAGCGGGAGCGAGGAAACGAATCCAGGCCAAGTTAAATCCGACATGGAGCAAGCCACCATGCAACCAGGCGGCACTCAGCAGCGTCCACCAGCGACCCAGCGCGAAAATCGGTATCGCCCCGGTCGCCCCAAACAGGAACAAACTCGAACCATCAGGTGCCATAATATCCATACCACCCGTCGGTCTGATGCCGGGGATGTTGACCACCAAGGTGAGGGCATACAACCCCAAACAGCCCCAGGTAACGAAGGGCAAGAAGCCGAGATCCGTGCCCAGGCTCTGCACCGTGCGGGCGTAGCCCCAGAGGCCGGGGTTGCGGCGGCCGCAGTGGGGGCAGCGCGGCACTTGGATATTGACGAGCTGGCGGCAGGTGGGACAAGCAATGGAACCGCTGGTTTGACGCTGAAATTTCAAAATGACCGCTGGGGTAACTGGCCGCCCATATTATACGTTGCTGGCTCGGGCAACTTTTGGTCGCGATCGCCGCTCGCTTGTTAGGATCGAGAGCAATTATTTCATCCCTGCCAACGCCAGCGCCCGCCCTCTATGTCTGCCTCCACTCTGCCACCAAAACTTGACCGCATCGTCCAGCGCTTCCAGCGGCGCAACGACCCCAAACAGAAGTACCAGCAACTGCTCTGGTACGCCAACCAGCTCGAGACCCTGCCGGACGCCGCTAAAACTCCCGAAAACAAAGTCTCCGGGTGCGTCTCGCAAGTCTACATCACCGCCGACCTCCACGACGGCAAAGTGCAATACCAGGGCGACTCGGACGCACAGTTGGTGAAAGGGTTGGTGGCGCTGCTGATCGACGGCTTGAACGAGCTGACGCCGGAGGAGATTTTGCAGGTTTCGCCCGACTTTATCGAAGCAACCGGCCTGCAAGTCAGCCTCACCCCCTCGCGCGCCAATGGCTTCTACAACATCTTCCAAATGATGAAAAAGAAAGCGCTGGCGTTTCAAGTCGCCGCTCCGGAGAATTAACCCGCCATGACAGTAACTCGGTGCAGCCAGGTGTACCCATGCACTCTCGCCAAGGAAACCAGCGATGACGGTGGCGTTGATGGCACCGCTGAGCGAGATTGAACTGTCGCCGGGTAGCGCGATCGCCCTTCCCGGTCTCACTTGGCAGCACCATCAGTTGGCACTGGCGGAACTAGACGAGTCGCGTGCGACCCGCTTAGCCCATAGTCAGGGTGTCTTGGAGATGCGGATTCCGAGTCCGTGGCATGAGATTATCAGCGGTGCGGGAGTTTGTCCGGGCAATGGGTGCGTAGCAGTTAACAATGCTAGGTAGAACGCTGTTTTTCCCCGCCGTTTGCTTTTTTAACACGACTCGGAAGGTTAGCGGCTCGAGACCAGATCCAAGCCTAATATTCTGACATATCTAGCACTTTACGCAAACCACTATTGGACATGTGATCACAGCTGATGACTCTCACAGGGTTGGTGGTTCCACTCTCAGCGTATCCCGTGTGAGCTTTTATACTTCCTCAGAACTTTTCAAACAGCCTCTAAGAAAGCGACGATTGCCGAGAGAACAGCTCCCGCGCTCAGCGTGATCCCTAAAACCAGAAAGTTCTTGAGTGCAGACTTGCCCATGCGTTCCGCTTGCTCTCACTCACTGCCACACAACTTCGCTGGCGGCCAAGCACCCGGCAGAGTACAGGAAAATTCAGTTGGAGAGCGGCTCACGCCCATGAGGAGCGTCTAGATCCAATCGCGGCCCCTGGGGGACAATACCGGTGGGGTTGATCGTCTTATGGCTCTGGTAGTAGTGCCCTTTAATATGATCGAAGTGAACCGTATTGGCTACGCCAGAAAATTGGTAAAGGTCGCGCAAGTAAGCGCCCAGATGGGTATAGTCCGCAATGCGACGGAGATTGCATTTGAAGTGACCGACATAGACCGCATCGAAGCGCACGAGGGTAGTGAATAAACGCCAGTCTGCTTCTGTCAGTTGCTCACCACACAAGTAGCGCTGCTGGCTGAGGCGTTCGTCCAGCCAATCTAATGTTTCAAACAGCGGTTTTATCGCTTCTTCGTAAGCCGCCTGAGTCGTCGCGAAGCCAGCTTTATAGACGCCGTTGTTGACAGTATGATAGATGCGCTCATTCAGCGTATCGATTTCAGCCCTGAGCGCAGCTGGATAATAATCCCCCGGTTTTGCACCGAGGTGATCAAAGGCATGATTCAGCATCCGAATGATCTCGGCGGATTCATTGTTCACGATGGTACTCGTCTGTCGATCCCAGAGGATAGGGACAGTCACCCGGCCGCTGTAGTCAGCCTGAGCATGAGTGTAGATTTCGTGTAGATATTCCGCACCATATAACGGATCGGGAATCACACCGGGGCCGGGAGCAAATGTCCACCCCCGCTCACCCATAAACCAGTTGACGACTGAAATAGAAATTAAATCATCTAATCCTTTCAGGGCGCGAAAAATCAGCGTGCGATGTGCCCAGGGACAAGCATAGGAAACATAGAGATGGTAGCGTCCTTTTGCCGCTGGCAGAGCCTCTTGACCATCCGGCCCCGGCTTACCATCGGGAGTGATCCAGCGGCGAAATTGCGATTCTTGTCGCACGAAGCGCCCGCCCGTGCTTTTGGTGTCGTACCACTGGTCGTGCCAAACACCATCAACTAGAAGTCCCATAATTTATACTCTTGGATCTCACTGTTCCCGCGAATGTCATCAGCATAACGAATTGTTGGTCAATCGCTCATCGCGCGGACTGGGGCGATCGCCATCTGGGTCACACGATCCGCCAAGCGTTTTCCCCCTGCCATGTTCCCGATTGCCCAGGCTCGCCGTCCATCCACCCCCGCGACGCGACCCGCGCCTAAAATGTCAGAATAAGGACAACCCGGCGCAAGGTTAGCAGTATCCCAGTACAGTCATGGCTTACACCCCCAAATATTTGAGCGGTCGCGATATCCGTCAACAGTTTCTCGACTTCTACGCCCAGCGGCAGCACCAGATCCTGCCCAGCGCCTCACTGGTGCCCGAAGATCCTACCGTGCTGCTGACGATCGCCGGGATGTTGCCCTTCAAGCCGATTTTCCTTGGCCAGCGTCCGGCCCCGGCACCACGCGCCACGACTTCGCAAAAGTGCATCCGCACCAACGACATCGAAAATGTCGGTCGCACGGCGCGTCATCACACCTTCTTTGAGATGTTGGGCAATTTCAGCTTTGGAGATTATTTCAAGGAACAGGCGATCGCCTGGGCCTGGGAACTCTCCACTGAAGGCTTCGGCTTGCCACCGGAACGCCTCGTGCCCAGTGTCTATGAAGAGGACGACGAAGCCTTCGCGATCTGGCGCGACCAGATCGGCATCCCGACGCACCGCATCCAACGCATGGGTGCAGAAGATAACTTCTGGAAGTCCGGCCCGACCGGCCCCTGTGGCCCCTGCTCGGAGATCTACTACGACTTTCACCCGGAGCGCGGTGATGCCAATATTGATCTCGAAGACGATAGCCGCTTCATCGAGTTTTATAACCTCGTCTTCATGCAGTACAACCGCGACAGCGAGGGCAATCTAACCCCGCTGGCAAAACAAAATATTGACACCGGTTTGGGCCTCGAGCGGATGGCGCAGATTTTGCAATCGGTGCCGAATAATTACGAGACCGACTTGATTCGGCCGATTATCGACAAGGCGGCTGAGATTGCCGGGATGGAGTACGACCAAGCGGACGAGAAAACCAAGGTTTCATTAAAAGTGATCGGCGATCACGTCCGCGCCGTAGTCCACATGATTGCCGACGGGATCACGGCCTCGAATACTGATCGCGGCTATGTGCTACGCCGTTTGCTGCGGCGAGTTGTACGGCACGGGCGTTTGTTGGGAGTCGAAACGGCTTTTGTGGGGCAGATTGCGGAGACAGCGATTCAACTCTCTGAAACGGCCTTCCCGAATGTCCGTGAGCGAGACGCGATCATCAAAGCTGAATTGGCGCGCGAGGAAGAACAATTCTTGAAGACGCTGACACGCGGCGAAAAATTATTGGCTGAAGTTTTAGCGCCAAAACCAGCACAAATTTCGGGCGCAGATGCCTTTACGCTCTATGACACGTATGGGTTTCCGCTAGAGCTGACTCAGGAAATTGCCGAGGAGCAAGGGATTGGTGTCGATGTGGCTGAGTTTGAACGGGAAATGGAACGGCAGCGCGATCGCGCTCGCCAAGCCCACGAGACGATCGATTTAACTGTCCAGGAAAGCCTCGACGAACTGGCAGCCAGCATTCACCCCACCGAATTTCTCGGCTACACGGCTTCTCAGGCGACGGCGAAGGTGGAAGCCGTGTTGATTGACGGTAAGTCGGTTGAGCAAGCAGCGGCTGGCACCGAGATTCAACTTGTCCTCGACCAAACACCCTTCTACGCCGAATCGGGCGGTCAGATTGGCGACCGGGGTTATCTGAGCGGTGAGGATGCCGTGATTCGGATTACGGATGTTCAGAAAGAGTCGGGCATCTTCATTCACTACGGACGGGTTGAGCGCGGGACGTTGCGAGCGGGCGATCGCCTCACTGCCCAAATCGATCGCGCCTGCCGCCGCCGCGCCCAGGCTAATCACAGCGCCACGCACCTGTTACAAGCGGCGTTGCGGAAGCTGGTCGATGAAGGCGTCTCCCAGGCCGGTTCGCTGGTGGATTTTGACCGCTTGCGCTTCGATTTCAACTTGCCGCGATCGCTGACCTCAGCAGAACTGGCGCAAGTCGAAGCCCAGATCAATACCTGGATTGCTGAGGCCCACGCGGCGACGATCGAGATTATGTCTCTGGATGCAGCCAAGGCGCGGGGGGCGATCGCCATGTTCGGCGAGAAGTACGGCGCGGAGGTACGGACGATCGATTTTCCCGGTGTCTCGCTGGAGCTGTGCGGCGGCACGCACGTTAGCAACACGGCGGAGATCGGCGCGTTCAAGATTATTTCCGAAACCGGAATTTCAGCCGGGATTCGCCGCATTGAGGCAGTGGCGGGGCCGGCGATTCTGGATTATTTGAATGTGCGCGATCAGGTGGTGCGGGAATTGAGCGATCGCTTCAAGTCCCAGCCGGAAGAGGTCGTCGAGCGGGTCAATAAGCTCCAAGCCGACCTGAAGGCAACGCAGAAGGAGCTAGAAGCCGCCAAGCGAGAGCTAGCCCTAGCGCAGTCCGATCGCCTGCTCTCCCAAGCCGAAGCTGTTGGCGATTTGAAACTGTTGGTCGCCGAGATGTCAGGGGCTGATCCGGAGAGCCTGAAGACGGCAGCGGAGCGCTTGCAGCAAAAGCTGGGCGAGGGCGCAGTGGTGCTCGGCTCGGTGCCGGACACGGGCAAGGTGAGTCTGGTGGCGGCCTTCAGTCCAGCGGTGGTGAAAGAGAAGAAGCTCCAGGCGGGCAAGTTCATCGGCAGCATCGCCAAGCTCTGCGGCGGCGGCGGCGGCGGTCGCCCCAATCTGGCCCAGGCCGGCGGCCGCGACCCGGAGAAGCTGCCGGTAGCTTTGTCTGCGGCTAAGGAGCAGCTCGTAGCCGGGTTACAGTAAGGGAATACTTTCTGCATCGGATCGTGGGGTTATGCAAAGCGTCAAACTCAAATCTTGCAGCAATTCTGATGGGGTTTTGCATCTGGATATCCCGGTAGGTCTGGCGAATCAGGAACTAGAAATTGTTGTTGTCTTCCAGACCGTTGGGCGGCTGTCCAAAGCTGCCGAGCCGGTATCGCGAGACTGGCCGCCGGGTTTCTTTGAACGCACGGCGGGTTGCATTCAGGACGACAGCTTTATTCGCCATCCCCAAGGGGAGTTTGATGAACGGGAGACGCTAGATTAATGTATCTGCTGGATACCAATGCGTGTATCGTCTATCTTAGGTATCCAGACTCAAATCTGCGGCTGCGCCTGGCATCGGTTTCTCCGCAGGAAGTAGTTGTCTGTTCCATTGTGAAGGCAGAGCTATTTTACGGCGCACTACGAAGCAGACAGCCAGATAGGAATTTAGCGTTGCAACAGGAATTCCTCAATCAATTCCAATCTCTGCCTTTTGACGATACGGCAGCGATGTTTTTTGGGCGCATTCGCAGTCAACTGACGGCTTTGGGTACGCCGATCGGCCCTTACGATTTACAGATTGCGGCGATCGCTCTTGCCCACAACTGCGCTCTGGTGACTCACAATGTCAGGGAGTTCGATCGAGTGGATGGGCTACGGGTCGAAAATTGGCAGCTCTAGGGAAGGGCGTCCCAGCTTCCGCCGCGCTCGAGCAGGCTTCTCAGTCTGTGTCAGTTGCCATCAGTGTGCTGGCAAGTTGCACTCTGCCAGTCGAGATAACAGCAATTCTAGGCTTGCGTGCCTGTGAGGTGTTGCAATATGATGTCTAGTTTGCGGCTGTTCTGGGTGATGCCTTGCCGCAGTTCAGTCATTTCGTTCTCCACACGCTCGAAGGCTTCGCCGATCCAGCCTTCGGGATCAACGACGGTATCAAGTTCCTGGTAGCCATTTTCCAGTTTGTGAATGCGCCGTTCTAGGGCGGCTAGTTTGCGATAAATGGCGTTGAGGTCAGCGGGGTCTGTCATACTCGTGCTGCCATTGCGCTGTCAGGGTATCTTTAGCATAGCCGATCTCAAGCTACTTGTCGGGAGGCATCCAGCCCGCGATCGCCTCCGGGGCAACATCGCTAACGGTATCGGAGTGTGCTAGAACAGGGGCGGAGCACTGGCAGCCATGAGCAAAAGTGCATTGACTGAAACGATAGTGATGGAGATCGAGCGTGGATTCTGACAGTACTGCCCGCCGCACAAATGATACACCCCAATTACCGATCGCTTTAAAAGATCCAAGTAGTGAGACAGTTTTAATGAAGCTGAATCCCGAGGCAGATCCTGAAGGGATCATTAGTCGCCTTGGTATGGAGAAAATGGCATCGGGTGAAACTCTCAGTCGGCTTTTGGGGAGTATGCCAGAAATTGCCTCAGCCATTGCCTTGAGCCAAAGCTTCAGAATCATTATGCCTGCTGGTGTTGTTGGCAACCTGATGAAGCTGACGAGCGATCCTCGCATGAGCGGCTTGTTCACTACATCAGTTGTAGGAAGCAGCAATAGTATCGTTGGTACGGCGGGTCTAGCCAGTATGTCCGGTTTTGCGGCACCGATCATGGTCTGGACTATCCTGTCGTTTTTGACTGGACAATTCTTCCTGACTCAGATTCAACGTAATACCCAAGCGATCTTCGATGAGCTTCGGAATATTCTCTATTTCTTGGTGGCGAAGGAAGAGAGCGATCTACGGGCAAGAATCGAGTTTCTACGTTATGTCAGCGATAACTTTGCCGTACTGAGCCAAAGTTCTGCAATGCGGACGCCAACTTTAACCAACCTCCAGAAAGCAAATCTGGAGTCTTTGGCTGGCTTGAAGCTTTGGGTGTTTAACACCAACAAAACCTTGAGGATGTTATTACTACCGTGGATTTGGTCAAACAAAATAAAGATAAAAGAGCGAATTTAGAAAAAGTTGCCAGTCTTGTTGGGGAAACGCGGCGTAATATTAATCGGGCGATCGCATCTTGGCAATGCTATGCGCTTGGGACTACGCTAGAGATCCAAATGGGTTCAATTTTCGATCTGTCCTTACTGGATTACACTAAGCAATCACTTTCGCAACAGGCAACAGGACTAAAAGATGCTTTAACTAAAGCAGACAATATTTGGAATGATGTCAAAAATATGCCTCAGTTCAGCGAATCGAAGCAGTTTAAAGCTGGACAAATTAATGAGGTTGGCGGG
>JAAUTY010000125.1 GCA_012031265.1 Spirulinaceae cyanobacterium SM2_1_0 | reverse complement strand
ATCTGGTTGCCGATCTGGTAAGCCGAGAGAGCGATCGCGCTCTGATCGTCCTCAACACGCGGCGCGATGCCTTGGCGGTTCTCCAGGCTCTCGAAGCTGCCGATTGGCCGCGCGAGCATTTGCGACACCTTTCAACCCTGCTCTGCGGTCAGCACCGCGCTGAGGTTTTGCAAGAGGTGCGCCAGCGCTTGCGGGATGATGCTCCCTGCGTACTCGTCTCGACTCAAGTGGTCGAAGCCGGTGTCGATCTCGATTTTCCCCTGGTCTATCGCGCGGTCGGGCCGCTCGATCGCATTGTCCAGGCGGCATCGACGGCATTGCATCCGGCGAGGAGCATTTCCATCCTCGCCAAGCTGGCGAGGGGCTGGCTGGTGGCAACAGCACCGCGCCGCCCGACCTGCACGCGTCGCTGAGAGAGGTAGGGGTAGGCGGTGAGGTCGTAGGGGAGCATGGGGCGATCGCGGGGGAGAACCTACCAAGCTTATGGCAAAGCTTCAGTCTCGCCCAGAGCACTGGTTCAATAGTCCGAGAAATCTGGTTTCTTCGTTGGCTAGCGGACAAGATTGGTGAATTTGAGGCAAGAAACCAGGTCTCTGTCCCGGCGCTCTAGGCGACGCACTGCATCAGCAGAGAATATCTCTGAATCAAACCGAATCGCCATCCACTTTTGGAAAGTTACGGCTGCATACCAACAATCCCGCAATCCTCATCATAGTCACCCAACCAAATACACATTCCATTCGGTAGCTCCTCCACGGTCTGAAGATTACGTGGAATGCCAACGGTGTATGGTTGTAGCGATCGCCAGTCCCCCGCCGTTAAATGCGCTTTCTCGCGCAGCGAAGCAAGGCGCTCAGCACCTTCTCCCCAATTAACGAGAACAGACTGCTGCCAATCAGAGTCGATGATGGCAAACTCCCGAGCGACAGCTGGGTAATCGTAGTTTTGCCGCAAGCGCTGAATGCGGTTTCCTCCATCGATGGCCTGACGGTACATCCACTCCCGGTAGTAGAGCGCAATTGTCTCGTCGATCTGTTCGGGATCTAGTGCCTCTGGGTGGCGAGATAGATACCGCAGCGTCCACATAACTGCTGCTCGATAGTCGTTTGGGGGATCGCATCGCCCCTCAAAATTAACGACGTGCAAAATTGAATCAGCGCGATCGCCCTTCCCTTCCCGATTGACGCGACCGGCGGTTTGTACGATGGCGTCTAGGGGGCCAATCGCCCTGAAGCCCACGGGAAAATCTACATCTACGCCCGCTTCAATAGCTTGAGTTGAGACCAAAATGCACGGTTCGCCATTGGCTCGCTGCCGTACTTTATGCAAAACCTGCTGGCGATGCGCTGGACACATGCGCGCCGAGTAGTGCCGAGCGATCGCGCCTTCGGCTTGCACCAAGCGAAAGAGGTCGCGGGCATTTGCTGTCGTATTGACGACCAGCAAAGCGCGTTCGTAGCTGGCAACAGTCTGGGCAAGTTTCGCCTGCGATTGCGGTTCTAAATCGACGCGATAGGTAACGCGAGATAGCTGCTGGGTTAACTGGTAGGAAACATCGGGCGGCACGATGTCGATGGCATCCTCTAAAAAGCCAAGCTGATGAAAGGCGGGTTGCGTCGCGCTCATGAGAACGATCGTGCAACCCCAGGCATGAACCAGCGTTTCCAAGACAGACAGAATCGGTCGTACCAGTGATGGAGGAATGGTTTGCGCCTCATCAATGACAATGGTTCGACCCCAGACCCCCACCAATTTCCGCAACTTCGAGGCGCGATTCGAGAAAAGGGTTTCGTAAAACTGGACGCCAGTTGTGACGATCGCGTACCGATCCCAGCGTTCGGTGGCGTGTTGCCAGTCAGTGTATTCTGATGCGGCGGGTTCGTAGCCTGAATGGTGTTCGAGAACAATGGCGGGAGCGAGTGCCTCTCGATAAACGCTGGCGGTTTGCTCGATGATGGACTTCAGCGGCCCAACGTAGAGGATTCCCCGACCTTGATGGTGGCGATCGTGGTCGCAGGCAAACCGCAGCGAAGCAATGGTCTTGCCAACACCAGTCGGGCCGGTCAAGCGGTAAATGCCACGGCGCTCTGTCGCCGCATCGGTGGCATACTGACAGAAGCGCTCCCGTAATGCCTGTAACCACTCAGGACAGGGACGAGGATTGAAACACGGCGATTGACTTGAGTTTGCAGACCTCTCAAGTTTGGGAGGTCTTGCTGCCTGGTCGAAGGCACGGGCATCCAAGCGATCGCCATCCACGACTGCTGCGAGCAAAAACCTGACGGCCATTTCGCGATCGTAGACAGCATCGCGAGGTATGTCGGCTGGCAGTTCGTCGGGGAGCAGTCTGGGAGCATCCTGTTGCAACAGCGCGATCGCTTGCTCCCAATTTTCAGCTCTCTGCTCAAATCCCGTGTCGCGATAGTAATCCACCGTTTGCAATTCGCCATGATGCGCGGCGATCGCGTAAGCCATTGTGGGAACCAGCTTGCGCTTGACCTTCTGATTCTTCATCACCCAGACCGCACCTTGTAGAGCGTGGGTGCGTCCGCGTCGGCTAGCCCGCAAGTCCTGTTGCCACGCTTGCGGATATTTACCCGCGTCGTGTAGCGCCCCAGCACAATGCGCTAACGCTTGGTACTGGCTGGGCACATTCCTAGAGGCGCGATCCGCGACGGCGCGCAAGTGCGCTCTTAGGCTCTGTTCCCTGCCATCCTCAGTGATGCGTGCCAGTTTTTCCATGAGATTGTCATTTCCGTTTTCTATATGCTAGCTTTAGTTCACGGCAATTGACTTAATTGCCGTGAACAAGATCGTACGTTAGTACTCACACTACAACAAGGGTAGATCGAAATCAGAAGATTTGCATGACGCTACCCATAGAGGAACTGGCAAAGTACCAACACAATGGCAGCAAGGAGACAATCGATGTGCTGATAGACGCATTTGGGCCGCAGGCGAATTTTGTTAATCCCCAGTACAAGAGCGAGCCACGCTCGTACCCAGTCATCACACCACCGGCCGCCATCGGCTTGCTGGAGTCAATTCTATTTAGACCAGAATTTCAGTACCAAATTCTACGCTTGCACGCCATCAAGCCGATTCGGTATCAAACGCACTCGCGCAACCACGTCAAAACTAAAATGTCGGAACGTTCCGGCCCGATTGCGATCGAGAAAGCGCGCGTAGTGCGATCGCACACCTACCTATCGGATGTGCGCTATGCCATCGAATTTGACTTGCAGCTCCGGCCCCACGCTACCGATTCGGTCAGAAAGTATTACGAAATGCTGGAGCGACGACTCAAGCGCGGGCAGTGTTACCGGCAGCCCTATTTCGGCCAGCGCGAATGCCGGGCGGACTTTCAGCCCCTTGACCAAGCCCCCCAATCGGAAATTTTAGGCGAGTTTGATTTGGGCATGTTGCCGCTCGCGATCGATCGCATCCCCGACCCAGGCGGCCCGATCACTTGGCGCGATCCGGCGACTCGGGAGATCGTGCGCGGTCGGTGTCAAACCCGATATTTCGCAGCTCGCATGGTCGATGGCGTTGTAGAGGTTCCCCATGCTGCTTGAAATTCTCGATCTATACGGCCGCATCGCTGGCCGGTTGCCGGTTGAAGGTTACGCCCTCAAGACCGCATCGTTCGTGGTTGACCTGAGAACCGGGGCGATCGCGCCCTTGACAACGCCATTGCCGCCCGGAAAGAATGGCAAGCCGCGCAAGCCCAAGAAGGGACAGCACCTATACTTGCCCGATTTGAGGCGAAACAATGGCAGGCAGAAGCCGCTCTTAGCGGCGGACAACGGTACCTATGTTTTTGGCTTGGGTGGCAAAAGCGATCTCCATGCCGCCTTCATCGCTCTCTTGCGTGACTGCTGGGACAGCACGGGCGACGCTGGCATTGCCGCAATCTTGGACTATTTAGCCGACGAGCCGCTGTCAGGTGCAACGGAAAAGGAGTTAAAGGAATATCAACGTGGGACGTTTATCTTCAACTTTGAGGGGGAAAACGTTCACGAGCGTTCGGCTGTCCGTCAATTTTGGGAAGACTATGTCCTTGCAGCCGCCGAGACGCGGCAGGGGGTGTCGGCGGTCTCCGGACGCGACATGAAGCTGCTATCGGATGTTTGGCCGGCTACCGTCAAAGGGCTACCTGGCAGTCGGCCGCAGGGAGTGCCAGTATCGTCGATTAATTTCCCGGCTGGCGAGAGCTACGGGACTTCGGATACCGACATTGGCTACTCGGAGGCGGCCGCGATCGCCAAGACGCTCACCTTTCTGACGGGCGAATCGAGGCACAACTACAAGTTCGTCGTGAAGAATCGCAAAGGACAGATCGAAACGGGGACGGTCTATCTGTTCTGGAGCCAGTACAACCTAGGGATCAACCCGGCGTTCTGGGACGATCCCGAGCAATTGTGGGATGACGATCCGGCGGAAATGGCGAAATCGGTCATGGCTGCGCCCCAGACTGGCAGGCTCGACGACGAGGGACTGACCGAACTCCAGGCGGACGACGATTGGCGCGACCAACCGTTCTATCTGGCGGCGGTGCGCGCGCCGTCGCTGGCAGGGGGCGCGCGTTTCAAGCTCGACTCTTTTGAGCGCCGTCCTACGGCTGAAACGGCGCAAAGTTTGATCGACTTTATTCGCTCCCAGCGCTACGCTCCCAGCGTGACGGCGAGCCCGATTTGGTTGCTGGAAAAGGCCTGTTGGCACAATGGCGAACCCGCGCACAACCAGATTGGTCAAGCGCTCGCTGAACTCGCTGTTGTCGGTACGCCTTTGCCGGATTCTGTGGCGATCGCCTGCCTCAATCGTGCGGTCACTGAATTTGCTCTGACCAAACAACGCATTCAATTATTGTCTCTGTTTTTAGGGAAGGAGATTGACCAAATGACGGATAACGAGCGGACGGCTTACTACTTGGGTCGCATTTCGTTTCTACTCCACCGCGCGGAATGCTGGCATCGCGATCTGAAAGGTGACAAAACAGCGGGCACTAATGTTATGCGACAGTTGCGAGCGCTGGTGACTTCACCTAAGGATGTCTTTGCTAAGTTGCATACCCACGCAATCGCCTTTTATCTGCCTGGCAAGGTGGTTCTGTCTCGACAGGTGCAAGCCAATTTTGCGGAGCTGCGCGAGGATGCGATCGCCAATTTACCAGATATTTTGCATCCCCACGAACAAGCCTCTTTTGCTCTGGGTTGGGGCAAGTCTGAGGCTGAATATTGGGCGAGTACGGATACCAATGGTAAGAACGGCAACGATCCGGCTACTGTTGCTGCCTAGTTCGAGTCAATCGGAAATTTTACGTTAGAGGTATAAAATCATGAATCAAACTGCTCCTGTCAACCAAAATGCGATGCCGCCACACACCGATCCGCAAAAAAAGCAAGATGCTTTGATCTTGATCGAGGCGATTGATTCCAATCCGAATGGCGATCCCGATCTGGGGAATCAACCGCGCGTCGATCCGAAGACGCGCCAAGGTTTGATGTCGGATGCTTGTATTAAGCGGAAGGTGCGAAATTATGTCACCCTGCGTCGCGAACTGGGCGAGGGTTATGAGATTTTTGTGGCGCAAAACTCGATTCTCAATCAGGCGATTGAGGCGGGCTATAGGGCTGCCAAGATTGATACTGAGGGTAAGAAGGGAAGCATTGAGCAGCAGAAAACAGTTGCCGACCTGATGCAGACTCGTTATTACGATCTGCGTATGTTTGGTGCGGTGCTCAGCACTGGCGATTATCAGGCTGGTCAGGTCTGGGGGCCGGTGCAGGTAGCTTGGGGTCGTTCGCTGGAGCCGATTGACTTAGCAACCCATACGATTACGCGCTGTGCGGCGACGGAAGGCGACCCTACGAAGGAAAATAAAACAATGGGGCGCAAGGAGTTGGCGCACTATGGACTGTATGCGGCCCGCATTGCGTTCAATCCGCGCCTGACGGATAAGGTGTCAGCGGCGGATCTGGCGTTGCTATGGGAAGCGCTGACGCGCGGTTGGGAGGTCGATCGGGCCTCGGCGCGCGGTTCGGTGAGTTGTCGCGGGCTGTGGGTGTTTTCTCACGACCATCCTCTGGGAAATGCACCGGCTCATCGTTTGTTTGACTCAATTGCGATCGCGCGAGCGACAGAGGGCGCAGCACGATCGTTTGCGGACTATCGGGTGACAATTCCGACCGATCTCCCGTCTGGCGTGAGGTTGTCGCCCAATTTGGCGGAGAATTGGCCTGCCCCTGTCGAACCTACGGAAGTGGCTGCTTAGGAAGCTGTCAATCGCTCTCAATTTTGCATCTGTTGCATCCGGTTTTCCAGCCGGGTGAGGATTGAAATGAGTGTCGGGTGACGCAGGCGCAGTTGGAGGCGCTGCGAGCGAAGCTGCTGGACATCATCCATCGCGAGCAGGATAATCTGCGGATCTATCGCTTGCGATCGCTCGCGAGGAAAACGTAGAATCCTATGGCTTGGACTATTACACGGATTTCAATAGCCCACTCGTCCTCTAAGGCACTGCGCGAACCTAGAGCGCCGGTCCAAAATCCCGGGAGAGTTCGCGTGCCCTTGTCTGGTAAGGGCTTGCGGGTTTTATACTCAGTTTCAGGAAGCGCAAGAGAGCGCGATTTT
>JAAUTY010000124.1 GCA_012031265.1 Spirulinaceae cyanobacterium SM2_1_0 | reverse complement strand
TGCCTCTCCCAATATTAGCGAGCTGCCGTTTGCTGCTCCATCGATGCCGCCAAGCTGCCACCGCCATTCGGTATCGGTCTTGAGCGGTGGGTAGACCAAGACCAGTCCGGAGTAGAGCCAGTATCGGTAGTCTGCCGGGATTGAGTAGCCCTGTACTTGCCAGTACAGATCGGTGCAATGTGGGGTGTTTTCCATCGCTTGCCAGCACGGATCGGTGCAATGTGGGGTAGACTTTACGGTAGCACTTGTTTGAGGCGGTTAATGGCAGAGTTTTACGGGATTTCAGATTGCAGCAATCGCGCCTATGGCGCGGCAGCAGCGTTAAGCTACTGGGTCTTTCGTTGTCGCGATCGCAGCAAGTCCCCGGCGATGGGGGCAAAACCTGGTCGTTTTTGGAGTCCGCTATCCGCAACGCGGCTGAGGTCTCCCCTGCGATTGAGGATTACTTGCAGCGACTTGCCGATGCGCTTATCTCCCACCTGCGCCCCGCTGAGCTGACCGCTATCATCCAGCCCGATCAGCGGGTAGTCCGGATTAGCATCGCGACCGGCGAAATCCAAGAGCTGGACGCCGATCGCCTGCTCCGGTTTGTCGGCTGGCGCGACCTGCTTGAGGACATTGCTCAAGACGGTTTCAGCGAGTGGGACGTATTGGAGTTGTGCCGCACTCGCGCCACGATCGTACAGGTGCTTTGCCGCTTGCGGTTCGAGGCGGATCGGGCGGTTGGCAAGGATGCGCCCGACGAAGACTTTGTGGATGTGGAGGCCGCCCATGTTTAGTGATTACGATATTTACGACCGGCAGCGCCTTAGGCTGCACTGCGTCATCACGCTGCAATCGCCGCTCTCGCACATCGGCGAAGTCAGCGGCAATGTGAGCAACCTAAAAACTGCCAAGCTAATTGATCTGGAGGGTCGCCCCCGCTCCTGCTTTGTGTACAGCGGCAATGCTCTTCGCAATGGCGTTTTGCGACGGCGGGGGACGGCGGCGGCAATGGATGCGCTCGGCCTGCAAACCAGCCCCGACGTCCACCACACGCTATTTGCAGGCGGCAGGCTCGATCGCGGCGTGGGCAACGACATGGGGCTGGATACTCGCATCCGCCAGCTCATGCCGTGGCTATCGGTGCTGGGGACTGCTAAGCCCGCTAACGTTTTCGGGGCTGCGCCCCCGCAGATGATCCACGGCCGAATCGCCGTCGGTAGTGCATATTTGGTGTGCTACGAGAGCGCCGAAATGATCTACCGAGAGTTCCCTGGTTTGCTGCCACCCGATGCTGTACAGCGATTGCAGGGATACCTGGAGTCGCGATCGCAGCTTGCCAGTAATCCCTTCTCGCCGCCGAGCGAGGACGCTGCTGCCCATTTTGAGGAGGTCAAGCGACTCGCCTTGCCGTACATCCGCAAGGCTCTCCCAACGTGGACGGAGTACCTCACTATTGATCAGACAACGCGGCGAGACAGCACTCACGACCCGGCGCTGCAACGGTTTCTCCCAACACCACCTGTAGGGCTGTTGGCGGGTGATCAAACAGAGGGCGCAGAGGGCGCAAAAAAGTCAACCCAGATGATCGCGAGCGATCGCCTAATCATGGCTGGCGCCAAGCTCTACTCGCGCTGGGATCTCTACACAACCGATGTGGAAACGGGCTGGATCGTGGATACCCTGCTGCAATTCGCCGAATCGCCTTACCTTGGCGGCAAGAGCAATCGCGGCAATGGCTTGGTGTCGATGGACTTTTGGTATCAGCGGGGTGAAGAGCGCGGTCATTTTTTGACGGTCGCCACTGGGCAGAGCGCTTTGTCCGAGTCGGCGGGCAAAGCGCACAACTCCTACTGCGCTTATCTCAGCCAATATCAGAAGTTTCTTGCGGATGCCAAGGAGTCGGATGCGATTCGGGGGTTGCTCAATGCCCAGCCTTAAAGTTACCGCGCACTTGCGCAGCGGCTTCGCGACCTGCGACGACTGGTCGCCCGATCTGGCGGGGCTGCTCGCCTGGCTGATCCTGGATTCCAAGGGTCTCGCCAGCCCGCACCCAACGATTGAGGATGCGCGCCGCAATGCGCCCGTTATCGCGGCAGAGATCCCTTTGGCGGCAGGCGAGCTAGCGGGCGAACCGTACTGGCAAACCTCTGCACCCTGCTACGAATATACCGCTGAGCATACCGACAAGTTCCGCAAGCGCTGGTCTCCCGGCATTGACTCGCCGCCGCCAGCGTGGGGGAAACGCAAGCCAAAGTGGAGCGCGTCGGAGGGTCAGGAAAAGAATTATGATCTCCCGAATTACATCCGCGTCACGCCTTGTATAACCTGGTACGCGGTTGGGGACGTCAATCGGCTGACGGAGATTATCCAAGGTTGCACTGGACTTGGCAAGAAGCGGTCGCATGGACACGGACAAGTGTCGGCGTGGGAAGTTGACGAAACTGAAGAGGATTGGCACACCTACAACTCACAAGGGGATTTGATGCGTCCGATCCCCCTGACCGCTATTGATCGCAAGGTAGAGTACGCGGTCCGGGAGTGGGGGTGGCTGTTCCCGGCGTGGCTGCCGGAGAACAAGCGCATTTGCGCCATGCCTGTCAAAACTGCTCGGAGGGTCAAGCAGGTATGGACGAAGCAGAGCGGTTGATGTTCGCGGGCCTGGCGCGACTACCTCAGTTCCGACGCAAAGTAGAACAGGCACAAGCCATTATCAAAGAAGCGTTGGAGGTATGCCCTGCCTATGTTGCCTGTAGCTGGGGCAAGGATTCGCTGGTGGTGGCCGACCTGGTGGCGACAATCTCCCCCGACGCCCTGGTCTGCCACGTCACAGGGCCAAAGGCTGAGCTGCTCAACAACTATGGCGAGGTCTCTGCCGCATTCTGTCGGCGGCATCCCAGCGTTGCCTACCGAGTGCTGGGCGGCGATGGAAGACCATCCTGGGAAGTGTTCTCTGCGCACGCCCATGAACTCCCCTCGATGGCAATCCTGGGGCTTAGAGCAGAGGAAGCCGCGTATCGCCGAATCAGCCTTCGCAAGTATGGGCTGATCTATCGGTACAAATCCGGTTCATGGCGGGCTTGCCCGTTGGCTTGGTGGGGCTGGAAGGACGTGTGGGCTTACCTTGTGGCGCATGGCCTCACCTACCTTGCCAGCTACGATCACCCCGCTGAAGAGTGCCGCGCTCTTAGTCGCACCTCGTCAATTACGACCCGACGGGGGGAGCAGTTTGGGCGAATAGAGAGGATGAAGCGCGTTAGCCCCGAATACTACGATTGGTGGAAAAATGTCTGATTTCTGCTACCTCTGCGGCAACAGCGGAGCAACTCGCCCGCTTAAGCTGGCAGCGTCTTTTACCGCTCACAGCGCCGCCCGCGCGCCGCATTCTGACCGTTTATGCAATCGCTGTGACGCCCCCATCAATGGCAGCGAGAAGCTACTGTGGTACTGGCACGGCGCAAAGAGCAAGTGGTCGCGGCTGTGGGGCAGATCCCTTACTCGGCTCTACCTCGCCGATCGCCTCGTTTGCCCCGTGATTGAAGGGAGCCACACCGAAAGGGGCAAAGCCTTCCCCATAGTCCGAGACTTGCCAACGCGAGCGCAGATGCGGGGCTGGCTACTGGAGCCGCCGGAACCACCGTTTACAATTGTGATAGCTGAGAGCGGGCAAAAGCATATCCTGCCCTGGGCGATCGAGGCACGCGATCGCGACTACTTCCCCGTGCAGCTTGAGCTGGACGTGATCTGGGTGCGGCGCGCTGAGTTTGCGGCGATCGCGGCTTGCTTTGAGTCGCTGATGACGATGGGATTTTCCAAGACCGAAATTCTCAGCGGCGAGTATCACAGCGATCGACTGACCAGGGTCTACCCTCATCACGAAGCGCATGAGGATGTGGTCGCGCCCTACCGTGGCTCGCGGCTGCTTGCCCTGGTATCTCATGTCGCCCAGCGACCGGAAGCGGATAACGATTGAGGTCTTCGCGCCGTACCGTATGTCACGCGCAGGCAGAGCCTGCCTACACCTAAAGTGGAGAGCTGATGAGTATTGAGACGAACGAGGTGATTGTGGTCTGTGGGTTCGCCCGCTCTGGAACCTCGCTGACAATGCAGATGTTGCAGGCGGCTGGGGTTGATCTGTTTTACGACGATAAGCTTCCCATCGCATTCGAGACTCCAAAGATTTTCGACCTCGTGATAGGCGAATCTCAATGGCTCAGCGAATGTCGAGGCAAAGCATTCAAACTTCTCGATCCACTGGACAAGCCGCTGCCAGAAGGCTATTGCTACAAAATAATTTGGCTGGATCGCCGCGTGCGTGACATGGCAGTTTCGTCCGCAAACCTGTTGAAGGGCTTAATGCGATTAGACCGCAAGGACGTAGATCTGATCACCAGTCAATATATGCGTGATAAGCCCAAGACGGTAAGTCTCCTCAGGTCTTATGTCAGTGCCAATCCAGAGAGCGAAATGCTGACCGTCAGGTTTCAGCAATTGGTCGAAGAACCCGCTGTGGCGGCGGGCGCAATTGCCAGCTTTCTTGGTATAGACGCGGCGAGGGTTGAGGCAATGACCAGGTGCGTTATACCGCGCAGTGCCGCTCCGATGAACAATCTGCTAGAGCCAAGCCTGTTGCACCGCAACCATACTGATTCTTCGGGCTTCAGCCCCCAGCACCCGATCCTGTCACGGCCGGAAACGCATGACCAGAGCTGATCCCAGCGACTACAGCAACCCCGTCGAGGCGCGCCTGCTCACTTCAATTAGCGCAGCGCAGCAGGGGGCAAAAGTGCGCGTCCAACTGCCCCGTACTGAGCGCAACCCCCAAGGGTTGATCGTGCAGGCGGAGGCAATCACGTCGCTGCTTAGTGCGCGAGTGTGGGTATTTTTCGCGGCGAAGAATCGGGTACTAGCGGCAGGTGACAAGGCGGCAGTGCAGACTTCGCGGCGAGTGACCGACCTGTTTCGGGCGACGCCACTGCCGACGGAAGAGCAGCGCGGCAGCATCAAAATCCTGTGGTCGATCGAGAGTGGCGCGGTTCGGCGCTGGTTTGTTGGTGGCGATCGCAACACACCGGTTGAGATTGCTGAGACGCCCGCGAGCGAAACGGTTTTTTCCACCACAATCCTTAATACCGGACGTGGGCGCAACGCTTGGAGAGTGGCGATTGCGGCGCAAGATAACCAGCTCCCTACCACGTCTTCACGCACCTACCGCTTCTACACCGGCGGCGCTGAGCCGGTGGAATACCGGCGCGAAGCCGTCAACTCTTACTTTGGCGCGACCGGCTCATCAGACCCTTCCGTGCTTGGCAGCTATATCAACGCTGTCTATGGCGGAGTCAGTTCAGCCGCAGTGCTTGAAGCTCCGGGCATTGCGACGATTCCTGTCGCTTTTTTTGGCTGGACGAGCGCGCCCTATGCTGCTGCGCCAGTAGAGAACACTGTGCCTCTACTGGGCATTAGCGGAACTTCAATTACGACGATCGGCAGCGGCACAGGCAGCATTGGCGGAGTGGACATTGTCCGCCTTGCGAGCGCCACTGCCAATACTCTGTATTTTGATCGCGAAGGCATCGTGCAAGCGCCAAGCAGCGTTTTTTCGCGCGACTTATTGGGAGCTGCCAGTGAGCAGGGGGTGCTCAGAGTCCAGGTTTCGCGCCACCATGCCGCTACTTTGGAATACTTTTCTAACACACTCTTGGGCACTGGCTATACGGACCTGCTGCTTGCGGTGAATCAAGACGCTCGCTCTGGATCTGCGCTACACACAATCCGGCGCGGTGATCGCGCGAGCGTTTTTGGCAACCCGACCTATGAAACCTGGCTTGATGACCGGTTGATTGCTACCGGGGACACGATCCCATCGATTAACGACGTAAGCATTGTTGGTAGCAGCCCTTACCAAATTGACGCAGCCATTGAAAAGGGAAGCGGCAGAGCGGAAGTAGAAATTTTAGCGTGGCGGCAGCTAGCGCAGCTAACCACCGCCGGTAGACCTGGCGCGCGGACGTTGGCTGCCGATTACTTCCGCCCACCCGGTGACGCTCAGGTTTGGATGGCGCGCTACCATCCCTAAGCCTGCACATACCACACCCCAGAACCCCCGTTCCAGATCTTGCAGCCCGTATCCTGGGCGATCGACGTGCTGCCAATAATTGTCGCTCCCAACCCAGCGCTTAGCGTTAGCGCTCCGACCGTGTGGTGGTTGGAGATTTCGCAGCGCCAGCCGGTTGCAAAGCCCGACGATGGCAAGGTGATCGTGGTGGCAGGGGCGCTAACGGCAGTATAGAGAAGCTTGCCGTAGTCCCCGTTGAGCAGCGTGTAGGCCCCCGTAATTTGCTTGGGAGTAGCGAGCACATTGTGACCGACGGGCTGAGAGACGCTGCCGTCCCCAACGTAAAAAATACCCGTATTGGTATCGAATCCCCTTTTCCCTTTGCCGTTACGCTTGGCACACCCGCGCCGCTAATCGTTTCAGTAATTGTGTGATTTGTAACGTAGGGAAACGTTGTGATTTCCCGAAGAACGATTGCCCCGGTAGTGGTATTCCGGAAAATCGACCCGCCAGAGGCTTTGGTGAGAGAACCACTAGGGGCGCTTGGTCCACTCTCAATGATCGCATCGGGGTAGGCAAAGGCAAATCCGTCGGCGGTGTACGTGCCGTCGCCGACG
>JAAUTY010000015.1 GCA_012031265.1 Spirulinaceae cyanobacterium SM2_1_0 | reverse complement strand
CTGGGCGAAGGGGAGTTGGAAGCCCCCTCTCCAAATTTGGGAGAGGGGTTGGGGTGGAGGGCAAGCGAGACTGGTAAAAACATCCGGACTTTTCAGCTTGACAGACCACTAGTGGTCTTGCCGACCTGCTAAACCGCAATTCCTGATAGCTGTGCGGCGCTGACTGCGCAGTGAGGAACGCATCAACACCATGTCAGTCTGCTACTGCCTGTAGCAGACTGTTTTGTTCTTTAGCTGTGGAGTGCAAACTATTCAACTGGGAAGACTAGCGCTCAGTCAGGCTTGATTAGGGGGACATTGAAGGCGAGGCATCGGTTGGGTTGAACGGAGTGAAACCCAACATTTGAGTGCAATACTACTCGGTTGGGACGACGTGCTGCTTCGCCTGACGCCAGTAGCGCGAGAAGCGCTTGATCTCCAGGTCACCGTCGTAGGGGACGAAGGGTTCGTCAACGATGATCGCCAGTGGCAACTCAGCCTCGAGCTGCGCGCAGATGGCTTGGAAGCGGGGGCTGGGACTGGCTGCTGTGACGATGCCATCGGCTTGCTGAGCACGAGCAAAGGCTAGCAGCTCGGCAGCGACATCACCACGCCGAATCGTCACTGGCAGTTCTAGCAGGCATTCGTAGATAAAAACTAGGCGCTTGAAGCTAATTTGCCAGTCGGCCAGCAACTGCTCGTCCCAAACCCAAAGTGCCGGGGCTTGGGGGTAATTGACAAGTGCTGGGTTGCGGGGACTGAGATGATCACCATGAACCCAGACGAGCGGGTTTTGCAGCGGGGTCACTGAGAATTTGCCTTAAGTTGGTACGGGTTCGCCGGGTCGCAAACGTGCCCAGCGGCCTGTTTCAGCCCTGAAGCTTTCGCAGCCGACCACATCCCATTCCATTTCCACATAGTCTTGCTGCGGACGGATGTTGACATTGATCGTCGGCTCCACTGGCTCAAAATCCGGTGCGTCGGTGAGGTGGGGCTGCTGGTGTTGGTGCTCGACGGCGTGGTAGGTGAGGCAGCGATCGACGTAGGCACAGTTGATACAAATGCACATGGCACGACCTCGGCTGGCAATGCTGATTGCGTGCCATTCTAACAACTCCTTCGGGGACGTTGGTGGGGCGATCGCTTCGTCAACACCAGACTCGCTAAGTCCACGCGATAGGATGGGATCGATCATTCAAACCGGTGGCGACGCCCGCAATCTGCTCTACGGCGCTTTCGATATAATCAGCCAGCAATCTATGAAACGGCAGCATTTCAGCATCGCGATCGGGATAGCAATGTCGGCGCTCGGTCTCACCTTCGCCGTCAGCTCGCGACCCGGCTATAGCCAGTCAATCGTCCCGGCAGCGGATGGAACGAATACGCTAGTGACGCCACAGGGCGATCGCTTCGACATCAGCGGCGGCAGCTCCTCCAGCGACGGCACCAATCTTTTTCATAGCTTCCAACAATTTGGCCTCGACAGCCAGCAAATCGCCAACTTCCTCGCCCAGCCAGCGCTGCAAAACATCCTGGCACGGGTCACGGGCGGCGATCCTTCGATCATCAACGGACTACTGCAAGTGAGCGGTGGTGCGCCGAATTTGTATCTGATGAATCCGGCGGGAATTGTTTTCGGAACCAATGCCAGTCTCAATGTGCCGGCCGATTTCATCGCCACCACGGCGACGGGGATTGGGTTTGGGGGCGATCGCTGGTTCGACGCCTTTGCCAACAACGACTATGCCATCCTCAGCGGCACACCCGCCGCCTTTGCCTTCGACCTCGAGCAGCCAACCCCCATTCTCAACGTCGCCGCTCTGCAAGTCGGCGCGGGGCAGTCACTCGGCTTGCTCGGTGGTGCGGTCGAGAGTTCCGGAACCCTCACGGCCGGGGATGGTTTGCTCGTCACTGCTGTCCCTGGAACTAGCCGCGTGCAACTCTCGCAGCCGGGACACTTATTGAGCTTGGAAATTGTGCCGCCGCGCGATCGCCACGGCCAACCCCTACCCATTACGGCTCACGACTTGCCGGAACTGCTCACGGGTACCCCCCTGGGCGAGGTCAGCGTGTACACAGCCAATGCCACCCAGATTCATCTGGTAGCCACCGACAATCTGCGCCTCACCGAAAGCCAGGTGCAGGCAACTGGTGACCTTTATCTACGGGCGGGCGGTACGGTGCAAGTGCAGGATAGCGCCGAACGAGCGGTGCAGTTGCGAGCAGGCAGTGATTTAACTTTGCAGGGCGATCGCGCCGTCGATATTTTTGCCCTCAACCACGCCGAGAGTGGTTTGCAAGCCGGGGGCGATTTAACCTTGCGTTCGGGGGCGGCGATTGCGGGCGACGCCCACTACTGGGCTGGCGGTGACTTCCGGCTGGAGCACCTGGACGGCCGCGTCAATGACCTCTACAGTCCCGAAGACCCGATTATTTTTGCCAACGGCAACGTCACGATCGGCAACTACAGCGGTGCGTCGCTGCACATCTTGGCGGGCGGCAGCGTCACCACCGGCAACATTGAGATTATTGGCCCTGATCTGCTTGGAACCTCGATTCAACCCGGCAACACAACCCTCTTCAACGGCAGCGAGACCATCGGCAGTCTTGCCAATGTGACTCTATCCGATGGCACCGCTGTGACAGTCAGCGGCAATACGCAGCCAACCCTCGATATTCGCGCTGGCATCGACTGGAATCGCTTTGCCGGTAGCGCACCCGTCAACGGCACGGTGGGAGTGGTTACCCCGTTGCCCAGCTTTACACTACCCACTAGCGCCAACATTGCCACCGGCAATATCAATATTGCCGCTCCTGGCGGTCTAGTCTTGCTGACCAATCGCTATCAGCCCAGCAGCGCGGCGGGCAATATCGTCACCGGCAATATTGATACCCGCCCGACACTTGCTTTAGGCGTCAATGACAATGGCGGGGCGATCGCCCTCGATTCACGGGGCAGCATCCAGGCAGGGGAATTGCAAACTGCTAGCCGCAATCCTTTGGTCGGTCAAGGGGCACCGATCCGGATTTTGGCGGCTGAGAATGTGCAGTTGACCGGGACGATCGACACGACCGGTGCGCTCGCTAGCGGTGAGGTCAGAATACGCGCGGCGAATGGCAGTCTTGCTGTCAACGACATTGACGCGCGATCGCTCGGCACCGCCGCTGAGGTCAACCTCCGCAGCAGCGGCAACCTGAGCACCGGCTTCATTGATACGAGCGCGCTGGGGTCGGGCGGCGCGATCGCCCTGCAAAGCGACGGCGGCGCGATTACGGCCGGTCGCCTGGATAGTTCCGGTTTGGGGGGCGCTGGGGCGATCACCCTGCAAGCGGCAGCCGGGGTCAATGCCTTTTCCTTGCAGGCGGACGGGTTCGGGGGCGGCGAGATTGACATCGCTACCGACGGCTTGGTGCGCATTGTGGGCTTGGCTGCTCTCCCTAATGGAAGCACCGCGAGCATTTTTACCAACAGCGGCACCATCACCATTCGCCACGGCGGTAATGGAGCGATTCCCTTTGTGATTGGTGATCCGAACCAGAATGGCACCGTCGGCGCGATTCGGGCTGGCAACCAGGCGATCGCCCCCTATCAGGCCTACTTCGGCAACTTCGAGCAAGGCAATATTGGCATCTTCACCGAGGGCAGTGCGGACAAAAGCCAAGGCGTCAACGAGACTCTGTTCAATACCGTTGGCTCCCTGCCGCTGTCAGCGGGGTTAGAGATTGGGCGCGAGACCCCGCAGGTCACAGCGCTCGCGAGCGAACAGATGATCGTCGAAGGAGAATTTGTCCGCGACGTAGCCGACTATCTCGGCATTGAGGTAGTTCCCGAGGTTTCGCTCGCCGAAGCCCGCCAGCGTTTACAGATTGTCGAGGCTCAGACAGGCGTGCGGCCAGCCCTGGTTTACGCTTTCTTCCGGCCGCCCGATCCCGAGGCAACAGTCGAAACGTCAGCGATCTGGCAGTATCCACCACAGCTTAGCGGCCGTCGTGATAACAGTATCGTCGGCGGTGGGCGACAACCCCAGGCCACTGACGAACTGGAACTGGTGCTGGTGACGGCACGCAGCGGTTTGAGCCGCTACCCAGTGCCGGGAGCGACGCGAGAAATCGTGCTGAACCTAGTGTCTAGCTATCGTCGGCGCGTCACCCGACCTAGCGGCGAAGGTTACCTGATCCCCGCGCGTTGGTTGCATAGCGTGCTGATCGAGCCGTTGACTCCGGAGCTAGCAAGTGAAGGCATCGAGAGTCTCGCCTTTGTGCTGGATGGTGGATTGCGATCGCTCCCCCTTGCCGCTCTTTACGATGGTGAACAATTCCTGATCGAGCGTTATAGCCTGGGGATCATGCCCAGCCTCAGCCTCACGGATACCACCTATGCCAGTCTGAAGAACGAGCGCGTCTTGGCGATGGGATCTGATACCTTTCCAGACAAGATCCCGCTACCGGCGGTGCCCGTCGAGCTAGCGACGATCACCGGTTCACTCTGGCCGGGTCAAGCCTATCTAAACGATGCCTTCACGCTCGCCAACTATCAGCAAGCACGCCGCGAAAATACTTTCGGCATCGTCCATCTGGCAACCCACAGCGAGTTCAAGCCGGGCGCGAAAGGCAATTCCTACATCCAGTTTTGGGATCGTAAGCTCAGCCTTGACCAACTCGATCAACTACAACTCAACCAGCCGCAAGTCGATTTGCTGGTGTTGAGTGCCTGTCGCACGGCTCTGGGCGATACTGAGGCTGAATTGGGCTTTGCGGGCTTGGCGATTCTGGCGGGCGTGCGCTCGGCGCTAGGCAGCCTCTGGTACGTTAGCGACGAGGGCACTTTGAGCCTGATGACTCAGTTCTACACCGACTTGCAGCGCACGACGACCAAGGCCGAAGCGCTGCGGCGGGCGCAGGTTGCCCTTATGCGCGGCGAAGTGCGTTTGGAGAATGGCGTTCTGGTGACTGCTGATGCCGCGGTACCCTTGCCCACGTCAGTTGCCGGACTGGGCGATCGCGATTTTTCCCATCCCTACTACTGGAGTGCCTTCACGCTGATTGGCAATCCTTGGTGATGTTGAATCGCTGGCGTTGGTTGCCATTCACATTCCCGGCCCGCTTGGGTGGGGCATGGTGGTCAGCCAATGTCCATCGGTTGCTGTTGGGTGCGATCGCAGCCAATGTTCGAGGTCAGCCAGCAGTTTTTGCGGCTGCTCCCAGGGCAACAGATGCGCAGTGTTGGCATAGATATGGCATTCGCAGTTGGGCAACTGGGCTGCCGTCTCCTCGCTCGCCGCGCTGGTGATGTGACAATCGCGATCGCCCACCAACATCAAGCTCGGGCAATGCAGTAGCGTCAAGTCTGGCAAGCGGTTGTAACCGGCCCGCAGGGCCGAATTGAGCGCCTGCTGTGCCTGACGGGAAGTCTGCAAATAAGCGGCGACGCCATCGCGGGCGAGGTAGCGATAGGCAGTAGGCGTCGGTTGACCGAACAGGTGGCGAAAGAGCGATCGCTGTCCAAAAGTATCAATATTCCATTGCCAACCGGGTCGCAACTGGTTGAGCAGCGCGGCGATACCAGTGCAGACCAAATCCCCGGCAGTCACGGGTGGGTGGGCGCTGCGAGGCCGCGCCGCCGTGCCAATCAGCACCAGGCCACTCACCAGTTGCGGCTGCCGCAGCGCCAGTTCCATCGCCAAGATACCGCCCAGCGACCAGCCCAGGACTAAGCAGCGCTGGATTTGGTAGCGGGCGAGCAACTCCTGTAGATCATCTAAGTGCGCGGTCATGGCAAAGGGCTGCCGACAGCGACTGCGACCGTAGCCGCGCAGATCCGGCGCAAGCGTCTGTGCTCTGGTGGCTAAATAGTCGGTAAAGACGCGCAGGGCAGCGGCAGAACCGGGGTGACCATGTAGGCAAAGGAGCGGGAAACCACGGCCGCGAACTTCGACGTGCAGGCGCATGGCTCAGGCTTTTCCACCCACTAAATCAGCGCCCGTCCACTCCAGGGTGTCGCCGAGGGTGATGCCGTCGTGGTAGGCGGCAAGTAGGACTTCGCTAGTCTTGCCCCAGGCGATCGCCCCGGTTGCATCCAGGGCGATCGCGCCGAGATCGCGCTGGCGCTGCTGGCACTCTTGCAGGGAGCGCTGCATCGCGGCCGCCAGAGTCAGCCCGTCGGTGACGCGCACCACCACGCGCGCGGCGAAGCATTCATCGATAATATCCTCCCCGATGCCGGTACAACTGACGGCGGCCTCGGGGGTCGCATAGTTCCCGGCCGGCATCGCGGAGTCACTGACGCGACCAATTCGCTCGAGTCCCTTGCCGCCGGTTGAGGTGCCAGCGGCCAGATTTCCCTCGCGATCCAGCGCCACGACGCCGATCGTGCCGCGTCGCGCTTCATCCGGTTCCGCTTCGGCGATCGTGCCCGCCATTTTTTTCTGAAAGTTGTCAGCCCGTTCTCGCAGCCACTCATTGAGACGCAGATCGGTGAGTGGGTCATAGAGAGGCAGTTGCAATTCGCGCGCCAGTTCGGCGGAACCGAGATCCGAGAGGACGCGATCATCCCCGGCCTGCAAAGCTTGCGCGAGCTGAATCGGATTCTTGAGCCGGGCGACGTTGATCGTGCCACTGAAGCGGTGGGCGGTTCCCGCCATCAACCCGGCGCTCATGCGGATCTGGCCATCGGACTGCAACACCGAGCCAGTCCCGGCATTAAAGCGCGGCTCATCTTCAAGCAGTTCACAACCGCGCACCACAGCGGCTAACGCGGGTTTACCGGCGGCGAGTAATGCGTAAACTTCGGCGACGATTTGGTGCAGGGCGGTGCGAACGGCGGCGAGACCGCCTTTGCCTTGCAGCGAGCTGCCCGCGCCACCATGCACGATGAGTTTTGGTTGCATGAACCTCCTGCGCTAGCGAGCGAGATGAGCGAGATGGATGAATGGGTCAGCATGGCTCAGTTGGCGGGCGATCGCGCCCAACTCAGGAACCGAGGGACAAGATCGCTATTATAAGGACTGGAGGAGCGAGTGAGTCACCGCCCCGACTCAAAATCATGCGTACCGACAAACCTGTCCCCCGCCGTTTCCCCAAAGTTCCCTTTGAGCGGCGTTTTTCAGCCTTTTTGATTGATTTCAGCGCCGTTTGGCTCTGTAGTTCCTTTGTGGGCACCGGTTTCTGGCACGGGCTTGTTTTTGCGTTGCTGTGGCTAGTGCTGCGCGTCGTGGTTGTCGAGAAGAACCGGGGGCAGAGCCTGGGAGCTTGGTGCATGGACATGAAAATCATTGATCTGCGCTTCCGCAAACTGCCCGACCTGCTGACGCTGACTAAGCGCGAGGCCGTGGTCGGGCTAGGCGCTTTGCTAGTCGCGATCGGGCTGAACCAATTTTTTCTCAATCCCTTTTCGGCACTGCTGTTGGCTTCGCCGCTTTTGGTAGACTGCGGCATCGCCTATTCAGACGAGCAGTACAACCAGGCGCTGCATGACCGTTTTGTGGGTACGGCGGTACTGCAAACACAGCGTGGCATCTCGCTTGATCTGCGCGTGCGACGCTGGTTAAATCTTTTAGTTGAAAATCTCCGCTATCGTATGCGAAGATAGTGGACTGTGTGATTATTTATTTGAAACTTGGCGGCGAAGTATGGCAGGCAAAAAAGGCGTCAGAATCATCATTACGCTGGAATGCACAGAGTGTCGGAGCAATACCGATAAGCGCTCACCCGGTGTGTCGCGGTACACAACAATGAAAAACCGGCGTAACACAACCGGTCGTATGGAGCTGAAAAAGTTCTGCACCCACTGCAACGCGCACACGATCCACAAAGAAACAAAATGACGAGTACGGCAATGCAGCGGTTTCGGAACGAATCACCGCACTTGGAGCGCCGCTTAGCCGTCAAAAAAATTTCTGTCACTGTTTAGTTTTCTCAAAATCTTTATCTCAGAATCATGGCTTACTATCGCAAACGCCTCTCCCCAATCAAACCCGGCGAACCGATCGACTACAAAGATTTGGAAACGCTGCGGAAGTTCATCACGGAGCGCGGCAAAATCCTGCCTCGCCGGATCACCAACCTGACTGCTCAGCAGCAACGCGCCCTGACGACGGCAATCAAGCGCGCTCGCTACATGGCGCTGCTGCCTTATATCAATGCAGAAGGCTAGCACCCAATAACCGGATCGACAACGGTAAGATCTGCCTAGTACAAGAGGGCGGAAATGAGATGCCTATTCAAAATCCCCAGGCTTCCCGTATTGCAGGCACTCAAAACCCAGAACTCAAAATTCCGCGTAGCGGTACTAGTAACCTGCTTGCTGGCTATTTTGCTGCTGCCTCACTGACCGCCCAGAATGGCGACCGGGGCTTCTGGGGTTTGACCGAGGGGATTAAGCTAGACTAGTTGGCGATGTGACTGGAGTAGCGCGGATTCAGTGGAGAAGGGAACGCTAGTCGAGTTTCGAGTGCAGGGTGAGCGGCGGCTGGCAGTAGCCGATCGTCCTGAAGGGAAGAAGAATTGGTGGGTCGTCGATGAGCGGGGGCAGTCGCACACCCTGCGACCGCAGCGCGTCGAATACACTGTTCCTGGCGACTATACACCGAAAGATATTGCCGGATTTCGCGAACAGGTTGAGCATTATCTTGATCCTGACAGCCTCGAGGTCGCCTGGGAGCTACTGGTCGAGGACGCCGCGAGTGTGACGCCGCCGGAGCTGGCGCAGTTACTATTTTCCGAGCAACAGCCGCCGATGTGCTATGCGGCGCATCTTTTGCTGACTGAGGATAGAATTTATTTTAAGCGCAAGGCAGATGGCTATGAGCCGCGCCCAGCCGCCCAGGTTTCTGAAATCAGGCATCAGCTTGAGGTGGAAACCCAGAAGCAGCGCGATCGCGAAGCCTTTATGACACGTTTGCAGGTAGCGCTAGCCGGTGAGTCTGTGGCTTGGGAGGAGAGTGACCGCCTGCGGTTTGAAGATCTGGAGAAGCTGGTGCTCGACCCCGAGCGAACTCACCGCCATGCGCAGGAATTTTTAGCCAGCCTCGACCGTCCGCAGACTCCTGACGCTGCCTTTGCCCTGCTCGTGGCGCTGGGTTGCTGGTCGCCGCACGAAAACCTTTTCCTGCGCCGCAGTGCCTATCCCTCGTCTTATCCGCAGAAGGTAATCGATTTGGCTCATCAATACCTGACCGCGCCTCCCCCAGATCCGGATCCGGATCGACTCGATCTCACGGCGTTGAAAGTTTATACCATTGACGACGAGAGCACTGAGGAAATCGATGACGGCCTCAGCGTTGAGTACTTGGACGACGGCCGGACGCGGCTGTGGATTCACATCGCTGATCCGACGCGACTGATCGCCGTCGGCGATGAACTGGATCTCGAAGCCCGCCGACGCAGCACCAGCCTTTATTTACCGACGGGAACCATTTCCATGTTTCCGCGCGACCTCGCGGCGGGGCCGATGAGCTTGGTGCAAGGGCAAGTCTGTCCTGCCCTCAGTTTTAGCGTCAGCTTGGACGCTGATGGCGCACCGGCGGAGTACAGCATCCACGCCGCGCGGATTAAGCCAACTTATCGGCTGACCTACGACGATGTCGATGAGATGCTGGAGCTGGGCGTGTTGGCGGAGCCAGAGTTGGCGACCCTAGCGGCGGCGGCGACCCAACGCCGGGCTTGGCGCGACAGTCAAGGCTCGATCGACATTCGGATGCCTGAGGCGTCGATCAAGGTCAAGGATGACGAAATCGCGATTGAACTGCTGGACGATTCCCAGGCGCGGCGGCTGGTCGCTGAAATGATGATCCTGACCGGAGAGGTGGCGGGACGTTTTGCGCGTGATCATGGCTTGCCGTTGCCCTTCCGGGGTCAACCGCAGCCCGAGCTGCCGCCCGAAGAGGAATTGCTGGTACTGCCTGCTGGCCCCGTTCGTTTCTGCGCCCTGCGCCGCTGTATGCCCCGCAGCGAGATGGGAACTGTGCCGGCCCGTCATGCGGGTCTCGGTTTGGAGCTTTATACCCAAGTCACCTCGCCGATTCGCCGCTATACCGACCTCTTAGCACATTTCCAGCTCAAGGCGCATCTGCGCGGTGATGAACTGCCTTTTGCTGCTGAGCAGCTTCAGGAAATCATCTACAGCGTCTCGACCTCCGCCTATGAGGCGACCCTGGTGGAGCGCCAGACCAACCGCTATTGGGGGCTGGAGTATTTGAGCCGTCACCGCGATCGCACCTGGCAAGCGGTCGTCCTGCGTTGGCTGCGACCGGATGATGGGCTGGCGTTGGTGCTGCTGGAAGATCTCGGCTTGGAACTGCCGCATCGCTTTAACCGTGCCGTGAGTTTGGGCGATCGTCTCGACCTACAAGTCAGTAGTGCCGATCCCCGCCAAGATATCATCCGCTTTCGGGAAGTGCTGGCCTCGCCGCCGCCCACCGTCGAGGTGATCGCCAATTGAGTGCCGCCGTCGGCACAACTTTTTCGCTAAGATTGCTCCAGCAATGCCGGAGTGCGCCGAGGAGTATGGGCAGAGGGACAGTCGCAACCAGTTTGATCAGTGCGTTGTTGGCGATCGCCAGTCTCGGCAGCCTTGCCGTGCCGCTAGCGCGCGCCCAGTGGCTGCCGCCGCCGGAAGCACCCGCGCCGACCTTCCCCAACGATGTCCCCCCCGGCCCACCGCCCGAGGATGCACGGCTCGCGCCGCCCGCGAATCAGCCAGCGCGCGATTTTCGGGTTGCCGCCCTACAGGAAGATTTTACCGGCGATCTCTGGGTTGGCTCTTGGCTCGGCCTCGCCCGCATTGATCCCAATACCGGCAATATCCGCGCCCGTATCGGCTTGCCCAGCTACACCATCGGCGCGCTGGCTCAGGATCGCGTCGGCCGCATCTGGGTCGGGACTTATCAGGGTCTGGTGCGTGTCGATCCCCGCAGCAATCAAATCACGGCTCGCAATTTCGCCCTCCCCTCCAACCGCGTGCTGGCGCTGCTCATCGATCAGCGCGGTTTCCTCTGGGTCGGCACCGACCAGGGGCTGGCGATGATCAGCCCTGATCGCGGCTTGCTGATGACGACCCTGAAAAATCTACCGGGGATCAGTGCCAACGCCCTGACCATCGATGATGAAGGTCAACTCTGGGTCGGTACGCTGCAAGGCTTGGTGCGGATCAATACGGCTAATGCCTTCATCATCGGCCGCATCAGCGCCCCGCCAGGTGGCCTGATCCAAGCTCTGGCAACGGGGCCAGACGGCACGATCTGGGCGGGCACGCCGACCGGCTTGCTGGTGGTGGATCCCGTTCGCCGCCGCATCATCCGCTCCGTCACCACCTTTCGCGGTAAGAGCGTCACGGCGATTCGGTTTGCCGACAATGGGCGCGTCTGGGTGGGCACCGAGGACGGTCTCTACAATGTGCAACCCGACAGCGGTGCGATTATCGGTCAGATTCCCGGTCTGCCCTCCAGCCGGGTGCTCTCGATTTCACCGGACACGGGCAACAAAGTTTGGGTTGGCACCAGCGAAGGTCTCGCCTGGGTCAGTCAAACCAGCGGCATCGTCCGTCCGCACCTGGCGTTTATTCGCGATGCACCGCCCAATTTTTAGGATTGCATACCCTGAACGCCCCACCCCCCCTTTTTCATGCCCGTTACTAGCCAAAAACTCCGGGATTGGAAACAAGTCGGCCGCCCGATTGCGGTCTTGACGGCTTGGGACTATGCGATCGCCCGCCTGCTCGATGCGGCGGGCACGGATGTGATCTTGGTCGGCGACTCGCTGGCGATGGTCGCGCTTGGCTATGCCACTACCCTGCCGGTCAGCCTCGAAGCCATGCTCCATCACACGGCGGCGGTCGCGCGCGGAGTGAGGCAGGCGTTGGTAGTCTGCGACCTGCCCTTTCTCAGCTATCAGGAGAGTCCCGCCCAAGCCATCCAATCGGCCGGTCGTGCCCTGAAGGAAGCCGGGGCGCAAGCGGTGAAGCTGGAAGGCGGCAGTCCAGCTATTCTGGAAACCATTGCCAAGCTCGTGGCGATTGGCATCCCAGTCATGGGCCATGTTGGCTTGACGCCGCAGTCTGTGCATCAACTCGGTTACCGACAGCAGGGGCGCGACGATATGGCGGCGGCGCGAATTTTAGCGGAGGCGATCGCGATCGCCGACGCGGGTGCTTTTAGCATCGTGCTGGAGCACATTCCGGCAACACTGGCGGCGACGATTACCGCCAAACTCCCCATTCCCACCATCGGCATCGGCGCGGGGCCGCACTGTGATGGGCAGGTGCTGGTCACCGCCGATATTCTCGGTCTGGCGGACAAGCCGCCACCTTTTGCCAGGGTCTATACCGATTTGCGCGGTAGCATTGAACAAGCGGCGCAGCAGTTTATCGCTGATGTGCGCGATCGCACCTTTCCCCCATCTGGCTAATACAAGACAGCGGCAATGATCTGCCGATTGAAAACCCACGGGATTTCCGTATGGCAGGCACTCGCAACTCAAAACTCATCCCTCAAAACTCCGCGCAGCGCTACCAGGCTCGCGGGTCGGTGCTACACTTGGAGATCGCTGAATTTTTTATAATTGCCGTCGTCTTTTGCCCCACCGCTAAGTCCCCATGAGTCTGACCCAAGAACGTAAGCAAGAACTGATCTCGGAATACCAAGTCCACGAAACCGACACGGGTTCCGCCGATGTGCAAGTGGCGATGCTGAGCGATCGCATTCGCCAGCTCACCCAGCACCTGAAGAAAAACAAGAAAGACTACGACTCGCAGCGCGGCCTGCTGAAGCTGATCGGCCGCCGCCGCCGTCTGCTCAAGTATATTCAGACGCATGATGTCGAACACTACCAAGCGCTGATCGCGCGTTTGGGCATCCGCCGTTAACCCCAACCATTGTCATGTCTGACCGCGATTCGCTGCCCTTTGAACCGCGTCGTAAACGCAAGAAGCCGACCGCGAAGACTCAAGCCGAATCGACGCCCGCACCGACTGCTAGCCAGCCTCCAGACCGTCCGGTCAGTGCCAAGGAGGCGGCGAGTCTGTCCGCGATCCCCGATGCGGTCAGCCAGCGCATGATCCGGCGCATGGCGGTTTTTTGTGGCACGCCTTCTGTGTTGGCGATCGGCAGCCTCTTTGCCTTCTACTGGATTGTTCAGCACGACTGGTTCGAGCTTCCCCCCGCTGCGGCCCAGCTCACCAGCCTTGGCTTCTTTGGCTTAGCCGTTGTCGGTCTCAGCTATGGGTTAGTCTCCGCCTCTTGGGACGAAACGCGCCCCGGTGGCTGGCTGGGCTGGCAAGAATTTCGTCTCAATTTCGGCCGCTTGACCGGCGCTTGGCGCGAGGCACGGCAAGCAAAGCGGTCGGCCCAAACTAAAGAAGATTAATACGCCATCCCTACTCCTCGGCCGCTCAGTATTGCGATATGTGACTGGGCTGACGGTAACCCTGTGCCGGACTCCGCAAGACCGCTACCATGTGGGTTGGGCGCAGCAGACTGTGCCTACCCGGTTGGCAACGCATTCAAATCAATCATTACAACAAGGTAAATTACGATGATCGTGGTGATGAAAGTCGGCGCGCCCGAAGACGAAATTGCGCGCGTCAGCGACGAATTTTCGCAGTGGGGCCTATCGCCGGAGAAAATTGTCGGCAAGCATAAGGTCGTCATCGGTCTGGTCGGCGACACCGCGACCCTCGATCCGCTGCAACTCCAGGAAATCAGTCCCTGGATTGAGCAAGTCCTGCGGGTCGAGCGCCCGTACAAGCGTGCCAGCCGCGAATATCGCCACGGTGAGCCGAGCGAAGTCTGGATCGAGACCCCCGCTGGTAAGGTCGGCTTTGGGGAACATCAGCCGGTCGCGATCATCGCCGGCCCCTGCTCGGTGGAAAACGAAGTGATGATCGTCGAAACCGCTCAGCGCGTCAAAGCAGCGGGGGCGAAGTTCCTGCGCGGCGGTGCTTACAAACCCCGGACTTCCCCCTACTCGTTCCAGGGACACGGCGAGAGCGCCCTGGGACTGTTGGCGGCGGCTCGTGAGGCGAGCGGCTTGGGCATCATTACCGAAGTGATGGACACCGCCGATGTCGAGAAAGTGGCGGAAGTCGCGGATGTGTTGCAAGTCGGCGCGCGCAATATGCACAACTTTGCGCTGCTGAAGAAAGTCGGTGCCCAATCTAAACCGGTACTGCTCAAGCGCGGGATGTCGGCGACGATCGACGAGTGGTTGATGGCGGCCGAATATGTGCTCGCGGCGGGCAACCCGAATGTGGTGCTCTGCGAGCGCGGTATTCGCACCTTCGATAGCAAGTATGCGCGCAACACGCTGGATCTGTCCGTGATCCCGATTTTGCGATCGCTCACGCACCTGCCGATCGTCATCGATCCTAGCCACGGCACTGGCTGGTGGGAGTACGTCCCCGCAATGGCAATGGCGGCACTGGCGGCGGGCACTGACGGTCTGATGATCGAAGTCCACCCCAATCCGCCGAAGGCGCTCTCCGACGGCCCCCAATCGCTGACGCCGGAGCGATTTGAACGCTTGGTCGGCGAGCTGGCGACCATTGGCAAGGCGATCGGTCGTTGGCCGCAACCGGCACTCGCTTTGGCTTGACTTCAGGTGGCGGCTCGATACTCGCGCCGCCACCTGTGGTTCAGTTTGGGCGATCCAGGCGTCGTTCAGATGTAGTGGTGGCTAATCGGCATCTGCGTCCGTTTGCTGCTGGTTAAAAAAAGCTTCTAAGTCAGCGCCTGCCTCCTCCCAGACCTCTTCGAGATCATGAGCAGGCAGTTCTACTGACTCTGCCTCTGCCTCTGTTGCTTCCAGGGCTGGCAGCGCCTCCAATTTCGCCAGTGCTTCTTCAAACGCTTGCTCCGCTGAGCGGCGATGTTGATTGTCATTCACAAGCGCTTGCCCTCCCCAGCACACTTGCTAATGCTAGTGTAGTCCACCGCAGAGCCGTGCCATTCCCGTGAAATCCACGACATTCGGCCCCGAAGCTTGCGATAATGGGAGACTGTTGGTTAGCGTTGCTGTTGCTGGCTTGACTTTATCAGCCTATCCAGGGAGCATCCCAGATTGGCTGCCCTACGTTTCTACGGAACAGGCTCCGCCAACACCCTAAATTCCTCTCCCAAGCTGGGAGGGGGACTTCTAGACAATCCTTCGCCCTAGCTGGGGAGAAGGGGCTGGGGGATGTAGACGCGCAGCGGCTGCTCGCAGGGTGGGCAAAAACAACGCCAAAGTGGGATGCTCTCCTTATCCAGAGGCGATCGCGGCTATCGAGGCAGATTATGAGTTTCGACTACGACTTAGTCATTATTGGTGCGGGCGTTGGCGGTCACGGTGCCGCCCTTCATGCGGTTGAGTGCGGCTTGAAAACCGCCATTGTCGAAGCCGCCGACATGGGGGGAACCTGTGTCAATCGCGGCTGCATTCCGTCAAAAGCACTTTTGGCAGCCTCTGGGCGGGTACGTGAGCTGCGCCAAGCGCAACACTTAGCAGCGCTGGGCATCCAAGTTGGCAGTGTCGGTTTTGACCGTCAGGCGATCGCCGACCACGCCCTCAACCTCGTTAACAAAATTCGCGGCGACCTCACCAACAGCCTCAAGCGCCTCAAAGTCGATACCATTCGCGGCTGGGGCCGCCTCGCCGGCCCCCAAAAAGTCAGTATCCAAACCGAGGCGGGCGAACAAATCCTCACTGCCCGTGATGTCATGCTCTCCACTGGCTCGGTGCCCTTTGTACCGCCGGGGATTGAAATCGACGGCAAAACCGTTTTCACCAGCGACGACGCCATCAAACTCGAATTTTTGCCCGACTGGGTGGCGATCATCGGCAGCGGCTACATCGGTCTTGAATTTTCCGACATCTACGCGGCTCTGGGCTGCGAGATCACGATGATCGAAGCCCTCGACACCTTGATGCCCGGCTTCGACCCCGAAATCGCCAACTCGCCAAGCGCGTGCTGCTTGACTCGCGCGACATTGAAACCCACAGTGGCGTGCTGGCGAAAAAAGTGACGCCGGGTTCGCCGGTCGTGGTCGAATTGGCCGACGCGAAGACGAAAGAAACCATCGACACCCTGGAAGTCGATGCCTGCCTCGTCGCCACCGGCCGCATCCCAGCGACCCAGGATCTAGGCTTGGAGAAAGTTGGCGTCCAGACCAACCGACGCGGCTTCATTGAGGTCAATGATCAGATGGCGGTGCTGCTCGATGGCGAACCCGTGCCGAACCTCTGGGCAATCGGCGACGCCACTGGCAAGATGATGCTGGCGCATGTGGCCTCGGCTCAGGGTGTCATTGCCGTGGAAAATATTTGCGATCGCCCGAAAACCATCGACTATCGCAGCATTCCCGCCGCTGCCTTCACGCACCCGGAAATCAGCTACGTGGGGCTGACAGAACCCGCCGCCCGCGAACTGGGCGAGCAAGCGGGCTTCCCGGTCGCGACGGCGAAGAGCTACTTCAAAGCCAACTCCAAAGCCCTGGCGGAGGGCGATACCGAGGGCATCGCCAAAGCCGTCTACCGCCCCGATACCGGCGAACTGCTGGGAATGCACGTCATGGGCCTGCACGCGGCTGACCTGATCCAAGAGGTGGCGAATGCGATCGCCCAACGTCGCGACATCCGCGACCTCGCCTTCCAAGTCCATACTCACCCGACACTCTCGGAAGTGATCGACGAAACCTACAAACGGGCTAAAGTCGGCTAGTCCGCTACGTGGAGGTTTGAGTTTTTAGGTTTGAGTTTTTAGGTTTGAGTTTTTGGGTTTGAGTTTTTGGGTTTGAGGTTTGAGTTTTTGGGTTTGAGGTTTTAGGTTTGGGGTTTGAGTTACGAGTTTTGATCCTTAGTGCGGATTTTTTCGCCCCAGTCATAAAATGTGCGGTAGGGGAGGGTTTGAAACCCTCGCTGAGTGCCTGCAATCCGGGCGGCCTGTGGATTTTGAATCGGCATCTCATCTCCGCCATCTTGTACTAGCTTTTGTCCGGCTACACATTCCCTGTTCTCTTGATCGAATCATGCAAATCCGCCGCCGCCACCCCAACCCGCCGGTTGCCATCGAGTACCTGCGCTATCAGGTGCCCGTGCCCGATGCCGAGCCACGCCACATTCTCGAGCAAATCGTCTGGCACAAGGAGCTAGAGGTCGCGAAAGCGCGGGAGCAAGTCTCCTTGCTGGAATTACGCAAACGGGTGCAGAGCGCCCCGCCCGCCCGCGATTTCTGCGCTGCCCTCCGAGCCAGCTCGCGCCAACCGGCGCTGATCGCCGAGGTCAAGAAGGCTTCTCCCAGCAAAGGCGTGATTCGTGCCGACTTTGACCCCGTGGCGATCGCCCAGACCTACCAAGCGGCCGGTGCCGCCTGCATCTCCGTACTCACCGATACGGAATTTTTTCAGGGCAGCTTTGCGAATCTGGCAGCCGTCCGGCAGGCAGTGACTCTGCCCCTGCTGTGTAAAGAATTTATCATTTATCCCTATCAGATTTACCAAGCCCGCAGCCACGGTGCCGATGCGATTCTGCTTATCGCCGCCATTCTCAGCGATCAGGACTTGCAATACTTCAGCAAGATCATCCGCAGCTTGGGCATGACGCCGCTGGTGGAAGTTCACAATCGCGCGGAGCTGGAGCGCGTTCTAGCGTTGCCGGATCTCCGCTTAATCGGGATTAATAACCGTAATCTCGAGGATTTCTCGGTCGATCTCAACACGACCCGCGATTTACTGGCGCTGAAGCCGTCGCTCTGGGGCGATCGCGATCTGCTCGTGGTCAGCGAGTCCGGTTTGCACACCGCTGCCGATGTCCAGTTTGTACAGTCGGCGGGGGCGGCGGCGGTGCTCGTCGGCGAGTCGTTGCTCAAGCAAGCGGATCCCGGAGTGGCGATCGCGACGCTGTTCGCGGCGTCTTAACTAGAATTTAAACAGCAAGACTGTTAGATTGGTTTTTATTACCTGAAGGTCGGCCGGCATGGAGCGCATTCCTCTCCCTTCTCATATCCACTACGAGCTACTTCTCCAACTGCTCGAACGTCAGACCCTGGCTGCGGCCGAACGCAACCCCCTGTTGCGCGATCAGGTGCAACAAATGATTGTCACCCTGCGAAAAGCTCTCGCTCAACAGCGCCAGCTCGAAACGATCTGCGAGCAGGGCAACCTGCCCTATGAATATCGTTGGTCGCTCCACAGTCTCAATTTCGAGCCGACCCCCCTCAGCGATCTTGCGGCTACCCCGCACAAAATGAACTAGCTGGCGGCGATCGCCCTCGGCCTGCGCGTCTCGCCAGTTCTCAGTCCCTGGCTTGTCCTGTGTGGGGCTGTCATGGTGAATGCCCACTCCCCAGTTGGGAGATTCGGTGCTAAGCTTGCCGCCAATAGCCCACGCTGAATCTCGAACTCTGAACCCCTTAAGTACTATGGACAACAAGCAAATGTTGGCCATCCCCGGCCCGACCCCCGTTCCGGCGCGCGTCCTGCAAGCGATGGCGGCGCACCCGATCGGCCACCGTAGCCCAGCCTATAGTGAGCTACAAGCGGAGATTTCCGAAAACCTGAAATGGCTGCACCAGACGCAGCATGATGTGCAAATCCTCACCGCCAGCGGCACTGGCGCGATGGAAGCCGGGATCATCAACTTTCTCAGTCCGGGCGATCGCGTCCTCGTAGGCTGCAATGGCAAATTTGGCGAGCGCTGGGCGCTGATTCCCGAAGCCTTCGGTCTGCAAGTTGAGCGCATCACCGCCGAGTGGGGCAAGCCCCTGGATGCCGCCGAGTTTGCCACCAAGCTGGAGGCCGACCAAGATAAGCGCATCAAAGCTGTCATCGTCACCCACTCGGAGACCTCAACCGGTGTCCTCAATCCCCTCGCCGCCATCAACCAAGCGGTCAAAGCCCACGGCGAGGCGCTGATCATCGTCGATGCGGTCACCAGCTTGGGGGCGATCGAGCTGCCAATCGATGACTGGGGACTGGATGTGGTCGCCTCTGGTTCGCAAAAGGGCTACATGATCCCGCCCGGTCTCGGCTTCGTGGCTGTCGGCCCCAGGGCCTGGCAGGCCTACGAAAGTGCTAAACTGCCGCGCTTCTACTTCGATCTCGGTCTGTATCGCAAGGCGATCGCCAAGCATACCTCCCCGTTCACGCCGCCGGTCAATCTGATGTTCGCTCTCGGCGAGGCGCTGCGGATGATGCGTGCCGAGGGGTTAGACGCCATCCTCGCTCGTCACAGTCGTTTGACCCGCGCCTGCCGCGCCGCGATCAAGGCGCTGGATCTCCCCGCCTTTGCCCCTGACGATGCTGCCAGCACAGCGGTCACGGCGGTGATCCCCAGCAACATCGAAGCCGAGCAAATCCGCAAGATGATGAACAAAGAATTCGACATCGCGCTGGCGGGCGGGCAAGAACACCTCAAGGGCAAGATTTTCCGTATCGGTCATCTGGGCTTCGTGAGCGATCGCGACCTTCTGACGATCATTGCCGCCCTTGAGGCGACCCTACAAAAGCTCGGCAGCGCCGTCACGGCGGGCGCGGGTGTGGCGGCGGCGAGTCGCACGATTGCCGAAGGGTAGTGAGCGGCGATCGCGACTGTACACCACAGTTACGCGCGCTGATGCAGGCGGCTGACCTCGATAGCTTCGCCGCCTTGCAGCAGCGTGCGAGCGTCTCCACCTGGCCGGTGCGGCAACTCCGCCGTGGCCGCGCTGGTCACCTGCGGGCTGCGGTCTTGCTGAAACTGGCCCAAGCTTTGCGGGTGTCCTTGCCGCAGTTGTTGGCAACGTTTGGCGCGGACAGCTCCGCTATGCTCGCCCCCCCGGCCTCTGTTGAAGTCAATTGGCAACAGGAGTATCAGCACTTGCAACAGCAACTGGCGACGCAGGCCGCCAGCCTGCAAGCAGGATTTCAGCGGGAGAGCCTGGGCATTCTAGAAACCTTTCTGCTGCAATGGCCCACCGCTGTCGCCGCTGTTGCTAACAATCCCCAAGTGCCCGCCAAGAACCTGCTGCCGCTGGTGAAACCGATCGAGCAACTGCTCGCCGCTTGGCAGCTTGAACCGATCGGCACCGTCGGCGCGGAAACGGCTTACGATCCCCAAGTTCACGAACTAATGCAGGGTCACGCTGACGCGGGCACGCCGGTTCGCATCCGCTATGTCGGCTATCGTCACGGCGATCGCCTGCTGCATCGCGCCCGCGTCAGTCCGGTTTGAGCAACACTCGTTGCCGACGCGTATCCCTTGCAAACTCTGCCAATCGCGAGCTGCCCCCGCCGCTGCCCGCTTTTTCAGACTGCGGAATCATTGACGGCCTGGAGCACTCTTAGGTCAAGGATGCCAACAGCGGTGCGGCAGCAAGCAGCGTCTGCGTGTAGGGATGCTGGGGTCGCTGAAAAATGTCCTCGGTTGCTCCCAGCTCGACAATCTTGCCCGCCTGCATCACTGCGATGCGATCGCACAAAAAGCGAGCCACCCAGAGATCGTGAGTGATGAACAGATAGGTGAGCTGAAATTCGTCCTTGAGCGATCGCATCAGTTCCAGAACTTGGGACTGTACGCTGGCATCTAGCATACTCACCGGCTCGTCGCAAATCAGCAACTTCGGTTGCAGGATCAGAGCACGGGCGATCGCCACTCGTTGCTGTTGACCGCCGGACAGCTCACGCGGAAAGCGCTGGTAATAATCGGCAACTGGGGTCAAGCCAACCCGCGCCAACATACGCTCGACTTGTTGCCTCGCATCAGCCGATGTTGCCAGACCGTGAATGAAGAGGGGATCGGCAATGCTGTCGCCAACCGTCATGAGCGGATTGAGGCAAGCGAGGGGATCTTGAAAATCATTTGCAACTGGCGGCGTTTTTGGCGGAGCGCTGAGGGGGCAAGCTGCGTCAGGTCGCAACCCTCAAATTCAACCGAGCCAGCGGTAGGCTTGACCAATTGCAAGATGGCTCGCGACAGGGTGGATTTGCCACAACCGGATTCACCGACGAGACCAAAAATCTCACCAGAGTAGAGGGTAAAGCTGACGCCATCGACTGCTTTAAGCGGGGTTCCAGCTTGACGGCGCACCAGTTGGGTCAACAGATTCTTTTCTATGCTGTAGTGTTGTTGGAGATTGTCGAGTCGCAGCAAGGGTGTTGGGGCGTTGCTCTCCAGGTCAGAGGCCGCAACTCTGGGCTTACCACCAGCATCCGTGTTGTGAATGTGTAGTGCTGACGCTAGCAGCGATCGCGTGTAGGCGTGCTGGGGCTGCGAGAGCAGTTGTTGCGCCCCCCCGATTTCGACAATCTGTCCCTGATACATCACCGCGACGCGATCGCAGTATTCACCGACCAAAGCGAGATCATGGGAGATGAGGAGCAGAGCCAGATGGCGATCGCGGCAAAGCTCGGTCAACATTTGCAAAATTTCGGCCGCCACCGTGACATCGAGGCTGGTGGTTGGCTCATCGGCGACGATTAACTTCGGTTCTAGGAGCAAGGCGAGGGCGATCGCGACGCGCTGACGCATCCCGCCGCTAAATTCGTGGGGATACTGTGACCAGCGTTCAGCCGGAATCCTGACTGCCGCCAGGATGGCAAGCGCTTTTGCCTTAGCCTGAGCACGGCTCAAGGTGGGCTGGTGAGCACGGAGCGTTTCTAGACAGTGATCACCGATGGTCATCAGCGGATCGAGCCGCGTCATTGGATCTTGGAAGACGAGGGCGATCGCTTCCCCCCGAAATTGTCGCAAGTCTGAGGGCGATAGCGAAAAAACATCGCGACCCGCGAAGCGAACCTCACCGGCAACTTGGGCACGTTCAGACAACAGACGCATGGCGGCACGGCCCAGCGTTGATTTGCCGCAACCCGATTCACCGACTAAGCCGAGTCGTTCACCCGCCGCGAGGGTGAAGGAGACACCATCAACTGCCCAAGCACTTGTTGGGTCAGACCCATAGGCAACGCGTAAATCAGTAACCATGAGGAGCGGATCAGTCATGCCGGTGACAGGGGGAATGGTAGCTGGCAAGGGGTGGCAACGCATTTCTCAGTCTAGCGGGCGACGGCGGGCTTACTGATTAGTCCTGGCACATTCTAAACCTTCGATGCCCAATTCATGGCAACGAACTAGGCTGATTGAATAAACTCGCGGTAGCCGATAATAACGGCTCTCCTGGATCTGCGGTGATAAGCACAAGTTTCCAGTGCTGAAATCACTGCCAGACAAGGGTTTCGGGAATTCAGCTCACAAGTTTTGGTATCATCAATATACTTATCCCACCCTAAACCCAGGAGAGCCATAATAACAAAGTGATCGCTGGGTTGTTGGTCTTGAATTCTGAATCTTGAATTCTGAAACTATGTACGACTGGCTCATTGTCGGTGGCGGCATCGCTGGTGCCGCCCTAGCCTACGAACTCGTGCGGCAGGGGCTGCGGGTACAACTGCTTGACCGCGCGCCAAATGCCTCCTCAGCTACACGCTACAGCTATGGGGGTCTAGCCTACTGGTCAGGGACTTCACCGCTGACACGCCAGCTTTGTCAGGAAGGGATTGCCATTTATCGCCAGTTGGGCGATGAATTAGACGCCGATATTGAATTTCGGGAACTGGATTTGTTGCTGACCGTAACGCCAACGGCTGATCCCGTCCAAGTGGCGGTCGATTATGACCAGTTGGCGATCGCCCCCACGCTCCTCAGCCGTGCCCAAGCCTGTGAGCGCGAACCACAGCTCAATCCCGCCGCCCTGTCTGGTGCATTGCACCTGCCCCACGCTCACATTCACACTCAGAAAACGGCAGCGGCCTATCTCGCCGCCTATCAGCGTTTGGGGGGTCAATTAGTTTGGGAACCCGTGCTGGCCTTGTCGCGGCAGGGCGATCGCCTCGTGGGTGTCCATACCGCCCAGCAGCAATATCGCGCCGCGAATGTTGCCATCTGTGCAGGCGGTTTTAGCCGGGCGTTGCTGCACGCGGCGGGAGTGCGGTTGCCGCTCTACTTCACCCACGCGGAGATCGTGCAAATCCCGCCAGTGGACTGGAGATTGCGGGCGTTGATCATGCCAGCCCAGCTCCAGCGTTTTGACCTCGAGCGCCAGGCAGCGCAGCAGGACGATGCTTGGGATCATCCCGGTCAGGAATTGGCAGCCGCGATTCTCGATCCGGGCGCGATTCAGTTTGGCGATCGCAGTCTCTACATCGGTCAAATCAGTCGTGCCTTGACAGATCCCGATGCCAAAGTGGAGCCTGCTGCCAGCGAGGCACACCTACGAGCAGCGGTAGAGGACTTGCTGCCCGCCTTGCGGGGCGTCCCGGGCCGCTGGCAACGCTGTCTCGTCGCATTCACAGCAATGACCACGCCCGCGATCGGCGCGATTCCGGGCCTGCACGGCGCGCATCTATTCGCGGGTTTCCCCAACTCGCTCACTTGTACAGCCCCGTTGGCACGGCACTGGGCGACTCAGGCCGCAGGCGTTGAAGATGCGGTGATGGCGCAGGTTGCCATCCCACCATCAGTTTGATGGGGATCACAGCATCCCCACCCAATTTACCTGTGGGATCGCCGCAACAATGCTTAATAATGGAGGCGTTGTCAACGCTTCTATTCACTATGCCTTTACCTGCAAGCCTCACCACCCTCGATGGCGCGCCGCTCGACCCGGGCACGCTGGCTAATAAAGTTGTCTTATTTGTAAATGTGGCGAGCCAGTGCGGTCTGACGCCTCAGTACAGCGGTCTAGTAGAGCTAGACAAGCAGTTCGATGATTTGGTCGTCGTCGGTGTCCCCTGCAACCAGTTCGGTAGCCAAGAGCCGGGCACACCCGATGAGATCAAGGATTTCGCCCAGTCCAAGTACGATGTCGAATTCACGCTGCTCGAGAAGCAAGATGTGAACGGCCCCAATCGCAGCCCGTTGTACCAATTCTTGGTTGGTAATGGCGAGGATATTGCCTGGAACTTCGGCAAGTTTGTGGTCGGCCGCGACGGTGAGGTGGTTGAGCGCTTCGAGCCGCAGACTCCGCCCGATGATCCGAAATTGAAAGCCACGATTGAGAAGGCGCTGGCCTAAGTCCGCCCTGGCGGTGATTAGCCCTGGTCAAGCCCAGAGTGTCCCGATGGATTGCTCTGGGCGATGACTTCATGCCTCGCTTTAGCAGGCTCTGTTTACAAAAGGGGTCAGTGTCAGCGCGATCATTCACCCGGGGCGTGAATCTGAATCAGGCAGCCGCCCCTACGGCAGTTGCAGTTGGCAACCCGGACTGGTTTGCGGTTTGCGGTAGAGACGGACTTTGCGGTCGTTGCCGCCAGTCGCGATGTAGAGGTGATCGCCCACCAACCGGATATCCGTACCATTTAGCTCGGTTCGCAACTGCACTATCTGCTGACCGTTGATAAACTTCCCGGCTCGCCGACCGGGGCCAGCCAGCGGCCAGAGCATCGAACGGCCGTCATCGCCGACACTGCTGAGATGACAGCCATCATTCGTCAATGCCAGGGAGCGGACAGGCTGTTGCGCTTCATTTTCCCAGCGATCAACCAGCTCGCACTCATCATCGGCAGTGAGACAGGGGCGAAGATTCCAGATCGAGATATTGCCTTGATTATCAGCGGCTGCGAGCAAATAGGGCTGCTCTGCTGCCGTGGCGAGGCTAGTGAAATAGTCGTCCTGACCACCGAGATCGTAGGGAATCAGCCGCCGCTGCTCCTCGCGCCAATCCCAAATGACGAGTTGGTTGAAGCGACCGGCGACTGCCAGCACCGCTTCATCGGGGCCGACGAGAGCGACATCGGAGACCGCGAAATCAAACTCCTGCTCCTGAGCCAGGGTCACTTCATCCGTACCGGCCTCAGCGGGCAACTGCCACCGCAGAACCAGTCCGCTGCCGTGACCGCTGAATAGGGTACGCGCGTCGCGGCTGTAGGCGAGTCCGAGGACGCGATCCTCGCGCTGAAATGAGAAGCTGGCAAGGGGTTGGCGGGCGTTATGCGCCAGCAGATCCCAGATTTGAATTTCGCCATTTTCTAACCCCACCGCAACGTGATTATTTTCCACAGGGCTGTAGCGCAGGGTGCGGATCGCCTTCTCGACGCGGGCAAAGGGGCCGCTAGGATTCAAACCACCGCCGCGTCGCCGCCAGTCGCGGGCGGTTTGGTCGTTGGAGCCGCTAGCAACGCGATCGCCCAGACCGCTCAACTGCACTACATTCACCGGCCCGGCGTGCTGGCTCAGGATGACTCGCAGACCCCAAGCCCCCCACAGCAAAGCGAACAACAGGATAGCGGCCGCGCCCTGAAGCCAGCGGGGGACAACCGGCAGCAGGCGCAGGGTCAGAGGAATTGCGGTCGGCTTGACAGGCAGACTGGGATCTGTTCGGGAGAAGGCTTCGAGCCGTTTGGCCGTGAGCAACTCGGCGATCGCTGGCTCAATCGGCAAGCGAGGATCCGATTGGGTGACCTCGATCTCGAAGTCGAAGCGACGACCGAAACCAAACCAGCGTCGGCGCGGAGTCGCCACCAAGTCGAGATTTGCGTCCAATTCAGGGGTCAAATCCACCGTTGCCGGTGAAAAACTGAATTCGATCGGCGTGGACTCTGGCGCGCGCACCACTGGACGAATCTGCTGCGGCAAGTTGCTGGCATTGTCCAGCGTCAGGGTGTATGTTGCGGACTCTGGGCGACGGTGCAGCAGCCAAGGCCGCCGTTGCGGCAGACGCTGCTCGAGCGGCTCGATGCTGAAGGTCAGTTGTCCCGTCGGCAACACGGTCAGCGTGCCAGTCGCCTGCGTCGGCACGCCGCCTGTCAGCGTGACTTGCACCGTGAAAGTATAGTCACGCCCAATCGCGTAGCGTGCTTTGGGCAAGCGACCGCTAATGCTGGTCTCAATCCACTGGTGCGCTAGGAGTTGTAAGGAGCGCGGTTCGGGTTCGAGCAACCAGTCAACCGGCAAATTCAGCAGCACAAGCTGAACAGTGAGGACGCGCTTGCTGGGGTTGTGGAGACGTACCGGGATCTCAAAGGATTCTTCCGGCTTAGCTTGCAGCGCCGGCTCGGGCAACTCGACCGTGACAACGATTGCTCCTGACCCCGGTTCAACCGTCAGACGCAAGACTTGCCGTTCCTCGACCCCCAGCTCCACCGAGAATACGCGCACCGTCAGATTGATCAGTCCCGCAAAACCGGGGACAGGCGGCTGGAGAATAGCCACCTGAAACTCGGTCGTGTCGCCAGGGGGCTTCATGCTGGCAACGTCCGGCGCGACTTTGTACCAGCGCTGGGAGCCGTTACCATTCACGCCAGCCGCCAAAATTTCGAGCTGAAAGCTGGCGAAGCGATCGCTGTAGTTCGTGACCTGAACGGCAAACTCGGCGCGTTCCTGCTCGGGTTGCAAGCGTAGCTCTCTGCGATTAATTTGGACGCCGATGAGACTGGTTTGGAGATTCATGATTGAAGTTCAAAGTTCAGGGCTTGGAGTGTGACTGCCTGACGACATGAGCAAGCTCTGGAGAGCAGCCGGAATTTTGCGGTTGATGCAGCTAGGGCGAAATCTGGCTGGTATAAATTCTTGGTTAGCAACGCTCCATTCAACAGGGTCTGGCGTCGCCAAGCTAGAATCCCTAATTACAAATTGAAGGTTTAAAATCCAAAATTTCCTTGGCCGTAATCTTCAGACTTGAGCAGCCGAGTTTGATTTTTTGCCTAAAAATCGATGAAATTTCAGAGCCTTAAGAATCCGTCGAAATCATACCAGGAAAAGTTGCCGTCATGACTCTCAGGGCAGATTCAGGTGCCGCCAAACAAGGTTTCTAAACGGCGCTGAATCCAAAATAGCAGCCGATGTTGAAAATCCTCGTCCAGGAGATTATAACGATTCAGGATTTCGCGGCGTTCTTCGAGTTCGGCTTGGTGAATGTAAAGTTGTTGGGCGAGACGATCGCGCAGTTGTGGATGTTGCTGCAAAATCTCGCTGAGATCGTTGCGAGCCAGGATGAAGAGTGTCGTGTAGTTGCGGGCGATCGCGGTCGCCGTGCGAGGAATGCCGAGTAGCAACGACAGCTCACCAAAGGCCGCACCAGCATCGAAAGTATTAAGATGCTTGCCCAATTTTTCAACCAAAATTTCCACACGGCCAGTCAAGATGATGTAAAATTCATCGCCCGGCTCATCCTCGCGGCAAATAACATCATCAGGGGAATAGTTGCGCTGGTAGCCTTTGGCAATCAGGCGCGCCATTTCGCGTGGCGTAAAGTTACAGAAGAAAACGCTGCGCTCTAGCAGGGTTTTCAGGTCGATCTGGAGACGATTGATCTGCCGAATCGTTGCAATCTGTTTCTGGTGGGGTTTGAGCCGGATCAGTTCCGCATTGCGATCACGCCACTGAGCACGACTCACTTCTAAGTTCAAAGCCCGCAACTGTTCGTCCAGACTCTGGGTGCGCCGGCCGATCGTCGCCGCCATCGCCTGAAAGACCCGCGCAAATTCGCCGACCTCATCCTGGCGTTCGGTCAAATCGGCGATCGCTTGCGGCTCGAATTGCTGGGCTTTGAGGGCGACCGCCGCTGTGTTCAGGCGCACCAGCGGTTGTAGCGTCCGGCGGGCGGCGAGTAAGCCGAGTGCCGTGGCGATCCCGACCGCGATCGCCCCCAGGAGGAGCGTCGTCCGCGCTTGCATATTCACGGTTCCCGTAAAATCAGACTGCGGAATCGCGACCACAATCAGCCAATCGAGGCCGCGTCCATCCCGAAATGGGTAGACCTGCACCACGTGGTTACGGAGGCGATGGCGAAAGTTGAAGCGTTCCTCCTGTTCCACCGCGGCAAAATTGCCATATTCCCTCAACACGGCGCGGGCAGTCGCCCGGGTGAGGGGGTTGCTACTCTCGCTGGCATCAATCCGCTCAAACTGACCGCTGTAAGGTGTTTCGGTGGTTGAGGTGGCGATCAGCAGGCCGTCGCGCTCGATAATGAATACCTGACCAGACCGGCCGACCTGCAAACTGCTGAGAAAGTCCCCAACCGCGAGCAGAGAAATGTCTGCTCCGACGACCGCCAGTAACTCTGAGGTGGCGGGCTGTACGGCGGGCAGGGCGAGATTGGGATAGGGAGCTAACCAGACATAAATCGACCCCCAAACCGGGCTACCAGCAGCGATCGCATCCTGATACCAGGGCCGCTGGCGCGGGTCATAGTCGGGCGTTGCTGAGACCAATTCTTGGCGATCACCCTGGGCATCTGTCGTGAAGGTTTGGAACTGGTTGTCGGTGATGGGACCGGCGATGCCGATGGTGGCGATTTCCCCGGATTGGCTGCGCGTTGCCGACACTAGCTCACTCTGAGCGTTGCCCACATAAATCGATGCCAGCGTTGGAAATGCCTCAATCTGCGACCAGATTTGCTTCTCAAGGTCAGTGCTGGTCTCGATCGCGAACGAGTCGCGGGGCAGGGCGTCAGCATTGATGCGATTGACCATCCGCGCCTCTTCTAGCGATGCCTGGAGGTTGTCCTGGACGTGGAGCGCGACTTTGTGCGTCAGGGTGGCGGTGAGATTATTGACGGTGCGGCGGCCGTTGAAAAAGGCGAGGAGACCGGTCATGCCAACGGCTAAAAGCAGGGGCATCACAATCAGGAGCGGCACGGTTCGTTTGAGCGAGAGCATAGACATAAGCGGTATGGCACACAACTGGTCGTCGATCGGATTTTGGCGGTTTCATCTTTCAGGCGTGACGCGATCGCCCTGGGCGGGTGACGGGGCGCTACCCCGTGCTGCGACCCTCGAAAAAACTCAGGGCTGGCATCAAGGTGCCACTGCTCATGCCTGGATGGCTCCTCACCCGTTTTTTTGACATTATCAAAACATTGAACGCGGTCAAACACCCCATCCCACGCCGCTCAAAACCCATCGGTCTTGAGCGTGGCTTGCAGGTCACGAGCGCGATCGCGCAAACGCAACAGTTGTTGACGAACAGCTTCGTGCTTGGTCTCTGCACTACTCTCCTGGTCGCTGAGATCACGGATTTGCATATCCAGCATCGCTTGGCGATCATCGATAGCGAGACCCATCTCCCGAAAGACCCGGGCAAACTCACCCACCTCATCATCACGTGCCGCTATGTCATCGAGACTTTCGGGGTCAAACGCTTGCGCCTCAATCTCGCTCGCCGCCTGATTGAACCGAGCAATCGGGCGCACGAGCCAGCGACTGATGGCAATGCCGATGGCACTGGCAATGCCTAACGTTAAACCACCCAGAATCGCTGTCCAAATCACTTGGGTTCGCAACCCAGCGCCAAAATCTTGCTCCGGCACGACGATCAAAATCAGCCAATCGAGGCCGTAGGCATCCGTGAAGGGACGCACACGCAAAAATTGGCGTTGACCGAGCGCCCGAAAGGTAACCTGGCGATTGTCGCCGATCAAGCTCAAGTCGCCCGAGGCAGCAATCAGTGCCTCAGCAGTCGCCTTAGCCAAAAGGTCGGGGCTGTCAGCAATCGAAAGACGGGCTTCGCCTTCACTGTCTGTCGTCATACCCTGGTTAGAGCTGGCGATGAGCAAACCATCGCGCTCGATAATATAGGCCTGACCACTGCGGCCGACCTGAAGATTGCCGAGGAATCCCTCCAGGCCCTCGAAAAATAAATCAACTCCCAACACTCCCAGCAGGCGGCCGTCGGTTGAGTGGATCGCCTGGACAGCTGTGATGCCCAAGCGCTGTGAGTTGAAATCGGGATAGATTTCGCTCCAGGTGGGAGTATCGGATTGTATCGCTGCTCGATACCAGGGACGCTGACGCGGCTCGTAGCCCGACTGTTCATCCAGGATACTCGTCCGCCCACCATTACTACTAGCGAGATAACGCACGAGTTGTTCGGGCTGGCTGCGATCCACAACATTCAACGCCAGTTGGTTGGCCCCAAGCCGCTCGGCTCCGCGAAAGGAACCATCTGCCGCTCCGAAGTAGAGATACTGGGTACTGGGAAAGTATTGAATCTGTTGCCAGAAGTGCGTTTCGAGTTGATCGAGACGACTGGGATTGAGCTGACCCAGGCGGATCGCTTCGGCATTAAGCTGATTGATCTGATGGGGGCGACGGACGTAGGTCGCCAAATTATCGGCGACGTGAGCCGCCACCTTGGCGGTCAACTCTTCCGAGAGCACATCCACGGTTTTGCGACCGCTGCGTAAAGCGAGCCAACCGGTCAGGCTAGTCGCGGCTAGGAGCGGCACGACAACGAGCAGGGGAATCGTCCGTTTGAGAGAGAGCGCGAGCTTGACCATCTTCTCAGCGCGCCGAGCGGCGCGATCGCATGATCTGGACAAAGAACCTTCATTTTGCACGGTTGTCGTTGGTCTGTGAGTCTGGGTTGGCGAGCGGTGCGGTGTCCATCGCCTGTTGACTACGGAGCCATTTCGCCTTGTCCTGCAAGGCGCGGTAGTAGGCGATCTCGATGCCGCGCATCGAGGCCGAATCCGCTGCAGTGGTCTGCTGACGCAGTTCCTGAACTTGCGCTGTGAAACTTTGTTGGCGATCACTGATCACAATCCCCATGTCCTGGAAGGCGCGGCCCAGATCGCCCAATTCGTCACGGCGGGCCACGACCTCTTGTAGGGTGTAGGGCTGGAAGCGATCACTCTTAATATCGCGGGCAGCACGCCCCAAGTGTTCGATCGGGCGCACCAACCAGCGCGCGGCATAGAAGCCGAGCACAACCGCCAGGAAAGCGAGCACGCTGCCGATCGTCAGCGTGGCCTGCATTGTATCGTTAATGATCTTGCTAAAGTCCTGGTCAGGCACAATCGCTACCACCAACCAATCGAGGCCGAGATCGGGGTTGAGTGGCACGATGCTGACGACTTGACGGCCGCCATCCAGTCGGAAGCTAAAGCTTTCAAACTCTTCGAGCGCATCCAGACGTTCAAAGCGGGTGAGCAGTTCTTGCGCCGTTCTAGCGAGGAGCGGATCGCTGCTCTCAACCGCCAACAGACGTTGGCGATCGCCATTTTCCTGCTCGACCACCACCGGTTCGCGAGTGGAGCTAGCGACCAGCTCCCCCGAGGTTTCTACGATGAATGCTTCACCGTTGGGTGAAATATCGAGACCCGTGAGAAAGTCATTCAGCGCCTCCAGTCGAATCGTCGCCGCCAGGACACCCTGCAAGACCCTGCCATCGTTGTAGATGGGCACGATCGAAGAAATGTTGAGGGTCGAGGCATCGGCGGCCTGGAAAATCGAACTCCACACCGGTCGGCCCGCCTCGACACCCGCTTGATACCAAGGGCGTGTGCGGGGATCATATTCCTGGACGCGAGTGCGACCCGTCCGCAGCCCGACGCTATTAAGGCGGTAGAACTCGCGATTCGGAGCCGTCTCAGTCGTGCGGATGCGCAGCTCGCCCGTGTCATCGGGAAACTGCTGCACAAGGACGAACTCGCCCGTCGTGCTACCAAACGAAAGCGAGTCGAGGTCAGCATCCTCAGACAGTTTTGACTGCTGCCAGAAGTAGCTGACCAGGGACTCAGTATCCTCAAGATTGAGGAGCACTGAGTTGGCGGTGGCGGCGTGGGCGCGATTCAGCAGACTCGGCTTGTCCAGATAGGCTTCGACGTGTTGCTCAATCGAGCCGAGTGTTTTGATCGATACGGTGGTGCCAAAATCGCGCACCGCCCGGCGGCCGTTGTAGATGGCGAAGGCGACACTCAGCACCACGGTCATGATGATCGGCGCTACCAGTAGAAATGGCAGGGTGTAGCGAATCGAGGACAATGAGCGACGGGGAGCGGGAGGGGCAGTCATGATTCAGTTCGGGGGGAGCAGGTTCAGCATTTGGCACCCGGGGATTTGCCAATGGTCGGTAATGGTCAACTATCAGGTTGGAGGAGTTGAGCCAGTTCGCGGCGCTGCCAAGCAAAATGGAGGAGATTGATGCCGACTTCGTGGGCAGTACGGATGGTCTCGCGCGACAGTAGCAGGTCGTCATCGATGCCCCAAGCCAGGGAGAGATCGCCGATGGCGAGGATGATGCCGCCCCAGGTGAGAAATTCAACCGGTTTATGGTAAATGAGCGGCCATTGGGCAAAGAGAAAGGGTTGACGACGCAGCGGATGCTGGCGGCCGATGCGGCCCGATTCGGCGGGTGAAGTCCCAGCAGCGGCGAGTAGCTCCGCAAAAGACTGGCGCAGGGCAGCCATCCAGCCTTGGAGCTTATCCTGGCAGGCGGCGAGTTCGTTGTTCAGTTCGGTGCGAATGTCCGCGAGGTCGGCGCTGGTGCTGATGTCGGCGATCGCCTCCTGGATCTCGGCGATCGCCCCCTTGAGATCATTAATCTTTGTCGTGGCATCGGGCATCTCGATCAAGAGATTGCCACCGGCTCGAACATAGTCCTGCAAACTCCGTCGCACCGCAAGCTCGCCGTCACAGTACTGCTGCCGGGTCAGGTAAACAAGGTCACAGTCAAACAGTGTCGCGCGATCGCCCGGCAACTGCAAAGTCACCGGCGGTCCCGCCGCGCTCAGCCCCGGGTAGAGTGCTGGCAAGGCGGCGAGCAGATCCGCGCAATTGCTAGCTCCCCGAGCCGCATAGTCGGTGACTGCCGGGAGCGTGGCGAGGCGAATGCTACCGCGCGCGCGCGACTGGGCAGCGGGGCGGTAGCGCAGATCAAGTTCTTGGGGGCCGGGATTGAGCACATCACGCGGGTTCGCCAGGGTGGGCGTTCCGGGCAAAAGCTGCAGACGGCAAATCTCGATCTCACCAGCGAGGGGCGGACTGATTTTTTCGTCGATCCGAAAGCGCTCCTGCACCAAAATCGTGCCATTGCGGCGTTGGAGTCGGTCGGGGTCAACATGACTGGCGACGAGATAAACCACGACCGGTTGCGTTTCCGCCACTGAGGCGATGCGGAAATCGATGGGACGATCGATGACGATCGGATTCCCGTGGCTGTCGATGGCGAGGCCGGGTTGAACTCGCAACCAGCGGCGATCGCGATACTGAGACGCAACCTCAGCCGGAGCCGCCGTGACGCTGACGCCCAATCCCGCGACAATGCCCGCCTGGTTCAACGCCTGGTAGTGAACATTCTGGCGCTGACGATGGTAGGCATGGGCACGTTGCCAGAGATCGGCACTCAACAACAGACCGTCACTGGTGTACAGGCGCTCAAGTGGTTGCAGAGGGAGGGACGAAAATCGCGAAGCCATGGTCAGTAACCAGTTATTCAGGGAGTGGCAGACGGAAGGCGGACGATAGCCGGTTGGGTAATAGTGTAGGCAGGGGGTCGCTGGTCAGAACGGCTCAATGCCAAGTTCAAGTATTCAGCGCGGACTGCTGACCATTCGCGTCAGGGCCGCTGCCTGCGGGTTCAAGCATCAAGTCGTAGGTGCAAAACGCGGGTTTCTCGCGCTCGATCGTCGTCTCAATGGCGGCACGCTCCAGCTCCATCCCCGGCAACAGCCGCAAGCGCACGCTGAAATGGTAGGGTTGACCGCCGCCGAGCGTAGCATCCTGACCGATCTGAGTCTCGCCAAGCACAAAGCCCCGACTAAAGGACTCGTAGATGCCAATGTGGCGTTCATTTTCGCTGGCGGCCTGCACATCCAGCGGCAAGCCCGTGACCAGATGCAGGGCAAAGCGCAGACCTCGCCGTGTCCCGCGCCAGCGGTAGATGGTCATCGCGTGGCGGATCAGTTGGCGTTGCTCATTGAGGTTCAGTTGCGGTTGCAGAGGCCAGCCCACCCAATGAGCGAGAAAGGGAAGCAACGATTCCGGGGCCAACAGCGGATCGAGATAGGCCCAGAAGTTATCGAGAATCTCCACATCCGGCTCAAAGGCCTGCTCAAACAGCGCCAGAAAGCGATTGAGAAAGTCGCTCTGGCGATAGATGCTGGGCACGAAGTCACTGTAGAGGCTGGTCGGCCGGACGAACACATTGAAAACCGCCGTCTCGACCAGTTGCCGAGGCGCATCATCGTGAGCCGCATAGACTTCGAGGTTGCCGCTGTAGTCCAGGGTGTGGTGATCGCCCGCGGCCAACGCTCCCGTCTGCTCGAAGTAGTCGGGGGGAACGCGAAAGAGCAGCACCGCTTCCTGTTGCTGGTGGGGTTGTAGGCTTGTCGTCGGTGTCAGGATTTCGCACCATTCACTGGGGAAATTCCCAACCGCGCGCAACTCAAAGTTGAGCGGGCGGGCACTGCGGTTTTCCAGTCGAATCGAGACCTCGTGCGGTTCGGCCGGACGCAGCACGATGTCCTGATTTTGGCTCCCCGCGATCGCCAGCTCAGACCCCGTGCCGGTCGGAACCGGTGCCGCCTCGGTCAGGCGGAGCGGAACAAGTTGCAGGTCGAGCGTTGCGGACATATGCAGTTCCAGAGAGGGATAAAGTGGGCGTCGCCAGGGCGGCAGCGATTAGGCGACGTTGACGATATGGGCCGAACGCAGGTGCGGGTCAGCCCAGGAGGCAATCAACCCATGGGGGCCGGGATCCACGACCGGCGCCGGCGGTAAGCGTGTCCAACCGCCATTAGTTCGTCGGAGCGCAAACAGTTGTACCGCGCCCAGGTAGCGAATGCCAGCGACGCGCTGAAAGATTGCCACGATGTCAGACGGGTAAACAGGGCGACCAAAGGGCCAACCCCGGCCGTCATTGCCGCCCGAAATCGGGTTGAGAAACCGGTACAGAGCCGTCCGAAGCTGGGTGAGGATTTCGCGGCGGGCATCGGGATTGTTGTAGGCCGGCTCCAGCGCCACCTCCGTCTGCACCGCGACGCCTACATAATCAGGCGGACGGCAGCGGATCTGTGTTCCCAGCAGCTTGCGATCATTGAGATAGCTCAACACTTGCTGTTCCAGCTCCGGCGTCAGGGCGAAGAGATCCGGCATCAACCCCTGTCCCTGGTCAAGTAGAGCCTCGCTCGCCTGAGGCACTACCAGTAGGGTGGTCGTGCCGGGATGTTCGAGATCGGCGGGCAGACAACGGGCACGGGCAACCGCGCCGCGACCCGCTTGGAGGGTCAAAATCTCAAAATCTTCCGGCGTGATCGCGCGATCGCGGCTACGGAGCAACTGTGGTACTCGCAGCGCCGCCTGCTCCAGGGTTTCAGCATCGGAACCATTACGCGCCGGACCGTGATTGGTGACCCCCGTGACATAGGGAACCGCCGCCTTGACCACCCGCAGAGTATGGCGCTGGACATTGCCGCGCTGACCGCCGCCGGTACGGTAGGCCGCGAAGATCAGACGGGAGCCACGGGGCGGGATCGCTCCGTACTGGTGTTCGAGGTGGTTGATGCGTTCAGAGCCTGTGGCCGCAGCCTCCGTTAGGGCCGTGCCATTGCGGCTGAGGTCTCGCTGCTGGCGCGATCGCGCATACGTCGCTAACCGCAACTGACTCGGCTCGCGAATCAGCGGCCCAAACTGAATCGTGCCACTCACCGAATCCAGCGTGTAGTGCAAGTCTTCGGGGCCGGAGTCGGCAAAATCACTCACCTCCAGCCAGCGCTGCGGCAAGCCCCCCGGCGGCACAACAACCAAATACTCATCCTCTTGGCGCGGCAAGATCGGCTGCTCCCGCAGTTGGCAGGTCTGGCCCGGCTTGCCATTGCTCGCGCCCAGCGACTCGCGCTCAACCCGGCGACCCTGACTGGCATTCACCGTGCCACCCGTCGCCTGTACCGACAGACCAACGATGCGCGGTGCGGCGTTGTAGCTCGATTGGGTCAGGCGCGGCATCGTATAGGCGCAGCGCAACCAGCGGCCGCGATAGGTGCCAAACTGGGTCACCGGAAAGCTCTGGGGCAGGTGCAGGAGAATATCGGCACCCTGCAACGGGTTGCCGCCTTGGCGAGCGATCTCGTTGAAGCTAAACCCCTGGGTGGCGTCGTCGGCATTTTCCAGCAACACCGGCTGCCAAAAAGCGCCGTCCCAGGCTTCCCAGCGCCGGGGCGGATTATTCGGATCAATCCCGGTGGGCGTCGCCGCTTGCCCGCGCACGGTCAGCGCAATGACATTACCTTCGATCAGCTCAGCTTCCCCAAAGACGAGGTAAAAGCAGTTCCCCGGCTGCGGTTGGTCGTTGAAGATGGGGAGTTCTGGACCCGACCAAGCGCCATTCGTTTGCTCGTTCCAGAGGTTGGCAAAGGCATCGCGCAGAATCTGCGGCGTCGCTTCGGTCTGGTTGGCGGTGAGGAAGTAGCACAGGCGCGGTTTATCGATCACCAGCGGCCGATCGGTGCTGAACACAATCGCCGCCTCGGTGCTCGTCCGTTCGGTCGCCACCTCAACCCCGGCCGGGATCGTGTAGCGTTGCGGCAGCTCACCCGCGAGGTAAAAGGTTAAATCGGTCTGCGCCGGACTCGGCGGTTGTAGCCGCACGCCCAGCAATTCCAAGAAGGCGACGTAGTGACGGCGCGGCACTTGGTTGAAGCGCTGCATCATCTGATCGGTCAGCCAAGCAAATAGCTCGATCAGCGTGATGCCAGGATCGCTGGGATTATAATTCGTCCACTCCGGACAGTAGCGCGGAATCCGCAGTAAGCATTCCTCGACTAAATCCTCAAAGCGCCGATCGTCGAGGTCAGACTTGGGCAGGTTCGGCAGAAAATCTAAGTCCATAGATCAGCCAGGAAATAAGCGGCTAGCTGGCGGCAGCGGACTGCACGCCTTTCCTTCCTAACTCGCAAACCGCGTGGATGTAGCAGCCTTTACGTTCTCTTTCGCTTTGGGTGCTAGCGATCGCCGTCAGCCTGGAGATAGAAGGGGTACACCAAGCTCCCTGCTGCGTAATTTTCACGCAGGCGGTAGTTGATGAGGATATTGACGCGACCCCGCACCGGGTCTGGCTCCGTTCGCACGGCGTCGAGCAAGATGCGCGGTTCCCAGGCGATCAGGGCTTCCTCGACGTGCAGGCGCATGGTCAGCAGGGTCTGCGTATTCAAGGGCGCGAACGCCAGGTCAGCAAGGCGGCAGCCAAAGTTAGCCCGGTAGACGCGCTCACCCAGTTGCGTACCCAGGATCAGACCGATCGATTCCCGCACGCTCTGCTCACCCGCACTGAACTGTAAGTTGCCGCGCGCATCGATTTGCAGCGGGAAGCTCACGCCACAGCCGAGGTGGGGTTGATTGGAGGTTGAGTGAGGCAGTCGCGGCATGATGAAGTACAAGCCAGGGTGCGCCTAATATAGGTTGCGCTTCGCCTCAGCGCCTATTCGACAAAAGTCGAGTTCGCGATCGCCCTCTGGTCAGGCCCGCACCCCCGCCCGCGACTCGCCGCGGCCGCGATTCACCCGCTACTCTCTGACTGACGTCGGCTCTGGGTCAGCCAAGCTGGACTTGAGTCGGAGCGCAAAACCGGCCGTCAAAAGCGTCAGGACACTGGTGACCCAAAAAGGGGTGCTGTAGCTGAGGCTGACCAGCAGACCGGCGATCGCCGGCCCCAAGGCGTTGGAAATGCTGAGGTAAGAGGCATTGATCCCCAACACCTCACCCTGCTCGCGTTCGCCGCTATTGACTGACAGCAAGGCATTGAGCAGCGGCAGCGGGAAGGTGTTGGCGATGCCTAGCAAAATCGAGCCGAGCAGGAAGGCCCAAAGAAAGGGGAAGAGCGGAATGCAGAAAAAGATCAGCGCCCGCAGGGCGATCGCCACGGCCAGAATATCCACCAAGTTGAACCGCTTGGTCAGCGGCCCCACCGCCAGCAACTGCGTCAGCACCCCCGCCACACCAACGATGACGAAAACCGCCGCTACCATCGGTGCCTCCTGATTGAGCACATTCAGAAAAAATGGCTGGAAGGCAAACGTGAAAATCGTAAACGTGAAGCCGCTCAGAAAGGTCATCAAGTAAATGCGACCCAGCCGGGGACGACCTAGCGATCGCACCAACCGACCGAAGCCAAACATCTGCCAGCTCAGGCGCAGCGGCTCGCGCTCCGCCAAGGTTTCCGGCAGCCAGATGGCGCTCAACAGCGTGGCGACCAGAGCGATCGCCGCCCCGGCTAGAAAGCTCATCCCCAGTGACGAGACTCCGGGCAAGGGGGGGAGCTGCTGGGCAAAGTAGGCGATCGCCGGCCCAGTCACAAACCCGAGCCGAAACGCCGCATCGAAGAGACCAAAGGCATGGGCACGCTGCTCCGGACGGGTCGAATCGCTGATCACCGCACGGGCAATCGACATATTGCCGCCGGTCAGACCATCGAGGATGCGCGCCAGAAATAGCAGCGCGGCGACCGGGGCGACGCTGGCGAGCAGATTCGCGATGACGGTTCCAAACAAACTGACCACCAGCAGCGGCTTGCGACCGAGAAAATCGGAGAGCCGCCCCAAAATCGGCGTGGCGATAAACTGCGAGATCGCGTAGCTGGTGATCAATAAACTGGCATGAAAATCGCTCAGGCCAAACTGTTTGGCGTAGGGGTAGAGCGTCGGAATGATGATCGTGAAGCTGACCGAGTTGATGAAGGCGATCGCCGCCACCAGCCAGAACTTCAGCGGTAGGTTGAACTGCGCGCGCCAGGCTTTGAAAGAGGGCATGAAATCCAGTTAAACAGAAATCTGTCTCGGCGCGCGATCGCCCGGTTCGCTACCAGTAACCAGTTCATCTTCGGGGACACCGAGATCGATCAAGTCTTCGATAAAGTCCTCGACGTTGTTTTGCTCAACGACGATTTTGCCGTCGTGGAGGCGAAGGTGGACGAGGACGCCGTAGACCCGCTGACCCGCTTTGTAATCGGTGGCGAGCAGGAAGTAGTCGTCAGTCGCAGCATTGGTGAGGGCGAAGGTCTCGATCGGGGTGCGATCGCGATTCCGTTCTGCAATCTGTAGGTGGGCTTGCAGGACACTGTGGATGGCTTCGCGCTGCTGGTCTAGTCGATCCATTGTTCGATCTCCCTCAGTTGGTCATGCGTCGCTCCAAAGCTGCCGCTGGTGGTGTCGCATGGCTTCAAGCATCAGTTGCTCGCTCTCGTCCAATCCGCCAGCATAGGCGGAGTCCAGGCTTTGGCAGAGCAAGGCTTTGCTGTGGCTGCGGATGTAGTCTTGGAGGGCAATGGTGACGAGCGCTTCAGGCTCAATATGCAATTGTTGAGCGAGGGTTGCGGCTTTTTGATAAAGGCGATCGTCGATGTTGATAGCAGATATGGCACGCACGGCGGGATGTGCTCTTAATGGTAGCGCCGGTCAGTCAGCGTCAAACGCACTCCCACTATTCCCAATCAACCACCGTCAATTCATAACGGTCAAAATCCAGTGGCAACTGCGTCTGCGTCGTTTTCAGCAGGCGCGTCTCGTCGGGGAGCAAGGGCGGCTTGCTACTCGAGACGACGAAAGGTGCGCGACTCGCCAGCAGCCGACCCGTAGCGTCGAAATATTCGATCTGCACACGCAGTAGCTTAAAAGCCGCGCCGCCTGTGTTGGTCAGTTCAAACTCGGCGATGTGGTGCAGAGAGTCACCGTATTCAGGACGGCGCACCTGCCGCTCACGCACCGCCAGTTGCAGCTCGGACGGCGGTTCGATTTGCCAATTGATTGACACCGGCTGGCTCGGTGCGTAGTCATCGGCAGCGGGGAGGGCCTCGGCGGCTTGCGCGACGATGCGGACGCGATGCAGCTCTGGCTCACCGGCTTGTGTCCAACCGAAAGCCTGGCGATCGCCCGGCCGCAGCTCACTATCCGATTGCATAAGCAGGTGGCGGGAGTTGCTATCCAGACGGCGACCATCCGCAGCGAATAACTCCACCTGCACCGACAAGCGTTGCAGCTCCGAATCGCTGGCATTGTGCAGGCGCGCTTGCAGCTTGTAGAACGAAGAGCTGTTCAGGTTCCGTAAGCGGGACAGCGCAACGTCTAGTTCCAGTTCGGGCAAATCCTCCGGTGGGACGAATTCGACCGGGATCGTGAATTCACCCTCCTCAGCCGCGTCTGGGTCGCGCTCCGTCTCTGGTTCCGGCTCGGACGCAGCCGCATCGTCAGGAATCCCCGGCTCAGTCGCGGGCGGCACACTCACAGGGGCGGGCACAGGCGTCGGGACTCCCCGCTGCCAAAGCAGCAGACTGGCGATCGCCGCCGTCAGTGGCACCCCGACCCCAACACAAATCGCTCCCGCAACCAACGCCCCGCGCGGTGCTCGCGCTAGGCGACCCACGGGCAGCTGATCCAGGTCATTGAGGAGCTGAAAGGCCGCCGCATAGTCGGGTTGTTGCGCCAGACAATGCTTGGCGAGGGCACGGGCGCGATCGCGATCCACCGCCTGACGGTGCGCTCGCCAGCGTCCCGCGTGGGCCTTGGCTTGCAGGTAAATAGTCTCGGTCTCGAAGGGTTGCAGGGCGGCGGCTGGCTCCAATTCCGCCAGCGCATCGTCCCAGCGCCGATGCTGGAGATAGCCTTGGGCGCGGGTGCGGTGGTCGCGGGCCACCCGTTGCGCCGTGGCGAGGTCAGTCTCGGTTAAACCCAAGTCACGGGCGATCGCCGCCAGATCCGCCTCACTCAGCGGCTGCGGCTGTTGGTCGCGCGCCGCAAACAAGCGGCTGAGATAGCGTTCAATCGTCTCATCGGGGCGCTCGGACATGGTTCTCAGGGCGCGATCGCGCGTGACGACGGTGGTGATCGGCGGCTAGTACAAGACGGCGGCAATTACAGACCCATTCACAATCCCCAGGATCCCCGTATTGCAGGAACTCATCACTCAAAACTCAGAACCCACAACTCCGCGTAGCGGTACTAGCATCACCCCTCCATAGTATCGAGGCCGCCGAACGGATGTCCTGCGCGCTCAGCGATCGCCCGGAACGAGCTGAAATTCTTGTAGGGCGGGCAAAAAGTTGTGGTTTTCGTGGCTGGGGCGGCTGAGTTTGAGCAGCGCAAACCGCTGAATCGGTGCCAAAGCGACCCATTGGGCGAGTGATAATTCGACGCCCACGGCCTCAGCTTTAGCTTGGACGCTGGCGGGAATGGTGTCGATTTCCAGCCAAGGGGGTGAGGGGGCGATCGCCAACTCCGCCGCCGGTTCCCCCATGTATTGCACGACCAAGGCTTGCAAATATTGTTGGTAAGCCGTGCATTCCGCTGGCGACTCACAGGGTTGGCTCAGCAGTTGCTGGCGTTCGCTGGCGCTGAACCGTCGCCAATGCAGCAACTTGAGCTTGACGCCGCACTGGTCGAGCTTGAAGCGCACCTGCATCGGGATGCAGCGTAGGGAGTTGGCAAAATCCGCTTCAAAGTGAAAGGTGACAGTCATATTAATTACTGAGGAGCGATCCCAGTCAGAGACGGCAAGAGCTGCGCGAGATCGACAACGCGACCAATGACAGCGATCGCCGGTGCCTCAAAGCCGCTTGCCGTCATCTGGTCAACAACCGCTTCTAAAGTGCTGAAGAGCGTTTCCTGATCCGGCCATGTCCCCCAACGGATCAGGGCGATCGGCGTGCTCGGCGCGCGACCCGCCGCCAGCAGCTCGCAGATAATGTGCGGCAGATTGCGGACGCCCATATAGATGACGAGGGTCTCGGCTCCTTGCGCCAGCGCCTGCCAATTCACCTCCGGCCGATACTTGTCCACCGCCTCATGCCCGGTGACAAACGCGACTGAGGAGCTATAGTCACGATGGGTCAGCGGAATGCCGGCATAAGCGGGCACGGCAATCCCCGCCGTCACCCCCGGCACGACTTCCACGGGCACACCGGCCTGCACTAGCGCCGCCATTTCTTCGCCGCCGCGCCCAAAGACAAAGGGATCGCCGCCCTTGAGGCGCACGACGATCGCCGCGTCCTGAGCCGCCGCAATCAACAGTTGTGTCGTTTCCACCTGGAGCAGGGAGTGGCGACCGCTGCGCTTACCGGCATTGACCACCCGTGCCTGGGGATTAATGCCAGCGAGAATCGCCGGACTCACTAGCGCGTCATAGAAGACCACGTCAGCGTTTTCGAGCAGGGTTTTGCCCTTGAGGGTGAGCAGGCCAGGATCGCCGGGACCAGCACCCACGAGGTACACCTTGCCGAGGCAACGAGACTGTGGCCTGAAGTCAGGTTGAGGGTCAGAAGTCATAGCCGATTCCGCCGCAAATCGTTCTTAACGTTAGGCCAACGATCCGAAAGTTTTGGTCGTTCAAGCTACAAAACAAAGTCTCTCATCAGTAAATTGCATCAGGCTCATGTGTTGGGTTGGTTAACAGGGCGATCGCCGCCCACCCCGCCACACCCTGCCCATCACTTGCCAACTACCTCCTGCGAGAGATGGCAAGCCGCTCGCTTGACCGACAAACGGTAGAGGTTAGCGTGGGCGTAATTCTTTAGCATAACAGCGGTTCAGACATAACCGGTGCTGTCGATCCTCCCGACCGGCCGACAACACCGCCCCCACGTTTCAATCACACGCTCCTTTATGAATCTCGAATTTCTTGACACGACTTTCCTCGACAATCAAGTTTCTGCTTATCTGCTAGCGGTTGCCATCCTGATTCTAGGCATCCTCGTCGCCTACATTGTTCGTGCCATCTTGGTCAGCAATCTCAAGCGCTGGGCAAAGCAGACCAGTACCGATTTAGATAATGCCTTGATTCGCCTCTTCAGCAAGGCACTGGTACCCCTCATTTATCTCGGTTCGTTTTATCTCGCGATTGATAATCTCAACTTACATCCCATCCTTGATCACACGATTGACGCCGTTGTCATATCGATGGCAACGATTGTTGGCATTCGCCTTATCAATAGCATCATCGAGTACACTCTCCGCGTCTATCTGATGCGCCATGACAATCCCAATCTTGAGCAGAGTCTCAATGCCTTGCTGCCCGCAGTCCGGATTGTAATTTGGGCGATTGGGGCGATCTTTTTATTGGATAATCTTGGCTTCGATGTTTCGGCGGTCATCGCCAGCTTAGGGGTTGGCGGCCTAGCATTTGCGTTGGCGGCGAAAGGGGTGCTGACCGATCTGTTTAGCTACTTCTCCATCCTCCTTGATCGCCCGTTTGAGTTAGGTGATTTTATCATCGTCGATGACTTCATCGGTACGGTGGAGCGCATCGGGCTCAAAACTACACGCTTGACCAGCCTGAATGGCGAAGAATTGGTAATTGCCAACACTGATTTAACCGACTCGCGCTTGCGAAATTACAAGCAGATGCGCCGCCGTCGGATCAGCTTCCAGTTGGGCGTGATTTACGAAACGGCTGAGGAAAAGCTGCAAGCCATTCCGGGGATCATCGAGCGAATTGTCCGTAGCGTTGAAAATGTGACGTTTGATCGTGCTCACTTCGCGTCCTATGGCGATTTTAGTCTTAACTACGAGGTGGTTTACTACGTCGAAGGCAGCGACTATACGCTGTACATGGATGTTCAACAGCGCATTTATTTGGAAATCTTCCGCGCCTTTGCGGCTCAGGGCATTGAGTTTGCTTACCCGACCCAGGTAACCCGGCTTGACGCCCAAGCAGTTCCCGAATTGTTGCGTCACTGATTGGCAGTGCTTGCCCAGCAGTGGTGCTATTGAGGCTTTAGTGCGGGCTGTTGCTGAGCTGGCCGTAGAAGCCGGTGAAGATGCGCGTGCCGTCTTTGAGGATATGGACTTCGAGGCGATCGCTTGCCCAAGTGAGGCGATCGCGCAGTTCCGGATTGAAGACCCGCACGCGCTGATTGCGAGAAGACACTAGCGAATCGGGGGCGTGGATGGCTTGCGATTCGAGAAAAGGGCCATCCACGAGAATATCCAACTGCGCCAGCAAGTCACTCGCTCCGGGCGGGGCGTCGGCAGCTTGCAGTTCGCCGAGGGTGAAGCCGGTGAAGGACATCACATTCAGACCCGCTGCCTTGACTTGGCGGGCTAGTTCAGCGAGGGCGGGCGCTTGCCAGAAGGGTTCGCCGCCGGAGAAGGTGACGCCTTCATGACGGGGATTGTCGAGGATGCGAGTGGCGATCGCCTCGATACTCACGGTCAGGTTTTCGGCGAACGGCCAAGATTCGGGATTGAAGCAGCCGGCGCAGGCGCGCGGGCAGCCCTGCACCCACACGACGGCACGGCAACCCGGCCCATTAACCTCGGACTCGCTGACGTAACCCATGAGATTGAGGTGACCCGGCGGGATCGCGGCTAGTGCGGCGGCTGCTTGGGGAGTCAGTGGTGCCATGACGTTCAACTTTTGCAGGCTGGAGTGCAGAATGCCAATTCCCATTTTGGAAGCTAGAATTCTTGGGTGCGTCGAGCAGGCACTATTTTTTAAGATTCTGCGGTGGCAGCCATATATCCCTTTGGCGGGGTAGAGACTAGTACAAGGCGGCGGAAATGAGATGCCCATTCAAGATCCGTAGGATGCCCGTATTGTCTGCACTCATCACTCAAAACTCAGAACTCAAAATTCCGCGTAGCGGTACTAGGCCACCGTGACTTCCGGTGTGAGGTAGACATCTTGAATCAGATGGAACAGATCGACTCCCTCCGCGAAGGGGCGTTGAAATGTCTTGCGCCCCGAAATCAAACCACAGCCTCCGGCGCGTTTGTTGATCACAGCGGTGCGGATTGCTTGCTGAAAGTCATTTTCGCCTGAAGATCCACCCGAATTGATCAGACCAATGCGACCGGCGTAGCAATTGAGAACCTGATAGCGTGTCCGGTCGATCGGATGCTCACCACTCAAGTCCCGATAGGCTTGCTCGTCAGTACGGCTGTAGGCTTCGCCCGTTGCCTCGCGAACAGCGCTAAAGCCGCGATCGCACTCGGGCAACTTCTGTTTAATGATATCTGCACCCAGCGTGACGCCAATATGGTTGGCCTGACCCGTCAGGTCTGCGGCCAAGTGATAATCTTGCGCTTGCTTAAAAACAGAATTACGCAAATAGCACCAGAGCACAGTCGCCATCCCCAACTCATGGGCACGGGCAAATGCTTGGCTGATTTCCTGAATCTGCCGCCGACTCGCGGCTGAACCAAAGTAAATGGTGGCTCCCACCGCGACAGCACCCAGGTTCCAGGCCTGTTCGGCTTGAGCAAACAGCGTTTGGTCAGCTTGGCTAGGGTAGGTCAGGGTTTCCTTGTGATTGAGCTTGACGATGAATGGCAGACGATGAGCATAGCGGCGTGACATCAGGCCGAGCACTCCAAAGGTTGTCGCGACCGCATTACAGCCTCCTTCAAGCGCCAACCGCATAATATTTTCTGGGTCAAAATAGTCCGGGTTCGGTGCAAATGAAGCGGCAGCCGAGTGCTCAATGCCTTGATCCACGGGCAGGATGGAGAGGTAGCCAGTATTCGCGAGCCGACCATGCCCATAAAGCTGCTGCAAGCTCCGTAACACTTGGGGCGACCGATCGCTCTGGCCAAAGATCCGCGCGACGCTATCCGCACTGGGCAAGTGCAAGCGCGATCGAGGCACTTTAGCCTGGTAACTCAATAGCTCCTCTGCCTCTGTGCCCAGCCAGTCAGCGAAGGAGCGGGGTGCAGATGTTGTTGCAATCATACGAGTTCACATGCAGAATTCGTCACTGGTTCTATCTTGGCGAGAATTTTGGCATCGGGCCGTCCACAGGTCATGATCGCCTGGAGCAATGGCGGCTGGCATCAGGAATTGAGCCGATACCAAGGATATATCGGCGTTTCTGGGCGCGATCACGCGCAAAAAGTGTCCGACTTGGAAATTGCCAAGTCTAGGGACGATTAGGCTTCGAGCATCGCCCGATGCGCGGCGGCGGGCAGGGGGTGAAATGCTGTTGTTGAGACCATCGCCGCTAGGAGTAGTTCGGGGGTCACGGCAAAGGGCAGATGGTGAATGTCGGACTCCGGCTGGCAGGCGATCGCTGCTGCGTGCTGGAGGTCGGCGATCGCTACTGTCGCCAAGCCCAAGTCCGCCAAGGTTTGCGGCAAGCCAATTTCGGCGTAGAACTTTAGTAGCTGTTCGCGGGCGGCGATCGCCAGTTGGTTGCCTTGGACGATCTCCTCCAGTCGCAGTTGCACCAAGATCCCGTAGGCGACTTTTTCGCCGTGGAGGATGCCATGAGCGGCAGGCAGATGGGTCAGCCCGTTGTGAACGGCGTGGGCGGCAACAGTACGACATTGTGCACCACCCAGCCCCCCGATCGCCCCTGCCAGCAGGGCGCAAGCATCGACCACTTCTCGCCAATCATCGCCGCCAGGATTGTCCAGCGCGGCCGCCGATTTTTGGAACAGGAGGTCGCGGAGGACGCGCGCCTGCTGCACTGCTGAGATAATCAGCGTTGCGGTCGCGTTGCCGCTGCTGACCGAGGCTTCGTACCACTTGGCGATCGCGTCGCCAATCCCCGCAACCAAGGTGCGGCGCGGTGCCGTCGCGATCAGGTCGTAGTCCAGCACCAGCAGATCGGGACAACCCGCGAGGGCGACATCGTACTGAAAAGCGCCCGCATCGGAATAAATATTTGACAACGCTGTCCAACCCGCACAGGTCGCCGCCGAGGTCGGGAGCGTCACTACCGGTCGCTGCAACTGGTGCGCCAGCAACTTCGCGGCATCCAGCGACTTGCCGCCGCCCGTGCCAATGATGCAGTCTGCCTGACTGGCGCGAGCCGCGTCGTGGAGTGCCGCGAGCGTATTTTCGGAGCAGTCGGGGCGGTAGTTGGCGACTGTGAAGCGCTGGCTAAGGCTTGCCAGGGCGACCTCAAGTTCGGGTTGCACGAGGGGCAGCGAGTGATCGCCACCGACTAGCAGCGGCCGCTGACCGAGACGGGCGATCGCCTCGCCCGCCTGTCGTATGGCTTGATGACCGCACAGCACTTGGCGCGGTGCCACCGCTAGCGATCGCAAGGAGGCAGCAGGGGTCAGAGTGGCAGTAGAACGATCGGTCATAAGGCAGAGGGCAGGGCCGGTCAACAAAAGATTAGCTCTCAGTTTAACCAGTCTGCGCCATGCTTACAGCCTCGGTTAACCGATCGTTGACATTGCCGCCGCCCCAACCCAGTCAGGCTAGCGACGCCGCTGCCAGATCAGCCAGCCACTCAAAGCCAGTAGACCCAAACCCACCCCCGGCTCCGGAACCGGTTCTGGGCTGGGTTCGTTGGGAGCGCCCGGTTCTGACGGCTCACCCGGCTCCGGCGCTTGCGTCAGCCACTAGTATCGCTACGCGGAGTTTTGAGTTCTAAATTTTGAGTTCTGAGTGCCTACAATACTGGAATCCTGGAGATTTTGAATGGGCATCTCATTGCCGCCGTCCTGTACTAGTTGTCGAGGATGTCATCAATCCAGGTGCCGCTGCACAACCTACCGTCTAGAAGGTAAAGCATTCTTCAATTTCAAGCTCATCTTGGGCGATCACCCAACTGCTCCCAGCGGTAAAGCGTCAGACCAGCGGCGCGATCGAGGGCGGCGATCGCATCCAAATAGGCGATCTGAGCCTGGACAACCGCCTGCCGCTGCAATGCAAGCTGCCGTTGAGCTTGGATCTCGTCACCCCGACTGTTGCCCGCCGCCTGCGCCGTTTCCTGAGCGGCCAGTTCGGTTGCGGCTGTTTGCAGCGCTTGTTGAAACTGTTCAAGTTGTGCCGCTTGTCGGCGTACTGTCAGGAGGGCATCATGAATCGCCCGGTACAGTTCTTGGTGTGTCTGCTGAAGTTGTTGCTGGGACAGGGTTGGGATGACCAGTTCTGGGCGATCGCGCGGTAAGTCACCGGACACATCGTCCATCGCGACGGTCGTGGGCACAACCACCGGCTCGAGTGGTTTCAAACTGGCGACCGCTCCGGTCAACTGAGCAGCTAAGTAGTCAGGGTGCTGCTGTTGCGCCAACTGCCAGAGTGCAGCCGGGTCGAGTTGGGTCGCTGCTGCTGTGGCGATCGCCTGCACCAGATTCTCACTGGCAATAAAGCGAATATTGATCCGGGCATCAATGTCCAGGTCGGCGAGCAATTGCAACTGTTCGCCCTCAAGCAGGCTCTGCGTCGCCAGCAACCGCCGCTCCGCATTGGCGACGTTCTGCTGGTGGAGTTGCAGGGTCGCGCGTGTCTGACGACCCGCCGCGACGAGGCTCTGTTGGCGGGCGAGCAGACGTTCGGCATCGGCTAGCGATCGCTGACTGGCCTGGAGTCCCGCTTGCGCGAGCAAGAGACGGTGGTAAGCAGCGATCGCCCTATCGGCGCGCTCACTCGCGCGGGCACGCCGGGCGAGCATTTGCTGCCAGACTTTTGGCGGCGGCTGGAGGCGGGCGATCGCCGGTTCCCGCTCGTGTGGCGGCAGTTTTTGGGCTGCCTGCCAGTCAGCGAGCGCGGCGGCCAATGATGCGCTCTCAATATTGAGAGCGCGGGTGGGCGGGGACGCAGCCCGCTGCAAAAGGTAATTGAGATCAGTCGCCTGCGCCGTCGGGCTGTCAGCCAGCGCCAGCGCCAGCGCATCCCGCAAGGCGAGGGGGATGGCAGCAGTAGCAACCGTGGTCATTGCCGGTGATGCGATGAAGGACTGAGCCTGCAACTGAGCCAGGCGGTAGAGGACTTGGGATTGCTCAGGCGGAATCGCTGGCGGCGAGTACTGGGCTGGCGGTGATGGGACGGCGAGCAACTGGGGAGACAGATGCGGGCGAGGCAGGGTCAGCGGTTGCCAGGCGGGGGAGAACCCATTGAGTCGCCGCGCAGCAGTGGGGCGCGCCGTCGGCAATAGAAGTGCTGAGCGACTCTTGGATTGTGGCGTCAGCCCGATGATGAACACAGTACCCAGGACTGCCAATAGGCTGAGGGCGACAAGGGGTTGGCGAGGGTCGGGGGGGGTTAGCGATTGCGGTCGCTGGCGTTGAGCCGTGGCTGACGGAGCGGCTTCCGTAGTCGGGGTGGACGCGCGAGGGGGACGAGGGGGAATAGCGAGCGGCTTTTTCTTGTTCATCGCGATCGCACTCAGTGCGAATGGCTTAACCGGCAAGCACCACAGGCTGGGCGGGCTGAGTACGGCGTGGCGGGTGAATGGGTCGATGCGTACTTGGCCGATGATCGCGCTCCGGGCACCAGCCTGAGAGCGACAGGGAGCGATCGCCTGAAAACCCAACAGCAGCATGAGCTAGACCGCCAGAGCTGCCATTTTCAAATCAAGTTATACGGCAATTTGACGAGCTTGGCAACGAGTGATTGACCAATTGCCAGACTGAGCGATCGTTATGACAGAATTCCAGCGATCGCGAGCAAATCCGGCAAACTGGAGCGATCCAGCATCACCCGAATCAGCCACTCAATCCAGTAAACGCCCAGCTCCGGCCAGCTTGGCATTCAGCTCCGCCTTGATGCGGTTCAAGATCGATTCTTCGTCCAGTGTTGCCAAAATCCGGGCTACGACGGCCTTCGGCCCCTCCGGCCCCCAGCTCGCGCCCTTGGCGAGGTAGGTCTTCGTCACTTGCCCGATCGCATAGGTGGAGACGCCGCCGACCCCCGCCTGCGTGAGCGCGACCGAGAGGTAGGGAGCCAGACTCGCCCCCGCCGTGGCTGGCGCTGACAATCCCAGTAGCCCCTTCAGTCCACTCAAGCCGAGATTGGCGAGAAATTCGCTCGCACTCAGGCCGCCCATGCTCAGGGCGATCTTTTGCAACAAGCTGAGCGCCCCGGCCTGGGTCATCGGTAGGTCGTAGAGGCGTGAGAGCGTCAGGATCATCGCGACATCAACCACCGCACCACTGAAGAGGTCGAGTACGGTGACGGGGTTGAGAGCGATCGCCACGGCCTTGGTCAGCGTGCCGCGTAGAATAATTTGATTCGCCGCCGCCTCCCGAATCGCCAACTTACGAGCGACGATCTGCTCATTCACCTCGTCGGCGTAGAGCATGGTGTTGAGCGCCAGGAGCGACTTGCCCTCCCGGTGCAAGATGTCCAGAATTTTCAGCTTCAAGTCTTGGATCTGTGGCTCGCCCCGTCGCCGCTCCAGGCGCGTGGAGCCATCGACTTGCGCCGCCTGCACTGCCACGAGCGGCGCAGCGGCAACCATGACGATCTCATCTGGAGAGAGTAACTGTTTCACCCGTTCATCGCGAATTTTGGTGTAGATCGCTTGGCGATCCGCTTCCGGGTATTGGTCGATCTTGTTGAACACCAACAACATTGGTTTGCCAGCCTCTCGCAGTTGCGAGAGGGCCGTGTATTCCACCTGCGTGATGTCCCCGGCGATGACGAACAGCAGCAAATCGGCTTGGCGCGCCACTTGCTTGGCGATCGCTCGCGGGTCGCCCCATCGACTTCATCGATTCCCGGCGTATCCACAAGTTGAATCTGGGTCTTACCTGGACTGGTCAGCGAAACGCGCTGGATGGTGTCATTGCCCACTGGCAGCGACTCGGCTTCGGCTTGCCAATCGGCGGCGGCGATCGCCTGGGTCACCCCATGCAGCGGCCCAGTCACGAACATTTCCTGCCCCAACAAGGCATTGAGCACCGAAGATTTACCGCGTCCGACCATACCAAAGGCCGCGATCTGCACCACGCCTTGATCCAGCTTTTCGATCGTGTCGCTCAAGCGAGCGATTTCCTGTTCCAGACCCGCCCGCTCGCGCGCCGAAAGCTTGAGATTGGTCACCAAATGCCGCAGTGAGTCTTGGGCTTGCTGGTAATTAATCTCCGCTTGAATCGCCTCGAAGCTGAGAATGGCGTCGTCGAGGTCTTCAGAATTCCAGTCGAGGGGCATGGGCCACAATGGGGAGCAAGGTGAATCCAACCGGGACGCCACGAGTGCGAGAGCCTCGCCGTGGCAGCAATGCCTAGGAAAGCAGCGTCCCTCTCGATCGTAGTGCTTTCGCGAATGATACCCAATCCGAATTTTTTGCCCCAAAATGAAATACATGGTAGGGGAGGGTTTCAAACCTTCCCAATGTCATGGTAGGGGAGGGTTTCAAACCTTCCCAATGTTGCCGTTTTTGGGGTTCACGATATGGATTTAGTATGGGGCGCGAGGGGATGCAGCGGGCGAAGCGGATCGCCAGTCAGCCTGGGAGGTTAAGCATATGAATTTTGACGACCCGACCGCTAGTTTTTGGCACGACTGGATTTATTCCGCACTCTTTCTCACAGCGGCTTTGGGGATCATCGCCTACACCAACTGGCAGAAGCGGCAGGCGATGACCGACGTGGACTCGGAAGATGAGGCGATCGCCGACCCAGAGCTTGAATCGACCGACCCGGATTAGAGCCAGCCCTGTCAATGCCACCGATTCCGCTATACACTGACTAGCAAACCGGTTCCCCGGTCACAGTCAGCGCCAGTACGTTAGACTAGAAAGTAATTTTGTACTACATTTGATCGCAGCGGTGATTGGGCGACCGTCTCTGCCGCCAACCAACCGCAATTCGCAGTGAGACCCGAAAGCTATGGCGACGAATTCCGGCAACCCCGAAAAAGAAAAAGCCCTCGAGATGGTGCTCGGTCAGATCGAGCGCAACTTTGGTAAGGGGGCGATCATGCGTCTCGGGGATGCGACCCGGATGCGCGTCGAGACGGTTTCCACCGGGGCGCTCACCCTGGATCTAGCTCTCGGCGGCGGGCTACCTCGAGGTCGCGTGATTGAGATCTACGGGCCGGAGAGTTCGGGCAAAACGACGCTGGCACTGCACGCGATCGCCGAAGTCCAGAAAGAAGGCGGTGTCGCCGCTTTCGTCGATGCCGAGCACGCCCTCGACCCGACCTACTCCTCCGCGCTCGGCGTGGATATTAACAACCTGCTCGTCGCCCAACCCGATGCCGGTGAGTCGGCGCTGGAAATTGTTGACCAGCTCGTTCGCTCCGCCGCCGTCGATATTGTCGTCGTCGATTCGGTAGCCGCCCTCGTCCCCCGCGCTGAGATCGAAGGCGAAATGGGCGACACCCAAGTCGGTCTGCAAGCCCGCCTGATGAGCAAGGCGCTGCGAAAAATCGCCGGGAATATCGGCAAGTCTGGCTCGACGGTGATCTTCCTCAACCAACTCCGCCAAAAGATCGGCATCACCTACGGCAACCCGGAAGTCACCACCGGTGGCACGGCGCTGAAATTCTACGCCTCGGTGCGCCTCGACATCCGCCGCATCCAGACGCTGAAAAAAGGGGGCGAAGCGGAATATGGCATCCGCGCCAAGGTGAAAGTCGCGAAAAACAAAGTCGCGCCGCCTTTCCGGATTGCTGAGTTTGACATCATTTTTGGCGAAGGTATCTCCCAAATGGGCTGCATCCTCGACCTCGCTGAGCAAACCGACATCGTGGTGCGGAAGGGCGCTTGGTACAGCTACAACGGCGAAAACATTGCTCAGGGTCGCGATAATGCCGTGCGCTATCTGGACGACAACCCGGCGATCGCCGAGCAAGTCAAACAGCAAGTCCGCGAAAAACTCCAAATCGGCACGCCAGTTCAGGAAACTTCGGCGGCTCCCATCCCCGACGCCAAGTCAGCCGAGAGCAACGGCGCGGCTGTGGCTGACGGCAGCACTGATAGCAATGGCAGCACCGCGAAGAGCACAACCAATTCTGCCAAGGGCAGCAGTCGTCGCGGCTCGCGTCGCTCTAAGTCAGCCGCCACAGCGAGCGCGGCTGGTAGCAGCGATAGTTCGTCCAATGAATCCGATGAAGAAGAATAATCCGGCCGCAGAAATCTGAACATTTCCGGGGCATTCAGCTCCGTCAGGTCTTCGCGCCCGCACAATCGGAAGTGAATTTGCCCTCTGCCGTCCGACTGCCATGAAGTTTGTCCGCGAGTATCGGGATGCTGCGCTAGCACAGGATTATGCGCGAGCGATCGCCCAGACGGTCACCCGTCCCTGGACGATCATGGAAATCTGCGGCGGGCAGACCCACGCGATTGTGAAATACGGTTTGGATGCACTGCTTCCTGACGGGATCGAACTGATTCACGGGCCGGGCTGCCCGGTCTGCGTCACGGGAGAGGAGTTGATTGACCAAGCGATCGCGATCGCCCGTCAACCCGAGGTCATCCTCTGCTCCTTTGGCGATATGCTGCGCGTCCCCGGCAGCGACCTCGATCTACTCGCGGCAAAAGCCCAGGGCGCGGATGTCCGCATCGCCTACTCACCCCTAGACAGCCTGCAACTGGCTCGTGCCAACCCCGACCGCCAAGTCGTCTTCTTCGCGGTCGGTTTCGAGACCACAGCTCCCGCCACGGCGATGGCGGTCTACCAGGCGCAGCAGCAAGGGCTAAAGAATTTCTCGCTACTCGCCGCCCATGTGCTGGTGCCGCCCGCGATGGCCGCGATCCTGGGCGCAGCCGATTGCCGTGTTGAGGGCTTCCTTGCCGCCGGTCACGTCTGCACGGTCATGGGCTACACCGAGTACGAACCGCTCGCGGCCCACTACCAGGTGCCAATCGTCGTCACCGGCTTCGAGCCGATCGATGTCTTGCAGGGCATTTATCTCTGCATCCGGCAGCTAGAGGCAGGTCAAGCCACCTGCGAAAATCAATATGCCCGCTCCGTCCAGCGCGCGGGCAACCCGACGGCTCAGCAACTACTCCAGCAAGTTTTTCGCGTCGTATCACGAAACTGGCGCGGCATCGGCGAGATTCCCGCCAGCGGTCTAGGGTTACAACCCGAATTTACCGCCTTTGATGCCCAAGCACGCTTTGCAACGGTCTTGGCAACATTGCCCCGTCAGACGGCGGCGAGCGAGTGCATCAGCGGCGCGATTTTGCGTGGTCAGCAGAAGCCCCACGACTGTCCGGCTTTTGGGACGCGCTGCACACCGGAGCACCCCTTGGGCGCGCCAATGGTCTCTTCTGAGGGTGCTTGCGCTGCTTACTTCCGCTACCGCCACACGGCTGTTCCGGTCTGACTTTGAACCAGGCATACCAGCCGAGTGCAGAAGGGTAAGTCCTACTTTGGCAATCCTTCGAGTAGTCCAACGAAATGAGCTGCCATTAGATTGCCGAGCGGAGGAACCGGGTGGGTCGCGATCACCCCACCATCCACTGCCAGCCCAGGGATGACTGACGGCCTAGAGTCCGCTTGGCGATTCTTCAGTGCTTCATAATGAGCGTGATCCTCTGACCCCCCTTTGCCCCCCACCATCGGGGCTTACAAGTGAATGTTTTATAAGAATCATCCTGAAGGTGCCAACAGGGAGTAATCCGGCACCAAGCGCTCAAGGCACTGGTTTCCTAAAGAGTGATAGCGAGAATAGCGGTTCGCGACCTGCTGCCCTAGGAAAAAGCCGAGGTCGTAGAATACGCACCCTGGCAAGCTCCGGAACTTTGATGACACCCCCTAAAATTGAAGTTGAGACGATGTGGAGGGCAAATTATGCAGTTCTTTCTGACTTGGCTGGTGGCGGCGGGCGCGGTTTTGTTGACCGCTTGGCTCGTTCCCGGCCTGACGATTACGGGCCCAGTGGCGGCGCTGATTGCCGCGGCGGTGTTTGGTTTGGTGAATGCGATTGTCAAACCGGTTTTGATCCTGTTTACGCTGCCGCTGACGATTTTGACCTTGGGACTCTTTTTGCTGGCGATCAATGCGATCGCCTTTGGGCTGGTCGGTTACCTGACCCCGGGCTTCACAGTCGGCGGCTTTTTCCCGGCGCTGTTTGGCTCGATCGTGCTGTCGCTGCTGTCTGGCTTGCTGGATCGGCTGGTCTTCGGTCGGTCGGTTGAAGAGATTTAAATTTTTCCGATCGGCAATCGGTATCGAAACCGGTGAAAAAACGCCTGGGGACGACGATGGGTCGTCCTTTTTGTTGGCTTTGAGCGGGAGCCAGAGCTAGAAACCATGGTCTAAGCTAGAGGTCGCCATCATCCAGCACGCGATTCTCAGCGCGGTTGGGTGCTCCTGTTCCTGATGATCCAGTTGGCGATCGCACCCCTCTCAAACGGCGAATGAGTATCACCATCACCCCGCTGCACGACGATCTAGGCACTTGTATCCGGAGCGACGCGAAACCCCGCTGCTGGCGCTCGACCCCACCACCCTCCTCGACCGCCTGCGCACGACGGGAGTGGTTTTGTTGCAAAACTTCCGGGCGAGTCCAGACGAGTTCAAGCAGCTCAGCGGTCAACTCAGCACCAACTTCATGCCCTATCGCGGCGGTGCGATCCCGCGCGCTCAGGTCGGCAACGACAGCACGGTGCTGGCGGTGACGGGCAGCCATCTGCGCTATGCGGTGTCGCTACATGGCGAAATGTACTATATGAAGCAGCGGCCGTCGGTCATCTGGTTCTACTGCGCGGTTCCGGCGGCTGAGGCGGGGGAGACGACGGTGGCCGATGGCGAGCTGTTTTATGCGCGCTTGCAGCCGGAGACGCGATCGCTCTTCGCGAGCCAGGATCTGGTCTATTGGCGAACTTACCCGGATGGCGTCTGGCAGCGGGTTTACCAGACGGATGATCTCGATGAGCTTGCCCGCATTTGTGCTGAGAACGAGATCGAATTTGAACTGGAGGCCGCGACGCGATCGCTGACGACGCGCTCAACCCGCTCGGCGATTTCTACCAGTCGCTACACCCAGAACCCCGTCTTTATTAACAATATTCTGCCGCTGCTAGACGGCATCGTGGGCGAAACCACGAGCTATGTTCGCTTGGCAGACGGGTCAGAGATTCCGACGACTGTGGCGACTGAATTGCGATCGCTCGCTGAAGAATTGACCATCCCCATTGCTTGGCAGCCAGGTGATTTATTACTCATTGATAACACCCGCTGGCTGCATGGCCGCCACGCCTATACCGATGCCAAGCGTGACATCCACGTTCGCCTTGGAGATATTGTGGCTTAGGTTATTTGTGAGGGTGCGACCCTCCAGCGAAAAAGCTATGATTAGGAGAACAGTTCGCCGCTTGCGAATTGGGTCTGTCGGCTTCGTTTTATTAGTTGTCTAGAGCACATTTTGCGACTCAAATTGGTAGTGTGCGCTAATTTCAGAGTTGCCGGAATTCGCCCAGCGTCAATTGTAGAAACCTTGAATCAGTAATAATACTAGTCCCATGGCTTATCTGGCATTTGGCAGGCTAGTCTAAGGCTGATCATTCAGGGAATTTTCTGAAGTCAAACATTGGATCTTCGCCACCAGTTCTGAAGTCAAACATTGGATCTTCGCCACCAGTACTGAGGCTTAATCCCCTCAAGCATGGTGGTTTCCTCTTGTTCGGCGCTGAGCACGGTCATGAGGCGGCTCACGGCTGTCAATCACCGGCCCATGGCTCGGGAAGGGAGTATCCCAGTTGCGTCGCCCTCACCCTAAATCCGGCTCCCCTTCTCCACTTTCTGGGAGAAGGAGCTGGGGGATGTAGACGCGCAGCAGCTGCTCGCAGAGTGAGTCATGAATTTGCCAAAGTTGGGGTGCACCCGCTCTGGAACTGCTCAGATCGTCCTGAACTCATCGCTCGTCATTCACGTCTCTCGAGGTAAATGCGCCCATGTCACTGACTCAATTTGCCATTATCGACAGCACGCTCCGCGAAGGCGAGCAGTTTGCGAGTGCTCATTTTTCAACGGCGGATAAGATTGAGATCGCTGAAAGCCTAGATTTCTTGGGTGTTGAGTACATTGAAGTGACTTCGCCCTGTGCCTCACCGCAGTCACGCCAAGATTGCCAAGCACTGGCGAATCGCGACCTGTCGGCCAAGTTACTGACGCACATTCGCTGTCATCTTGATGATGCCAAAGTCGCGCTTGATACCGGCGTCGATGGCATCAATCTCGTCATCGGCACCTCGGCGATGTTGCGCCAGTTCAGCCACGGCAAGAGCATCGACCAAATCATTGACATGGCGGCGACGGTGCTGGGCTACATCCGTGAGCAAGCCCCCGCTCTAGAGCTAAGATTTTCGACGGAAGACTCCTTTCGCAGCGATCGCCAGGAGTTGCTCAAGGTGTACGGTGCCGTTGAGCAACTCGGCATCGTGCAGCGCTTTGGGATGGCTGATACTGTCGGCATCAGTACGCCGCTCCAAGTCATGGAGATGGTGCGCGATCTCCGCCGTGTGACCCAGGCTGACATCGAATTTCACTGCCACAATGACACGGGTTGCGCGATCGCCAATAGCTACGTCGCCCTCGAAGCCGGTGCTACCCATATCGACACGACCATCATGGGCATTGGGGAACGCAACGGCATCACCTCGCTCGCGGGCCTGATTGCCCGCCTCTACGCTAGCGATCCCGATGGCCTGCGTGATAAGTATCGCTTGCATCAGCTCATCTATCTCCACCAATTGGTCTCGCGCAAAGTCGGTGTTGCCGTACCCTTCGATCATTGCATCGTTGGTGAGAGTGCCTTTCGCCACAAAGCCGGGATCCATACCAAAGCCGTGCTAAAGAACCCTGCCACCTACGAGGCAATTAATCCGCAGGATTTTGCCTGTAGCCGTTCGATCGCCATCGGTCACCGCTTGACTGGTTGGCACGCGATCGCCCATCGCGCTCAGGAACTGGGCTTAAACCTGGACGAAGCCCAGTTACGCGCCTCCACGCAGGCGATCAAAGCCCTCGCCGACACACAAGAACTCACGCTGGAGGATGTCGATCGCGTGCTACTGCAATCGGTTCACTAATTGCGTCACGGGCAATGGCTGCACGGGTTCGGTGAAGCGACGGCGAGTCTGGTGCTGTCGTACCAGCTCGCTCACTTTATGGCGAGCAGCTACTCTAAATTCTCAGCGAACTCTTCCTCGATCTCCGCAACGGTGATCGATGTGACCAGAAAACCGCGCTCACTCGTGGCCTGGTTGCGATCGGCGCAGCGGTTATGCAGGGCGGCGATCGCCGCCACATCAGCCAGAGTCGCAGTGCGGATCGTGATCGTCATTCGGATCAATCTCGCTCAGACCTGAGCGCCCAATCCACGGCGGCGAGCGCGTGCAGCCGTGCCGTCGGAAACAGCGGCATCGGCACATCCTCGACGGTGAGCAGCAATTCCAGCTCGGTACAGGCGAGCACGAGACCCTCTGCCCCAGCAGCGACAAGATTCATTAAAATCTCCCGGCACTGCGATCGCGAGGCCGGAAGAATCTTCCCCTGACAGAGCTCGTCATAGATGATCCGATGCACGGTTTCGCGGGCGGCAGGTTCTGGCACAGCGGCGATGATGTTGTGGCGATCGGCGAGACGGCCGGTGTAGAAGTCCTGCTCCATCGTGAAGCGTGTCCCCAGCAGCGCGACAGTTTGCAAGCCAGCCGCTTGGATACGGGCGGCGATCGCATCGGCAATGTGCAGCAGCGGGATCTCGATACTCGCTTGGATTTCCGCCGCCAGCTTGTGCATCGTATTTGTGCAGAGCACCACAACGTCAGCTCCCGCCCGTTCTAGAGTCTGGGCAGCGGCGCAGAGCACACGCGCGGCAGCAGCCCAGTCACCCTGCTGCTGCCAGGCGGCGATCGGCGCAAAATCGACCGAGTACAAGATGCAGGGGGCTGAGTGAAGCTCACCGAGGCGATCGCGCGTCGCCTGATTGACGATCTGATAGTACAGCAACGATGATTCCCAGCTCATGCCGCCCAGCAAGCCGATGGTTTTCATTACGGTTGCAGCCCCGAACCCACCGGGGCGGTGGAGTTAAGCTTCAGCTCCGGATGATCCGCTTCGATTTGCTGAAGATTCCATTCATTTTTGAACAGCAAAACCGGTCGCTCCCAGCTATCTTTTACAATCATGGTGTTGAATAAGCGACCCGCTTTTTCCAGCGCCTCCCAGCCGCCGGCAACCCAGCGCGCCAGACTAAAGCCGAGCGGTTCGAGTTGGGTTTCGACATTATATTCCTGCTGAAGCCGGAACTGTACGACTTCAAATTGCAGTTGCCCGACGGCTGCCAGAATCGGGTCACGCTTAAACTCATCTGGCGAGTACATGATCTGCACCGCCCCTTCCTCGCGCAATTCACTGACACCTTTGTGGAATTGTTTAAACTTCGAGGGGTTGGGATTTTTTAGGTAAGCAAATAGCTCCGGCGAAAAGCAGGGAATACCCGCATATTCCAGTTTTTGCCCGTTATAAATCGTGTCGCCGATCGCAAAGACGCCCGGATTATTGAGGCCGATCACATCACCGGGGTAGGCGACATCCAGCGATTCGCGGCCTTGGGCAAACAGCTTCTGCGGCCGCGACAGGCGTACGGTTTTGCCGGTGCGCGCGTGGCTGACGGTCATGTCGCGCTCAAACTTGCCGGTGCAGACCCGGATGAAGGCGACGCGATCGCGGTGTTTCGGATCCATATTTGCTTGCAGCTTGAACACAAAACCGGTGAATTCTGGATAAGTCGGCGGCATCTCGCCTTGCGAAGACAGGCGTGTTTCCGGGGGCTGGGCGTATTCCAGAAATGCTTCTAGAAAGAGCTGGACGCCAAAGTTGGTCATCGCACTACCGAAGAAAACCGGGGTCAGTTTGCCCGCATGAATCTTCGCTAGGTCAAAATCGGCGGCGATTTCTTCCAGGATTTCCAAATCTTCTTTGAGCTGGTAGTAGAGGTCTTGGGACAAAACCTCTTCAATCCGAGGGTCACCCAGATTCACCACCGTCTCGCCAGCCGTGCGGCTGCCGTGGGCACGGCGCTCAAAGAGGTGGAACTGCTGCAAGCGGCGGTCGAAGACGCCCTGGAAGCGATCGCCCATGCCGATCGGCCAGTTCACCGCATAGGTTTGCAAGCCCAGTTCTTGCTCGATCTCATCCAATAGCTCCAGCGGCTCGCGACCCGGACGGTCGAGCTTATTGACAAAGGTAAAAATCGGCAAGCCGCGCATTTTGCAGACCTCGAACAGCTTGCGGGTCTGCGGTTCCAGACCCTTAGCCGCATCGATCAGCATCACAGCATTGTCAGCGGCGGCCAACGTGCGGTAGGTGTCTTCGCTGAAGTCTTGGTGACCGGGGGTGTCGAGCAAGTTGATCTGATAGTTGTCGTAATCAAATTGCAGCACCGTTGACGTGATCGAGATGCCGCGTTGCTGCTCCATCGCCATCCAGTCCGAGGTCGCTTGCCGCTGCGCTCGCCGCGCTTTCACAGATCCCGCTTCGTGGATTGCCCCACCGTAGAGCAGCAGTTTTTCGGTCAACGTCGTTTTACCGGCGTCCGGGTGCGAGATGATCGCAAAGTTGCGGCGGCTCTCGACCGCATTTTCGAGTTCGGTAGTTAGGTCGATGGGCATGAGGGGGCGATCGCGATGGAACACTCTTGCAATTATAAGGGGGGTGATCAGCAACGCTAACGAGACCCTTGCCCTAGTAGAGGACGGCATCAATGGCGATGCGATTCAATCGGTCATTGCTCCCCAATCCTGCGCTTGGAACCCCAACCTCGCCCCCCTCATCCCCCGCCCTGCTCCCAAGCCAGGAGCAGAGAGCCGGCAGCCCTCTCCCAGCTTGGGAGAGGGTCTTCCTGTATGCACTTACTTCACGCCGACCGGCATCCCCAGGATGTCCTCGATCCGGGGCATCTGCTCCAGCGGGATCACCCGGCCCTCATCTTCAAAACCGGCAATCTGGTCGAAGTTGAGGTAGCGGTAGAGATCGGCTGCAAACGGATCGACCTTCTCCTTCATGATCGCCAGGTACTCCTCCCGCGTCGGGATGCGACCCAGCAGCGCACAGACTGCCGATAGCTCCGCCGAGCCGAGGTAGACCCGTGCGCCTTTGCCCATGCGGTTGTTGAAATTGCGCGTCGAAGTGGACATCACCGTCGCGCCATCCTCCACCCGCGCCTGATTGCCCATGCAGAGCGAGCAGCCCGGCATCTCCGTCCGCGCCCCCGCCGCCGCATAGATGCCGTAGATGCCCTCCTCGCGCAGTTGTTTCTCATCCATGCGCGTCGGCGGGCAGATCCAGAGCCGCACCTTCACCGGCCCAGCATTTTCCAGCACCTTCGCCGCCGCCCGGTAGTGACCGATATTGGTCATACAGGAACCGATGAAGACCTCATCGATCTGGTCGCCTGCACACTCCGAGAGCAGCTTGATATTGTCCGGGTCATTGGGCGCTGACAGAACCGGCTCCTTGATTTCGCTCAGATTCACCGTCAGCGTATCGACATATTCGGCATCAGCATCCGCCGCCATCAGCTCCGGATTCGCAAGCCACTCCTCCATCTTCGCCACCCGGCGCAGGATCGTGCGCGCATCCTGGTAGCCACGTGCCGCCATATTTTTGAGCAGGGCGATGTTCGAGCGCAGGTATTCCGCAATCGTCTCCTCACCCAGCTTGATGGTGCAGCCCGCACAGGAGCGCTCCGCCGTCGCATCAGTCAGTTCAAATGCCTGCTCCACCTTGAGATCCGGCAACCCTTCCATTTCCATAATCCGGCCCGAGAAGACATTTTTCTTGCCCTCGGTCGCTACCGTCAGTTTGCCCTCCTGGATCGCGACGTAGGGAATGGCGTGCACAATGTCCCGCAGCGTGACGCCGGGTTGAATCTCGCCTGTGAATTTCACCAACACCGATTCCGGCATATCCAGCGGCATCACGCCTAGAGCGGCAGCAAACGCGACCAAGCCCGATCCAGCCGGGAACGAGATCCCCAGCGGGAAGCGCGTGTGCGAGTCGCCGCCGGTGCCGACGGTATCGGGGAGCAGCATCCGGTTGAGCCAGGAGTGGATGATACCATCGCCGGGTCGTAGGGCCACACCGCCCCGCGTCGAGAAGAAGTCGGGAAGCTGCTGGTGTGTGGTCACATCCACCGGCTTTGGGTAGGCGGCGGTGTGGCAGAAGCTCTGCATCACCAGGTCAGCACTAAATCCCAGGCAGGCGAGTTCTTTTAGCTCGTCGCGGGTCATCGGCCCGGTCGTGTCCTGGGAGCCAACCGTCGTCATCAGTGGCTCGCAGGCAGTGCCCGGCCGCACGCCCGGTAGCCCACAAGCCTTACCAACCATTTTCTGAGCGAGTGTGAAGCCTTGGTCGCTGGCCGCCGGGATCGTCGGGCGCACAAAGAGGGTGCTGGTTTCTAACCCCAAGGCTTCGCGGGTTTTGTCCGTCAGGCTCCGACCGATGAGCAGCGGAATCCGTCCACCTGCACGCACTTCATCCAGGATCGTCTCCGGCTTTAGCTCAAAAGTTGAGATCACTGCACTCGCTGCATTCGTGATCTCGCCCCGGTAGGGATGAATGGTGATCACGTCGCCGGTATTTAAGGCTGAAACATCGCATTCAATGGGCAGCGCCCCGGAATCTTCGGCGGTGTTGAAGAAAATTGGCGCGATCTTGCCGCCGAGGATGTAGCCCCCGGCGCGCTTGTTGGGAATGAAGGGAATGTCGTTGCCGATGTGCCAGAGCAGCGAATTGATCGCGGATTTGCGCGAGGAGCCGGTGCCGACGACATCGCCGACGTAGGCGACGGGGTGACCCTGCTGTTTCAGGGTGGCAATTGTCTCTAAGCCTTGGGGCATCCTTGACTCCAGCATGGCCAGGGCGTGCAGCGGGATGTCGGGGCGGGTGGTGGCGTGGGGGGCGGGTGAGAGGTCGTCAGTATTGGTTTCGCCGGGGACTTTGAAGACGGTAACCGTGATTGACTCTGGTAGCTTCGGCTTGGCGATGAACCAGGCGGCGTTTGCCCAGGCGTCGATCACTTGCTTGGCGTAGGGATTGACTTCCGACAGGGCTAGCACGTCGTTGAAGGCGTCGAAGACGAGCAGCGTTTTGCTCAGGGCATTGGCGGCTTCAGCGGCGAGATTGGAATCCCGCGACTTGAGCAAGTCCACTAGAGATTGGACGTTGTAGCCGCCGACCATGGTGCCGAGGAGGTCGATCGCGCCCTGGTGGGAAATGAGGGGGCAGTGGATTTCGTCTTTGGCGATCGCCGTCAAAAAACCGCTTTCACGTAGGCCGCTTCATCCACACCGGGCGGCACGCGATCGCGCAGCAACATCAATAGCTCTTCTTTCTCTGCGTCCGGCGGATTTTTGAGCTGCTCGCACAGTTCCGAGGTCTGCGCTGCCGTTAGCGGCAGGGGTGGAATGCCGAGGGCGGCGCGTTCGGCCGCGTGCTGGCGATAGACATCAAGCATGAAGTTCTGTCCTCCTGAAACGACAACATCGGAACGGGCGAGCGAGCGTGGCTCGCTTTTTGCTTAATTATCACAACCTAGGCGATTTGGCAGTGCTTGTGTCGGACGAACAGTTAAAACTCGCAACAATAAAAGCGCGCTTCTGGGCTGAGAAGCGCGCGATGTGGAATCTGCGGTCTGTGTCAAGTCAGCGAATGCTGACGTTGCAGGCTCGGTGAGCTGGCTTAGTGATGGGCAAGCTGCTGTGATTCGCGTTCGAGGGCCTGGATGAGGTCAGCATTGCCCTGCGATCGCGCCACGGCGAGACGACGAGCGAGATTTTGGCGGAGATTCTCGCGGTGGGTGCGAACGGCCGCCGCCATTTGTAGCTCGGGTTCATGAGTTGCGGTCGTCTGACAGGCTTGGGCGATCGCTACGAGTTGCGATCGCAGTGCCACCTCGGTCTGAATCAGCGGGCAACTTTGGTAGGAGTTGCCACGATAGAGCAGTGGCGGCTTCGGCCGCAATTGTGGCACGTGCTGTGGGTAGCGGTAGTGGTATCGGCAACCCCGATAGGTTCCTACCAGCTCACTCTCCTGCACCTCTAGGGAAAACGGCTCGCGCTCGTACTGAATCCCCCGATAGGTCATCTTCATGATTTCAACCCTCCAAAACGCTGGGCGGCGAATCGTCAGCCGCTCGCTATAAAAGTTGCGATTACTAAACAGCGCTTACCTGAAGTTGGCTGGGGCAGACCGGTTCTCATGAGAGCCGCTGGCAGACGGCTTTCAAATCCCAGCAAGACGCGCTAACATTAGCGAAAATGGCTGTTCAAGTCGGCCCAAGCTGATTGCAGCCTCAAGGTTTCAAGCCACGGTAAGCTTGAGCCTTGCACATCGCGCGAGCCGTTAGTGCGTGTAGCGCACACCGCGATATTTGAGTTCATGGCTCTGCGTACTGCGGAGTTGCTGACGGTAGTGATGTATCTTCCAAGGCTTGCCGCGATAAGTGCCACCGACTTCGCCTTCAATCACATCGAAGGTTGTTGGTTCAGCGTCGTAACGAACACCACGAAATGAGAGTTGCATAAAGTTACCTCCGATACTAAAGTCATTGCTTCTGTATTGATTGTAACAATTTGCTCTGGGGTTGGGTTATTTGTTACGAAAATTTGACAAGCTCAACCCTGGCATCAGTGGGTCAAACGATTGCGAGCGGCGTGGTGGAGCGATCTGCGGTCAGAAACAATCGGGACTCGCACCGGGGAACAAACCACGCCAAAGGTTGAGTGATCGAGAAGCAAGTGGCTGGCGATCGCCCGCTCAGAGCAACTTTTGGGCAAAGCCATCCAGAATCGCCGTGGCTTGTTACTCGCTGCCGGCAGCACTCAGCTCGCGTACTAGATAACTGCTCCAGCGCGGTGCGTCGGCGGCAGCAGTTGCCTCGCGGTTGAGCCAGCGCCAGGACTTGCCTTCGCGCTGGCGCTGGAGATAGATGTCGAAATCGTTCGCTTTCTGATCGATCTCACGGTCGGGCAACTGGATATGGAGATCGTAAGTTCCCTGCAAATGGTAGGTGGCGAGGCGGCCGAGGTACAGCGGCTCAAAACCGGCCACCTTGACGTGGCGGATGTCTAGATTGGGGTGAGTCGCCGCTAATTGTTTGCTGAGTTGAGTTTGCTTGTGTTCCAGTTGCAGCGCGATCGCCCGCCGCACGATTTCACCCCCCGGCGCGAGACCCCGTGGCGGTTGCGCCATCCCGCAGCCGACCAGCAAGACGCTGAGTATGAATGCAAGCAAACCGACGCCGAGCCGCTGGGCCATGACCCTTCCCTACCCACGCTGCCAAAATTCTGCCTCGATCCTAGCAGTTTGCGATCCTTCAGAAGGGCATCGTCGGTCGCTCGACCCGCTGTAGTGTTTCCAAAAAGGCATAAACCGCTGGCGCTTGCAGCCCCTCGGCGAGTACGCTCGCGCCGATCGCCCGCTCGAAGGGAATCGGCAATTGGCAGACGCGTACCTCGGTCGGGAGCGGGGCGATGGCCAAGCAGGGCATGATCGCCGCCCCCAAGCCCTGCCCGACCATGCCGACAACCGTGGAGTCGGCACTGACTTCATAGCCAATCTTCAGGCGCATAGGCGCATTGCGAATGTACTCCTCGATGCCGGGATACCAGGTGTTGGCGTGCCGCGAAACGATCAACGGATATTGCGCCAGAATCTCCCAGCTCACTGGATTGGCGATCGGGTCAGGGCCGGGAGGCAGCAGAGCGACATACTGATCGCGGAGGATCTCCCAAGCGAGAAACTCAGGGCTGGTCGGCAGGTAGGTGAAGCCAAGATCCGCGTGGCCGCGCCGCAGGGCTTGCTCGATGCCCATGAAATTATCGTGCTCGGCGATCGCCACTTCGACATTGGGATAATCCTGGCGGAAGGCGGCGATCGCCAACGGCAGCAAGTGCGTCGAGACACTCCGAAATGAAGCCACGCGCACCGTCCCACCCTGAAGACCCTTCTCGCGATTGGCGACCTCGCCGATTTCATCGAGGAGTTGCAAGATTTGCTGGGCACGACTGAGCACTTGCTCACCGACGGGCGTGAGCACCGCCCCTTGGCGGCCGCGCGTCAGCAGGTTGATACCCAGTTCCGACTCGAGCTGGGCGATCGCGTGGCTGACCGCCGATTGTGAAATCTCGAGCTGCAACGCCGCCGCACTGAAATTGCGCTGCGCCGCAACCGCAACCAGAATTCGCAACTGCGAAAGTTTCACACGCTGGAGAGCGATCGCTGCCATGAACCGTCACCAGTCATCAGAGTCAGTAAGAGTGCAGTCGCTCTGATGGAGAATCCGGTGAACACCTTGTCCACACCACCCAGCCTGACACTCTACACTAGAAAAATACCACCCCGCACCCGAGCACTCAGCCCTTGAATCAGCTTGATGTTCGTGCTTCGCTCCTAAACGCCTGCGATGAACTGCAAGCTTATTTGCAGAGCGAGGCTCCTGACCCTAACGATTTAGAGACCAAGACGACAACCCTGCGAGCTGCCCTGCGCGCTCTGGGGGGGCGATCGCTCCTCGGCCTCAAAATTCCGCTTCGTTGGGGCGGTAGCCAGATCAGTGATCTGGACTACTTTGTCTACCAAGAAGCCTTAGCCCGCTACAGCGGCACGCTCGCCTTTATCCAGACGCAGCACCAGACAGCCGCCGCCTTGATTGCGCGCGGGAGCAGCGAGTTTCTCAAGCAAAAATATTTGCCCTACCTGAGCCAGGGACAAATCCTGGCGGGGGTCAGCTTCTCACACCTGCGACGCGCAGGCCCCCCCAGCTTGCGGGCCGTTCCCGACGAGAGTGATTACCGGTTGTCGGGTTCTGTCCCTTGGCTATCGGGCTACGGCCTCTTTCAGCGGGCGATCACAGCAGCGACGCTGCCCAATGGGCAAATTCTCTTGGCGCTGTTGCCCTTTGGTGAAACCTCGCAAAGCTGGGGCGGGCGACTGACTTTTTCTCAACCCATGCAACTGGCGGCGATGGATGCGACCAACACCGTCAGCGCCGAGCTGCACGACTGGCTGCTCACCGCCGAGAATGTCGTCGATATTCGTCCAGCTGGTTGGCTCGCGATCCGGGATCAGCAGAATAGCCTGAATCCGACACCACTGATCCTGGGTAGTGCCCGTGCCGGCTTAGATGTCGTGCAGGGCATCGCGCAGGCGGGTGCTGATGCCGCTGTTGCCGAAAGCTGGACAAGCCTCGATCGCGAGCTAGGCAATTGTCGAGCCGCGATCCTGGCCGCGAAAGCACAGCCCACGCCCGCCGAGGAACAATTGCACCTGCGGGCTTGGTCGTTGGATGTCGCGCAGCGTTGCACCTATGCGGCTGTCATCGTCTCGCGCGGTGCTGCCAACCAGCGTCAAAATGCCGCGCAGCGCATCTATCGGGAAGTCGTGGTCTTCTCAGTCTCCGGCCAGACGACGGCCGTGATGGCAGCGACCTTGGCGCGCTTGGTGCGCTGAGTTGCTGATGATGGCTGGGCGATCGGGAAGTTAATTAATTAGGGAGATGCAGGATCCCGCATTCAGTACAGTTCCAAGATCAGAACCTGAAAGACTTGAACCTCATTTATCATAGGCGTTTCAGAGATTGTCTGGGGATCCGTGTTGAATTTTCAGATTGGAACCGATACCACATCTAGCAGGTTTTGTTAGTCTAGATGACCAAATACACAATATGCAGTGTAATTTCATGGTACTCCACTGATATTTAGCCTCAGGTTTAAATGAATGTAGACGTTACACTACTGATACAGTGAGGCAATGAACATTAAGCCCCCGAATGAATTGGATTGTCTCTTTAACAATAATGTAAACCTGTATGGCTGACAGTACTCTTGTACCGCAAAACTTTCATCAAGGCATCAGAAAGCTTGCCTTATCAGAAGAAGAGTTTGTGGAAAGATTTTTTGAAGTTTGCAGCCAAGCACACCCACAACTCAAGTTTGCTGCTGTTATAGAGGAAATTCTAGACAATATTGAGGATGTAAGCGCTGAAGAAGTGGAGAGTCTTGTGGGCTTTCTTGCTTCGATTTACAGGATTTTTAAAGAGAACAATGCGCCAGTAGAAAGCCTAACCTCTGGCTTGATAGAGTCAGTAAAACAGTCAAATATCCCTCTAGATGATTCTACCGATGCGACTTTATCGGAGAAGCAACTGGATGTTCTGGGTGAGCGAGTAAAGCTTTTCTTTGAGACGCAAAGCCTGATTAAAACCACGTTTGACGTTCAGGCTGCTTTATTCAATCATGCTCGGATGCTTAGGAGTTTTGAGATAACAACTGATGTTCGTCCTGTATATAAAGCTCAGCAGGGCAACCTGGATGTGGCAGCCTTTGTCCTGATTCACGAGATGAAGATTCTTACGCACGAAAATGAAGAATTCTTTTTCACTCTTGACTCGGATGACCTAGATTACCTAACTGAGCAAATTAGGTTGGCACAAAAGAAAGAGATTTCTATTAGAGCCTCGCTGAGCTCAACTGGGATTCCCTGCGTTATCTAGGAAGAGGTTTTGAGATGAATAGTATCCCCATTACACCGGTCGATAGATCGAATACTTCTCAAGGCTCTGTAGATAAAGTAGTGAGTTACAGAGATTTTGATCGAAGAAGATTTGAGTGGCAGGAGTCTCTCAGCGTTCATCCCAGTTATCAGGAAGCTATGTCTAGAGCTTTGGGGTTGCGTAAAACTTTTGACAAGAATTTTAGAGTGACTTTAGGTGGCTCCCATACAAGCAGTTCAGTCAGAGGCTCCGATCCCAGCTTTCTGGTTGTTCATTCAGAGCAGTTTGAGAGCTTCAAGAGAGGAATAGCAGAAAATATTAAAGCTAGCGATGAGACAAAGCTGAAGTTCGAGCGATTATCCAAGCAGTGGCGCGACGAAACTGAGGCTTACTCATCGATTACTAGGAAAATTGCTCACCCTTGCTATCTCAAGATCATTGCGATGGGAGAGCGTGCTGTACCACTCATTCTGAACTCGCTTAAGGAACACCCTGATCATTGGTTTCCGGCCTTGAACGCAATCATTGATGAGAACCCAGTTCAACCTGGTAGCTCTTTCAATGAAGCCGCTGATGCTTGGTTGCATTGGGGTAAGCTGAGAGGTTTTGTCGTTTAGAATTGATGGCTGGAACTGATATTAAACTCGAGCTGATGTTTTCGGGTTTGAAAGATCATCAGTATAGTGTCGAGAGTCGGAAGACACCAGAATACAATTGCATCGCCTGGGCAGCCGGAGATAACTCGCGCCCTTGGTGGCCGATGCCCTGGGAAAATGATCCGCCCTACTACTGGCCTGAGGTCTCGGATGATGAATCTTTGAGCACCTTCATCAGTGGCTTTCAGAAAATTGGATACGAAGTTTGTGACAATGGCAATCTAGAGCCGGGGTACGAGAAGATTGCTTTTTACGAGCAGGATGGTGAAATCTCTCATGCTGCTCGACAGGAAGCGAATGGGATGTGGACAAGCAAGTGCGGTGATCTGCAAGATATCTTGCATGAATCCTTAAACGCACTGACGGGAGAGCGATACGGTCAGGTTGTCTGTTTTATGAGCAGGAAGTGGCGTGGCTGAAGTTGGCAGCTTAAAGTTCAGTCACGCCGTTACAACTTCCAGATCTCACGCTCAACCAATGTTTGCAATACCGGCAGATAGTAAGCCGGTTCGTGTTTTGCAGTTTTCATCAATGGTGTAGCGTTGACATTGTAGATGTGGTCATGGGTGAGCTTGATCGGTTTGATGCCGCAGGGGCTGCGCTCCCAGTCCAGCATCTGACAAAATCGTTTCAGCACCCAGTCTTCGACGTTGTAGACATTGATCAGGCGGCCTTGGAGCGATCGCGCCGCCCCCTCCCAGTCCTTGCTGCTGCCACGCAACACCGCTCCGGCGAGGAATAAAGCATTATTCAGACAAGCCGAAGTCTTCAACCAATCCTGCATCGTGTAGTAGGCGACGCGCGCGCCCAGCGAGAGGCTGAATAGCGAAAACTTTTGCTCCGGTAAGTCAGAAATCAGCAGCGGCAGGCGGCTCTTGCCCACGCGCTTGGCACGGCTCTTGTAGCGCTGCCAGTAGCCAATCGACTCTGGACCCATCTGCGCCAGGTACTCGAGCAGACTGTAGGGCGAGCGATCCCAGGCGAGGTAGTAGATGGAACCACGCCAGCCGACCTGACGCAGCACCGACCACCAAGCTGAGCTATGAATCGGGTAATGCAGTTGGCAGGAGAGGGAGCTATCGATGAAGATGAGAGCTTCCGGGACGCTCAGGGGCGGTTCGATCAGGAGCAGTTCGGGTCGATCCATAGCACCGGAGATTGACATTCGCGATCGCCACATCACAGCAGTGAGGACTCATTCCCAATCCGGATCATGAACCCCAAAAACTGCAACATCGGGAGGGTTTGAAACCCTTCCCTACCGGGTATTGCATTTTGGGGGCAAAAAATTCGGACTGGGTATCACTACTGACTTCAGGCACGGGACAACCGTTTCCATACATTGACCCGCTGCGATTCTGCACCCTACCCTGAACGATGGCACGAGGCCATCTCTGACAGCATACCCACAACCGTCCAATTCGCAGCCAGCCCGCAGGAGACAATCGTGAAAGTCTTGGTTCTGAATGCCGGTTCGAGTTCACACAAAAGCTACTTGTATGAGTTGACAGGCCCCTTGCCCCCAACGCCGCCAACACCGCTGTGGCAAGCCACGATCGACTGGAGCGGGGGCGGTCAGCTCGTGGCAAAAGCCAATCAGGCACGGCAGGAGCGCCATCTGACCGAGGCGGAGCGGCCCCGGGCGATCGCCCACCTAATCGCCACCCTCACTGAGGGCAACACCGCCGTCTTAGAAAATTGGCAAGAGATCGCGATCGTCGGTCACCGCGTCGTCCACGGCGGTGCGGACTACAGCCAGCCGACTCGCATCGACGCTGATGTGAAAGCCACGATCCGCGACCTCTGCACCCTCGCCCCCGCCCACAATCCTGTCAACCTCGCCGGGATCGAAGCGATCGAGCAACTCCTCGGCGACGTGCCCCAGCTCGCCGTCTTCGACACCGCCTTTCACCAACAAATGCCTGCCGCCGCCCGCACCTATCCCCTACCCTACGAATGGGTCGAGCGGGGCATTCGGCGCTATGGCTTCCACGGCATCAGCCACGAGTATTGCAGCCAGCGAGCCGCGCAGCTTTTGGATAAACCGCTCGACTCGCTGCGCCTAATCACCTGTCATTTGGGCAACGGCTGTTCGCTCGCCGCTGTTCAGGAAGGGCATAGCATCGACACGACGATGGGCTTCACGCCGCTGGAGGGGCTGATGATGGGCAGTCGCAGCGGTTCGATTGACCCGGCGATCGCCCTCTATCTGCAACGTCAGCACGACTTCACGCCTGACCAAGTGGATCGCCTACTCAACAAAGAATCCGGTCTCAAGGGCATCGCGGGCGGCGACGGTGACCTCCGCGCCGTGCTCGCCGGTCGCGAACAGGGGGATGAGCGGGCGCAGCTCGCCTTTGCCATGTACGTTCACTCGCTGCGTCGGCAGATCGGGGCGATGCTCGGCGTGCTGGGCGGTTTGGAGGCGCTGGTGTTCGCTGGCGGCATCGGCGAAAATTCTCCTGACGTGCGCGCCGCTGCCTGTGGCGCGCTGGAATTTCTGGGACTGCGGCTGGATGCAGCGGCGAATCAGGATCGGCCGCGCGATCGCGATATTGCGCTCCCAGATTCAACCGTGCGGGTTTTGGTTATCGCCACCGCCGAGGACTGGGCGATCGCCCAGGCCTGTCATCGCTACTGGCAAGCAGAGTTGGCTTAGAGGCGATCGCGCAAGTCCCGGATCGCGGCGCTGCTGTTTTGCTGACGGGCGATCGCCAGGCAGCCTGAGACTAAGGTTGGCAAGTCATGCTCAGGAAAGTAGCGGCTGCGAGTTTGCTGCCGGTAATCCTCGCCCGCCAGTTGGTAAATTTGCAGGTCATCCTGGCGCAGCAGCCAGATTTCGGGCACGCGATAGGGCCGGTAGTCGCGGGGATCGCTGTAGCTGGTGACATCGATTTCAATCACCAAATCCGGCGGCGGGTCGCGTTGCCAGTCGAGACGGTCTTTTCCGGCGACGGCGGCCCAATTCTCGATGTAGAAGCAGTAGTCGGGTTCGATGCCGCTGATTTCAGGCAAATCGAGGGTGATCGGCGTGAAGGCGCTGTAGTCGCGATCGCCCCGTTCCAGCAAGACTTTCACGACATCCGCGACTGTATTCGCATCGCGACCGTGCTTGGGGAGCGGGGACATGAGTAGCAATTCGCCGGGACGATATTTGAGACGGGGCAGGGCGCGATCGCCTCGCTGCTGTGCCAGAGTTTGATAGTCAGCCCAGGACGCAGGCAAGCGCACCACCGCGCCGGGGGGGAGTTCGATTTGGTCGGGTGAGATCAGAGCGTACATAGGGCTTGCTGAAAAAACCGGATCGCCGAAAAGACCGTACAAGTGTTCAGGTCGCCGAAAAGGCTGTGCGAGAGACAGAGCAGTCAGAGAGCCAAGCGGTGCGTGGGAAAAACGGAAGTGAGACCC
>JAAUTY010000123.1 GCA_012031265.1 Spirulinaceae cyanobacterium SM2_1_0 | reverse complement strand
CGCTCGGCGATCGCCCGCTGGACGATTGACCGCAACGGGCAATCTCATTGTTGGCTTGCATAGCTCAACGCTTCCGGGCGCGCTTGGGTGACTGCGCTGGCGCAGGCGGCTCAATTTTGACCCAGCAAGCCTCGGTGAATTCTGCGTCCGGTTCGCTCAGGGAGAAGCGCTGGAATGTCCCCCGCGTCGTCTGGCGATCGATCCACTTCGGCAAAGCAACCAGACCGCGCCGATCGGTCACTAACCAACGCACGGCTCCATCAGTTTCCCGATAGCAGCGCACGCCATTCACCAGCGCCCAGGACTCACCCAAGCTCAGGCCGCCGAAGCGAGTGATTTGGTCGGGGGTGGTGAGGGCGATCGCCACGCGATCGCTCAAGGTCACAGCCGCCGTTTCCTCCGTCGAATCCAGCCGCACCACCACCTGCAAGTCCGTCAATAACTCTTGGAAATTCGGCTTCGAGAATTGGGCGCTGGGATATGTTCCTTGATGCTTTTTACTGAACTTATGATGCCGCTGCTTGCGGACAATCCGCGAGATCGGCACGTCCTCGCCGATAACACCAATCGCGACTTTCACACCCAAATGCGCCGTCAAATCTTCCTCACCGACCAGGGATAGCAGAAAGCCGTAAACCGTAGATGGCGGCGGATAGCGATAGGTCTCCTTGTAGTCTCTGGCAAAGCTGCGCGGGAAGCTGGTACAGGGACAGTCCACATAAAGCCAATCTGCCATTACGCCAGCACCCCCGCTTGCTGGAGCTGCTGTTTGACCGCATCCTTCGCGGCTTTCACGCCGTCGAACACCGTCACGCCCGAGTCGCGCAGCACTTGACCGTAGGGTGTTGCCGCAATCTTGCCCCCGACCAAGACTTCGCTAGCGGCAACATCGCCCGCCTTGATGACGCGCTCCAGTTCGGGGCAGCCGACCTCATCGCCCAGCCGCTTGAAGCAGCCCATGATCCAGGGACTCGGATCGTCCGTCACCCGCAGCACGATCGACTCAGGGCGAAACTCGTAGAGGAAGCGCGAGTGATTGCCGCCGACGTGACGAATGCCGACTAACGCTTCCAGCAACGCCCCAGCGCGTTCAGCTTTCTTCAGGTGCTCGGGAGTGAGGGCGATGGTGTACTGGTAAGCGGTCAAGTGCATCTGGGTTTGGTGGATCGAGGTTTTCCCTTTTGCCCCGCCCTTGGAACCAAAGGCCACGTCGCCCCAGTACGGATCGAGGCTGACTGCTCGACAAACTTCCAATGCACCGCGTCGCTTCACGGTTGCATTTTTGTTTTCCTTGTCCTTTTTGGCGTCCATGTAACCAAACAGGTCATCGTCAATGAATTGCTCGGCACTACATTTCTCATCTTTGAAGTCGTACTGATCGCGGTCGGGGTCGAAAGTGCGGTTGATCTCGTCGGCGTGGTGGTGCTGAAAATACTCCCGCAAGGCCCAACGAATCGCATCGGCGCTAACAGTCGTGTATTGATCGTTGCCGCGCGTGATGGTTTGCAGCGTCGCCAGAGTGCTGCCGTCGCCCTCACCGCGATTATTGGCGGCAACAGCCGTGGGGGTAACGATGGTAGCAAAAAGATGTTTGGACATGATCATTATTTCCTGAGAATGAGTGAACGAAAACTGTTACGCGAATGGATCGAGTTCGTAGCTCTCGGATTCATCGACAAGATCCGGTTCAGAGGCAGGATCGGAACCATCAGCCTCGGATTTGTCCTTGCCTTTGTAAGTGGCGATCGCCAGCAACGCCAGATCCCGTGCCTGCCGCCAATTCTCATCGCGATGAATCCAACTAGCAATCTGTAATCCCTGACCCCTCGCCGCCTTACTGCGGAATCGACTTAAAAACTCCACCAGGGCCGCTGAGAATTGCTGCTTGGTGCTCGGTCGTTGCAAGCGATAAATTGCCTTATCTGTAACCTGACCGTAATCTAGGGGACGCCCTTGTTTCTGAGCTTGTTTGAACTGCTCGTACAGAAAGGCACTAAAAGCACCTTGCACCGCCTCAAAAAACACCTTTTCGTCATCGCTCAAATTGGCTGTCATCTTGACTAATCCTTGACGTTCGTACAGTTGATTGGCTTTTTGAAACTCATAAAATTCCTCATACCAGCGCTTGCCCGCGATGAGGTTATCAGCAATCCAGGGCAACACTTTTGAGCTAGCAACCCAGTTCTCGTCCTTGTCCGTCGTGCGAACTACAGTTGGAAATAATCCTCTAGCACTCTCGTACAGAGTCAAAACCTCATCCGTTACGCGGACGCGGTGAACCGCCTGCTTGAGATACGTCTGGCTCGTATCCCAAGCTTGTCCGCCCAGTTGATAAACCTCGCAGTAGTGGTTGCGGAAGGTGGTGCTGTCGGCGATCGCCCGCTCCTGCACCAGAAACCGCAGACCCGATTCCCCCGCCCCGTTCGCCCGAAACTGCTGGTAGGTTTGCCCCGAGAGTTTCTGGCGGCGGCGCACCCATTCCTGGAGATGGGTCACTTCCGGAATGACTAGCGCCGAGCGCAAGCCAGGGCCGGGTAGCTTGTAGTAGCTGCACGCCAACGGCAGAAATAGCAGCGCTACAAATCCGGTGGGCGTTTCCTGGTAAGGCCCATTGATGAAGCACTCCACCAAGCCGGGTAGATGGTGTCCTTTGAGGGTGATTTCGGTTTTGAATTTCCCCTTACTCGTAAAGCCATCCTTGAGATCGCGCGTGTAGTAGCAATTCAAAATAGGTCGAAAATCTAAGGCAACTTCTGGTTGTCCTGGCTCCAGCAAGAATTTGAGCGATTGGGTGCTGCTATCGAGTTTGCGCTGCTGGCCGTGTTGTAGCAGGGTTGAGGTGACACCTTGGGTAAAGGTGTAGCGGCCCTGCTGGTCCAGCTTGAGTGCGGGGACGTGGAGATAGCCATCTTTGATTTGGTAGGTGCTGTGGGCGAGCCAGATGATGGCATCGCGATCGCTCCCCGCCCACGACAAGCGCACCTCATCCTCCGTCACCTCCCAAGCCAGCGGCGCATCCTCTGGCGAGAGCGCCGAGAGCGCCAGCGCCAGCCCCGCGATTCCGGCTCGGTGCGGCAGCAGCGTATTGGGGTCATAGATAGAAAGCGTAAGCTCTGTCATTGTCGTTGCTACTCCTCTTCGAGCCGCCAGAAATCTTTGTTCTTTCGCCGATAGGCGAAATCAATCACCGCTGTTTTACCCTCGAACGGAACTTGGTAGGGCAACTTGCCTTCCCGTTTAGCCCGGCTCAAGGTGCTGCCCGAAATCCCTACACGCTTAGCCACAGTTGGCGTGTCTAGGGCGACGGGGCGGCGCTTTGCAGAGCCTTGCAGGGCTTTCTGCAGCTCGGCGGTTGCGTGGCCAAGGAGAGTCAACTGTTCGAGGGTCATAGCTGCTCAGTAACGAAGTATGCGATCAGGATAACACCGCTTAAGTGCAACTGCACACATCACGAAATTTTGTCGGCAGTCGGGGCAAACCCAAAACTGCCTGAGTATCAAGCGCCTGTAGGCGATCGGAGGTCGTTAAACACCCTTGGATTGGATGTCCAGAGGGCAACGGCACAGTGCCCAACGCCTTTGACGGCATCAGAGGTTGGCACTGATCCATCATATCGGGCTGCATTAGCATCGCTTTCGCGCTCCAATCTCGCGCGAATATTCCCACTGCTCAGTCGGCGCGATCGGATAGCCCTTGTAACGCTCCCACTGACTGACCTGACGGGAATCAGCAAGCAGCGGTACTGTCAGTTCTGCAAGTTTTGCGCCTTTCTTCGTGAAACGCTCGCGATCCTCCTCCAACAAACAAGTCACGGTGTAGCCTTCCTGCCGCAGCGACGCCGGATAGGTCCGCCACTCCCCATCGAGCAACACAGAATCGCGTTCGGGGTCGAGGTCGTTCTGCTCCTGCTCGAGCCAGTGCGCGAGCTGCGCCTGATTCACATCGCCAGCAAACTCCTGAACCATCGCCAGACCGCGACTGAGCTTGTCCCGGCTGTAGGGCCGATCTTTCGGGTCATCGTAAAACAGGGCAGCCAAAGCATGTCCGCAATAGCGGCGATTCAGCCGTCCGAGCCGCTGAATCAGCGCCGGTGGCTCGGCAATCTGCGAGACCAGCAGTGTGGCGGATAAATCCAGGGACATCTCGGCGACTTGGGTGGCGATCGCCAACACAGGCTCTTCCCGTTCCGGCTTGAACGCATCCACCACCTCGCGATGGTGCTGCACCCGATCCTCATAGCGAAAGCGGCTGTGATAAAGCAGCGCCTTCAGTCCGCGCCGCCGCGCCTCTTCGTAAACGCCAACCGCCGTGTTGACCTGATTGCAAACCCACAACACCTTGCCCCCCGCCGCCAACTCTGCCTCAACCCGCTCCCAGTCTGGCTGCTCGGCATAGTGGAAGCGATAGCGCGGTTGCGTTTCCAACTCCTCCGGCCCCTTGACGATCTCCAGCGGCTCGCCAACAGCAGCCTCAATTGCCTGTAACTGCGCGGGCAAAAACGACGCCGACATCAGCAGCACAGGCACTTTCACCGTCTCCAGAAACCGCAGCAGCGCCCCGAGCAGTGAGGGATCGTAGCAGTGGACTTCATCAAAGACGAAAGCAGCACCTACCAAAGCTGGAAAGCTATACATTGGGCGGCGATGGCACTGCATCAGCCCCAGCACCGTATCGACTGTGCAGACCACGGCTTGCGATTCCCACGCCTCGAATGATTGCAGCTTCATCGCTGCTTCGTTGATCGTGCCGTTGTCCCCGGCTTCAGCTTCCTCACCCGTGCGTGCCAGCTCCAGGTCAACTGCCGCACGCGAGTGCTGCAATACGGACTTCAACTCCGTCTGCACATAGTCGAGGAAGCCCTCAGTGCTAGTGCCAGTGGTTGGATAGCAGAAAAAGAGCTTCCGCCCCACCGCATGACGCCTCGCCCAGTTGTAGGCTCCGACCGTCTTCCCTGTGCCGCAGCCGGCCCGCGCCAAGCCGACGCGCGTTTGGATCTTGCCGAGAGCGCGCTGGAATTTTCGTAACTCATGGTCTCCGAGGCGAGCTTGGATGACGCGATCGAGGTCAGCTTCGGTCAGGGTGCAGGCTAGTGCCTCGCGAAGCCAGCGATCGAGCTTTAGAGGTTTTGTGTCGTCTTTCGTCGGTTTCTGGTTGGCGATCGCCGAACCCACCGAATCTCCAGCCACCAGCAACGCTTTCAGAACCGCTACCAATACAGCGTTCGGCTGCCACTCCAAAAAACCATCGAGCAAAACGCTCTGTCGCTGTGCCTTAATCCGGTCAATTGTCCAGGCCAGCGTGGGCTTGCGGGTCAGCTTCAGCTTCGCGGGACAGCCAAGCTGCTTAACGCCAAACCGCAGCAATCGCCGGAAATCGGGATGATTGAAGTAGAAGGCGATGCGATCATCACCACAGCCCCAGCGAATCTCGCCGAGTTCGTTGGTCTTTGCTCCCGCCTTACCGCCCAGCTTCAGATGGTGTCCGCCCGCGACCGCCAGCGCCGTCAGCAAGTCGCCCTCCGCCTGCTCCAGCCACTCACGAAACTCCCAAGCGACCAACAACGAGAAGATTTCATGCCGCACGAGCTGTGGATGCTGCATCGGGTTGCGTTTCGGAGCCGCACCCGGCATCTTCTGACGGACGACGCCCTGGAAGTGGTTATTGGCTTTGCCCCAGTCGTGGAGATAGGCCGCCAGTCGTGCCGTTGCTTTTAGCTCATCGAGGGTGCAGCCGAGGTTGAATTGTTCGGTGAGGCGATCGCCCAGTACATCCACCAGCAGCGTCACCGCCCGTACCACATCTGCCGTGTGACCAACAAGGCTACACGATCCCTGCCAACGTTCCTCTACCTCTTTGGCAAGCAGGCGATCGGGCGTTAACTTAGGCTGCATGGCTCGCCTCCTTGTCTGCCGGATAAAACCAGCCGCAGCCAAAATGCTTGCGTCCGCCCAAGCCGAGGCATTGGAGCTTTATCGAGTCGTCTGATTGGAGACCTTCAACTTTGACACCGAATCCTAAAACCTGCTTGTCTTTGATCTTCAGAGCGCGCAGCGCGAGGCTGCCATCAGCAGCATCGTCAATGATAATTTGGGCGTCTATCCCCAACCGTGCTAATGCCTTCCGGCACGAATCCTGAAAATAGCTCGGTGCTTCGTGCGTGTTCCAACGTTCGAGCTTAAACACCACCAACCGAGCTTTCAGCACAGCGCTCGGATGCGGCAGCGTGAGGCGAGGTTGAATCAGGCGAATCATGTGATTATTGAGATCCAAAACCTGATTTTGCAAGCCCTGATACCAATATTTTGCTTGTTCCGCTGGACAGCGCAAGCGAAATCGTGATTCTCGATTCAGAAAGATCGTGCCATTGCGATCGGGAATACCGGGGACACTACAAAACAAAACCTCCGGCGCAATACCCCCCTCGAGCAGCAGGCGATTCCTGAGCACTTCGGGATAGTCTTCAGATTTAATCAACCGCTTGATGCAAGCGTAGAGTGCATAGCCGTGGTCAGCAGGCAATGTTTTACCACGGAGTGAGAACTGAACTTCGAGGTAATTGGTCATCTGGTCTCCGCAATCCAGCAAAAGGAACTATTAATTGAAATGGTTAACTCTAAAAATAGCAATTTTTAGACTCATTCTGCCTGCAACCGCTCCACCACAATCCGCAGCAACGCATCCAGATCCGTTGGCACGCGATACAGCGTCAGATCCTGCGTCACCTGCCGATTGGTGCGGTGAAAACAGCCGAACTGCCAAATCGTCCCCGTCGA
>JAAUTY010000122.1 GCA_012031265.1 Spirulinaceae cyanobacterium SM2_1_0 | reverse complement strand
AATATCTCTCAGCGTTGGAATCGGCCGCTTAAAGATTGGCGCGCTGCCTTGTCCCATTTTGCTATCCTTTTCCCAGAACGTTTTCCCGCTCTCTAATTTGGCTTACACAAAATTCTGAGCGCTCTCTTGACTCTCGCCGCGTTGTTCAGTGTCACGGCTTCCCCCGACCGATCGCCCACCGCCTCAAGGATCGGCAAGGCTTGCTCGAAGTACGCCAGCGCCTGTTGCATTTCTCCTAAAGCGTCGTAGACCCAACCGATATTGTTGAGGGTGGTGGCTTCGCCGCCGCGATCGCCCACCGCCTCAAGGAGCGGCAAGGCTTGCTCGTAGTACGCCAGCGCCTGTTGCTTCTCTCCTAAAGCGGAGTAGACCCCACCGATATTGTTGAGGGTGGTGGCTTGCCAAGTTTGGATTGTTGATAGATCTTCACCGCTAGCTTGTTGCGCTAGGAATTGCCAGATTTCTAAGGCCGGTTCGTAGTGGCTGAGCGCTTCAGAATTGAAACCCAATGAATCGTGGGCACGCCCAGCAGCAGTCCTTGCTAATGCCTCGCCAAAGCGATTATTCGCCGCTTGGTAGAGCGGAATCACCGCCTCAAACTTCTCAATCGCCGCCCGCAATGATGCCACTGAGCCTTCCCGATACAGCTCCTGACCTGCCTGAAAAAGCTGCTCGGCTTCTGCTGCTGTCTCATCCCTAGCGTTGGCAGCTTGCACCATCAGGCGATAAGCACCCACTGCGCCAGCTTCATAGGAATTGGCAAGTACTGTATAGCCCCCATCAGTTGGTAATGTGGTCACAATTCTGGCATTGCGCTCATCGCCACCGTCATCATTTTGAGCAATATTATTGCCTTCCGGATCAAGCAGAATCAATAACGGGTCAAATTCTTCGCTGACTAGATCGATTTTGACACTCTCACCCGCTCGACCCGTAAAGGTATGAATGTTGTAATACGTCCCGTCTGACTCAAAAACCTGACTCGCTTCGCTGAGTTGCCCCTCAAAAACGACTGGCTCGCGCTCCTCAGTGTTTTACGACACCCGCACCGGCTCCAGCGCCGCCGTACCCGGCTCCGCCAGCGCCGTCACTCCCGGCAGCAGCAGCCCCACGATCAGCCCCGCACCCCACAGCCCGCGCCAGCGTCCCATCATGCCATTTCCGTAAAATTACGCCACCCAGATTCTAGCCAACCGCCCTGCCCCAAGCCAGCCCGTTCGCCAATTTGCAACCACCGCCCCAGTGCTAACCTGAAAACACAGAAACCTCTGGCAAGCTATGGATACCCTGGCACAAATTCTGGATCGTCGCCTGCAAACTTGGCAGCCCGCTGTCGCCGAGCAAGCCCGTCAGTGGATCGCCGAGATTATCGAACTCGCTGACCGAGACCTCCTGGATGTCGCGCGCCCTCGCCACATCGAGCAAGAAGTCCTGGATCTGATCGATGAACCCGAAACCTGGTGAAGCCTGGCTGGCCGATTTGGGACTAGCCGCCAAAGTCAGGCCGGTTGTCATCGTCTCCCGCGAAGACCCCGACCCGCCCTGCGCCCTGGTCGTTTACGTCCCCCTGACTACCCAGAATCGTCACAGTCTCTACGAAGTTGAACTTCCCAAACTGCGTTTCCTCAAGCAACGGTCTGTGGCGAACGTTCAGGGCATCAGTGCCTTGCCGCAAGTTCGCTTAGAGCGCAAGCTTGGCGACTTGCCTGATGAAGTGCTGGCTGCTATTCAAGAGACGATTCGCTACACGCTCGACCTCAACGATTGATTCCAAACTTGAAGCCAGTAGACCGAGCGGCTACCTCACCGCTTCACGTCTTCCCTGATAGAACCCTAGCGCCCCTGGGCATGGAGTTGATTAATCGCCGCTGCACAGCGCTCTGTCACCGCTTGTAGTTCCGCCCGCTCTTTGCTGCGGGGGGGATCGAGGGGAGTCCCAATCCGCACAGTCACGGGCATCGGCAGTGGCCAACTGGACTCGGGTGACAGCAGGCGCTCGGTGCCCCAGAGGCTCACGGGTAATAGCGGTGCTTGGGCTTGGGCGGCGATCGCGGCGGCCCCCAGCTTCGGGTCAGTCACGCGACCATCAGCAGTGCGCGTCCCCTGTAGGAAAATGCCGACGGCCCAACCGGCTTGCAGCGATCGCAGCGCCGCCCGCAAGGCACTGCGATCTGCCGCCTGCCGCTTGACGGGATAAGCGCCGTAAAGGGTAATCGCCTGCTTCAGCACCGGCACTCGAAATAATTCTTCCTTCGCCATGAACGCGACCGGCCGCCGCACGCAGTTCGATAGCAGCGGTGGATCGAAGTAGCTAGCATGATTGCTGGCGACCACGAGCGGCCCCGTTTGCGGCACCTGCTCGGCACCAAAGATGCGGCCGCGAAAGTAGCCGTGCAATACCGGACTGACCACCGACCATTTAAACAGATGGTAGAGGAGGAGGCTGGTCAGCGGTTCGCGATCGCGAGCAGTCATCGTCGTGAGGGGCAGGAGTGTAGTGCTGGGCAGCTACAGCGCTGCGGCGAGCTGACTCAGGGGTCTGGTCTCCATCCTACCGCTTGCGTAGCCGTCAGCATTGCGGCGGCTCCGAGGATTGACTGGTGAGTCTCATCGTATGGCCTGCCTTGGCATGGCGGTATTGGTCGTGGCTTCTGACGGATCCGCAATTCGGAGAGACGACGATGACTCCCATGACCCGGTTAGCGGGCTGACGACTCGTCGGCGAGAGCCGGATAGTCTGTGTAGCCCTCCGGCCCTAGCGTGTAGAAGGTCGCGAAATCGGGTGGGTTCAGATCGGTACCGCGCCGGAAGCGCTCTGGCAAGTCGGGATTGGCAATGAAGGGCACCCCATAGGCGGACGCAAGCTCCCCCCGATACCGTGCCATGAATCGGGGCGGCGTCGCGACCAAAATTTAGAGGTCTGCTTTTCTTCCAAGTTCTGCCTTAGTATGGGTGTAGAAGTCTTCGTCATCTTTTCACCCCATTCGCCATGTCTAGCCTGCAAATGCCAGCGCTTGCCCAACCGCCCCAGGTGACCTGGACCGCACTCCCGGACGATTTCGTATTACCCGACGATCCTGTGGAAAATATTCAACAGCATCCGCTGGCTGCCGCCCTGACGGATGCCCTCGGAGCGGCCCAGCGACTGCGGCCGGAGATGCTAGTGGGGGCAAATTTTGCGCTCGTCGCGACGGTGAATCGGGAGTCGGTCGTCAAGGCACCAGACTGGTTCTATGTGCCGCGCGTCCAACCGGTGACCGACCTGGTTCGCCGCAGCTACACGCAGAATTTACAGGGCGATCGCGTCGCGATTGTCATGGAATTTCTCTCCGCAAGTGACAACGGCGAGCTTTCAGTGCGCTCGACACCACCCTACGGCAAGCTGTATTTCTATGAGCACATTTTGCAAGTGCCGACCTACGTGATTTATGACCCGGGGGCGATCGCCCTGGAAGTTCGCTGCCTAGAAAACCAGCGCTATATCGTGCAGACACCGGATGCGGCCGGTCGCTTCTGGATTCCAGAACTCAATCTATTTTTGGGTCTCTGGCAAGGTGAGCGGCTCGCCCAGACGATGCATTGGCTGCGCTGGTGGGATGAGGCGGGGAATCTCTTGCTTTGGAGTTCTGAGCAAGCGGAGCAGGAGCGCCAGCGGGCGGAGCAGGAGCGCCAGCGGGCGGAGCAGGAGCGCCAGCGCGCCGAACAAGCGGTTCAGCAAGTTGCGCAAGAACGCCAGCGCGCCGAACAGGAGCGTCAGCGGGCTGAACGGCTGGCAGCGCTGTTGCGAGCACAGGGAATTGATCCGGATAGTGCCGCTGGAACGAATTCAGACTAATCGCTGGTGAGATCTCGTTCTATGTCCCGCAAAAACCCGGCTTCTTCGGGAGGCCGGGTTTTGATGTAGTAATTCAGAAGTCATCCCCATCAAGACTCGCTGCTTTCCTCAGGACGAACGCGATCCGCGAAGTCTTCGGGGCTGAGATTGGAGATGAAATCGCGGAAGGCACGACGCTCTTCTTCATCGGCGTCCCGATCGACGGGGATGGAGGCATCGGCGACAACTTCTTCCATCACCCAAATCGGGCTACTGGTACGGAGGGCAAGGGCGATCGCATCGCTGGGGCGGCAATCGATTTCCTTCTTGTTCTCCCCTTGAACCACACAGAGCACCGCGTAGAAGGTATTGTCTTGCAGCGAATGAATGATGACTTTGGTGAGGTTCATCTCCCAGGCATCGAGGAGGTTGCCGATGAGATCGTGGGTGAGGGGGCGCGGTGGCTTCTGGCGCTCCAGCGCGCCAATAATCGCTTTCGCCTGGTCTTGTCCGATGTAGATTGGCAAGGCACGGCGCTCAGAGCCATCCTTGAGCAGCACAATCGGGCTACGGGTGACCGCATCCAGGGCAATGCCAGCGACTTTCATTTCAATCATCGGCTTAGTCTCTCAAACGCAGTCAGCAGCGAAACGGTATCGGCAGGGAAGAGTCAACTGGAGCCGCCGTTGAAGCCAGGGAGTTTAGCTCGATTCTCGTCTCGTGCAGCGCTAACCACCGCTGAGCGGTTCGCACTCCTCACTGGTCGGGATCGACCTGCCAGCCCGGTTGTGAAACGCTAGGCTTCTCAACTCAGTATGCCTCAGGATGAGCCTCTCTGCGCCCTGCCTTACTCTAGAAAGTACTCGCCGGGGAGTGCAGTATCCTTTAGAAAATTGTTTGATTTCCTCAAACTTAGACTATCTTAGCGAGCGACAGGCGTGTTTACTGGACTGATTCAAGCCCGAGGGTGGATTGAGGGGCATGATCGCGATCGCCTGACTGTGACCATTGAGCGCGATCGCCAGGCGGAAATCCTGGCGACCCTAGCGGTGGGCGACAGCGTGGCGGTGGATGGAGCGTGCCTAACGGTGGAGACGATTCTACCGGCGGGGTTCGTCGCGGCGATTTCGCCAGAAACGCTGGTGCGTACCGGCCTCGGACGCACCGACCAGCGCACCGCCGTCAATCTCGAAACCTCGCTGCGATTGGGCAGCAAGCTCGGCGGTCACTTCGTCACCGGCCACATTGATGGTGTTGGACAACTGGCGGAAGCACTGGAGACCCGCCTCGCCTGGGAATTAACCTTTGTGCCCGTCCCGGAGCGACAGGCGCAGTGGCAGGCGGCGATCGCCCGTTACCTGATCCCCAAAGGCAGTATCGCGGTCAATGGCATCAGTCTCACCGTGGCAGCGTGCGATCGCGATAGCCAGTGGTTTCGGGTCGCCGTCATCCCCCACACCTACGCCGCCACCAACTTAGAGCAGTTACAGCCTGGGCAGTGGGTGAATCTGGAGAGCGACATCCTCGGTAAATATGTCGAGAAGCTGCTGGGGCGGTCAACGTCTGACGCTACCACCCCAGACGCCGTTAGCCTGCCGTTTCTTGCGGAGCACGGCTATCTGTAGCCGCGCCGCTGCTGACCGGTCGGCGCTCCAACGTCGGTGACAACAGTGCTGGATCCGGCACCACTTCAATCGGCTGCCCCGGTTGGCGGGCCGCCGCCGCCCCAACCGGGGGCGCGCCTTGTGCGGCAGCTTCGCCTGCTGGTGCCCCTTGTGCCGCCAGCAGTTGTTGCTCCGACAGGAAGAAGGTTCCCAGACCCAGCATGGCATGACCCAGAGTGAGTTCATGCGGCGCGGCGGCCGTCTCATCTGGGGGCGTCGCGTAGAAATCTTGCGGGTCGAAGCCCGCTTCGGCTAGCTCGATTGAGCGCACCAAGTTCGCTAGAGCTGATTCCAGGTAGGGGCCGGCATCCACCGGCACCCAGCCACTCGCCAGCTGGTGCCGCCATTCGAAGTGCAAGTGTGGGCCGGTGGAGTTGCCTGTACTGCCGACTAGGCCGACTAGCTCACCCTGTTCAACCCAGTCACCCGGCTGTACGAAAAGCTGCGAGAGGTGGGCGTAGCGAGATTCCTGCGTGCCATCGAGGTGGCGGAGCACGACCATCAAGCCGTAGCCGCCCGTGTATTCGGCGATCGCTACCTGACCGCGATAAGCTGCCAGCACCGGCGTCCCTTGGGGCGCACCCAAGTCAGTACCTGCGTGCATCCGCCAACTGCCGAAGATGGGGTGCTGCCGCCAACCAAACGCCGAGGTCAAGCGCGCCGGGAGCGCCAGCGGGAAGAGGAGGCCGCGATTGCCATTGTTGGGATAAATCGGTCGCTGCGAGGGGGACTGGCGGTAGGGATTCGCAAAGCCTTGCGGCAGCGGCACTCCCGACTCCATCGGTACTACTTGAATCGGGCCGCCACCGGCCACCGGGCCCCGACGACGCCCGCGCCGCGACGTGGCTGAGGCTGCTGCTTGTGCCCAAGCCTGGGGCACCGGCACCGGCGTCGCCACCAGATTCGGGTGTACCGCACCAGCCAGCCGTTGCGATGGAGCCGGGATTCTGCGCGCTGGTGTCGTGGCAGTCTGGCGCGGGTTGGGTGTCGAGCGATAACAATGCTGTGCGAGCCGACCGCTGTCACCGACAGTCTCGCAGCCACGGGTGCGATCGGTCACGATGACGCTTGGTGTTGCGATGGGCGGGCGGGGAGTGAGCGCTGGCGCACCGTAGGCAGTGGGATCAATAAAGGTACTCGTGCCGACTCCACCTGCTCGACGACCGGCTGGGGGGGGTTGGTCGAGCCAGCTTTCGGGGAGCGCGCGGCGCGGGCTGTCCGGCACCGAGACGGTCGGGGGACTCAGACGTGGCGCGGGTTGGGGCTGTGCGACTGGCTGGGGGCGAGTCGTGGGCTGGGGTTGCGCGACTGGCTGGGG
>JAAUTY010000063.1 GCA_012031265.1 Spirulinaceae cyanobacterium SM2_1_0 | reverse complement strand
GAGGTGGAGCAGCCGCTGCCGCCGCCCCGCCAGCGCGGCCGCTACCCGCACGTGCGTGCGGCAGCGGGACTCGATGCTGCCGTCGCCTGTTTCCAGATGCTCGCCCAGCATTTTCAGATGCCTTTTCGGCGCGAGGCGGTGCGGCGCGTGCTCGCAGATCGCTACCAGCGCCAAGGCAGCCTGACGCTCTACAGTTGCGGCGCGATCGCCGAATTAATGAGCCTCAATGCCCAACTGGTCACCGTTCCGGCAAAGACGATTGTGCGGTTGCGCGCGCCCGCCCTCGTGCGCTGGCAGGATTCGTTGGCGATTTTGTATGAAATTAGCGATCGCCAACTGGTCATCGGCGTGCCCGAAATCGGCATCCTGCGTCGGAAACCCGCCGATTTTATCGACAGTTGGGAGCCAGTCGGGCAAGTTCTATTACTACAACCGACCAAAGAAACACCGCAAGAACGCTTCGGCTTGAGTTGGTTTTGGCCGTCGCTCTGGCGCTATCGCAGCGTCCTGATCGAAGTCCTCGTTGCCTCCTTCTTTGTACAACTCTTCGGCCTCGCCAATCCGCTGATTATTCAGCTGATCATCGACCAAGTGATCGTCAAGCAGAGTGTCGATACCCTCCAGGTGCTCGGCATCTTTTTGCTCGGTGTCGCTGTGCTCGAAGCCATCTTGAGCACAGTCAGAACCTACCTGTTCGTCGATACGACCAATCGTATTGATCTACAGCTTGGCTCCGAGATTATCGATCACCTGTTGCGATTGCCGCTGCGCTACTTCGATCGCCGCCCCGTCGGTGAACTGTCCAGCCGCGTCAATGAGCTAGAAAATATCCGCCAATTCCTCACCGGTACAGCCTTAACCGTCGTGCTGGATGCGATCTTCTCGGTTGTTTACATCGCGGTGATGGCGATTTATAGCTGGCGCTTGACGATTGTGGCACTCTTTACCGTGCCGCTGTTCATGCTGCTCGCCTTCTTCATCTCGCCGATTGTCCGCCGCCAGCTCCGCACCAAGGCCGAGCGCAATGCCCAGACCCAATCGCACTTGGTCGAGGTGATGTCGGGCATCCAGACGGTGAAGGCTCAAAATATTGAGTTGCGATCGCGCTGGCAGTGGCAAGAATACTACGCCCGCTACGTTTCCGCAGGTTTCCGCACCGTCACTACTTCGACACTGGCGAATTCTTCAAGTAATTTTCTCAACAAAATCTCCGGCCTACTCGTGCTCTGGGTCGGCGCTTACTTTGTCCTCGAAGGTGACCTCACCCTCGGTCAGCTCATTGCCTTCCGGATCATCGCCAGCTACGTGACCACGCCGCTGTTGCGCCTAGGGCAACTCTGGCAAAACTTCCAGGAAACAGCCCTGTCGCTAGAACGCCTCGCCGACATCGTGGACACACCCCAGGAAGCCGAGGCGGATCGTGACAATATTCCCATGCCGCCGGTCATCGGCGCGGTGCGGTATGAAAACGTCACTTTCCGCTTCAGCAATTCCGGCGCACCCCAATTGCTCAATGTCAACCTCGACATCCCGGCCGGTCAATTTGTCGGCGTCGTCGGCAAGAGTGGCGCGGGCAAAAGTACCCTGACCAAGCTCCTTGTCCGACTCTACAACGTCGAGAGTGGCCGCATCCTCGTCGATGGCTACGACGTGGCGAAAGTTGAACTCTATTCACTGCGCCGCCAGATCGGGGTGGTTCCCCAAGAACCGCTGCTCTTTGATGGCACGGTGCAGGAAAACATCGCCATGAACAATCCCGATGCCAGCAGCGAGGAGGTCATTGAAGCGGCGCAAGTGGCGGCGGCTCACGATTTCATCATGGAGCTGCCCAGCGGCTACAACACGCGCGTCGGTGAGCGCGGTTCGTCGCTCTCCGGCGGTCAGCGCCAACGCCTGGCGATCGCCCGTACCGTCCTCCAGCGCCCCCAGATGCTGATCCTCGACGAGGCGACCAGTGCCCTCGACTACCCGACCGAGCAGCAGGTCTGTGCGAACTTGGCGCGCTTGTTTGGCGATCGCACTGTCTTCTTCATCACCCACCGCCTCGGCACGGTGCAGCGCGCCGACACAATCGTGATGATGGATGCCGGGGCCGTCGTCGAGCAGGGCAAACACGAGGAGCTGATGAACCTGCGCGGCCGCTACTGGGCGCTCTACCAGCAACAAACAGCCGGTGCGCCCAGTTAAGCTGCTTTAGGGTTCAATGGGCGAGTAATTCACCCAATTGGCGCGCCAGCGCCGGTTTACTGAACTGAGCCAGCGCTTGCTCGCGCAACCAGTCCCCCTGACAGCGCGGATCATCGCCCGCCAGGATCGCCAACACGGCCGCCGCGACCGCTTCGGGATCGCGATGGGGCACGCGCCAACCAACCCGCCCATCTTGGAGCGGATCGGCAGAGCCATCGGCATCGCCTGAGAGTGCCGGGATGCCGCTCACCATCGCTTCGAGATAGACAATCCCGAAGCCCTCTTGCGAAGGCATGATGTAAGCGTCGGCGACGCGATAGTGGGCGGGCAATTCCTCAGTCGGCACGAAGCCCGCGAAGACGACCCGGTCAGCGACGCCGAGGTCACTGGCGAGCTGCGCCAAGCGGGGTTGATCGTCGCCGCGCCCAATCACCAGGTATTTCACATCTGGATAGGCATTGAGAATCTTTGGCAGGGCGCGGATCGTAACATCGACGCCCTTGTAGGGATCGCCGGACCACAGCCGGGCCACCGTCATCAGCACGGTGGCATTGTGCAGGCTGTAGCGGCTGAGCAGTTCGGGGGGTTTGGGGCCGGGGGTGAAGCGATCGCCATCCACCACACAGGGCAGCATCTGCACCTGCTCCGGTGCGATCTGGTTAGCCTCACAGAGGCGATCGCGGCTATAGCGGCTGATCGTCCAGATCCCATCCGCGGCCTGCAACGCCGCCTGCTCCGTCGCCACCAACGGTTCCCAAACCTCTTTGCCGTAGGTCAGCACCGTATAGGGAACCCCCGTCAGCCGCCTTAAGCCCCGGCAGAGTGTGGCGAGATTAATGTGACCGCAGTAGAGATGCTGCGGGCGGAGACGCACTAGCAGCCCGGCCAAGTCGGTTGCCAGACGGACGCGGCCAAGCCACGGGGGGGCCGTCTTCAGGTAGCGAAAATGGAGGCCGGGCGCGTCTTGCCAAGGATTATCGCAGTCGGGCGCGTCACGGAGGAGCAACACCTCCGCTCGACAGCCCTGCTGCGCCGCGCGGGCACTGTACGCTTGCAAAATGTCCTTGACGTAAGATTGAATCCCGCCTTCCCGGCTGAAGATTTCCAGGAAGACAAAAATATGGTGTGTCGGAGTCGATGTCATAGGGCGGCTTGGTAATTCAGATGTGCAGCAGCAGAGCGACGACCCCTGAATGCAGGCGCTAGCCGGGTTAGCAAAAAGCCCAGCCATTGTGCGGAGACTTCTCTCTAAACCTAGCGCAGGAGTTGCGACATTACGCGGTAGAAGCGGCTACAACCTTGTGGTGAACCCTGTGCCGGTCTCCAGGGCGAATCCTAACGATTAACCCTGACATTTTTAAGGATGAGTGGCGATGGTCTGCTGCACCTAGTACCGCTACGCGGAATTTTGAGTTCTGAGTTTTGAGTGATGAGTGCAGATAATACAGGCATCCTACGGATCCTGAATGGGGATCTCATTTCCGCCGCCTTGTACTAGTCCGGACGGCGGCAATGGGATGTCCCTTCAAAACCCCCAGGAGTCCCGGATTGCAGGCACTCAAAACTCAAAATTAAGAACTCCGCATCGCGGGACTAGCGCGGCACATTCAGCATCCGGCTGCTGGCGCGGGGGAAGTCGCTCTCGTCGTAGATTTCGCCCACCAACTCTTCGAGGATGTCTTCCAGTGTCACCAAGCCGACGGTGCCGCCATATTCATCCACGACGATCGCGATGTGCATCCGGCGCTGGAGCATTTCCCGCAGCAGGCTGGCTAGCAGTTTCGTTTCCGGGACATAGAATGGTGGCTCCATCGCCTCTGTCACGAGTGCTTGGGTTTCGGTGGGGAGCGATCGCAGTCGTTGGAGTGCCCGCTTGAGGTGAATGGTGCCGACAATGCTGTCCTTGGATTCCTCTTGCACGGGAATCCGCGAGTAGCCCGTCTCGAGACAGAGATTCACCAAGTCTTGCAAACTCGCCTCGTGTGAGATCGTCCGCATATCGATGCGGGGCTTCACGATGTCCCGCGCCCGCACTTGGTCGAGCCGCAGCGCCTTGCTGAGCAAATCTTGTTTGTAGAGATCAAGCTTGCCCTTGCCGCTGAGCATCTCGATCATGAGTTGTAAGTCGCGCACCGACTCGCCTGACTGGGTCTGCCGACCCGACCGCCCTTGGAATAGGCGGATGGCGCGCTGGGCGATCGCCTCCAAAACTTGAATCATCCCCAGCCAAGATAGCAACCGCGACAACCAGTAGATCGGTCGCACCGCTACCATAAAAACTGGCATCGGGTAGAGGATCGCCAGCGATTTCGGTGTGATCTCACCAAAGATCAACACCACAACCGTGAGTACGCCCGTCGCAATCCCCAGTCCGGCATTGCCCAACCAGAGCGCAAATAGGTTACCAGCGAGTACGGTCGAGAAAATGTTGACGAGATTATTCCCCACCAGCAGCGTCGTGATGAAGCGTGTGCGTCGCTGCATGACCAAGCGAAAGATACCGCTCGGGTCACCTTCCCGCTCGATCAGACCTTGGAGTTTTAGGTCATCCAAGGCGGTGATCGACGTCTCCGAGCCGGAGAAAAAGCCCGATAGTGCCAGCATCAATGCGATGACGCCTAAGTCGATCCAAACCGAGCCGAGCAGCGGGCCAGGTTCAGCGGCTGCCAGGAAGACAGAAGAGGACAGTGACAAAGGCGTTGGCGAGTTCAGGAGGAATAACAGAGTGTAGTGAGCCAGAAGCAACTCGGCAAGTGTGGTACCGAGGCGCGTCTCGCCGGGTCATATCCTGGGCTTGGTTCAGCCGACGGCATAAGCTGACTGCAAAGCCCACCAGATCAATAGACCGATACTGCCGAGAACGACAACCGCCGAACCGATGACGAGCACTGGTTTGTCGGCATCTTTGAACTTCATGATGCCGCGATTTAAGTCTGACATAGCGGTTAAATCCTCGAAACTGAGAGGTCAGCAGGCTAGATGGCGTTCAACTTCGGTCTAGAGTAGTGGCAGCGCCCGAGTGACGGCGTTGCCACCCCAATTTAAGCAAACATTGACGGCGATCGGGTGTAGCCCGAGCAGCAAAACAGCGCGCGGAGGTCTCTGGATCATGATGGCATTGTGGCTCGGTTTGGCGATCGCCCTCATCGCTCTCCTCCTGTTGGAGCTGGGTCTGCGTCAGATCCTTGGTCTCGGCTGCCCGCTGCTCTACCAAGCCGACGCCGAGATCGGCTACCTGCTCGCCCCCAATCAGCAGACCCGCCGCCTCGGCAAGCGCATCGCCATCAATGAATATTCGATGCGGAGCCCCAGCATCACCGCCAGCCGTCCGGCGGCTACCCAACGGCTCTTGCTCGTCGGTGACTCGGTGGCGAATGGCTCCTGGTGGACGGATCAGCAGGCGACGATCTCGGCGCAAATCCAGACGCAACTGGCGGTTAACGGCCAAGCGGTCGAAGTGCTCAATGCCTCAGCAAATTCTTGGTGTCCGCGCAACGAAGTCGCTTATCTGCGTCGTTTTGGCACCTTCGATGCCCAGGCGATCGCCCTGCTGATCAACACCGACGACCTCTTTGGCACCGCTCCGACCTCGATCCAAGTCGGCGTCGATCGCAATTATCCCGACCGCCGCCCGCCTCTGGCGCTGGTGGAAGCTTATCAGCGCTATGTGGCAAAAGCGCCGGACGTGCCTGGCTTCGCGGCGGTGCTGGCGGAGCGGGGCGATCGCGTCGGTTTTAACTTGCAGGCGATCGCCGAGATTCAGCAAATCGCCCAACAAGCCGGGGCGAAAGTCTTGTTGGCGATGACGCCGCTGCTCCGTGAACTCGGTGATCCCGGCCCGCGTGACTACGAGGTCAAGGCCCGCCAACGGTTGCAGGCATTTACCGAAGCGCAGAGTTTGCCCTACTTGGATTTTTTGCCCCTTTTCCTCCAGGACACAGAGCCAGCGCGTTTTTTTCGCGATCGCATTCACCTCAACGACGCGGGCAACGAGCGGGTGGCAACGGCACTCGCCCAATGGCTGCAACGGGCGATCGCCACTCACGATGGGTAGATCCCTAACCCGTTTTCACAGCGAGACTGGGGAGCAAGGAAACAGTCTGATTATGAGCCAGTGACTGGGTGGGCTGTAGGGGCAGCTCTAGGGTGAATGTCGTCCCCACTGGCGAACTCTCTAAGTACAGCTTGCCTGCGTGCTGCTCCACAACAATTTGGTGACTAATCGCCAGCCCCAAGCCGGTTCCCTTGCCCACGGCCTTGGTCGTGAAGAAGGGGTCAAAGATGCGCGCCTGCTGCTCAGGCGGAATGCCAGGGCCATTGTCGCTGAACGATAGCACCATCTGCTCACCAGCCACGCAGCCGGTGGTGATCGTCAGCGTCGGTTGCGACGTGCTGGCTGCTTCCATCGCATCCAGCGCATTGACCAACAGGTTCATGAAAACCTGATTCAGTTGGCTGGGGTAGCACTCCATCAGCGGGAGATTGCCATAGTTGCGAATCACTTTCACGCCGTGTTTGAGGCGGTTGGACAGCAGCGTCAGCGTCTGGTCAATGCCGTCGTGTAGATTCACGGCTTTCTGCGGCGCTTCATCCAGTCGGGCAAAGTTGCGGAGGCTGAGGACAATGTTGCGCGTCCGCTCGGCACCGTGCTGCATCGATGTCAGCAGCTTAGCAAAATCCCCCTGTAAAAAGTCAAGTTCAACATCCGCGACCAGCGCCGCGACCATCTCCGGGTTGCTCTGCCGTGCCAGGGGGAGCAGAGCGGTGAGCAGCCGATTGAGTTCGTCGAGATACTGGCGGGCGTGCGTGACATTGCCATAGATAAAGTTGGTGGGATTGTTGATCTCATGAGCAATCCCCGCTACCAATTGGCCCAGGGCAGCCATCTTCTCACCCTGCACGAGCTGAATCTGCGTATTTTGCAGGGTTTGTAGCGCGCCTTGCAGTTCGGCGGTACGCTCAGTAACGCGCTGCTCCAAGGTGGCGTTGTCACGTTCCAGACGCTGATGCTGACACCAAAAGCTCCAGCACAAGAGTCCTAGGGAACTGGCGAGCAGCAGCGCCATCACCGCTGCCCCCGCATTGAGCGGCATCAGGGAGGCGCGCAGATTGGCGGCTGGGACAGCGTAACCCAAGGTCCAGGCTGAGCCTGACAGGGTCGTGTAGAACACCAAAACATCGTCTGGCTCCGTCGAGTTGACCTCTGGGTCGGCCGGGATCGCGATGCGAGCTGGATTGCTGTAGTGAGTCGCCTGCTGTGGGTCACCCGCTCCGTACCGATGCAGCGGCTGGCTCGTGTCCGTCACCCTGTTGACGAGCGCTGAGCGCAGCGGCGCGAGTTCGGTCTGCGCCAAGTCAACATCGATGCGTTCGGCATTGGGGTGGGCGATCAGCAGACCACTGGCATTGTTGGCGAAGCCGTAGCTGTCGGGTTCACCAGCACTCAGGTCACTGGCGATCGCGGCGAGCCGGGTAGCGGGAACCGGGCAACTGAGCACACCCACAAGCTGCTGCGCTGAATCGAAGATCGGGGCGGCAACCGCAACTTGGGTTTTACCGGTCGAGCGGGAAACGAAGGGGTCGCTGACGGTGCTGTCGCCGGTCGCCATGACTTGTTGAAACCAGGTGCGATCACTGGCATTGCCAGTGCGATCACGATCCGTACGAAAATCACCGGCTCGGTCGATCAACGCACAGAGATGAAAATCGGGCGATCGCTGCACAATCGTACTCAAATAGGCGCGGGTTTCCGGCCAATTGGGACGGCGGAGGATGGGCGCGGCGGCTACCGTTTCGACTTCGCGGCGCATCAGAGCTAGCCAGGCATCAAGTTCAATCGCGGCGTGCTCCAGATCAGCTTGTTGGGCTTCGTGCCAGTGGTTGATGGTTAGGTTCCGCATACTCAGATAGAGTCCTACCCCCCCCGCACCCACGACCAAAAGGCTCAGCCCCCCAATGGCGTAGTGGATGATCGCTCGTTTCATGACGTCTCAACTCGATATATAAAGTTCAAGGTTTTACTTAAACTGCTAGAGTCTAGCATCGTCTCCTGAGCGGAACAAACCCCCTACGCAACCAGTTTACGAGATCATTACAAACTCATGAAACGCTTTATAAAATGCTGAGTATAAGCAAAAAAACTTGTATATGCAGTCTGTCAATCATCATCATCCGGTCACGAAGTCATAACGACGAGTGCAAGGCAGATGTTTAATCTCACGACTTCACCAGCCAGACGTGATGCACAGTCCGGATTGTTCGCCCCCAAAATGAAATGCACGCTGGGGAAAGGTTTGCAACCCTCCCGATGTTGCAATTTTTGGGATTCACGATCCAGATTTAGGATGATGGGCTGCCACCGGGGCGATCGCGGCGGTAGCGATCAGTCCAAATCGTCGGCAAAGGCTTACCGCTACTGCATCTCAGCCAGTCCTGATTCCAGTCGCGGCCGGCGCGACGATCCAGCCAGATGGGGTTAGAACACTCGCATCAGCTCCGGGTCAATCTTGATCGATTGCTTGGCTTGCGCCGCCTCACGGATGCCAAGCTGTACCCGTGAGATTTTCAACCGGCTTTGCAGATACTCGTAGCGTTCCTCAACCTCCATCAGGCAGCAACTCAAACTCAACGGGCTGAGCTTCTGCACAAAGGTTTTGATCGTCGGGGGGTTGTTCACCTGCTCATCGCTCAGCTTCAGCATGGTTGAGATACCCGATGCGTCAGACATCTCAAGCTCAACCGGCTGCCCAGCAACGGCGGCATCCGTCTGTGGTCGAGTGCCGGTATCGAGATAACGCACCAGTTCCCAGTACTGCCAACCCAGAACCTTGGCGATTGACCGTAAGGATTTTTCGCCCGCCGCGCATTCCGCTTCCAGCAAGGCTTTGACCGTCATGTCATTGATATTCAGGCGCTGGGCAAAGGCGCGCCGACTCTCACCGCGTTCTTGCAGTTGCACGAGCAATTTTTGCAGGCGCACTCGGTTTTGGTTGGGCAGGCTGGCACCGTTAGGTTGGTTGTCGTCCATGGGGGAGCATCGGGGTTTGGCGGTCTGGCGAGCGGACAATGCTAGATAATCCCAGAGCTATGTTTGGAGCACCAGAGGCATTCTATTGGCTTCAGTCACATCAAGCCAGCTCAAGGCAGCAATGAGCCAATTCCTTTAAGCGTTAATCTCTTCATCTCTATCTGTTGATGGCTAGGGTTGGGTCGCGTCAACACCTATCTATTAAACCATGTAGATGGTAGTCGAATGATGTAAATAGCAGCTAAGCCAGCCACCCGCTTCGCTGATCCCGGCTAGGACTTCGCGGCTAGTACCAGACGGCGGCAATGAGATGCCCATTCAAAATCCCCAGGATGCCCGTATTGCAGGCACTCAGAACTCAAAATTGAGAACTCAAAACTCAAAATTGAGAACTCCGCGTAGCGGTACTAGTCACCCCGCTCCTGGTTGGCGACCTGATACGCAATCTGTATCGTGAACCCCAAAAATTGCCACATCGGGAGGGTTTCAAACCCTCCCCGACCGTGTATTTCATTTTTGGGGCAAAAAATCCGGACTGGGCATGACTTGCGATGGTGAACCGGGCATGTCTGCCAGCCACGACTCGGCTCATCTTGCTGAGCCTGGGGTTTGAACCCTAGGTCTGACCAGAACCTGGGAGCGAACAATCCTCAAGGAGAATTGCTGCCCCGATCCAGACAAAATTACCAACCAAAACCGCCGTGATAAGATAAACCTCATTTGAGATCGCGGTGTTGATACCCCCCACCCCTACCTAGGCCACAACTCATCCCTCTGAGCGGGAATATGCTCCAGGTTCCGGTGCTGCGTGGAAGTCGCTAGAATCACTTGAAAAATCTTCAGCCCGCGCTTCATTCACGCGGCGGGCAGGACTGTAAAAACAGCCAGGTTTCGCCGACTATGACTCAAGACCGCCAATCTTCCCGCCGCGATGCTGCGACGCCCCGCGTATCAGGTGATCGCGGCGCTCGGCCGCAGAATTATCGCTCTGGCTTGCACAATACGATCTCGGCTTCGCGACGGACGCTGAGAGCTGTGCGGCTCGCGACGGCTCCCGCCGCCGCGACGGGCGATACGATCACCCCACCCCAGCGAGGCGATCGCTGGAGCTGGCTGCTGGGCTGGCAACTGTGGGCAACGCTAGTCGTGCTGGTTTCCGGCAGTTTGGGGTTTGTGGCGACGGCGCTGTTGCTGAAGCTACCGGCCGTGCCCAATTGCCCCTCTATCTTTGGCCAACGGCCTCGGCGTCGATGCGGCTCTACTGTGCCCAGTTGGCGGCGAACAAGCGCAGCGAGGCGGACTTGCTCGAGGCGATCGCCCTCGTGCAAAATCTGCCGACTGATCACCCGCTGTACGAGGAGATCGAGCGCAATCTCAGCCAATGGGTCGATCAGCTCCTGGAAATCGGCGAGGAACGGTTCCATGAAGGCGAGCTGAATGAGGCGATCGCCCTTGCCAGCAAAGTCGCTGGCCGCACGGCTGACCCGCAGCTTGTGGAGGAACGCATCCAACAGTGGCGGCAGATCTGGGCGGAGGGTGAGGAAATCGAAGACCAAGCCCGCCAAGAGATGCGCAACTCCAAATGGGGGCAGGCGTTTCAAACCGCGGCCCGCTTGACCAAGCTTGATAACCGCTATTGGGCAACGGTTCGCTACGATGCGCTCTATGAAGAAGTCAGCCTGGCTCGCTCCGAGAGCCGCAAGCTGGATAGTGCCTTCGCGGCGATGGAGCGCGGCAACCTCGATAGCTTGCTTGAGGCGATCGAGTTGGCAAAGGCCATTCCGGCCGAGAGTACGGCCTATGGCGAGGCGCAGACCTTGATGCGGGAAGCGGGCGATCGCCTGATGCAGTTGGCGATGGACGCCCTGGAGCAGAACAACTGGCAGACACTCGCCAATATCGCCAGCCGCCTACCCAAGAGCCTAGGTATGGAGGAGCGAGCTGCCGATCTGAATGTCCTGGCGAATGCGGGCTTGAGTGCGCGTTTTGGCACGGTTTCGGGGATCAACGGGGCGATCGCCGAAGCCCAGCGCCTCAATCCCGGCCGACCCCTTTATGCCGAAGCTCAGGCGCTCATCGCCCGCTGGCGCTTGGAGCAGGAAGCCGTCACCGTGCTCGAGCAGGCTGAGAATCTCGCCAGCTACGGCAATGTCAGCAGTCTGACGGCGGCGATCGCCCAGGCCCGCTCAGTGCCGACGAGCAACCCCCGCTACGCCGACGCCCAACGCAAAATCAACGACTGGACGAACCAGGTGCAATTGATCGAAGACCAACCGTTTCTTGACCGCGCGGTGGAATTGTCGCGGGGGGGCGGTGTCGCCGCCTGGCAGCAGGCGATCGACCAGGCCCGCGCGGTTGAATCCGGCAGTCCACTCTACAGCGAAGCCCAGGCGCGCATTCAAGAATGGAGCGATGACATTCAGGCGGAAGCGGATCGCGACTTGCTCAGTCGTGCCGATGCCCTTGCCACCGCTGGGAACACTCGCCAAGCCATCGACGCCGCGGGCGCGATCACCAGTGGTCGCCCTCTCTACACCGAAGCCCAAGCCCGCATCCGTCGCTGGCAAAACCAGGTCAGCGCCGAAGACAACCTCCAGCGTGCCTATCAAGTGGGCAGTAGCGGCACAGTAGACGCGCTGACCCAGGCGATCGCCCTCGCCCAGCAGGTACCGGCCGACTCCAGCTTCAACAGCCAAGCCCGTCAGGCTGTTGAAGGCTGGAGTGGGCGCTTACTGACCCTGGCGCAGCAACGCTCCCGCGTCAATCTGCGCGAGGCAGTGGCGATCGCCCGTCGTATCCCCACCAACACCGATGTCTATCGTGTCGCTGGCGGCCAAATCGACATCTGGGAGCGCACCTTGGCAGCGTCCGAATAGAGAGCATCGTGAAGCTGGCGCTTGATCGTTACGCCCATCTGAAGTCGCCGTTGCATCGCTGGGAACCGCGTGCCAAGCTCGTGGGACTGATGGCGTTGATTTTTGCCTTTGCCGGTGTTCGGCAGTTGCCCTTGCTCCCGGCGATGTTGGCGATCGCCCTCAGTCTCCTCGCCCTCTCGCGACTACCGCTCGCCTTTGCCCTCAGCCGCCTACGCTACCCCGGCCTGTTTATTGCCGTGCTGGTGGTTCTTTTGCCCTTCACCGCTGGCGAAACCGTGCTCTGGCAGTGGGGCAGCGTCACCCTCCGCCAAGAGGGACTACTCGCCGTGGTGCTGATTGCGACACGTCTGCTCTGTATCCTCACACTCAGCCTGGTTCTGTTCGGGACGATGCCCTTTGTGACGACGCTCAAGGCAATGCGATCACTCGGCCTGCCCAGTGTTTTGGTGGACATGGCCTTGCTCGCCTATCGCTACCTGGAGGAGTTGGGAACGACCCGGCAGCAGCTCCAGCGCGCCATGCATCTGCGGGGGTTTCGGGGCGATCGCCTCAACCGCCGCAATCTGCAACGGCTCGCCAGTCTCGCCGGGAGCCTGTTAGTTCGCAGCTACGAACGCTCGCAGCACGTGTACCAAGCCATGATCCTGCGGGGCTATGGACAGGGGCCGGGGGCGCGCGATCGCCGCTGGCAAGGCATCGACCGCTACAGTTGGGCGGTGAGTGGGCTGATGGTAGCGATCGCCCTCAGTTTGCTCTTGGCCGAGATCTGGCTCGCTGAGGCCAACCCGCTGCCCCAGTGAACAAGCTGGGGGATCTTACCCAAACTCAGGCGGTTAGCTACCCGATACGTGGTCAGCGAGTGGTCGAGAGATCAATGCAGTGTTGCCTGCCTCCGAGTAACTGTAGCCCTTGTTCACAAAGCGATTCAGTCCCTTTTGCAACAGCTTGGTTTAGTGGGACTCCAGAGCTGCCAACGCTAAGAATAGTGTCGGCTTGACGAAACGTAGCCATTTTGACTGGCATAAGCGAGGCATTTGTGGTAGAAACACACTATACTCTAGAAAAGGCAGACATCAAGAAACCTGATGTGACTCTGATTGCCTACATCAGAGGGTGAAGAGCGAAGGTCAGCTCTCCAAATCGCATCCAGTAACGAAATGTGAACAAATCTTCTGGGATTAGCTTCCATTTTGGTGAGGTCTGCTATTCTAAAGTCGTGAATGTGACTTATCCGCTCAATTCGTTAAGGATCTAAGGACCTTGTCTGCTGGCTTCTCTTATTCACTTACTCCGACGATTCTCCAGTGGCTGGCTGCAGGCCAGCTCGCGAATCGTCTTCAGCGCTCTGTGCGCCTCTGGTTTTGGTTGCACTGGTTCTACGGACAGGAACCGTCCTGGTCGGAAACTCTGCCCAAGACTTATGCGTATCAAGAGTTGCGCGATCGCCTGTTTGCCTCGACACACCCGAAAAGTGACACGCTCAGCGCCCGGGAAATCTCTCGGCTCTGCACAGACGGCGGTTGTATCTGCCATAGCACCCTCGAACAACTGCTGACCGAGCACGCCCCTGACTTCAGTGCCCCTAAGTGGATCGAGCAGATGCAGCCGCTCACCGGCATGACCGCCGCTGAACTGCGCACCCATCTCCGCAAGCATCCCTTCGGGACGGTTCACCGCTCCCTGCGCGATGACCTCAAGCAACTGGTCTACCACGGCTGGATCGTCCAAACCAGCCAAGGTAAATACCGTTGCCGCAGCGTAGACAAGTTGCCCACGCCACCCGCAACCGCTAGCGCGCTACCCGTCCTAGCGCAACTGGCTCCGAGCCAACTGGATAACCTGCTGCACGCCGTTGAATCGGTCGCCTTCGTGCAGCCGGAGCTGGATGTGGTGATCAGCGCCCTCTGGGAGCACGCCGCCAGCGCCGAACCCACCAGCGAACTGAAACAACGCATCTTCGTCCACTCGGACTATGTGCTCGGCGATGCACTCCAGACGAAGGTGGCGGGGTACCAAAAGCAGGTTGAAAAACTCTGGCGCGATGCTGACGGCGGGGTCGTCCAGTTTGAGACCGCCGCCAACGATGGCAGTAAGGAAACAATCGTCGGCTATCCGGTCTGTTTTCACTACGCGCGTCCAGCCAAGTACCTCAGCATCTACACCGAGACGAGCAACGGCTTAGGCTGGGCGAACTATCGCCTCGATCGCTTGACCTCGCTGAAGGTGCTGTCCTGGAGCTCCAGTGACGTGCCCAAGCCCCTCAAGGAACTGCACGAGCAAGGCGAGTTGCCCCAGCCCGATGTGGTGGAAGCGGAACTAGCGGCGGCTTGGGGCTTTGAGGTCAGTGCCCCCCGTGAGCTATTGGTCGTGCGCTTCCCGGCCCAGTTTGCTAGTTGGGCGGTAGAGAATGTTGCTTGCCAGCCGACCTTTGAGCAGGTGGCTTACACTGATCTTGCCAAGCTGGTCGAAGCCGAAGCCAGCGATGGTAAAGCCGTGGCGAGCCTGATCCAGGGCAAGTCGGCGGATGATGTCTACTACCGCGCTTGGATTCGTAGCGGTGACCCTAGTGTCATCCTGCAACTGCGCGACTGGCGACCGGAGTGCGAGGTGCTGGCACCGACAGCCCTGCGTGAGCAGATGGCGGCGGAAGCCAAGCAAGAGCTGGCCCTCTATAGCTAGGTTCACCGGGCTGTGAAGCGATAACAGCTTGCGGCTTGTGACTGATTCTGAAAGACGTGCTTGGGCACGTCTTTCGTGTTTCTGTGTAACCTGCCATAGAACCTGCACCCGCGAGCCTCCCTTCAAAACGGGTGCAGAATCAGCGGATAGCGATAAGGCTGGTCGGGCGTTTGCGCGCAATGGATGATCGCTATCAGGGGTAGCAACAAACTGGCTAGAGAAGCCCCAATCAACAGGAAAATCAGCAACGGCAGCAATAGGAAGCGCAATGACTCGGGCGTCAGCACTACCCACAGAGAGCCGACCACTCCGTACAAAATTAAGCTCACCACAAAATTGAGCACTTCAGCCGCATTGCGCTTGACCACATGATCTTGGCTCGTGAGTATCAAGACCACCGGTATCACAATGATGGCGAGGGGGAAAATCACCGCAATGAAGCAGGAGGCATGGCAGAGGATTGCCAGGGTGCGACGTGTGGAGTCGGCGATCGCCGGTTTGGATGCGGGTGGAGGGGAGGGTGGCTCGGGCAGCGGCGATCGCTCGTCTCGATCCACCTGCGGCAGAAAGTTCTGCGCCCACTCACGAGTCATGGGGTTGTGGCTGGCGGCGAGCCGCTGGGCGAGGTCGTGGGCGATCGCCCGTTGTCCACTCCTTTGATAAGCCTGGGCGAGACTGATCTGCACCGCCTCGCGCTCAGGATGATCGGGCTGCATCTGCCGCTCGCAGGCCTCTAGCTCACGGATGGCGATCGCATAGTCCCCGCATCTGAGCGCCGTGCGACCGGCTTGCCGATGCGCGGCTACTGTTGCAGCGGAGGTGAGCCGGTCTTTGGTAGCAGGATGCGGGGGCTGGCTCGGTCTGGCGGCGAGGGATTGGAGGCGCGGCAGGGCCGCTAAGGCCCAAGTCTGCACAGCGGCGGCGGGACAGGCAGCGAGTTGCTGACACAGGGCGATCGCCTGCTCCGTTTGCCCATTTTTTTGATAAGCCTTGATCAACCACATCCGTGCCTGGAAGTCGCTCCGGGAGCCAGGTTGACGCACTTCACGACAGTATTGCTCCAGCGCGCACACCGCGTCGGCATAGCGGTGGGCTTCTAGGGCTTGACGACCCGCTTGCAGGTGCGGGGAAGGTGTAGACATGGTGGCAGCAGAGAGCATCGGAACTTGGCTTCTAGCGTACCGCAGCCCACTACGCGACGAAATCCGACCGCCGGTAGCGGCAATGCTTGCGGCTGTGAGTTGGCATCAAGGGCGAGAACTGACGAGCGAATGTCAAACCGCAGCCATATCTGCGACTGAATATCAAATCCGGTCTCTAGGCCCCATAAATCAGCACGCTCACCCAACCCTCTCCCCAGCAGGGCTGCCACCAATAACCTCTTGCGATGAAGCGCAAGAGGCTGCATTTGACCCCCTTAGTCCCGCGAAATCAACAGGGTCTGGACTTCAGAGTCCCCCAGCATTGAGAATTGGGGGGGGCATTGAGAGCTAGTACAAGGCGGCGGAAATGAGATGCCCATTCAGGAGCCGTAGGATGCCCGTATTGTCTGCACTCATCACTCAAAACTCAGAACTCAAAATTCCGCGTAGCGGTACTAGTCCTCTGTCCAAGGGTAGCGCGATCGCCAGCCCCGCCGCGTCGAGAGCTATCGTCCTAGTACATGACCGGAATTGCGCGAAAATCCTGACCGTGCTTCCAGCTCGATCTCAGCAGTGTTGCATGAAATGGGTTGAATCCAGTCGGTCAGGACGCTGATCTGACCGGCAAGCGCTGGTGTAAACCCAGCAACGCGGCTAGCCCCAACAAACTGATTGTCGCGGCGCGAGCCAGAAACCGTCAGCGACCCAGCGCGCCTGATCGAGTGCCCAGCCCCCCAGCGGCGGCCCGATGAAATAGCCCACCGCCCAACATTGCGAACTCAGCGAAGTGTAAAGACCGCGCTGGGACTCCGGAGCCAATTCGACTACCAGCGATGACGCCGAAGGGGTGTAAGCGACCGTCGCCAAAGCAAAGATAGCCAGGGTCAGAGTGGCTAGCGGCAAGGCTGCCCAGCCCAAGTTGCCTGTCAGCCAGACCGCCACAAAACCGATGCCCCAGAGCACCATCGAAATGGCTAAGGCGTGCGGGCGACTGAAACGGTTCAGTTTGCGGGCCATGGGCAACTGGCAGAGGGCCGCGAAGATGACATGGGCGCTGAACAGCCAACTGATCGCGCGCGGCGCAAAGCCCAGCGTTTCCGGGCTGACGCGCACAAAGTTACTGAAGTAGAGCGGGATGCTGCTCTGGATCTGAGCAATGTAGGTGGTGAAAAGGACATTGACGGCGAGAAAGAGGGCGAGAGGGCGATCGCCCGTGACTACCTGACCGTAATGACGGAATATTTGGAGCCAGTTTGTCGCTGGCGGCGTTGCTTGCCTAGAAAAGTCATAGGTCTCGGCGATCGCCGCATAGATGACCCCGAAGAAGACTAGAAACGAAAGCCCATCAGCCGCAAACAGCCAGCGAAAGTTGCCGCCGCTGGCAATCAGCCAACCGCCCAGAATCACCCCCAACCCCAAGCCGATACTATCGGCCAGCCGCGTCGTCGCAAAAGCTTCATTGCGCTCAGCGATGGGTGTAAGGTCAGCAACGGCAGCTTCTGTAGCGGGCCAGTACAAGCCGATGCCCAGACCCATCAGTAAATTGCCCAGCAACAGCGTTGGCAGATTTTGGGTCAGCATCAGGACGACATCTGCAAGCGCCGACACGAGCGCCGCCAGCAACAAGGTTCGCCGCCGCCCCCACTGCGGCGAGTCCGCAAAGACACCGCCGAGAAACCGGCCGACCATGCCGGAAACTGAGGCACTCCCGAGGGCAATGCCCACAGCGGTGGCTGACAGACCGACCTGATTGACGAAGACAATCGGCGCGTAGAAGAGCGTGAAACCCGTGCCCACTTGTAACAACAGGCGACCCGCCGCCAGTAGCCAGACTTGGGGACTCAGTTGGGGTAGCCAAGAAAACATGGCGATCGCGCGACTCCGTGCCAGGGACGCTTTACTCTAACAACATTCCTGCTACGCCCCTCAGCCGCTACGATCCAAGTTGTCGTCTCCGCTAGCAACAGCCGTGGCTCTCTATCTCGATTCTGCTAATCTGACCGACGCTCAAACCGCGATCGCCTGGGGCTGGGTCAAGGGCATTACCACCAATCCCACCCTGCTCGCCCAAAGTGACTTGCCGCCCGCTGACACCCTCAGCAAGCTGGCAGCGATTTGCCCCGGCGAATTGTACTACCAGCTTCTGGCTAGCGAGTTAGAGGCGATGCTGAGCGAAGCCCGTCAAGCTCGCGAACTGGTCGGCCCGAAGCTAGTGCTAAAGATTCCCGCGACGCCGCTGGGTTTTACAGCAGTAGCCCGCTTGTCGCCGGAAATTGATTGCTCAGTGACCGCGATCTACAGCGCCGCCCAGGCGATGGTGGCGGCAGCGGCAGGAGCGAAGTATGCGATCGCCTACGTCAATCGCGCCACCCGCCTGCTCGGCGACGGCATCGCGCTGGTTGCCGAGATGAATGCAGCCTTGCAGGGGACGAACACGACAATTTTGGCCGCCAGCCTGAAATCACCCGCCGAAGCCGCCGCCGCTTGCCAAGCTGGGGCGCACCATCTAACTTTGCCCTTGGCTATGCTCACCGCACTGGCACAACACGATCTGGCTGACCAGACGGCACAGGAGTTTGCCGCGCAGGGGCGGGGCCTGTTGAGCTAGGACACCTCATCCGGGGGCAAGGAACAGAGGCGGCAACGCACACAATGGAGTCTGACGCACCATTAGCGCGCTGCTGCTAGGTAAGCCTGCACGACTTGCGCCGTCTCCTGCCCACGGCGCACACAATCCCCCAAGGCAACGCTGTCGCTGAAATTGCTACAGAGGAACAGCCCCGGCTGCTGACTGAGCGCCTGTTCAACCACTGCCAAGCGGGTCAGATGACCCAGGCTGTACTGGGGAATCGCCCGCGACCAGAGATGCACCGCCAGGACTTTCGGCTCCGCAGCCGGTTGGAGCAACACTTGGCGCAGATCTTCATGTACCGCCGCCACGATCGCGCTCGGTTCGAGCTGAGCGATCTCCGGGTCGGTCGCCCCGCCGATGAAGCTCGTCAGCACCTGCCACCCCGCCGGTGCGCGGCCCGGAAAGAGGCTCGAGGACCAAATCGTGCCCAGGGTGCGGATGCCCTGACCCCGGGGCACGAGATGACCGAAACCGGTCAGCGGCCGGGCGATCGCCGCATCCGGATAGGCCAAAACCACACAAGCCACAGGCGGGTAGGGAATTGCTGCCAGCGCTTGGCTGGCCGAGGGTTGCAGGGGTCGTAGTAACTCCGCAATCGTGTGCGCCGGTAAACTCAGCACCAGACTGCGCGATTCCAGCGTCTGGGGGCCGGTCGGGGTCGCAAACAGCGCCTGGTAAGTCTGCTGCGGCGTCACCGCAATCTGCTGCAATTGCCACTGCAAACGCAGGCGATCGCCCAGCTTGGCCGCGATCGCCTGTGGCAGCATCCCGATCCCCTGCCGAAATGATCCCAGCGCTCCTCGCGGTGGACGGGGCAGTTCCGCCGGAAACACGAGTTTTGGGGCGGTCTGCCGAGCGCGCAACGCCCCCGCAAGTAACCCCCCGCCGGCCGCCTCCAGTTGCACGACGCGCCGAAAAGCGGCGATCGCACTCAATCGCTGCGGATCGCCCGCATAGACCCCAGACACAAAAGGCGCGACCAACCGCTGCGCCACTTCCGCGCCGAGGTGACGGCGAAAGAAGTCAGCCACCGTCTCCTCACCCGCCGCTGCCGGGGGCACAAAGCCCAAGGCTCCTGCCAAAGCGCGCAGCTTACCTACCGGGCTGAGCAGGGTCGTCGTCAGGGCAGCCAGCGGACTCATGGGCACTGGTCGCAGGCGACCCTGCCAGTAGACATAGCGCGGTAGCTTGGCATCGGCAAAAACGAGTTCGTCCTGCAAACCCAGCGCCAGCGCCAACTCGAGCAGCGTTGGTACTGGCTGAAAGCTAGTCGGGCCTTCCTCCCAGATGAAGCCGTCCTGTTCCACACTGGTGATATTGCCGCCGACGCGATCGCGCTGCTCCGCGACCAGCAAGGACTGCGGCTGTTGCGCCAAGCTCAGCGCCGTACTCAGACCACTCAAACCCGCACCAACGATTAGCGTATCGAGAACCATAACTGCTGCCAGATTGTCTGCAATTGTAGCCACCGATTCATAGTTCGGGGCAAAGGTCAAGAAAAAAACAGCCTCGCCGCCAGTTGGTCGGAGAGGGATGCATAGCGGCGGCGTGCCAGCCGCGCCGTTTAGGTCTGTGTGCCCAACGATCGGTTGACCCGGTCTCTAGGATGGTTGGCGGTAGAGTGTTTCCAGGTAGATGCGAGTGTGGCGATCAGCTGGCGCGACTTCACTCGTCGGTTGTGAGGAGCGATCGCCCCCCAGAAACAAGGACAGCGCGGTTGTAAAAACCTGGTCTTGATCCCAAGTTGGGTGTTCGTCGAGATAAGTGCGGATTGAGTAATACAACTCTTCGGGAATTTCAGTCAAGATGCTGATGTTGGCGTTCATAAATAACCTCGTTGGGAAAGCAAATTTTTGGGGGGCTGCATGGCCGCTGGAGTCACGGCAGCGATCGCGACAGTTCATCTCAACGGTTCGGCGCAGCCAATCGCTCTACCCTATATTTCGGCGGCAAGCGGCGCTTGTCAATGATGCGAAATGTAACAGAAATCTTTATGAAAACTGAATGGTCACGGAAAATCAAGGGATTCAGCACACTTTTTGTTACATTGTGTTACGTGAACTCAGTGTTGGTGAAAAAAGCGAGGCTGACGTGAGGTTTTCCCCGCGATCCCCGCAAACCGGCAGTTTAGCTTAGCGACCTGTGGATAAACCTGGGAGAACTGTGGAAAGATGAAAAAAACATGTGGAAATAGTGGGGAATGCTTGGGGGAAAATAGTTAGGAAAAATAAGAATTACAAAGTTTGTTAACGAAGCAAGTCTTTTGGCAGTGACTCTACATTTGGTGTGGTACTTCAGTTCTTAGCTCTACTCGTAGCGTTAAGTTCACCTGTTCGCCATTAGTACCAAGATGGAGTCAGCGAGCTACCACTACAGATAGTGGTTGAGAGATATTGACCCGCTAGACTTGTCTCAACACGCGGGTCGGGCGAGGAAATCGGGAGCGATCGCTAATGCTCAGAACTGGGCTGGCGCTGATCACAACGCTCGCGGTAAATCTGGGCGACGTGATCGCCCGGACAGATCTGCAAGCAATGGTCGAGCAGTGCCTCGGCCGCCTCGATCGCGCCGAGATGATAGAGCATCATCGCCTGCTCAAAATCGGTCTTGGTCGCCCGTTTACCCGCGCGTAGCTCTTCGCTATCGGCTTCAAACACTTCAAACACCGATACCAGCTCTAATTTCCCCGAGACGCTGACGCGATCGATCAAGCGAATGCCATAGTCGCGTGCCGCCTCCAGTTGCAGAAAAGTTTTATGCGAGATCAACAGCGAGACGCCATAGGTTTTCGTCAGGCGCTCAAGCCGCGCCGCCAGATTCACGGCATCGCTGATCACGGTGCTGTCCATGCGCTGGCTGCCGCCGACTGTGCCCAGCATCAACCGACCGGTATTGATGCCGATGCCGATGCGGATCGGCGGACGATCCGGCCGCTGGCGGGTAGTGTTGTAGTGGGTGAGGCGGTGGAGCATGGCGACGGCGGCATGAACGGCGTCGTCGGCCTGACCGCTGAAGAGGGCGACAATGGCATCGCCGACGTACTTGTCGATAAAACCGTGGTTGGCGGCGATCAGCGGCTCCATGCGCGAGAGATAAGCATTGATAAAGCGAAAATTGTCCTTGGGGGTCATTTTTTCGCTCATGGCTGTGAAGTTGCGGATGTCGGCAAAGAGGACGGACATCTCGCGCTCGACCGCATCACCGGGCTGCACGTCGATGATGCTGTCCTTTGATAGCAGTTGCAAAAACTCGTTGGGCACGAAACGCGCGTAGGCGAGGTTGAGCAGTTGCAGTTGCTCGGTGATCGTGTTGCGCTCGGCTTCGGCACGCTTGCGGTCGGTGATGTCCTGCATAGCGGCGATCGCGTAGACGATTTGCCCAGCGCTGTTGTAAACGGGTTTGCCCCAAATCTCCAGTGGTATGACGCGATCACCCTGACGGATTTCTATATCGTCCACCGTCGTTGTTTCTCCTGCCAAGGCGCGCACGAGCGGCTGGCGCTCAGTGGGATAGAGGCGCTCGCTGCCCGCGACATAGGCGCGGTAGACCCGACCGAGATTACTGGCATCGGCGGCAAACACGACGCCGCGCCCCAGCAGGGCCTGGGCGCGCTGGTTGGCGTAGTAGGGAGTGCCGCGAGCATCGACGACGAAGATGCCGACCGGCACGGCTTCGAGAAACTGGGTCAGCTTGCTCTCGCTCTGGGCTAGGGCCTCGTTGAGGATCGCCATCTTGGCGCGATCGCGCTCTAGGGCGGCAAACGAGACGCGCAATTGCTCCGCCATCTGCTGAAACGAGATCGCCAGTGTCCCCAGCTCATCGTGCGCCTCGATGTGAAAACGATACTCCCAGTCACCGCTGCTCAACCGCGCTACCGCCTGTCCTAGTACCGCCAGGGGTGCGACGATCCGCTGGCGTGTGAAGTGAACCGTATTGAACACCAAACCAGCTACGGCCGCCAGCACGACGAGCCAAAGCAACAGCGCCGCCGTCAGCGGCAGGATGAACTCGCGAGCGGGTTGCTCGACGATCGCAAACCAAGGCAGGACTTCGAGCCGTCTCGCTGACCCCATGACCCACTGGCGGCGAATGCCGCGATAGAGATTGAGTCCGGAGCGGGCGGTCTCGATGGGCGATCGCCCGACCAGTGCTTGTAAGGTTACGCCACGCGCTTGGAGGCGGCGGTTCCTAGCCGCGACGATCTGCCCAGTCTCATCGGTGACATAGGCGTAGCCGGTGCGACCAGCCTCAACCGTCAGGGTGGCCTCCCAGAGGGCGTTCAAATCGATGCGCGCCAGCAGCGTCGCTTCGGCGATGCCGATGTCGTCGGTGACGGCAATCTTGGTGTCGATGTAGGGCGATTGTCGCTCGAACTGCACGCTCCCCCACTGCACCTGACCGATGGCAGGAACTTTGGTCGCACCGGCCTGCTCAAACAGACGATCAGGGCGCGGTTGGCCGACACGGCTACGCTGCGCCAGGATGCGGCCGTCGGGGCTGACGAGGAGCAGATCGCGGTAGGCACGGTTGCGGGCGAGCATACTTCGCAGGACTTCATCGCGATCGCTCGCTACGGTCAGGGTGGTGCTGGTGGCGATCAGGTCACTTTCGATGCGCAGCAGAAAGAGGTCAAAGGAACTGGCGGCGGTGGCACTGGCACGGTCGAGTTGACGCTTGATGCGCTCGACCCCGGTCGCTAGACCCAAGCTCATCGCGGTGACCAGGCCGAGCGCCGCAATCAGGCTCAGCACCAGCACGCGGCGACGGATTTGCTGGCTGAGCGAGCGTTGGTGGGGGCTGACCTGGGCAGGCTGAGGGCGATCGCGACGCCACCAGCGACGAATATTCAAAACCTGCGCACTCCTCCCCACTAGCTGGCTGGTTACCTGAGCCAATCGTGCCGTTGCTCGCTGTCAGCTCGGCGCTCAGTTGCTCGCTGGCACGGCTTCTGTCATGTACTCCTCGATATTAGCCGCCTCGATCAGCGGAATCTCCGGCAGCACGAGCTGGGGTGGGAAGGTTTCCGCATTTTCCAGGTGGCGAATCAGCAATTGCATCGAGAGGCGGGCTTGCCGGTCGGGGGTTTGGTCGATGGTGGCGGCAATCTCGCGGTTGGCGATCGCCATCAGCGCTGACGGCATGGCATCAAAACCCGTGACCACAATGTCATCCAACGACAGGCCCGCGTCCTGGATCGCTTGACTCGCCCCCTGCGCCATCGCATAGTTGGCGGCGATGATAGCGTCGATCTCGTCATATTGTGCCAGCCACTGCGTCGTAATTGCGGCGGCTTCAGTGTCTGACCAGTTCGCCGTTGCCGTGGCAAGCACTTCGATCTCACCCGTTTGTAGACCAGCGAGGAATCCTTCCTTGCGATCAACCGCATTCTGCTGTGCGAGTGAGCCATCCAGCAGGAGCACGTTGCCGCGCCCGCCCAGTTGCTCGACCACCCATTCCCCCATGACCCGACCGCCCGCGAAGTTGTCAAAGACAACGAAGCTGAGCAGCTCATCGGTATTCACCGGCGTATCCATCGCCACGACCGGCACGCCATTGGCGATCGCCTTCTCGACCACACGCGCTAAGCGCACCGAGTCCGTCGCCATGATCGTCAGACCATCGATGTCACCCGCTTCTAGGCGCGCATCGATAGCGCGAATCTGGTCTTCAACGCAGGTATGGCAAGGATTGCCCAGCAACTCGACCTCAACCCCAAAATCCGCCGCCGCTGCTTGCGCGCCTTGCCAGACTTGCTCCTGATAGAGGTCGCCGTGCTCGCCGGTTTCGGGGTCGTAGGTGTCTTTGAGAGCGAAGAGAATCCGCCAGGGTTGCGTGGCGGTGATCTCATTTTCCGCACCGATGAAGCGGGTCGCATCGGCGCTCGCCGCCGGGGTCTCGCGCTCTGTGGGTGCGGTGACCGTGATTTCTGGTGAAGCGGTCGGGCGGCAGGCAGCCGTCGTCATGAGGGCGATCGCAGTGAGACCGCTGAGCCAACAACGAGAAAGTTTCATCGGGGATCTCGGCAAGGGATAGGAGTTCGCAAGCGCAACTCGACATTCTGAGTCGTCTCTTCATTCTCGAACAGCAAGCTACACCCGGATGAAGTCTCAGGCTGAGCCGGACTAGGAACCGGCTGCCAACGATAGACACTGAGGTCAATCTTACCCTGCTGATTGAAGCAGATGCCTTCTGCTTCGAGAAGCGATCGCTGCAAATAATCTGTTCCCTGGCGCAAGGAGGAGTGCGAAATCTCGCCCCTGGCATTGATCACCCGCTGCCAGGGGATCTCAGCATAATCCTCAGCGGCAACGCGGTAGAGCGCATAGCCGACCAGACGCGGTTTACCCGCCAAGCCCGCTAAATCGGCAATTTGCCCATAGGTCGCCACCTGCCCAGACGGAATCTGGCGCACCACCGCATAGATACGTGCATAGGTGTTGCCCGAGGTCAAAACAGTGCTACACCTTTGAACTGAGCTGACTTCTGAGCATTAGCCGCCTCGCCACAGGTGCGCGGCGTCGGGAAGAGTTTACCCGGATTCGCCAGCCCCTTGGGGTTAAAGGCCGCCCGCACGTACTGCATCGTTTCCAGGTCAGTCGCGCTGAACATTTGCGGCATATAGCAATTTTTGTCCGCGCCAATGCCATGCTCGCCGGAGATACTGCCGCCCGCCTCAACGCAGAGCCGCAGAATCTCGCCCCCGACCGCTTCCACCTGCGCAAATTCGCCCGGAACGGAGCCATTGTAAAGAATCAGCGGGTGCAAGTTGCCATCGCCCGCATGAAAGACATTGGCAATGCGAAAGCCGGAACGCTCGCTCAACGCCTCGATCTCGCGCAGAACGCGGGCGAGCTGCGTGCGCGGCACAACGCCATCTTGGACGAAGTAATCGGGACTGAGGTGACCGGCAGCGGCAAAGGCAGCTTTGCGACCTTTCCAAAGTTTCAGGCGCGTCTCGGCATCGGTGGCGGTGGTAATTTCGCGGCTACCATTTTGGCGACAAATCGCCGCGACCTTGGCAATATTTTCAGTCACCTCAATAGCAATCCCGTCCAGCTCAACGAGCAAAATCGCCCCGGCATCGCGTGGGTAGCAGCCAGTCGCGACAATATCTTCCACCGCATTGATGCTGAGGTTGTCCATGATCTCCATGCCCGCTGGCACGATACCGGCGGCGATCGTGGCCATCACCGCGTTGCCAGCCGCCTCGATGTCCGGGAAGTCGGCGAGCAGTACACAGATTGCTTCTGGCGTCTTCAAGATGCGGAGGGTGATTTCGGTGGCGATGCCCAGGGTGCCCTCGGAGCCGACGAAGAGGCCGGGCAAGTCATAGCCGGGTTGCTCAGGTACGGCGCCACCCAATTCGACAACCGTACCGTCTGGCGTCACCACCTTCAGCCCCAAGACGTGGTTGGTGGTGACCCCGTACTTGAGGCAGTGGACGCCGCCGGAGTTTTCCGCAACGTTGCCGCCGATCGAGCAGACGCTCTGGCTCGAGGGATCGGGGGCGTAGTAGAAGCCCCTGTCGCTCACAGCCTGGGTCACCCAGTTGTTGATCACTCCCGGCTGCACGACCAGGCGTTGATTCTCGCAATCGACGTGTAGGATGCGTTTCATCTTTGCCGTAACAATCAGCACGCCATCCTCAACTGGCAAAGCGCCCCCCGAGAGACCTGTGCCGGCCCCTCGGGCGACCCAAGGCAGGTCATGCTGATCGCAGAGCCGCACCGCCGCTGCGACTTCCTCGGTGGTGCGGGGCAGCACCACTAGGGCCGGACGCTGACGGTAGGCGGCGAGGCCGTCGCACTCGTAAGTCAGCAGCTCGTCACGACGACGGATGACACTCGCTTTGCCCAGGGCACGCTCGAACTCGCGGATGATTGGCTGCCAGCGATCGCGCCGACCGACCAATAAATCTTTTAGCAACATCGGTACAAGGGGTAATTTGGCTCTCGGGGGAGGATGTGGCGATCGCCCACTTGCCGCAGTCAAAAGTGGCGATCGCCTGCTCCCGACAATCGCCCCCTGAGATTGGCGGCTTGACTTACTTCGTCGCCCGCTGGTCGCGATCGCGCCGACGCCGATCCCGCCATTCCACAGTGGACAAGTAGAGCACGCCGCCACTCACGGCGATGAGCAGGGCGATCGCCGCCAGAAAGAGTAGATCCAGAACGCGGATTGATTCCCAGATCACAATGTTAGAATCCGTTGCGCGCCCAAACGACCAAAGCAATCGACCAAGTGAACAGAGCCAGAACGGCGACCCAACCCAATGACAGAATATCCATAGTGCGTTGATTTAAAACCAAATTAAAGGTTGTGACTTTAACCGATCATCATACCAAGGACGCGGCGAGCTTGGTGAGCCGCGATCGCCGCGAATCGCTCAAGGCCGCTGCTCTGGCTGGCACCACGTTCGCCATCGTCATCGGTCTCAGTTGGCTCGTCCCGCTCCCGGAGTTTGGGGCGGGAATTCCTCTGCCAGGAACCGCTTTGCCGTTACAACTGGCAACTACCGCTCTAACCGGCGGCGTTTTTGGCATCACCTACCGCTACGTCCGCCGCGAAGACCGCAATCCGCATCTCGATAGCGGCGCGGTGGCGGCGTTTGCGATCGCCCGCGCCAGTCCCAGCATCACTGCGACCGATGACTTAAGTCCTTGGGCGATCGCAATTCTCAGCAGTGGTCTTGGCTTCTGGCTCGCCAGTGTGGTCTTGAATCTCGCCCTCCGCCGCCAGTGGGTACAGTGCTGCCCACCCCGCACAGAACCGCATTGACACTATGGGACATTGGACTTGCCGTGCCATCTTGAAGGATCTGGGTATTGTTAAGCAGGCTGCTCATCAAGAACCCTTATTTCATCAAGCTCGATCTGCTTGTTAACATTGTCGTTATCTTCGGCAACAGCAGGCGACGTGGCAGACGAGACGACCATTGAATTAGTTCTGACTGGTGAGGGAATGTCACCCGGTAAAATCCGTTCGCAGGAACTGGCAGAGATCATCGAGTCTGTCGAAGACATGATTGCGCCGATGGTTGTCCACGCTCACCCGAAGCTAACAGAAGACCGAGTGGTTGTCGGACTAAAGGTAACTATTCAGGTTATAGGGTTGCATTGAGAGGCAATCTGTGGATTTAGGCAGCAGATCTCTCAAAAATGTATCTTTGGACACGAAATCTAGTCTTAGAGCGACTAGATCTAATTTTTTCGGGGTTGACTGCACAAAAAAGTCGCCCTGTCAATGCCAGCACCTGAATAGTTACGCTGTTTGTGAAAAGATAAATCCCTGAAGGACAGGCTTAACCTAGTAGATGCCACCTAACGCCTCATCCAGCTAACGGTGCCCATCACCCGCCGCAGATAGCCTTTGCATCACAACCGATCAACTCTCGGCGGTCGGCTTGCATGGGCGTTGTTAGGCAGCCGACAAATCACGTCTCCCAAGTAGCGTTTTGTAAGACGATACGGTAGCCGTCTGGATCTTCAAAAGTTACTCCACTTTCTTCCCAATATGGATTGCAAGATTTTACAGGTTCATATCCGATAGCTTTCATTTGCTCAACAGCACGTTGCCACTCTTGTTGATCAGGAAGGTAAAAAACAATCAGATTATCTTGTGTTGGAGCGCGACCAACAAAGTGTCCTCGTTGGTGTGTGAACTCAAAGTGATAAAGTTCTTCCGGGGTTCCAACCATTACACCGTCGAACCCTTCATGCTCTTCAAAATGATAAAGGATTTTAAGCCCTAACCCTTCGGTGTAAAATCTGACAACCTTATCTAGTTGATCGGTTGGACGAGCAATCCGCACAATCTTTCCTTTAAGCATGAGAAATTCCCTTTGAAAGCCTAAACAGTCTGTCCCGCCGGGTCACCGCCACACTGCGCCCATAGTTTACGAGCAATATTGGTTGCAATGCTTTTTCGATTCATGGTTGCAATGTAATTCAGACTAGAAACCTAACCAGTCTCGTAAGGATTGATCGAGCCGACTAGCATCATCCTTAGCTAACTGACCAATCACTTTGATCACCAAACCTTCATGCACTGTATACACACCTCTTTTGGCTGCGGTTGTTACGTTCAATCCTGATGCTGCCCACTCAGATAACACAAACTCCCCTGGCAGTAGATAACTTGTTTTGCTTGTCAAAGGAGTGATGAGAATGTCTTGAGATGGGTGTGATGCACTCACAACGACAGCGGGTCTTACCTTTGAACTCGACAAATCTGAGAAGGGATACCGCACCAAAATAACGTCATGTTTGGAGTGGTTGGGCATATACATCATCCTCAGTATTGTCCCAAACTGCATCGAGTGAGGTTTGGCTTGCTTTCAGCCAAAATTCAGCTTCGTCGTCAGGTAAAACTGTTATCAGCACTCTTACACCTTCCGGTAATTCTGCTGACTCCAACAGCTCGATTTTTCCTTGCCGAACCGTAGCCCAAAGTGTTTTAAGCATATCTATCTACATAAGACCATAACTTAATTTTATGCCGGAACTCGTATTTGTGCGATCGCCTCACCGATGCCCCCAACGCAATGCCATGCAGACACCTTCAAGGTAGATTAGCCTTTGATACTCATCGGTAATATTGCTGTACCGCCCCCACCAAAATATGGAGTAGCCCAACGTCCAAGGTCACCCACGGCTGCCCGTGGCGCGATCCATGCCGGAAGCGAAGCGACCAAGCATGGAGCGTGACGCGGGTAGCCGTTGGGTGCACCGCCTTGTTCGGCTTTATCCATCTGCCAGTGGCTTTTTCCACGCGAGTTGTTGGACTTGCTTATCAAGAGGAGTGCCTGCGATTGAGTTGGTGTAATTACTCATCGTCTTGATGGCAATTCCCATGATGACTTCGAGAACATTTTGCGCTGTGTAACCAGCCTGGAGGAATAAGTCGATGGCACCTTTACTTATCTTTCCTCGTTGAAGAACGACTTCTTTCGTGAATACTCGCAGAGCCTCATGCTTACTGTTGCTGAGTGGCATGCCTTGCCGGAGTGCCTCAATGTCGAGGGCGTCCATGCCCGCCTTGCATGAGAGAAGTGAGTGCCATGGCACGCAGTAGTTGCATGTGTTCTCGAAATTGGCAGTTTGGTAGACAACCTGACGTTCAACAGGTGTAAGTGTCGTATTCTCAAATTCATCCCACATCGAACTATAGGATTTGAGAAGGCAGGGCGAGGTTGCCATCACCCCCTCAAGGTTTGGAATCATCCCAAAGCTTTTCTCCGTGTGACGAAGGATTTCTTTCGAGTCATTAGGTGCCGTGTCTGGTGTATGTATTGGAAACGTGGGTGTCATAAATTCAATATGGGTTCTGATAGCAAGAGTCGAGAATTGGAGACTTTATTCCATTGCCGAACTATGTATTAGACCGCAGGTGCGGGATAACAGCCCGATTGGGGAACTTTGACCGCAACATAGACTAATCCTCTCCCAACACATCCCCAAGGTGGCGTGCCACCAACGCTGCCGCCGCCTCTAGATCGGTCGTCCCCAATGCCAGCGCAATCTCCCGCACCGTGTTGGCTAGCGACTCGCACTCCCCGCGAACCCATTGCTAGACACTGTTGCGCTTAATCCGTGGTGCGGCTGGTGCTGGTCGTGCCGTCTTGAGCTTCTGGCTGTGTCTCGGCGTTTTCATTGTGATCACTTTCCCAGTC
>JAAUTY010000014.1 GCA_012031265.1 Spirulinaceae cyanobacterium SM2_1_0 | reverse complement strand
AGTACTATCTGCGGCAGCGGTATTACGATCCTTCGCTTGGCAGGTTTACGCGACGGGATACTTGGGAGGGAAGCAACTTTGAGCCGATTACGCTCAACAAGCATATCTATGCGAATGCCGATCCGGTGAACGGGATTGACCCGACTGGGCTGTTTACGATGACCGACATCTCCGCCGCGCGAGGTGTCCGCAACACTCTGGCAGCAGCTCAATTCAGTAGCTATACCGAATTGATCCGAAGCACAGACTCCGACGGACTCGGTGGTCAGACCGCCGGATTCATAGATAGAGTAATGGCTATTGTGGGAGCCATTGAGCTGCTTGCGTCGCTTAGAGCACTACTTACACATCTACCAGCACCAGGACTCCCTCAAAACATTCATTCAAATGCGCATGGCTTTTCTATTCGCAGTATTAATCCTTTGGGGGACAATCTTAATTGTGTGAAGTGTGCAATTGCTGTGGATGCAACGCTACAGGGTAGAGCAGCGCAAGCGTTACCCGGCTTGGCTGCAGATTCTTTTTCCGGGGCTCGGGAGATACTGGAGGCGACATATCAGTCACAACTAAAGCAGGTTGCATCTGCTGAAAAAATTCAGGATATTCTTCTAAGCGCCGGCAAGGGTTCAAGAGGTATTGTTATCGGTTATAAGCATGGTGAGGCATATTCACATGCATTTAATGCAGTCAATCAGAGAGGTGCCGTACATTTTCTTGACGGGCAAATAGGGGGTGTGGCAAATGTAGATATATATGATGTATTCTTCTTTATAAGAACAGATAAACAGTAGAAGGAGATCAACAATGCTTAATTTAGAATCAGCCCGAAGCAAGGTATTGACTTACGTCAGTGAGGATTTCCGTATATCTGATCGCGGTGACCGTATAGTCCTAATAGACAGGAAAACGGTAGAATTTGATGATGCTTTCGTCTTTTACTATAACTCACAAAGATTTTTGGAGACAGAAGATTTTGACTTTATGCTTATGGGGAATAAACCCATCGGGATCAGCAAAGAGACTGAAAGAATGTCTTATATCAGGGTGGATATTGATGTTCGAGACGCATTGCGTGAAGCAGGCATAGTTCAATAGTCAGCATTTACTCAATGTCAGGCTTATAGACTGTCTGAAAAGCGTAATCAGGCAGCCAGTTACATCAGAGGGCTTTTCTAATATGCGGAGCAGGTAGCTTATGAGTATGACCTGAATGGCAATCTGACGGCGGTGTCTGAGGGTGGGGTGACGCTGCGCTATGTCTGGGATGACCGCAATCGTTTGGTGGTGGTGCAGCAGGATGGCGTGGTGGAGCCTTTGGTCACTTATGCCTATGACGATGACAATATCCGTGTCAGCGCGACGGTGGGCGGGGTGACGACGAGCTATCTGCTGGATAAGAATCGTCCCTACGCGCAGGTGCTGGAGGAGTATGAGGATGGCAGCTCGACGGTGAGCTATGCCTATGGTCTGGATCTCATTGAGCAAGAACGGGCGGGGCTGGAGACGACCTATCTGGTGGATGGGCTGGGGAGTACGCGGGCGCTGCTGGATGAGACGGGGGATGTTGCGGCGGCGTACAGCTATGATGCCTACGGCAATCTGCTTGGGGAGCTGGGGGCGGTTGAGAATGCCTATCGGTTTGCCGGGGAGCAGTGGGATGAAGAGTTAGGGCAGTATTATCTGCGGCAGCGGTATTATGACCCGACGACGGGAAGGTTTACGCGGCGGGATACTTGGGAGGGGGATAACTCGAATCCGATTACACTGAATAAGCATATTTATGTCCACTCAGACCCAGTTAACGGAGTCGATCCAAGCGGTTTATTCAAGGCAATGGAGCTGAATGTTGTTACCGTAGGTTTAGGTATTCTGGCTGCTATGGGTTGGGGAGTTGCAAATCAAGGCTCTAAACTTAATGCAGTCACTGAACTCACTCCGCAGCAAGTAAATGCATTAACCCAGAAGGGATTTCAACGCTTCATTCCACTCCTGAGACAGGAAGATGATGACAGGGAGTGTTGGAGTGCTGATATTCCCCGCCTAGGCGCGGCGGGCGGAGAGACAGGAGACAACGTTGGTGTAGTGGCGGCATGGGATTACTACGCAACTCAGGTATCAGGTTCGAATTATGATCATCTCGTCGTAACCCCTACTGCCAACGTAACTAGCTATGACGGCCGTACACCAGGTACTCAGAATGTATGGGAAGCTAAACGATTGAAAGAAAGCACTGGAGATTTTTATCTCAGGGTTCCTAGTGTATTTAGTGGTCAGTTGTCTGAATTCCAAAGAGAGCGTGCTAATGGATTACCTGTTGCCAGTGAGTGCTCATACAACTATCGATGGGCAGTTTCTCATCAAGGAGTCACAGATGAACTTAATAGGCAATGGGGTGGTATCCCTCCTGTGGTTTTCATTCCCGAGACCTAAACAGCTAGTGTTTTTCATTAGTAGGAAACTTGCCAAGTGAACCAGCTCTATCCTAAATCCTTAGTGCTCATGTACAACTCTGGAGAGAGAAATTTTACTCAGTCCGATCTACAAGGAAAAATTTTTGATGAGTATACTTGCATAAATTCAATAAATCTTAGAGAATCCAATTTAAACAATGCTTATTTGAAGAAGGTTGAAGTAAATGAGTCGGATTTCACAAGCTGCGAGATTTCAGAATCAACATTGATTGAAGTTTACGCTCATAAAACTGTCTTTGACTTCAGTGCGATAGCCAGGGCAAATCTATCTTATGTTTTTCTAAGCTTTGCAAGTCTCGTCAAAGTTGATCTGAGTTTTTCTCAAATTATTGAGTGCGATTTCAAAAATGCGGATCTAACGGGCGCGTCGCTACATGCATCCGTATGCTCATCAGACTTCAGATACGCTAATCTGAGCGGTGCCGATCTCTCTAATTCTACATGCTTTTCAGATTTCAGATGGGCAAATTTAAGCAATGCTAACCTTACAAATGTGGACTTGTCCAATTGTCAGATGGATAATGCTGTTCTGAATGGGGTAATATTCTAGAATTAGAGCGTAGTGCTTACTAATGTGTTGGAAAACAATTATGGCTCTCCTGGGTTTAGGGTGGGATAAGTGTAGTAGTGATACCAGACCTTGTAAGCTAGATTCCTGAAACCCTTGCTTGGCAGGCACTTCGGCACTGGAAACTTGTGCTTATCACCACAGATCCAGGAGAGCCACAATTATTTTTCGGGTCAGCGCAAATTATACGCAAAAACAGAAGTTGCGCCTGACAACATCTTGAACATCTGTTCTAACTACCGTCTGATAAATTATGAGTACCTCGAAAAATTCAAATCTTATTGAGAAAAGCCTGAATACACCGTAGCTAATTTTCGCAATAAGGCAATTAATCGAGGTGCCCTCATGTGTTGGTTTTCTGGTGAAATACTAACAATAAACCATCAATCTAAAAATCATTTATTAAGATAACACTAATGTCTCCCCACCAAGAACTCACCCTCACCCTCGCCGCCCCCGACAACAACCCCATCCTCCTCACCCCCACCTTCCTCAAAGGCAGCGGCATCATCCCCCCCGACTGGTCCCTCGCCCGTCAACCCCGCCTCACCCCCCAACTCGCCCAAATCCCCTTTACCAACGGTGTCAGCCTCACCCTCAGCCAACCCGATCGGAGGATTATGAGACAGTCTTTGGGTTAAGGGGTTTGACTATCTTGGATCTGCTCCACCACCGCTAGGGACAGATTCAGCGCGGTGGCAACTTCGGCAACGCTGAGACCGAGGGTGAGTAAGCGGGATACAGAGTCGAGGCGGGCTTGGCATTCTTGTTCCTTCTGCCGCCGCTCCTGCTCAGCCCGCTGCTCAGCTCGTTCCTTCTGCCGCCGCTCCTGCTGCTCTCGCTCCGTCGCCAGCAGCACCAAACTGCCATCCGCCCCGTAGAACCGCAGCCAGGGCGCAGTCTCACGCACCAACTCCCCCTGCCAAGCTCCCAACCACAAGCCCAACTCCTGACACCACAGCCAGCCGCGCTCGTCCTTCGCTAAATCTTGATAACCGCCCTCGTTTGCCAGCCGCCAACCCTGCAACGAGTCGGCATCGAAGGGGTCGTAGACAGCGCCTAGAGCTGCAAGGCTTGGATCAACACATAGGCAAAAGAGGAAAACCAGAGCCGGAGTTGATTGCTCTCAAATTCATGGGTGGAGTCATAATGTCGTCGCGGCTGTAGGTACTGTCGCCTCTGACCATAATCTGCACTGCAAGCCAATGGTCTCGAATGTGGGCAATGATGCGTTGCAGTTCCGCCAAAGCGCCCTCTGCCGGGTTCACGTTGGCCGGACGCAGTTTCGCACTCAACAGATGGCAGCCACAGAAGATGAGTAAGGGGGTGTAGTACTCATGCTGATAGTAGCCATTGAAGGCGCTGCCGACCTGCTCGCCATGGGTGGGGTCATCGGTGACATTCATATCCGGGATGATGCGCTTAGGCTCGTGCTCCATCGGCTCGATCAAGACCTCGACCAGGAACGCTTCTACCGCCGACGGGGTCAGGCTCATCTCGATGTAGCGCGAATCGGAAAGGTCACTGGCAATATGCATGGCCTGCTCTAGACGATTCAGCGTGCTCTTGCCGGCTAACGGCGCACACCGAGAATGGTCACTCTCAAGCTGACCCAGGGCGACCCCAAACAGTCGGTCATGGCGCAACTCGTCATGGTCATTGACATCTTCCTACCCTTGAACCAACCCATACAACCGTTGGGCGATCAGCGTGGTCAATTCATGCTTGACCCGGTGGGCCTCCCGGTGATCCGTAAAGCACGCTGACAGACGCTCGCTGATGCGATACAACTGGTCGATTTTCCGAATCAGCAGCAGTCCACCATCGCTGGTCAGGTCTCCACCACTGCAATCGGCCGCGAGGTTTTGATGGCTCACACGGCCAAAGTCGTAGCTAGTTGAGGTACACTCTGTTTGAGTCGGGGGCATGTTTCTAAACCGCTGAATGTCTTGTGGTGATTACATTCTCGCTGTTTTTGTTCCCGATTCATCTTTTCTTGTGAGATATCCGGGCTGAAGCCAACTCTCGGTTATTTTGAGGCGATTCGATGGTTGTCCGGATGATTCACTGGCTGGGGCGGGGCGCGATCGCCATCGCGGCGATCGCGCTGGTAGCCAATTGCCAAATCATGATACTCGAGCGCCCGCCAGAGGAAGCGATGCCAAGTCTAAAAATTATGCCGCTGGGCGATTCGATCACCGATGGCTACAACCTGCCGGGGGGCTACCGGTTCCCGCTCTGGCAGGCATTGCGCGATCGCGGTTACCCCATTGATTTCGTCGGCTCGCAACAGAATGGGCCAGCAACTTGGCCAGAACGGGAGCATGAGGGGCATTCTGGCTGGAAAATTGCTCAAATTCACCAGCGTCTCACAGGCTGGCTCGCCACTACCCAACCCGACATCATTTTGCTGCTGATTGGCACCAATGATATTGCCCAAGGCGATCGCCTCACGGCCGCCCCCGATCGCCTGACAACCTTACTAGCCACGATCCACAGCCAACTGCCCCAGGCTCAGGTTTTGGTTGCGTCGATTCCGCCCATTGCTGACCCCCAGTTGGATGCGCAAGTACGAGCCTACAACGCCGCCATTCCTGCTGTGGTCGCACAGCAACAGGCACGCGAACAAGCCGTGTACTTTGTCGATGTGTACCCAGCACTTACAGAGGCTGACCTCGCGGACGGCGTTCACCCCAACCAAAGCGGCCATGACAAGATTGCAGCAGCTTGGTTGGCTACTTTGTTGAGCAATGTCCTACCCGCGCGATCGCCCGAGACGGCTGATGTGTCTTTCAGTTCCATGTCACCAAAAATAGTGCCAGAAAGCAGAATTACCACTCTCTGGCACTGAAGATCTAACAAGGGTCAGTTAACACTAGTTGATTGACTTCTTGATCTCATCCTTGACATTTTCCTTGCTGTGCTCAGCTTGTGCCTGCACTTGCTTGGCCTTGCCTTTCGCTTCTTCGTTAGGGTCGCCAGTCAAATCGCCCATCGTTTCCTGGACTTTACCTTCAACATTCTTGGCGGTTGCCTGCATTCTATCTTCGGTACTCATGAAGTTTAACTCCGTTTGGTTTCAAATCTATGCCTTCATCGTAGGACTGGAGCCGCTCACGTCCCATTGCCCGAAAGACCTATTTGGGATTCAGCCTTGTCAGCCTTAGGGCAGATTGAAGCATATCCTTGAAAGTTGCATTACATGGAACGAGTGGCGACAGCAGCTCAGAATTGGGAGCAGGAGTTGGGGGATTGTAGACGCGCAGCAACTACAAAACCCACTGTAGAATCCATATCGATACCCGTCAGTAGATGAATTCTCGCCCTGACGCACCGCTCCTAATCCTAGTACAGGACGGCGGAAATGAGATGCCCATTCAAAATCCCTAAGATTCCCGTATTGCAGGCACTCAGAACTCAAAACTCAGAACTCAAAATTCCGCGTAGCGGTACTAGACGTCACCCCCTCGATTTTGTCACTTAGCCTTCTCACCAATTCAACGCGATGGTATGTTCTATTACAAGTACATAGGAGCGGAATTGAGGGCACGATTCAACTTTGCTGGGAACCTTGAAAATCCAGCCATCTGACTTTCAATTTCTGCCTGCTCGCCTCCGCGTCGCGGCACTAAAGCGTCTTGAAGTATCTCGCAACCGGCCACAACTCGAAACCGACCTTCTCATAAGTACGACGAGCCGGGGCATGACCGCGATCGCCACCAGTTTCAACCATTGCAATCGTCATCCCTGCCACTTTTAGCCAATCGAGTGCACAACGTATTAACGCCGTCCCAATGCCTTGACCTTGAAAGTCGGAGTCAACCGCGACCAGATGGATTTCCCCCATACTGTTCTCTCAATGGAGTTTTGCAGCCAGAAAACCCACTGCAGAATCTCGATCAACCGCAACCCAGACATTGGTATCGTCCGCCGCGCAAACGGCTTCAACGGCCTCCTGCTGGCTGACACGCCAATCATGGGGATAGAACGCCTGGTACACATCAACGTTCATTGTTGCCTGCATCGACTCAAAAACCGGTGTCCAGGCGCGCAATGTAAAGATGAACAACAGCGTCGGGATGATGCGGTTGTTTTAGGCGATCACTGGTGATCGCCTCTGAGCAGCGCCAACTTCCCGTCGAACCGCGCTGGTATCTGTGCAGCCGAACGCCTAAGATAGGAGTAGCTAAACTCTTAGGGTGCTATCGTTACGTTGGATTCAACGCTCCCTCGCTTTTTTCGAGTGACGCTATGCGCGATCGCCTGACCCTGATAGTCGCTGCCTCGCTCACTTGCAGCACCCTCACCGCCACCGTAATGCCCAATGCGGCGGTTGCCAACTTGCGCCGTTCCGACATCTCCTTGGGGGCGATCGCCCAAGCCACGGACGAAGCAGACCCATCCACTAGTGAATCGCCCTCTGCGCCTGCCGAAGCGGATAGCAGCGACTCATCCGAGGAACCGGCGATCAAACGGGGAGATAGCGGCCCGGAGGTGCGTGAGTTACAGATGCGCCTCGAACGCCTGGAAATTTATGAAGGCGGAATTAGCGGCGAGTACGACGAAGCGACCGAGGCAGCCGTCAGAACGTTTCAGGAACAGAACGACATCGAGCCAACTGGCATTTTCAATGTCGAGACCTGGCGCAAGCTCGACGACATCCAGAATCCCCGCCCGCCCCAGAATCGGCGCTGGTTCCGGATGAGCCGTAGACGCTGGCTCGCACTCATTGCTGGCGGTGGCTTCGTGCTTGTGGCCGGGAGTATCGGGGGTGGGATGCTGCTGCTACGCATGATTAACCGCGAGCCAGAAGTTGCAGAAGCGGCTCCCGATGCGGATACGGATGCTAGCCCGACTGAAATACCCGAAGCTGCCGACGCTGCCAGTCCTGCTTCCACGTCTGGCATCGCAACGACCGGAATGCCTCCGGTGCGCTCAACGGCCATCCCCCCCAACTTCAAGCACGCCGCTCAACCACACTCTGAGCCGTCAGCGCCACCGCCACCAAAATTTGAAGATGTGCTGGTCGAGCCAGTGGCACCGCTGCCACCCGTGGAGCCAGAACCTGAACTGTTGCAACCTGCTGCCAAACCGCTACTCCCCCCAACTCTCGACGCCAATTTTGACGACGACAATTGCAACGATGCACCGCTAGAGACTCCGCTGCCCGCCGCGCCGCGCGAGCCGCTGTCGGCACATAACGGTCTGAATGCCAGTGAACCGTTGCTACAGGCGCGATCGCCCGCCTTGGTCAACCTTGATCGCGTCGATCAACTGATTCGCGAACTGCGAGAGCCAGATGCCGGGCAACGCCAGCAAGCCATCTGGGAACTGGCTCAGCAAGCCGACTCCCGCGCCGTGCAACCGTTGGTCAATTTGCTCCTGGATTCTGATTCTCAGCAGCAGAGTTTGATCCTGGAAGCGCTCTCGCAGATCGGCACCCGCGCCCTGAAGCCGATGAACCGTGCCCTCGCCCTGTCGCTCCAGGACGACGACGCCCATGTGCGGAAAAATGCGATCCGGGATCTGACGCGCATTTACGAATTGGTCGCCCAACTCAGCCAGTTGATCTACTACGCCACCGATGATCCTGATCCCGATGTGCAAGAGACGGCGCGCTGGGCATTGGGACAACTCAACAACATTCGCGTCCCCAACCATATTGCCCAGGGCGATCGCCATGCTCCCCCCAGTTAGCTGCTCGCAGAACCGATGCTAAACCGTTTGCGCCTGTTACTCCTATCTACCCCGGTCGGCGCGCTTGGATCGGGTGCCGGGGGGGGTGTGGAGCTGACGTTGGCTAACTGTGGGCGCGAGTTACAGCGGCGCGGACATCAGGTGCAGGTTTGTGCGCCCAGTGGTTCACGCTTGCCAGGGCTGGAGGTGGTCGCGATCGAGGGCACCCCGCATGTTCCTGCCCAAACCCAAGCCCGCCTGACCCCAATCACGATGCCGCCCCATTCGGTCTTGGCGAATATGTGGGCTTGGGCGCAGCGTGAGCAGGCCAATTACGACTTGTTGCTCAATTTTGCCTACGACTGGTTGCCGCTCTATCTGACGCCTTTTTTCCGCACGCCCGTTGCCCACTTGGTCAGTATGGCTTCGCTGAATGAGGCGATGGATCGGGCGATCGCCACTCTCGCCCGCTACCATCCCATCGCTCTCGCTTTCCACAGCCACGCGCAAGCCGCAACCTTTGGCAAGTTGCCGCCTTACACTTGCCTCAGCAACGCGATTGATTTGGAGCGTTATCAGTTTGGCGATCGCCCATCCGCGCAACTCGCTTGGGTCGGCCGCATTGCCCCCGAAAAGGCGCTAGAAGACGCCATCCAAGCCGCGCAACAGGCCAACTTGCCCCTAAAAATTTGTGGCAAGCTACAAGACCACACCTACTGGCAACAGTTGCAAGCCGCCTATCCAGACGCCGACTTTGACTATCTCGGCTTTCTCCCCACGGACAAGCTGCAACAAGTCCTCAGCAACAGCCTAGCGCTATTGGTGACACCGCGCTGGGTCGAGGCCTTTGGCAATGTTGCTATTGAAGCGCTGGCTTGCGGTGTGCCCGTGGTGGCCTATCGTCGCGGCGGGCCAGCGGAGATCGTCCGCGATGGCGAAACCGGCTTTCTCGTCGAACCCGATAGTGTTGCCGGTCTCGTTGCCGCCATTGGCCAACTTGAGCGCCTCGACCGCAACGCCTGTCGTCGTCAAGCCGAGCAGGAGTTTTCTTTGACGGCGTTGGGCGATCGCCTGGAAACTTGGCTCACCGCTGTTATTCGCCAGCCGTGAATAGCCAACCCTGAACCGCTCAGACAACTTCAGCTCAAAAGCTCAGTTTCTCGCCGCAACCGGGTCTTGGCTGGCGAGTGGCATTGAGACTCACCAACCCCAAGTCCCCGCTGACCCTTTGAACGGGCCGACAATCTCACTGGTGATCCAACCGCCGTAGAAATCGCCCGCTTGGGCTTGCACGCGCTCACCATTGACATAGCAAGCCTCCATCCGACCGGGGTAGACCGCGATGTAGTCCTTGAGCGCCGCAAAATTTGGTGTCGGTTCGGGATAGCTCCAGGCCACCTCCGTCAACACCTGGTCGCCGACTTGGAGCGTGTAGTAGCGCGCTGCGCCTTTCCACTCGCAGAGGGTGCGACGCGCCGTGGGCTGAAAATACTCCAGCTTCACGTCCTCCGGCGGCAGATAGTAGGTGGGTGGATGACTCGTCTCCAGCACGCGATAGGGACGGTGGCTGTCGGCGATGGTGACGCCGTTGTAGACGATCTCGACGTGCTTGTCTGAGGGCTGGGCGATCGCCGGGCGCGGATAATCCCAGACTGATTCTTGGCCGGGGCCGGGTTCAATGCGTTGGGGTCGAAACATGGCTAGGCAGGCGATTCAGAGATCGGGTCAATCAGCAAAAGCAACGGCTCGTCCGCTGCTTCTACCAGTAAATCGCGCCACCCGCCGCTTTGCCAATCACAGCATCCATTCAAAGACCAAACCGACGCGGCTATCCTTCTCGCCGACGGAATTTTGCTTCTGGAGATCGACCGAAATTCGTAAATCCTCCGTCACCGCGTAGCCGGTCGAGAGCGTGGTGATACCCACCTCATCGGCGGAACCGGGCGACACAAAAGTCTGCGAAATCGAAATGTCGGCTGCACCGGTGCGCGACAGGGCTAGGATCAGCTTCGCACCAACATTAATGCCGTCCGTGTGGTAATTGTCGGTGGTGATATTGCGATAGCCGAGCACGGGGGCAATGTTGATGTAGCTGCCGAGCGGCAACACGTAGTAGCGGAGGTCGCCGCCCCAGGTTTCTCGACCGCCCGCAAATGCACCCTGATACTCGGCGCTAACCGTCAAGCCGGTACGACCGATGAAGAAGTCTTCGATGCCAATAATCCAGCCGCTCTTATCTTCAGTCGAAGGGAAGAACGAGTAGCCCAAGCGCACGCGGCTGCGGAAGGCGGGATCGTGGCGAATATCCTCTAGGACATCTGGGACTTCCTCGAGCCAGCGCTGAAGGACGGGACTGTTTTCCAGGATTTCCGGCTCAATATCCAGAGCGTCTCCCCCCTCGGTCTCCGCCTGGCTCAGCCACAGGGAGGGCGCGGGGAGATCAGCGGGCTGAAACTGGAAGGGTTGCACAATCGCTGGCGACACGGGCGGCAGCGCCGCTGCAAACTCCGGGTTGAAAAAGCTTTCTGGTGCTGACGGTGTGGCCGCATTGAACTGAAATGGGGTGGCTTCGAGGTTCGCCAGCGGGGCAGCGGTTTGCGGCGCAGTTTGCCATAATAAATTGAGTTCGGCTTTCAGATCGGCGGCAGAGGTTGACACTGGCGGCAATTCATTGCCACGCACGGGGGGGACGATCCCGCAGGCGATCGCGCCTGTCCCGACAGCCAAATAACCCAACCAACGGGAAGACAGTACAGGCGCTGCAAACATAGGTGCTGAGTTCCCCACACGGCAAACTGAAATTAGTACAGACATTAAACATGAGACCGGGGACAATGCACAAACTTACACGACATCACGCGCCACATCGGGAACGTCCATGGCGTCTGAGTCTAGCGGCCCTGACTACCGCTGTACTGAGCATGAGTTGCGCTGCGAGCGAGTCGCAGGTGCTCGCCCCGCCGCCTGAACCGACGCCGACCGTGGCAGCAGCCGTTGCGACACCAGTGGCGCGGGCTAATGCGTTTCAGGATGCCCTCGACATCGGCATGGGCGCGGCAACGCTGGCACAGTCGGCTCGCACTGAGAACGATTGGCGTTTGGTGGCGGGACAGTGGCAGCGGGCGATCGCCCTGCTCACCGCTTTGCCGCCAACCGCTCCCCAACACCAGGCGGCACAAGCCAAAATTGCCGAATATCAGCAAAACTTAGCCACAGCTCAGCAGCGTAGCGGTGCTGAGCCAAGCTCGGCGACAACGGCCAATGTCCCAGCCCCGACCGCTAGCCCAATTGCCGCCGCAGCGAGTGGGGGCGCAGGCATGAATTTCCTCGTCGTTGCCGGTGGTGGCACCCCTCGCAACAACGAGATCGCCCTGGAAAAAAATGTGCTGTATTTCCAGCGCGCTTTGCAGGCACGAGGTTTCGATCCGGCGCAAGCCACGATTTTTTTCGCCAATGGTAACGACGGTCAGGCGACCGTGCGCTACATCAATGACCAGAGACAGGAGCAATACAAAGCTCCAGCGATTCCCGGTGTCGCCGGGGCGGCAACGGTGGCGAATGTTACCAATTGGCTCGGTCAACAAGGGCGCGATCGCCGCTCTCTCTTCTTCTACTTCACCGGCCACGGCGCAAAAAACAATCAAAACCCAGACAACAATTCGCTGATCCTCTGGGGTGACCAACGCTTGACCGTACAGCAGTTGTCGCAGCAATTGGATCAATTGGGGAGCGATCGCCAGATCGTGACGATGATGGCGCAGTGTTATGCCGGTTCGTTTGCCAATTTTGTCCATCCCAACGGTACGCCGGGCGTGAATCTAGCCGCCCAGACGCGCTGCGGCTTCTTCGCGACGATCAAGACCAGTGTCTCGGTCGGTTGCACGCCAGAGGTGAATGAAGCGGATTACCGTGACTACAGCTCTAGCTTCTTTGCGGGCTTGAGCGGGCGCGATCGCACCGGCCAAGCCGCCGCCTCTGCTGACTACAACCGCGACGGTCGGGTGTCCTATGCCGAAGCCCACGGTTTCGCCAAGGTGGACGGACGCACGACTGACTTGCCCGTCTCCACCTCAGAAGTCTGGTTGCACAGCCAGCGCTCGGAAGCTGAAAAACAACAAATTCTCAATCAGCCGCTGCAATCACTCCTCGCCTCAGCGCGCCCGGAGCAACGCTATGTGGTCGAGACACTGGCGCGACAGTTTGGGATGAATCTTAATCAGTCCTATCAGACCCAAGCGACCAACCGTGGCAACCTCGGCACCGTACAGTCCGCTTACCTAACGCGGTTGGGGATGGAGTTGCTGAACATCGGCATTGAGCAACAGCTCCGCGCCAGTGGCAACTCAACTCTCATTGCCATCCTGCAACGCTTGCTTGAATGTGAGGCCACCACCTGGCAGTGATTGCGGCTGACAGGCAGGTCAGCCTTGTCGAGCCAAAGGGGAGCATCCCAGATTGGCAATTCTCCGTTCCTACGGAACAAGCTCTGCCAACATCCTAAATCCCTCTCCCAAGCTGGGAGACGGGATCGGGAGATGTAGACGCATCGCAGTTGCTCGCAGAGTGGGCAACTGCAACACTAAAGTGGAATGCACCCAGCCAGAGTCGCCAGCGGTGTCTCCAGATTCACCCGCTTCAGGTCTACATTAGCGTGGTCAGCGAATGGACATTGGCATGGCACGGCCTTTTGCTCACGTCCTGGTCACAGCCTAGCTTTGGGCGATAGTAGCGCGCTGCTGCCCGGTCAGTTGGCTACGGCAATGGCTGCTGTGGCGATCGCTTGGAGGGCGCGGGTGATTGCCTGTGATGGCAATTGCCCGCTCTGTTGTGCAGACTTAAGCCCATACCTGTCAAACTCTCAGGGAAATTTCAGGTCATCTCGATTTAATACAATTAGTCACTCGCGACAATCAATAAAATTGCCCCCTGCGGTAATGGATTTAGTGCTAACGAATGGAGCGTCAATATGGTTTCTGTGGTGAATGAAAAGCAGTCGCGTCAGGCTGCAATCCCGTTTCGCGATCGCCTTGCTGAGCCACTGAGCAAGCAATCGATCCGCGTATTGCAGGTCAACTTGGGGCGACGCTGTAATCTGGCTTGTACCCACTGCCATGTTGAAGCCGGGCCGAAACGTACTGAGGAATTGCAACCGGAAATTTGCCAGCAATTGATTCAAATTATTCAACAATTTCCCCAGTTACAAACACTCGATTTGACCGGGGGAGCGCCGGAAATGAACTATGGCTTTCGACCACTGGTTGAAGCGGCTCGTCAGCAAGGTATGGAAGTGATTGTACGCTCGAATCTGACGATCTTTTTCGAGCCGGGTTTTGAAGATTTACCCGCTTACTTTGCTCAACAACAGGTGCGGGTCGTTGCCTCGCTGCCCTGCTACTTGCAGAGCAATGTTGATCGACAGCGGGGTGCGGGTGTCTATGACGACTCGATTCGCGCCATCCAACAGTTGAACGCGGTCGGCTACGGGCGCGAGCCAAACTTGGTGCTGGATCTGGTCTATAACCCGACCCTGCCTACAGATGAAAACTTCAGCCTGACCGCCGATCAACAACAATTACAGGGTGACTATAAAGCCTACCTGGATGAGCATTTCGGGATTCAGTTCAATAACCTTTTTACGATCACCAACTTGCCGATTGGTCGGACGAAGCAATATTTGCAGCGCCAACAGTTGCATGATGCCTATGTGGACTTTTTGGCGGCGCATTACAACGCCGCAACAGTGCCGCAGTTGATGTGTCGCAACGAGCTGTCGATCGACTACCTGGGTAATGTTTACGACTGTGACTTTAACCAGATGGAAGGCATCCCGGCTCGCCTAGCAGATGGTGAGCCGTTGACCGTGAGCAAACTGCTCGCGTTGCAGAACCTCGATGTCATCCATGAGGTACAAACGGCGAAATACTGCTACGGCTGTACGGCTGGTTGTGGTTCGAGTTGTGGGGGAGCACTGCTGTAGCGATCGCTCTCCGCGAAAGGCGATCGCCCGCAGAATTCAGCCGCCTGGGATGAATGGTCGCTCGTCCTGGTTCGCTGAACAGATGGCAATAACAGACGAGCAAACTTCTAACTTACGGAGGATTCCCATGACATCTTCAGAAGAGCTGCCCAAGAAACGCAGCAGGGTTAATACAATCGTGAAGCTGGCGATCATCGCCGTGATCGTGGCGGTACTGATCGTTCTCGCGAGACAATTCAACGTGCAAGAGTTATTCATCCAAGCCCTGGAATGGATTCGCGGGCTGGGCGTTTGGGGGCCATTCATTTTCGTCGGTCTGTACATCGTGACCACGGTGACCGGTGTGCCCGGCACCATTCTGACCCTCGGCGCGGGCATTGTCTTCGGCGTGGTTCAAGGCTCGATTTGTGTGTCGATCGGGTCAACCCTGGGGGCGACGGCGGCCTTCCTGGTCGGGCGCTACCTCGCTCGTGGCTGGGTCGCCAAGCAACTGGAAGACAAGCCGAGATTTAGTGCCATCGACCGCGCGATCGCCAAAGAAGGCTGGAAAATCGTTGGCCTGCTGCGCCTTTCCCCCGTTTTCCCCTTCAATCTGCTCAACTACGGCCTGAGTGTCACGCAGGTTTCGCTGCGCGACTACTTCCTCGCCTCCTGGATTGGCATGATGCCGGGAACCGTGATGTATGTGTATCTCGGCTCGCTGGCGGGTAACCTTGCCACGCTGGGAGCGGCAGGGCAGCAGACTTCGCCGGTCGAATGGGTGATCCGCATCGTCGGTCTGTTGGCGACCGTCGCTGTGACCGTCTACGTCACCAAGATCGCCCGCAAGGCGCTGAATGAGGAACTAGAAGGCGAGGCGATCGCTACTGAACTGGGTGCATCAACCATCGCTGACCCGCAAGCCACCCATGACGCATGAATGGCAGCCGCCCTTGGCATCAAGACAAACGCTTCTGGGGACTGTTTGCCCTCGGACTTTGTTTGGCGATTGGTTTGACCCTGACCCCGCTGCGATCGCTGTTGATTGAGCCGCAGTTTTGGGTCGAGCGCCTGGATGCTCTCGGCTACTGGGCTGTCAAGGGCTTCTTGTTCGCCTATGTGGTCTTAACTGTACTGGGTATGCCCGGAACGATCTTGACCTTGGCAGGCGGCGCGGTGTTTGGCTTGTTTTGGGGGACGGTCTGGTCGGTGCTGGGAGCGACGGCCGGGGCGATCGCCGCCTTTCTGACGGCGCGCTACCTGCTGCACGACTGGGTGCAGCACCGTTTTAAACATCACCGCCTGCTGCACTGCTTTTGTCAGGCGGTGCGACAGCAACCCCTCCATTTCGTCCTCGCCGTCCGCTTGGCACCGATTTCGCCCTTCAACCTGGTGAATTTCCTCTTCGGGCTGACGCCGATCGGGGTTGGGCACTACGCGATTGGGACGTTGATTGGCATCGTGCCGGGAACCCTCGCCTATACCTGGGTTGGCACTACGGGCCTAACTGCACTCGCAGGGGGCGATCGCTGGCCGCTCTTTGCCGCGCTGAGTTTGCTGGCGTTGTTGTCGCTGCTGCCGCTTTGGGGTCGGCAGCGGCTGGTTGCAGGGAGGGCAGGGATTTTTTCTTCACCAAAATTTTATCGGTGGCGACTCAAACTTGACCGAATTTTCAAAAAAGGGGGTGACACCCCTCACCCCGAAGGTTATGATGACATTCAGTAGATGCACCCTGATGATTGGGGAGAGTCGCGTTGCGGCTCTCTTTTTTTTGGCCGCGCTCCCTGTGGGCGATCGCCAGCGACTAGGATAGAAGCATAGCCCTGAGCGCTAGGAACTGTTTGCCAGTCCAGGAATCATGAGCGAGCCTGAATTCGCCTTGGGGGCGAAAGTGCGTCTGACGACATCGCCGCAGTATTTCAAAACGGCTGACCCGATGCCGATGTTGCGCCCACCCAATGTTGTGCGTGTCGGCGAGGAGGGCCGCGTGCTCGCTCGGCGACCGGGGGGCTACTGGGCGGTGAAGTTCGAGCGTGGCGCGTTTTTGGTCGAGAACAAGTATATCGAAATGGTTCTCCCCCATACGGATCGGCCTGCGGCGCGCGATGAGGAAGCAGACTGATCCGGATTGACTGAGATCATTCAGCTAAGCCTGGGACGGCTCAGCCCCAGCCGCGTGGCGCTGGGTACTGGCGATCGCCAGAGTTACGGCATAGGGCGAACGCGGTTGACGATAAATTTGTTTCGGAATCAGCAGTTGACTGCTGGGGTCAGCCCGCCGTGCCGCTCGCAGTGCCGCTGCTTCGGCGACGCTGGGCGTCCCGGTGTAGCCCGCGACTGTGACGGAAGGGTTAGGCGTCGCGATCTCCCGCAGTTCGGCAGCGGTGAAACTGAGCAGCGGCCAACCATAAGCTTGGCTCAGTGCCAGCAGTGCCGGTTCGTTGGCTTTGCTGGTGAGCGTCGCCAGACCGGCGATCACCGCAATTGGCAGGTGATGCTGCTGCAAGCATTGTTGCACGCTGGCAGCAAGGGTTGACATAGCGACGCCCCGCTGGCTGCCAATCCCCACCCAGAGAACCGCCGACAACGAAGGCAAACTAGCGGCGCACGTTCGCGATCACCTGTTGCTGGGCGTAGTCTCGGTAGGTCTGATAGCGTTGGCTGCGATCGCGTGCCACATCATAATGAGCACTGTTGGTCTCTACCAACTGCATCAGCTCGGCAGCCTGTGCCCAGTCGCGCGCCACCTGCGCCCAATCGCGCGACGAGCGGGCGATGAGCGTGGTCTCGCTGGCCCGAAGCGCGTGGCGGACAGCCGCTCGGAAGGGCAGATCCGGATCGTTGACCTGTTCCTGAGCGTACTCGAGGTAGACACCGTACTCATTGACCTTGGCGCGAGCGAGGGGGCGACGGTCATCATTGCTGGGTACGGCAGCCATCCCGGCGATCGCCTGCTGCCACAGCTCAGCCACCGTCTGCCACTCAGCTTGGCTTTGGGCCGTTTGGGTCAGCTCAGCGGCGCGGTTGGCATGGTTGACAGCGGCATGAAATTCAGGACTCGGCTGTGCAGGACTAGCACTCATCGCAGCGACGCGGCCGCCCTGTTCGCGTTCTGCCGTTGCCACTTCGGCGATGGGTGTAGTCACCGCGAAGGGGCTAGTGCTGACGCCAAAGTTGAACAGCGCGTAAATCGACCAGCCCCCTACAGCAATCGGCACGAGCGAGAGCATCAGCGCCTCCGGCAGGCGACTGCCGCGACGCTTCTGAAGTTCGGCTTGCAGTTCGCTGGGGACAATCCGCTGGGGAACGGTAACGCGGCTGGCGACAGCGACAGGGGGGGATGAGCGGACGGGGACAGCCGCCGTGCGCTCGCGTTCGGACGTCGCAGTGGTGGGGGCTGCTGCCGGAGTGGGCGGCGCTTGGGACTCCGGTTCATCCATCTCAGTCGCGGCAACATTGGCAGGGGGCAGTGCCTGAGCGGGCTGGCTGGGCCGCTCCAGAAAGACTTGCTGCGAATGGTGTTGTAGTTGCTCTTGTAGCCATTGCTCAAAGGCTTCGTCGAGCAGTCGCTGCCGCGTTGAGCGATCGAGAGCAGCGGGTAGGTAGCGCTCGAGGCGAGCGATCGCCACCCACTGATCAACCCGAAAGGGCGGCGAGATCTGTCCCGGCTGGCTAGCGCGCAAGACGTGCGCTAGCTTGGGATTGAGGTTCCGCACCTCCATTGGACCGACCAAGCCATTGGTTTGGGCTTCCGGGCCTTGTGAATATTGCGTGGCGAGTTGCGAGAAATCAGCTTCGTCTTCTTGCAAGCGGAAGTAGAGTTCCTGGATGACTTCGACTTCCTGGGTTTGAATAATTGAGAACAGAACCCGGTCGAGGCGGTCGCGATGGCTCTGAAACTGGGCATCGATCTGACTGCCCCAGCAGCTTTCCTTAAATTTTTCAAGCTTCAGTTGACGCGGTGCGAGGGCATCCAGCGATTGCTGTGGCGAGAGACGACTGGAACTGTGTTCCAGTTGCGTTTTGAACTGAGCCAACTCCTCATCGGTACAAGCAACCTTCGCGATCGCCTGCTCGACAATCAGCTCACGGAGCAGTTGGGGTAGAACCTGTGGCGAGGTGAGGAGTGCGATGATTTCATCAACCCCAAACCTGCGATCGCCGACGTGTAGTACAGCACTCATGGCTTGCCTCGGAATAGCCAACGCAGCATTAATAACGATAGTCTAGCCGAAACTTCGCTCACTGGCGAATCGGTCTGCCGCTGATTAGTGCCGTCACGGGCAATTGCCGAGAATGTAACGAAATGCGATCGCGCTCGGCCGAGCGGCTCATCCGCACAACCACACCTTCGCCATCAGCAATCTCGCCGATGATGATGGCTAGGGACTGATTGGGTGATGATTGCACCAGCCGCCAAACACTGAAGATTGATGCAAGTTAAGCTATTGACAATTGGCAAGACCAACACTCGCTACTTGCAGGACGGCATCACGCTCTACGAGCAGCGGCTGCGGCATTATCTGCCGTATCAGATGCAGATCGTGTCAGATTTGAAGTCAAGCAAAAATCTATCGACCGAGCAGCAAAATGAGCGCGAAGGGCAGAAACTCCTGGCTCAGGTGAGCGATCACGACTACCTCATGCTGCTCGACGAACGGGGGTGTATGTGGCGATCGCGCCAGTTTGCCGACTTTCTGCAACAGCAAATGTTGACCGGTCGTAAAACTCTGGTATTCGCAATTGGCGGAGCCTACGGCTTTTCGCCAGCCGTCTACGCTCGCGCCAATGCCCAGCTCGCCCTCAGCGCGATGACTTTTTCGCATCAGATGATCCGTCTCTTATTTGTCGAACAGCTCTATCGGGCGCTGACGATTTTGCGCGGTGAACCCTATCATCACGAGTGACGTGAGTTGCGGTGACGGTCGTGAGTATCCCAGATTGGCAGTCTCACCCCATCGTAGATGTGTCGCTCTGCCCCTCCTCGCTCGCCATCCCAGTGACGCGACGGCTCACCGGTCTACGATTCAGAATGCCAATGAGCCGCCTATGCAGGCTTCGGCGCACTGGTCGCGGCGCAAATTGGTAATTGTTCGAGGCAAACATTTTAACAATCCCCGGCTCGTCTAGGATGAGCGCCAATCGGCGTTGTGCCGTCTATCGTTGCCGAACCGAGGAGCTTTGGTCATGAAACTTAGTGCTCGTAATATGCTGGATTGCACCGTGAAATCGGTGACGACCGGTGCTGTCAATGCTGAGGTCACCCTCACCCTGTCGGATGGTCAGGAATTGGTCTCAGTGGTGACGCTTGCCTCCGCCGAAGCCCTCGATCTGCAACCGGGGAAAGCGGTGAAGGCGATCTTGAAGGCGAGTAATGTGATGCTCGCGGTCGAGTGAGCGAAGTAACGGGGTCGGGCTAGGGCAGTGGCATCGCAACCAACCGCTATAATCTGGCTATGAGAAGCCAGATGTTGTGGCGAATGCAGCCCACAGCGCCAGGAGCCAAATTATGCTGTCACGCATCGCCGTCATCGACTACGACATGGGGAATCTGCACTCCGCTTGCAAGGGACTCGATCGAGCCGGAGCCAAGCCTCAGATCACTGACCAAGCCGCCGACATCGAACGTGCCGATGCGGTCGTCTTACCAGGAGTAGGAGCCTTCGATCCGGCGATGCAGCACCTACGCGCGCGTGACCTTGAAGCGCCGATTCGCGATGCCGTTGCTAGTGGCAAGCCATTTCTGGGCATTTGCGTCGGGATGCAGATCTTGTGCGATCGCTCCGAAGAAGGTCACGAATCCGGCTTGGGTATCATCCCCGGTGTTGTGCGCCGCTTCCGCTCCGAACCCGGCCTGACGATCCCGCACATGGGCTGGAATCAACTCGATTTTGCGCAACCTGACCTGCCGCTCTGGTGGCAATTGGGTTCGCAACCCTACGTCTATTTCGTTCACTCCTTCTATGTCGAACCGAGTGATCCAAGTCTCCAAGCCGCTACCGTGACTCACGGCTCACAAACTGTAACAGCCGCGATCGCCCGCGAAAACCTGATGGCTGTCCAATTCCACCCTGAAAAATCCTCCCAGGCCGGTCTGCAAATTTTGGCGAATTTCGTCCAGCAAGTCGCCGCCCGCTACGATCATCCCGCCACAGCCAGCAGGCGCGCGGCGGCCCTCGCTTAGGTGAATCTTTCAGTCCAGCACTTCAATTCCTTATGCAGATTGCGGCGGCACAACTGATGCAAGCTGAGCACTTGCTCTCCCTAGCCACGCAGTCAGGAGCGGCGGTGGCGGAGGTGTACCAGGCGAGCGCGCGCTCGCAACCGGCCTTTTTTGAAGCGAATCGGCTCAAGCAACTGGAGAGTAGCGAGTCGCTCGGAACGGCGCTGCGCTTGTGGTGCCAGGGTCGTCCCGGTCTGGCGGTCGCTTATGGTGACTTTGAACCGGCGCAGTTGGTCGAGAAGGCGGTGGCGCTGGCGCAATTGAATGCGTCCGAGCCGATCGAGCTGGCGGCAGCAGCGCGGGCGACTTTTCCCACCCTGGGCGCGACCGTGCCGGTAGAAGTTTTGGTGGAGCAGGGACGTAGCGCGATCGCCAACCTCCGCGATCAGTACCCCGAAATCCTGTGCAGCGCCGAGCTGGAGTGCGAAACCGCGACCACACTACTGCTCAACTCACGCGGCTTGCACTGCACGACGGCTGACATCAGCCTGAGTGCCTGGCTGGGGGCGGAGTGGGTGCGGGGCGAAAATTTTCTCGGCATCTATGAAGATGAAGAGGCGCGCGATCGCCTCGCGGTTCCAGACCTGGCGGCGGCGATCGCCCAACGTCTCGACTGGGCAAAAACGAATGTGTCCGCGCCGACGGGTCGCATCCCGGTCATCTTCACCCGCAAGGCGGCGGGCCTCCTCTGGTCGGCCATCGAAGCGGCGACCAATGGCAAGCGCCTCGTGGAGCAAGCCTCCCCGTGGAGTGATTCACTCGGTCAGCGCTTGCTCGACCCCGCGTTGACGCTGCGACAAGTGCCGGACTTCGGCCCCTACAGTTGCCCGATCGATGATGAAGGCACGCCCACCCAAGCCTTTGACCTCATCCGCGCCGGTGAGTTTGTTCAACCTTACTGCGATCGCGTCACCGGTCGCCAGTTGCAGCAGGCAAGCACGGGCAATGGCTTCCGCCCCAGCCTTGACCGCTACCCAACTCCAAGTCTGATTAACCTCTGCGTCGAACCAGGCACGGGCGATCTGTACAGCCTAATTGGCTCGCTGGATCGCGCCCTGCTCGTCGATCAGGTGCTGGGAGGCGGGCCGGATCTGTCGGGTGATTTTTCTGTCAATGTTGATCTTGGTTATTGCATCGAACGTGGTGCAGTTGTCGGCCGCGTCAAAGATACGATGCTGGCTGGGAATGTTTACACCGCCCTGGCTGACGAGGTTGTGCTGGCGGGTGATCGCGCTTGGCAGGGTTCCTACTACACCCCGGCTGTACTAGTCAACGGCTTGTCGGTGACTACGCAATCATAAGTAAGCCCGATAGGCAATGATGATAGCTGTACTGCGTCGCAGACCAACCGCAGAACTTGAGTCATTCGCGCCGCTACTCCGGCAGATGATCGGGGTCGATGCCTTGTGATCGCAAGAATGCTTCTAGACGTTCGGCACGTTGCCGTTCCTGCTCAGCCCGCTCCTCAGCAGCGACCTCCGGCAGCGGGATCAACTCACCGGCAGCCGTGTACCAACGTAACTGTCGTTCATGAATCCCCAAGGCTAACCCCAATTCCTCACTGACAAGCCGACCCTCAGCATCAGGAGCGATCGCCTCGTAGTGCCCATTCCCTAACCGAAAACCCGCAAACTCCATCGTCTCGGGATGAAACCAGTAATACTCCGGCAAACGCCAGACGGTTGCATACACATCCTTCTTTTTGCCTTTGTCTACTGCTGCGGTCGAATCTGATAGTAACTCAATGACCACATTGGGATATTTGCCCCCTTCTTCCCACAGCACCCAACTGCGGCGATCACGCTTCTCTGTGTCCAAGACCACGAAGACATCAGGACCTCGAAAGTCGCGCTTTTTGGTCTCTTCGGCACTGTAGTAGACCGTCAGGTTGCCAGAGATGTAGAAGTCCGAGCGATCGCGCCACCAATATTTGAGCAAGCGAATCAGCAGGTCGATTTGATTGCGATGAAAGTCGGTTTCCAAGGGGGGTTCGTCGCTGTAGAGACCGGGCGGTGGGCAGGCAATGCGTTCACTCGCGTCCGTGTCAACGGCAACCGATCCCGCTGGAGGCACAGCGGCTGTTTGAAGCGGTTGTTGGGCGTCGAGACGAACCATAATGGCTTCCTTCTAGGAATCTGTGCTCTATCTTAACTGGTCAAGAAGGTGTGCGCTCAAAAAGTAGGTGTGAAATACGGTCGCCCCTATTCTGGCAACTGATCGGGATCGATGCCTTGGGAGCGTAGGTAGGCTTCTAGCCGCTCTTTAGCTTGCCGTTCTTGCTCGGCACGTTGCCGTTCCTGCTCAGCCCGCTCCTCAGCAGCGACCTCCGGCAGCGGGATCAACTCACCGGCAGCCGTGTACCAACGTAACTGTCGTTCATGAATCCCCAAGGCTAACCCCAATTCCTCACTGACAAGCCGACCCTCAGCATCAGGAGCGATCGCCTCGTAGTGCCCATTCCCTAACCGAAAACCCGCAAACTCCATCGTCTCGGGATGAAACCAGTAATACTCCGGCAAACGCCAGACGGTTGCATACACATCCTTCTTTTTGCCTTTGTCTACTGCTGCGGTCGAATCTGATAGTAACTCAATGACCACATTGGGATATTTGCCCCCTTCTTCCCACAGCACCCAACTGCGGCGATCACGCTTCTCTGTGTCCAAGACCACGAAGACATCAGGACCTCGAAAGTCGCGCTTTTTGGTCTCTTCGGCACTGTAGTAGACCGTCAGGTTGCCAGAGATGTAGAAGTCCGAGCGATCGCGCCACCAATATTTGAGCAAGCGAATCAGCAGGTCGATTTGATTGCGATGAAAGTCGGTTTCCAAGGGGGGTTCGTCGCTGTAGAGACCGGGCGGTGGGCAGGCAATGCGTTCACTCGCGTCCGTGTCAACGGCAACCGATCCCGCTGGAGGCACAGCGGCTGTTTGAAGCGGTTGTTGGGCGTCGAGACGAACCATAATGGCTTGCTTCTAGGAATCTGTGCTCTATCTTAACTGGTCAAGAAGGTGTGCGTTCGCGAGGGGTGAACGGAACCCCACTGACCCCGACTCTGACACAGGGCCGCCATTCAGGTCAGTAGCGGTTTCGGCTTTGGCTTGCCCACAGTCCTCGACCAAATTGGTACTGACGCAGTTCAAGACGGAAAACACTGTCGGTGGTGGCAGAATCTCCCCTTCCCCCCTTATCAAGGGGGGTGGCAAAGCCGGGGGGATCTTTCAACCCGCTGAAGTTTTATTCAGTGCGTAAGTCCTATTGGCGCTGTCTCCGAACCGCCGGAAGTGGCTGCAATAATAGGGGTGATTGTCTTGTCTCTCACCCTGGCTGTGCCACCTTCAGATTTGTGTTTTGGTTCAAGCGCCCTTGGCAACGCCAGCAATCTCCCGGCGATCGCCCCCGTGCAACCTGGTGGCAGTGGCCGCAGCGCTGGGCGCAGTGGTTTCACAGCTATCACTTTGGCGATCGCGCCATCGATCCTCGCTACGCTCTCGCCGAAGCCTGCCTAATCGGAATGGTCTCCGCCCTCGCCGCCCTCCTGCTCAAACAGGGCACCGGTTGGTTGGGAGGGATACGCCTGCAACTCGCTGACCACTGGGGCGTGATCACCCTGCCCCTCTTTGGTCTCTGCTTGGCGGCGATCGCTGGCAGCCTGGTGGAGTATGTTTCTCCCGCCGCCGCTGGCAGCGGTATTCCCCAAGTCAAAGCCACCCTGGCGCAATTTGCGGTGCCGCTCTCGCTGCGGGTCGGGATCGTGAAACTCGTGGGGACGATTTTGCTCCTCGGGGCCGGCATTCCGCTGGGGCGACGCGGCCCCACCGTCCATATCGGTGCTGCCCTCGCCGCACAACTGAGCAACTGGCTGCCCACCTCGCCGCAGCACCGCCGCCAGATGATCGCTGCTGGTGCCGCTGCTGGACTCGCCGCTGGCTTCAACACCCCGATCGCGGGCGTCCTCTTCGTCGTCGAAGAACTCTCCCGCGATATGTCGGGTTTGACCTTGGAGACGGCGATTTTTGCCTCCTTCACTGGCTCGATCGTCTCGCGTCTGCTGGGGGCTTCGGGGTTACCGGCTGAGATTGCCGCCAGCGAATTCAGCGCCCAGGAGATTCCGTTCTATATCCTGCTCGGCTTGCTGGCGGGGGGCCTGGGGGCGCTGTTCAATCGCGGCGTGCTCACCAGTCTCGCTATGCATCGCCGCTTGGGTTGGCCGATGCTGGTTCGCGTCGGGGTTGTCGGCCTAGTTGCTGGGGTGGTTCTAGCGATCGCCCCGCCCGAGTTCCGCGACAACACCGGCCTGCGCGAAATTCTGATGACCGGAGCGGCCGATTGGCACGCGACGGCGATCGCCTTTGCGGCACACTTCAGCCTCACGATCCTTGCCTACGGCACTGGTGCCCCCGGCGGCGTCTTTGCGCCAGCGCTGTTGATGGGGTCGGCGCTAGGCTATCTGGTCGGCACTGGCTCGGTGGCGTTGGCGGGTAGCGGTTCCGAGGTGACCTATGCGCTTGTTGGCACTGGGGCATTCTTTACCGGCGTAGCGCGCGTGCCGGTGACGGCGATCGTGATTGTGTTTGAACTCACGGCCGATTTCGGCCTCGTCCTACCGCTGATGATCGGTTGCGGCATCGCCTATCTGGTTGGCGAGGCGGTCTTCAGCGGCTCGCTCTATCAGCACCTCCTCGAAGCCAGCGGTATCGATCTCAAGGACGAGGCAAATAATTACGAAACCGATCCGCTCGCGCGGCTGGTGGCGGCGGACGTGATGCAGCGCCAGGTCGAGACGCTTTCAGCCGATCTCACATTGGCCGCCGCGATTCAATTCTTCACGCGCTCCAACCATCGCGGTTTTCCAGTTTTGGACGACGGCCGCGCCATTGGTGTGATTACCGATTCCGATTTGGCCACCCATCGCGGCAAGTCGCCGCAGTTGAAACTGCGCGAGCTGGTCAGCGGCCGACCGGTGACGTTGGCCCCGACCGCCTCGCTTAAGGATGCGATCTATCTCATGGATCGCTATCATCTCTCGCACTTGCCGGTAGTCGAGGAGCGTAAGCTAGTCGGCATTGTCACTCGCAGCGATCTGATCCATGCGGCGGCCGAACAGCGGGAAGCGCAGCCGGTGCTGCCGGCGATCGCCCCTTCTTATGTGGTTTATGTCTCGCGATCGCCCGCGACGGGCAAGGGCCGCCTGCTCCTGCCGTTGAGCAACCCGCAGACGGCACCGCTACTGCTGCAACTGGCGATCGCCTTGGCGCGCGAGCAGCAGTATGAGTTGGAATGCTTGCACGCGATCGCCATCCCTCGGCATTGTTCACCGGCTCAGACACCCGTGGATCTCGCGGCCAGTCAGCGCCTGTTCGCTCGCGCCCGCGATCTCGCCGCCCTCTGGGAAGTCCCCCTGCACGTCCAAGTCCGCGTGGCTCAAGATGCAGCGCAGGCAATTTTGGAGGCGATCGCGGAGCGGCATATCGATCTGCTGGTCACCGGCTGGAAGGGCGGCACGACTACACCAGATCGCGTCTTCGGCACGATCGCTGACACCCTCATCCATCGCGCCCGCTGCCCGCTCGTACTGGTCAAGTTGGGCACAACGGTTCAACCCTTTCCCCAAAATCAGGGCGTCACGACCCGCTGGTTGGTGCCGACGGCTGGCGGCCCCAATGCCGAGCTGGCACTCCACCTCTTGCCCGCGCTCGCCCGCTTGACCCAAGCGCCACAGATTTGGCTGGCGCAGATTTATCCGCCCCAGAGTCAGCCCGAACTGAGCCAGCTCGAGCAAATGGCGGGGGAATTGCGCCGTCACTTAGCCGCGACGATTGAAACCTTGGTGATCCGCGCTCAGTCGATTCCGGAGGCTGCGATCCAGGTTGCAAACAGCCAGGCCTGTGATGTCGTGCTACTTGGTGCGAGCCGTGACAGTTTATTGACCCAGGCGGTGCGGGGGAATATCCCCCGGGCGATCGCAGCAGGTACGGACTGCACAACCATCTTGGTACGTGGCGCACTGTCTGAGGAGGACAGTCGGCCATAAGAGAAGGGCACTCAACAGTGCCCCTCACAATCACCATGGTGTTGTAGACTTCTCCCCTGCTTTGCGTTTCAGACGCTCAAACTAACGGAGACAATCCCAGCCCTAATACAGTTCTTCTTCTTGGTGCGTAATGATGGTGCAATCCGACTTCGGGTAAGCCACGCAGGTTAGGACGTAGCCGCCTTCGATTTGCTCATCATCCAGGAAGGATTGGTCGGACTGGTCGATCTCGCCACTCGCTATCTTGCCCGCACAGGTCGAACAAGCACCGGCACGGCAGGAGTAAGGTAGGTCAATGCCTTGCTCTTCGGCGGCATCGAGGATGTATTCGTCGTCAGGAACTTCGATCGTTGTGTTCAGACCTTCGGCGTCGTTCTTGAGCGTAACTTTGTACGTTGGCATGGGTGTCGCCCTCTCTAAAGCGTTGCGTTACTCACAGTAGTTCTACCCGAGAGAAGAAGCCCAGTGACCTACGTCAGGCAGGGCTGCGCGTTTCCTCTCTACAGATCGGTTCCAATTCCGATACTACGGGAAAACGCTCAGCCGCAACATGGGGATTAAGAATGAATGTCTTAAACAAAGCTAGAATAAGTGATTCTTATACGCTTTTGCCCCGAGTTTGTCTCTAAAATGAAAGTTCTGTACCCTGCTTAAGGAAGAGATTTCTCCGCCCTTAGGGCAACTGTCTCGCAGCGAGTCGTGTCGATGCAGCCGCCTAAAGCTGACATTAACTTTAGTTATCTCCGACGCCTAGTTTGATTAGGGGAACGTACTAAGTAGCCTCGGAAGAAACGTCCACAAAAACGATGAGTACCTCTCCACAGACCTTCCGCGTCGGGATTGTCGGCACAGGTTACGCGGGTCAGCGTCGTGCTGAAGCGATCGCCGCTGACCCGCGTGCCGAGTTAGTGGCGATCGCCGGTCACACGCCCGCCAAGGTCGCCGCCCTCTGCGAAACCCATCAGCGCGCGCCTGTGACTCTTGGCGGCAGTTGGTAGGTGACCCGCAGCTCGATTTGGTGATTGTTGCCAACGTCAATCGCGCCCATGCCGAGATCGTGCGGGCAGTGTTGGAGGCTGGCAAACACGTCATCGTCGAATATCCGCTTGCCCTCGATCCGGCGGCGGCGCGATCGCTGCTTGAACTGGCGCGTCGCCACCAGCGCCTGCTGCATATTGAACATATTGAGTTATTGGGCGGGATGCACCAGTCGGTACGTCAGGCGTTGCCCCGCTTGGGAGCGGTGAACTATGCCCGCTATGTGACCCTGACGCCACAACGCCCAGTCGCCGGACGCTGGACGTATGATCAAAAACTCTTTGGCTTCCCGCTGGTGGCGGCGCTGTCACGCGTTCATCGCTTGACGGATCTCCTCGGCGCTGTGGTCGCGGTGAGTGGCCAAGCCCGCTACTGGGATCTATCCGCCAGCGGGGCTTATCACGCTTGTTTGTGTGCCGCACAATTGCGCTTTGCCAGTGGGGCGATCGCCGAGATTACCTACGGCAAGGGCGAGGTCTTTTGGCAGGCAGCCCGAACCTTTGAGCTACATGGCGAAGCCGGGACGCTGATTTTTGAGGGCGAGTCGGGGCGGTTCATCCGGGGTGAGCAGGTTGAAGCACTGACCACCAGCCGCCGCCGGGGTTTATTCGCTCAGGATACGGATGCGGTGTTAAGTCACCTCACCAGCGGTCAGCCGCTCTACGTCGAACCAACCGCTAGCCTATATGCTCTCGAAGTCGCCGACGCCGTGCGTCAGTCCGTCGCTACGGGACAGATGATCGCACTGTCGGCGTAGGGTTTGAGTAAAGTTACTGACAGGACGCAGGGCGTTGCCCAGCGCCTGTTGAGCGGTGCGCGGTTGCTTGCGCAAGATTACTGACCCTCTGAGTGTTTTACTCCGTATTTTCAGCAGTGCGGCTTGCCAGTCCTTGCAGCCAATCCGTAGTTGCCGCAGGGCATTCTCAGTAAAATCTCAGTAAAAAGTCGGTAGTGCTCGTCCCATTTGCAAAATTGCAGGTTAACATTGCGTGTAATCGCTTAGATGAACAGGGGAAATTCGATAATGGTTGCGCGTCTCTCGGGTCACTCTGCCACATATCACTCAGCGTCACCATGGGTGCGATCGCGCCAGCGCCGCGATCGCCGGGTCGATGCCACTATCTTTTGGGGCACAGTTTCCCTGATCGCGACGGCGACCGTTGGCTTGATGCTGTATTCGCAGCAGTCAGCGGTTCAGCGCATGGGTACTGTTCCCAGCGTTGCTCCCGACGACGCTACGACTGCTGAATTAGAAACGGATATACTGTCGTTGACCGCCGGGACTGACACGCGCCAAGACCCAGCATCGGCGCTAAATGCCGAATTTAGCACCACCACCTCGGTACCGCTGCCAGAGTATCCAGCCGCTTCAACACTTGGCAGCCATAGCGTACCCCAACAGCATTTCGAGTGGGCCTCGCTCCGGACAGCGATGTCACCCTCCCCTGTGCAGCGTGCGGCGGTTGCGCCTCGGACTCGTCGAACCTCCGCTCCTCAACCAGCAGCGGCTTCTGCAACGGTTGCGACTACGGCGGCTCAGCCACTGGTCAGCGCGCCTGCAACAGTGATCGTCCCAGAAGCACCGCAAGCCCGCATCGAGCGTCTGCAAACAGAGCTGCGTGGCTCTGAAGAAGCCCGCCGCGTGCAAGCCCATTTGGAATCGCTGCGTGCTGCCGAGCCAACCGCTGATCCGGTTCAAGTTTCTCAGCGCTAGCTTGATCAATTTCTGCCCTTGGGGTAGTCATCTGAAAGGCTTTGAGGTGCTGCGTCGATTGCGAGGCAACTGTCACTGGATCGTGATTTGTCCCACGATTTCGAGGGCATCTTGGTCGTTGAGCCGCAGGATCACCATTGCGCCTGATGCGATATTGCGATCACTCAGAGCCGCGATATTGACAAAATGCGTGACCATCACGGTCACGCCAGGAGTCGCCTGCGCGCGCATGAAGTCGCGAACCTTTGCGGTCTGAGCGTCGCGGGTAGAGCGATCGCGAAAAAACGAGTTGAGTGGCGCGAACGGTTCGACAGGGCCGAGAGCCAGTAACTCAGCCGTCTCCAGACAGCGACACCACTGGCTCGACAGCACCCGCGTCACCACAATTTCCTGCTGCCGAAAAATGGCTCCCGTTTGCCGCGCTTGCTCGCGACCGGCCGCCGACAGGTTGCGCTGAGTGGTGCAGTCGGCTAATTGAAAGTTGGCGGGATCGCCGGTTCCAGGGGCGAGCGCATGTCGCATCAGCACAAAGTAATGGCTGTCGGCCTGTTGCAGCCGTGACCAAAGATCCTGATTTGGGGTGTCCGATAGTACGGCGGTTGCAGCCGGTGAAGGCGCAGCAGCAGGTGGCTCAGCCGTGACGGCGGCTGACGGCGGCACAGTAGAGGGTGACGGCGCATCAGCCTCTGGCACAACCTCTGTGCAGCCTGTCGCCACCAACAGAAGCGCGATCGCCAGGATGGATTTCATAGATTTGGAGCCAACGCTAACCGCCAGAGCCATTGCTGATCCTAGGCAAAGCGGCGACGGAGCAGAGGTTGGATGAGCAGCAGTACGGCGACATCGAAGGCAACAAGCACCACCAACACCGCCGCAAAGCTGAGGTCACCCCAAGGAGCGAACAGAACAGTGCTGCCCAGCGACCAATCGGCATTGAGATAGAGGTAGCGAATCGGCTCGATCGCATAGGTCAAGGGATTCAAGCAAGCGACTACCTTCAGCCAGTTCGCCATGAAGTCAAGCGGGGCGAGGGCCGTGCTGGCGAAGAGCAGCGGCAGATTGGTCACAAAGATAACGGCAATCAGCTCGATGTGGCCGGGCAGGGCGAAGGAGAGACCGAGGCTGAGCGCGGTGACGCCAAGGACGATCGCCAGAACGATCAGGGCGATCGCCACTAAGCCAGCCGGTCCCGGCAAACCAGCACCGAGCAGCGCACTTGCCCCAACAATCAATGCGGTTTGTAACAGCGCCAAACTGATGATGTAGATCGTCGAGGCGGCGACAATCGAGTAGCGCGACGACAAGGGCGCAACTAACAACCGATTGAGAAAGCCAAACTCGCGGTCGAACATGACGGGCAAACCAGCATTCAACGCCCCCGAAAAGGCCGTGAAGACGATGACGCCGGGAGCCAGAAACTGGCTGTAGCTGGCTTCAATGCCGAACATACCAGCGGGAGCTTTGTAAAACAGCGCCCCAAAGAGCAGCAGCCACATCAGCGGCTGAATGACGCCAGCCATCAGCGTCGAAGGGCGACGGCGCAACTGAATGAACAGGCGTTTGGCCATCGCTGCGGTTTCTTGGGCGAAGTCGGCGAGGGCCGACTGCTCAGCGCGCGCGGGGGCACTGGGATTGGGGGCGAGGCTATTGAATGGGGTGGGGGAGATCGATTGGCTCATTTTGGGGTTTGAGGTGCGAAGTTCAACGGGGCAATCACAAGCTGAGGTGGCTATCTGGCTCCAGAAACTGATGGCTGGATCAAATTAGGTCAAACTCTATTTCATCATCTGTTTCTTTTCTTTCTTCAGATCGCGGGAGCCAGCCGCTGCTAGCTCTGCGTCCATCAGCGTGCGGCCGGTGGCGGCGAGGTAGACATCATCGAGGCTGGGGCGCGATTGCGCGAGGCTGAAGACCGGGAGGTTGAGTTCGGCGATCGCTCGCTCGATCTGGCTCAATGGATTACTCTGCGCTTGCACGACGAGATTGAGCGAGTTGCCCTGGGCGGCATTGACGATGGCATCTTCAACAAAGGGCAAGGTTGCCAAATGCTGCTTGGCTTGGTCAGCCTCTTCGGCACTGGCAAACTCCCGAATGCGAAGCGTGACGCGATCGCCCCCCACCCGATCTTTGAGTGCTGAGGGTGAGCCTTCCGCAATGACCGTGCCCTGATCAATGATGGCTAAGCGATCAGCCAGGGCATCGACCTCCTCGAGATAGTGGCTAGTGATCAGGACAGTCGTACCGGCGGCGCGGAGCTGCCGCAGGAAGTCCCAAACCACGAAGCGGCTTTCGATATCCAGGCCCACAGTCGGCTCATCGAGGACGAGCACATCTGGTTGGTGCAACAGACCAGCGGCTAAGTCCAGGCGCTTGCGAATGCCACCGGAGTAGGTGCCGGTTTTCTTGTCGGCGTAGTCTTGCAGGCCGAGCAGCTCGATTAACTGAGTGATGCGCGGCTGAGCGGCAGCGTTCGGAAGGTGGTAGAGCGCCGCTTGCAGCGCTAGCAACTCCCGGCCGGTCAGCACTTTGTCGAGGGCGACCTCTTGGGCAACGTAGCCAAGCCGTTGGCGCGCTTGGCGGGGTTGGGCGATCGCATCAACACCGCAGACTTCGACTTTGCCCGCATCTGGCTTTGCCAGCGTGCAAAGGCAGCGGATCGTCGTCGTTTTACCAGCGCCGTTGGGGCCGAGCAAGCCAAAAATCTCACCCGGCTCGACGCTAAACGAGATCCCGTTCACCGCCTCGACTTCGCCGTAACGCTTCTGTAATTGTTCGATTAAAACCGCAGCAGCCATACGTTTATGAATTTCTGTAAACAAATCATAACGTTTGCTGACTATTGTAAAAGCTCTGCCGCAACGAGCGTAGGAAGTTAATACAGGCTTAAAGTGACATACTCCCGACATCGACCGCTTCGGCGCTACAGTGGGCTTCTCCTCCAGGTGCAGCCCACTGTAGCGTTGCAGTTGCCCACTCTGCTCCCAAGATAGCTTACGCACCGCCTGGGCACGGTGCAGCGCGCCGACAGGATTGTGACGATGGATGCAAGTGCCGTCGCCGAGCAGGGCAGACACGAGGAGCTGATGAACCGGCGCGATCGCCACTAGGCACTGTATCAGCAACACGCGGGCACACCCAGCTAAGTCTTGTCGCGGATTGACGCGCTGAACCTGGATTCTTGTCCCGTATTGCAAGCACTCAAAACTCAGGCACTGGAAGACGAGCCAGCTCAGTTACTCGAATAAACTTAACTGCTGCGGGGTGCTATCTGGACTGACGGGATCGACACGCTCCTCAGTCATGCCATCATGGCGAGCCGCCGCACAGACCTCACCCCAGCTTGCAAAATAACGGTCATAATACTCGATTGAATATTGCCCATGCTGCATCATTTCTTGGCGATTGGGCAGCTTTCCCAGGAGTTTGGCGACTCGTCTGACCTCCAATTGCAAAGTTTTCTTCGGGATTTTATAAGTCTGTGTTTTCATCCGTTCTACTGGGCTATTCTTCTCTGTCAACTGACGCTTAGCCTTCCTAAACGGATCGATCCCCGCCGAAACCTCTTTGTGACGAACTTCAGCGATCGCATGATATTTTTCTGAAACTTCTATGCCAATATATTGGCGTTGCAACTGATGTGCCGCCAAAGTCGTTGTTCCAGTGCCATTAAAACAATCGAGCACCACCTCTTCAGGCTCTGTGAAGATGGAGATTAGACGATACATCAACTGTGGCGGCAGTTGGCAAGGATGGTCAACACGCCGGCTATTGTGCTTCAGGCGATGAATATCCCACCATAAATCTGTCAGCATCGCCCGATCATCTATGCCTGCCAGCTTCCGAGAACGCACACATCGGGAGCGTAGGCAGTACCCTTCAGCTAAAGGCTGCGTATATCGAGAAACTGGGTGAGGATCAAAGTGCTTAGTTGACTGTTGTTCTCCAATCAGACCAGGCAGTGGCCGAGGCATACCCTTGCTGAAGCAGAGAATACCGTAGTGTGCTGGCATGATTAAACGAACCGGGAAAGATAGAGCATCCCAGGCAATCCAGTTTTGAAATCTTAAAACCTTCGTCATATGGACAAAATGGCGAATGCACCATAGGGGAATATTGAGGACAGCACAAGTTTTCCCAGGGCGTAGAACACGAGCCAGCTCGCTGATCCAGCGATCACACCAATCAAAATATTCGGTGATTGATAAATCATCCGCATAGCCATTATATTTTTTGCTCAGATTGTAGGGCGGATCTGCGAAAGCAAAATCAATACTGTTATCGGGGATTTTCCTTAGTTCCTCTAAAGAATCACCCAATATTAGTCGGCTCACATCATTCTCTCGATCAGCAGTTGTGAAGAGAGCGTTTTGAATCGTATAGTCACTACTACTTTCAGCAACACTGGGCAAATTATATATTTGTCGATAATCACAGATCACCATTTGTGAATATTCATCTATTCCAAACAAATCAGCAAATCTTCGGATCAGATCATCTAGATTCCCTTCTAGCTCTGTTGGCATATCACGCCAAACATCAGAGATGAGCGTTCCGTAAGAATTGTAAGTATGCTTTTTCCCACCATAGTCTTTGGTGGTTTTACCGCAAGCAGGACAATAAGTGTATGCTAAGCGTGTCTTCGTATGGCGCAAAGAACCTCGATAGTTTGTGTAAACCAATGCACCAAAATGTGCTTCTGGTAATGCCACGTGATTGAGCTTGGCTTTTGGGATTTTCCGCTTGATTGCGATCCACAGATGATATTGCATTGAGTTTGCAAGCAGCTCATGAACATGAACTAAGTTGCTGGTTTCGCCAATAACCACGAGTGTTGCACTTTCCTCTAGCCTAGAAGTGATTTCATCAATAATGCAGTTAATGTACTCAAATATTGCATCTGTAGTATCTTTCAGAATTATTGGTAAAACAACAATACAAACATCATGGATTTTAGAGATATTTTGTTTACACAGATCATTTTCTTTTGAAAGTTTGAATTGAACAATCTCTAATCTCTTGCTATTCTCAGATAGATGCGTCATTGTAAGTGTTCTCTAATAAAGTTGCACAAAACGTCTAGCTCGGAACTGGAAAATGTGGCCGTACAATGGCTGTAAGAACATATCGTACTGATAGCAGATTCTCGCTGGACTAAGTTCCCAATACCATCCAAGACATAAGCAATTTTGTGTCCGGCCCTGTCAATCTGACTAAATCTTGCTTGGGACTGTCCTGCCTTGCGCTCAATAACACTGTTAGTAGTGACCTGAAAGCTAATTTCTACCGCTACATATCGGCTTTCCTTAGAGACAACTATGTCGAAAGTAGTAGGGCGGTTGGTCTGTCGATCTGTATGGGTGACTCCGGGAATTGTACTGTTGGGTCGAATCTCTATTTCCGCTATCCCCAGATTGCTTCGCAGATGCTCTACAACAAACCGTTGAGCGAGTTGTCCAAGGTCGTTGGAACGAGAACCCATCGTAATACGACTGACCCAAATGTAGCGCTGCTTAATGAATCGGTCGAGTTCTTCACGCTGCCCTAAGTAGCTACCAATTTCACATCTTCTCAGAAAATCCCCTGTTTCTTGATTGGCACAGGCGCGACCGAACATAAGGATTGCAGCTACATCTTGATGTAACTCATCAAGGGGACGCTTTTGAAATAGTTGCCTACTAGATACATTTAGCTTGCGGTTATTTAGTTTAGGAACTGGTAGAGCTTTAAATGAATAAGTATGGGCTTCGCCTCGCTAATAGTATTCCATCGTGCCAGCAGGAAAAAATGTCGAGAATCGACTATTGAGACCTTGCAAACTTTCGCCGCCAAAATCTGCTAATACAATTAAGTGCTTAAGAAACAAGTTCCCTGGTAGTGCAGATTCTTTGACTATACGGAAGAGACTCTGGAGATTGCGGGCGGGCACACTGAGGATGGCGGTGAAAGCCTCATGCGATCCAGAAGCATGGGAATAACACTGCTCTCAGCTTCTCGTTTTGAGAGTTCAGCAGGCCAGAACATCAGAGCGTGAGCACGTAGCTCTGCAACAGTTCTGCGATCGCTACCGATGGTCATGTGCTTAGATTAGTTGAACGACACTTGACCTGAAGTCTGTTGATCCTACCATACCCCTACTGGTGGTGTCTCGCCTGGATATTTTCTGGGCACTGACTCTAGAGAGACTGTGCCGTCGTCAATCTGTCAAGCCCATTGAGCCAGCGAGCCGGGGTTTCGGGGTGGTCTTGCCGAGTATTAAGCAGAGTGGGTCGGCTCTGCTGTAACTCCGAAGCGATTACTACTACGCGGAGTTTTGGGGTCTGGATTGCGAACGGCGAGTGCCAGCGACACGGAATCCTGTAGATCTTGACTGGGCATTTCATTGCCGCCATCTCGTGCTAGAGCATCGGTTCAGAAGTCCAAGCAACCCGGTTTCTTCGTGGGTTGGCGGACGAGATTTCTTGCCTCCTAGAGCAGAAAACCGGGTTTCTGTACCGGCGCTCTAGGAGATTTCATCAACGGCGACTGATTCCAGCCAGGCTTGTAGATGGGGTTGAATGCGCTCCACTTCCTCTGGCTCCAGTAGCTCTAGATGCCGACCCACTTGCTTCGCGGGTAACAGCAAGGGTTCGAGCGGTGTGTAGATTTCGTAGGCGCGGCCCTCGTGATAGAACTCGGTGAGGTAAGCCAGGTCTTCCGCGTCCGGTTCGACAGCATCCTCATCTAGTTCGACGGTGAGGATATCATCTTCAGCTGGCTCAGGCAGATCCCCAGCAATCGTGAGGGTGTAGGCTGCGTCCTGAAGAATTAGATTCTGTTCGGCGAGAACTGCGCGGGCATCTGGGAACAGGGCGGCGAGCATCTCGGCATCTTCGATCCAAGTCACTTCGGCACTATCAGAATCACTCTCTTCCCAAGTGAGCACCATGGCCGGTGCGTCAACGGGTACGAGCAAGAGGTAATCAGTACTGCCAGCGTAGAAGCTGTGCTCGACCCAGCAAAGAAGCGATCGCCCAGCGTCATCTTCTAGCGTAACAACCTGGCGGTCAGCTTGACCTTTATCGGGGGAATGCGGCAACGACATATCTGAACCATCACGCCATTTCGCAAGCGCGTAACTTCCAGCATAGCACGCGCTGTCAGGTCATTCAGGCGTTGCGGGTCAAACTTGGGCTAGGTCTATCGGAATTTCGGGCGATCGCCGCGCGCCGGATCGCCGAGATAAGCCCTATGATCGGAGATTGTTGTCTGCCGAGCCAGCCAGATTCACCTGTGACTTTATTTTCTCGTCCATCCGACTCCCTGCCTGACTTGCAGCGTCCCTGGCACGCGCAGCCGCTCGATGAGACCCTCACAGCGCTCCAGACCGATCTCAAGCAGGGCTTGACTCGTGAGGAGGCAATTGCTCGGCTCGAATATTACGGCTGCAACGAAATTATTGAAACCGCTGGGCGCAGTTCTTGGCAAATCCTGCTTGACCAGTTCAGCAACATCATGCTGGTGTTACTGATTGGGGTAGCCGTTGTCGCTGGCATCATGGATTTCCTATCGCTCCGCAGCGGCGAGCTAGAGGGTGGTCTCCCCTTCAAAGACACGATCGCGATCCTGCTGATTGTGATCTTGAATGGCATTCTCGGCTATGTCCAGGAAGTCCGTGCCGAACAAGCTCTCGCCTCTCTCAAGCAGATGTCCTCGCCGCGCGTGCGCGTCTTGCGCGATGGTCAGGTGCTCGAACTGGATGCCCCCAACCTCGTTCCGGGCGATATCGCCTTCATCGAAGCGGGAACGCAATTGGCTGCCGACGGTCAGCTTGCTGAAGCTATCAATCTGCAAATTCGCGAGTCGGCACTGACTGGTGAATCCCAAGCGGCGAATAAGCAGCCGGGTCTGGCGTTAGAAGCTGATACAGCGCTGGGCGATCGCGTCAATATGGTCTTCACGGGTACAGAAGTCTTGCAAGGCCGGGGCACGATGGTGGTCACAGCGACGGGCATGGCGACTGAGCTGGGCAAAATTGCCCGCATGATTCAATCCGTCGATGACGAGCAGACGCCGCTGCAACGCCGCATGACCCAACTGGGCAATGTCCTCGTTAGCAGTTCATTGGCCCTTGTTGCCTTCGTGATCGTCATCGGCGTGATCCAGGCTGGTGACTTTAGCCGTCTGCAAGACCTGATCGAAGTCTCGCTGAGTATGGCTGTCGCCGTTGTCCCCGAAGGTCTGCCGGCTGTGATTACAGTCACACTCGCCCTCGGCACCCAGCGCATGGTGCGCCGCCAGGCGCTGATCCGCAAGCTGCCGGCGGTCGAGACGCTGGGTAGCGTCAACACGATTTGCTCGGACAAGACTGGCACCCTGACCCAGAACAAGATGGTCGTCAAAGAGGTGGAAACTCCTGGCGGCATCTATCACGTCACCGGCGAGGGCTATGCTCCAGCCGGTGAATTTGTCGATGAGCAGGGACAGGCGATCGCCACCAAAGATTTCGCTGAGCTACAGGCTCTCCTCGTGGCCGGCGCTCTCTGCAACGATGCCATCTTGCAGAAATCGGAGCGCGGCGAATGGGTCATCCTCGGTGATCCCACCGAGGGCGCACTCTTGTCCCTAGCGGGCAAGGCAGCCCTAGAACGTCCGGCGCTTGATCGGCAGTTTGAGCGCGTGGGCGAAATCCCCTTCAGCTCTGAGCGCAAACGCATGAGCGTCATCTGCCAGACTTCGGATGCCGGCGATGCTTATGCGATGTTCAGCAAAGGCTCGCCGGAACTGTTGTTGGCACGCTGCCGCTTCTACCAGTTTGGCGACGAGTCGGAGGAATTGACCGCCGACCAGCGCCACCAGATCCTCAGTGCCAACAACCAAATGGCCGCCAATGGCTTGCGGGTGCTCGGCTTTGCCTACAAACTGCTGGACGACGTGCCTCTGGCTGGGGTCGATGAAGATCCGGAGCAGGACATGATCTGGCTCGGCATCTCGGGAATGCTGGATGCCCCACGCTCCGAGGCGGCGCTCGCCGTGCAACACAGCAAAGAAGCTGGGATCCGCCCGGTGATGATCACGGGTGACCACCAGCTTACGGCTCAGGCGATCGCCCAACAACTGGGCATCGCCGAACCGGGCAGTCGCACCCTCACCGGTCAGGAGCTAGAAAAGCTCTCGCAGCCAGACCTCGAACTCGAAGTCGAAACCGTCAGCGTCTACGCCCGCGTCTCGCCCGAACATAAACTCCGTATTGTGCAGGCGCTGCAAGCTCGCCACAAGTTCGTGGCAATGACGGGGGATGGGGTCAACGATGCCCCGGCCCTGAAGCAAGCGGATATCGGTATCGCCATGGGCATCACTGGCACAGATGTCAGCAAAGAAGCCAGCGACATGATCCTGCTCGACGACAACTTCGCCACGATCGTCGCCGCGACGGAAGAGGGTCGGGTTGTTTACACCAACATTCGCCGCTTCATCAAATACATTCTCGGTAGCAATGTCGGTGAAGTGATCACGATCGCGGCCGCCCCGATTCTAGGCCTGGCGAGTGTGCCACTGACACCGCTGCAAATCCTCTGGATGAATCTGGTCACCGATGGTCTGCCGGCCCTGGCGCTCGCGGTCGAACCCGCCGAGCCGGATGTGATGCAGCGCCCGCCCTTTAATCCCCGCGAAAGCATTTTCGCGCGCGGCCTCGGTAGCTATATTCTCCGCATTGGTATCGTCTTTGCCATCATGTCAATTAGCCTCATGGTCTGGGCCCATGATGTCGCTCAGAGCACTGACAATCCCGATAGCTGGAAGACGATGGTATTCACGACTCTCTGTATCGCGCAGATGGGTCATGCCTTGGCAGCGCGATCGCACAACCGCCTGACCATCGAGATGAATCCCTTCTCGAATCCCTATCTGCTCGGTGCCGTGACGATCACTGTCGCGCTGCAACTCGCCCTGATTTACGTGCCGTTTCTCCGCAACTTCTTCGGCACCCAGGTGCTGACGATCGAGCAACTAGGCATCTGCTTGGGATTCAGTGCGCTGATGTTTATTTGGGTCGAGGGCGAAAAACTCTTCCTACGCCTCTACTTTGGTCATAGGCGCGATCGCGACGCCAAACAGCCGCAATAGATTTTCAGGGACTCTGACCTTCTACAGAGATGAAAAGGGTGAACTTTGCGCCGATTGGTCGAGGGAGGGAGTTTGCGGCTTCGTTAGGCTACAGGCAGGTTGTGAATGCAACCGTTGCGTTGGGCGCAAGCACGACACGATGCGGGTCGGGCGATCACTAACGCCCCTGTAGAACGATGGAGTACACAAAAAATTATGCCAACCACCTACGCTATCAAACTTGTTAACGAAAGCGAAGGAATCGATCAAACCATTCAGGTTCCTGAAGGCGAAACTGTGCTGGCCGTTGGCGAAGAGGCTGGGCTGGATCTCCCCTTCTCCTGCCGCCAAGGCGTCTGCTCGACTTGTGCCGGGAAGCTGATTGAGGGTGAACTCGATCAATCTGAGCAGATGTATCTGGACGAAACGCAAATGGAGGAGGGCTATGTGCTGACGTGCATTGGTCGTCCACAGTCAGACTGTACGATCATCACTCATCAAGAGGGTGATCTCTATTAAGCTCTGACTGCAACTGTAATACAGTTGTTGAGCGAATAAAAAGCCAGCAAGGAAAGCGGTGATCGTATCTTCTTGCTGGTTTTCGGGCAGCTTGGGGAACGGAACCCAGCTCTATGCTCAGTTACAGCAGCATATGCACCAAGCCCTGCTGGCCCACCAGCACCTCGCGCAGGAGCGAGATGATCCCAACCCAGATAATCGGGCTAATATCCACGCCCCCCAGCGGTGGCACCAGTCGGCGCGTCGGTGCCAGCAACGGTTCGGTCGGCAGCGCAATCAAGCGGAGTGGCCCGCGTTGCAGATCGAACTGTGGATACCAGGTCAGCACAATCCGGAAAATGAAGAGGAGGATAGCCAACCCTAGCAGGAGATTCAGCCCGATGGTGAAGACGACTTCAGCATTCATACTCAAAATCACTCTAGAAACCTTAATGATGCCATCGCAACTTCAACAATTGTAACGTTTGTGGATCATGACTCCGCTTAGCTTACGGGTAGGCCCAGCATGATCGCCACTCCCCACAGTTGCAAGTGGTGGCGGAAAGCTTAAAATAAGTAACAATACATTTCGAGAAACGCCATTAACGTTACAAATCGCTATGACACCCTCACTCGCTAACTTCTTCTACAGTCTGCTGGCTGGTACCGTAGTTGTCGTCATCCCGGTCATCGTCGGGCTGATCTTCGTCAGCCAAAAAGATAAAGTCCGCCGTTCCTAGATCCGTTGCCTGGGTGGTCTTGCGCTTTCTCGACTCCTGCGGCGGCAGCAATGGATGCTGACTGCGACAGGAGTGTTGGCTGGGTTGGTGATCACCAATCCCGTCCCGACTTTGCCCACAACTGTTCGCACGAGCACCCCGGTAACCGTTACCATAGGCAAGGACTGAGGTAGTAGAGAATGGTCAACTTCGGCTGGAACTCGGCAAGTATCCTGGGCGTATTCTTGATGGTCGTTGGTGCAGGTCTTTATTTCCTGCGCTCTGTTCGCCCGGAGCTTTCGCGCGACTATGACATCTTCTTTGCCGCGGTCGGCCTCGCCTGCGGCGGTATTTTGATCTTCAATGGCTGGCGACTGGATCCGATTTTGCAGTTCAACCAGTTTTTGCTTGCTGGCTCTACCATCTTCTTCGCCGTCGAGAGTGTGCGCCTGCGCGGCGTCGCGACTGAGCAAGCCCGCCGCAGTACACCGGTGGTCGATGATGACCGACCGGTGAGCCGTTCCTACCAGGCTTACCGGGAACCTGAATATTCTGACTACGAACAGATCGAGGCCTACGAGTCTGAGCGCTATGTTGCGCCTCGCCAATTGCGGGGCACGCCCGAAGCCCGCTCAAGTCGGCGCGATCGCCAAGAGGTCGAGACTCGCCGCAGTCGCCCTCGCCCCAGCAGCAACGGCCGCGATGACTACGAGCGCCCCAGCCGCAGTCGGCGCAGTAGTCGCCCTCCCGTCGTCGAGCGCTATCCTGACGAGCCAACTGCACCGCCTGCTGATGCCGAGCGCTACTCAGAACGCTACGACGAATGGGGCGAACCCTACGATGCCCCAACCAGCCGCCGCCCCCGTCCGGAGCGCGACCTGGATGCGCGCCCGCCGCGCCGCCGCCCCCGCGCTGATGAGCGTCAGGATATCCGCGATGAGGAACCTGCGCCCTACGTGGATTACGTCGATTATCGACCCGACGCTGATGACGCAGCGGCTGATGACTACGATGATGAGCAGTTTGCCGATGACCGCCAACGCCCGTCGGTGGCTGACGCGGAGCACCGCGAGGATGTCGGTGATGAGCGCGAGCATCCCGACGATGGTGCGGCTGACTACGATGACTATTATGACGACGAAGACGAGGAAGACTATGATCCACGTGCTGGCTCGGAGTATTAGCACGGTGGTAGAGATGCCGTGGTGCGGCACAATTCCTGTCGAAGTTTGAGGGCGATCGCGAGCAGTTTGCTTGTCCTGAGTCTTTTGGCTTGCAATAGTCAGAACGAGCTACCTGCCAACGAACCCCTTAACAGTCGCTTCCACGATGACCAACCCAGCCTCAGCGGCGATGGCACGCTCTTGGCTTTCACGACCAATCGCAACGGCCAAGAGCAGATTGCCCTCTACGACCTGGAGCAACGTCGGTTTCTCGATGCGCCCGGCTTGAACCGGAGCGGCGTGATCGCCACCAACCCTAGTCTCAGCCGCACCGGTCGCTACCTCGTCTATCTCACCAGTGTCGAAGGTCGCCTAGAAATCGCACTCTATGATCGCATCACCGCCCAAGCCGAGATCCTGACGCGCACCTACCGCCACTGGGTTCGCAATCCACAGATCAGCGCCGACGGCCGCTACATTAGCTTTGAAACGGCGCGACGCGGACAATGGGACATCGAAGTGCTCGATCGCGGGCCGAATATTGAGCTAGACATTGCTGATGGAACCCCGCTGGATGTGGCGCCGTAGTCAACTGTGGCAACTGAGTGCGGCGATCGCCCTGCTGCTGCTCTCAGGTTGCACAGGCTACCCACGCTTGCTCAATTTTCCCCAGGCGAGCAGTGGGCGATCGCTCAACACCGCCAACTCCGAACTGACTCCCCACTTGGCGGACAATCTGATTGTCTTCGTCTCCGACCGCAACGGCTCCCCCGACATCTATCTATTTGATGCTGACCGTCGCCAACTGATCAGCCTCCCCGGCCTCAACGCCCTAGATGCTACCGTCTCTGACCCGACGATTAGCGAAGATGGCCGTTACATTGCCTACACCGCCAGTCGCTACGGCGTCACCGACATTTACCTCTATGATCGCGAGACTAGCTCGAATCGCAATCTCACCGATGCTCTCCAAGCCGAAGTCCGCCACCCGGCGATCAGTGCCGATGGCGAACGGATCGCTTTTGCCGCCAGCCGCAGCGGCCAGTGGGATGTCCTGATTTACAACCGTCAGGGTCGCCCCGTCAACCCGTAGCGCCATGCATCGGTTTGCGTCGCCTTGGGAAAGGTTAGCGCCGCGCTCGGAGGCTAAAAGCCAGTATTGTCTTGAACTAAACTCGCGTTGGTTGGACAATCGGCTGCACCAGCAGCGCGATGCCGCGAATGCCGATCACTTCCACCGTTTCACCCGGGGCGATCGCCACATTGGTCTCACACAGCGCCGGCCACCAGCCCCCACGGTAGCGAACGCGCACCTTGCGCTGCGGCTCGATCACCTCATCTACGATGGCCTCGCCGCGAAAATGCCGATGATTACGGTTGAGTGGTTGGGGGCGATGAGAAGGCTGTTCAGTTCGCACCCATGTTAACTGCAAGACCTTGACCACATTCAGGTTCAACATAATTCCCTTCCCAGGACAAGCGTGCGACGGTTAGCTGCATAGTCGAACTCTGCGCCGCCGAGGCTCCCAAATCCGGTCAGATTTTGTGCAACTTCTGCAACTGGATCACGAAGAATGCCACAAAAAGTAACGAAGGTCACTAAATTGCCGGAGTGGCTACCGCTAGTGTGGAAAGTTAGCCATTTGATTCATTTTGTGCGGAGAAAACTACTGTGAAGCTGGCGTCGCGGATTGCTCAAGTTCCGGCCTCGATGACTCTCGCCATTGCTGCCAAGGCCAAGGCCATGCAGGCTGATGGTCTGGATGTGTGCAGCTTCAGCGCTGGTGAACCGGACTTCGATACACCGGACGCGATCAAGGCAGCGGCCAAGCAGGCGCTGGATGCAGGCAAGACCCGCTATGGCCCGGCGGCGGGGGAGCCAGCACTACGAGCGGCGATCGCCCGCAAGCTCCAGCACGACAACCGCCTAGACTATCAACCCGAAAATGTCATCGTCACCAACGGCGGCAAGCAATCGCTCTATGACCTTATCCAAGTGATGATCGAACCCGGTGATGAAGTCATCATCCCCGCGCCCTACTGGCTCAGCTATCCCGAGATGGTCAAGCTCGCCGGGGGCACGCCGGTGATCATCCCGACCGAGGCTAGTGCCGGTTACCGAATCACGCCCGCGCAGTTGCGTGCCGCGATCACGCCCCGCACTCAGCTATTTGTGCTCAACTCGCCCTCAAATCCGACCGGCATGGTCTACCCACCAGCCGAAATTCGCGCCTTGGCAGCGGTCGTGGTGGAATCCGACATTTGGGTCGTGTCGGATGAAATTTACGAAAAAATCCTCTACGACGGCGCTGAGCACCTCAGCATCGGTGCCGTCAGTCCAGACATATTTTCACGCACGATCACCAGCAGCGGTTTCGCAAAAGCCTACTCGATGACTGGCTGGCGTGTGGGCTATGCTGCTGCACCTGTCGAACTCGTGCAAGCGATGGCGAAGCTGCAAGGACATAGCACCTCTAATGTCTGCACTTTTGCCCAATTTGGGGCGATCGCTGCGCTCGAAGGCTCGCAAGAACCAGTTGAAATCATGCGCCAAGCCTTTGCCCAGCGCCGCCAGATCATCCTCGATGGCATCGCCGCAATTCCAGGCCTCAGTTGTCCCCGGCCAAATGGCGCTTTCTATGTCTTCATCGACATCCGCTCGACCGGGATGGCATCGCTCGATTTTTGTGCGGCGCTGCTGGATGAATTTCAAGTCGCCGCCGTCCCCGGTGCCGCCTTTGGAGCCGAGGGCTGCATTCGCCTGTCCTACGCCACCGACACCACCTCGTTAGCAAAAGGCTTGGAGCGTCTCGCGAAGTTTGTGGCATCGCGTTGAAGGGGAAGTGGCGTCAGCAAGCGGTGGGATGCAAGCAGTGAGCGTGACCCGCCGAGAGCAAGGGAGATGCTGAGTGAACCCCTCGATAGGGTAAAAGTCAACAAGCTCAGATTATTGAGTAGATTAGCGACTGACCTGGGCTGGCTGAGTGTGTTGGCGGACACTGGCGACCAGAAATGTTTTAAAGTGGGGAACAAAGTCAAGAAATCTTGAAATTTGAAATAAAGCGTCAATGTCCCACTCCACTGACCTGTTAACGCTGGCGCGCTGGCTGGCCGCCGATTTTAGCAATCAGGAACAAGCTTTTGAAAATCCCCCTTTTTTCGCCCATATCCGCGTCTGTATGCGACCGCTGCCGCTGGACGTGCTGTCGGGGGTGAGCTTCATGGTTGAGCAGGCTTATGACTATATGCTGAATAACCCCTATCGTCTGCGGGTGCTGAAGCTGCTAACCGTGGGCGACCATCTCGAGATCGAGAACTATCTGGTTGAGAATGAAAAAGACTTCTTTGGGGCGACACGCAACTTGACACAGTTGCGGACGCTGACGAGCGATCGCCTCACCAAGCTCCCCGGTTGTAATATGGTTGTCACCTGGACAGGTCATAGCTTTCGCGGCGAGATCGAGCCGGGCAAGGGCTGTCGGGTCGTGCGCAAAGGGCAAGAAACCTATCTGGACAGCACGTTTGAAATCGATGGTCAACACTTTTTCAGCCTCGATCGCGGTCGCGACTTCAACACAGATGAGCGAGTTTGGGGTTCAGTCGCGGGACCGTTTCGCTTTGTGCGCTGGCACAGTTTTGCCGATGAGATAACGTTGAATTAGGAATAGTGGGCCGCCCAGACCCGAACTCTGAGGAGGAATTGCTCTAGACTAAGGAGTCGAGTGAACCCGAAACTGTGTATGCTTGCGCCTTGGCGATCGCCCTTAGCGCGTGCGCTTCATCGCCACCGTCGTCAGCCCCAAGCCCGTTATCTACAACTGGCAACTGTGACGCCAGAGGGCTACCCGGCAAATCGTACCGTCGTCTTTCGCGGCTTTCGTGACGAGACCAATCAGTTGCGGATCGTCACGGACGCGCGCAGTGGCAAGATTGCTCAGCTTCTCCAGCAGCCTTGGGGCGAGATTTGCTGGTATTTCAGCGAGTCGCGGGAGCAGTTTCGGCTGTTTGGGTCGCTCGTCTTGGTGGCTCAGGATAGTCCTGACCCGGCGCTGCAACAGGAACGGCAACAGATCTGGCAGCGTCTATCTGACACAGCGCGATCGCAATTTGCCTGGCCACATCCGGGCGCAGCGCGCGATCATCGTCCGGAGTCGTTTGCAGTTGCGCCCCCAGAGCCAACGGCACCGCTCGCCGAGTTTTGTCTGTTGCTGCTTGAGCCGCAGCGCGTGGATTGGCTGGAGTTATGCGGTGAGCCACAAAATCGTTGGCGCTATGTGCGGGATGCCACCGGTTACTGGCAGCAAGCAGCCGTTAATCCTTGAAGGGTTACCATGTTTTTCATAACAATGGCTTAAGTTTTTGCAATATTTAACATTGCCGCAGTTGACATTGCCGCATATTGTGTAAGGGTAAGGAATAGGGATCAAGACAGGGTCTGATACCCAGTCCGAATTTTTGCCCCAAAAATGAAATGCACGGTAGAGGAGGGTTTGAAACCCTCTCGATGTTGCAATTTTTGGGGTTCACGATACGGATTTAGTATGAGCTCCAGCCCGGCAGGCGTTGCAAGCAACAGCAAACTGAGTTGAAACAGTGGGTGAATCATTGTGCTGAGCCAGAAAACACTAATCATGATGGGCATCAAGCGCTCAACTTATGCGCGGTTGGTGCATTATCTGCACCACCAAAGTCAACAGGGCAGCGATCTCTGGGCACAAGATCTCTTGGAAGAGCTGGTGGATGAGCAATTGAGCGCAGCGGGTGAGCCGACGGGCGATCAAGGCGAATGGCGTGATTTCTCAGCACTGCCGCTCTCGGAGTAGTGTTATCTGGCTGCCTTCAGTGGCAAACGGGCGGCCGGGATTCAATGGAACGCATCATCACTAAATCTGATTCCTACCCGATCAATCAGAGCGATCCCCCAACCTGCTCCCAAACGGGGTAGATGGCTTCTTGCTCACTGCTCCTGGCTTGGGCGAAGAGCCGGGGATCGGGGAGACAATTCTTGGGTTCCCCAGACAAGACTGAGTATCAGAGCCAACGGTGATTCGTCTTCGTTTGTATTTGCTGCTACAATAAGGAGCTGTGAAGAAATATTTCAGGTCGGTCAGCGCCAGCGGCTTGCTTGGGATTTTCTCCAAGACTTATAACGACAGATTGCGAATTGAAGCCAGCAGCGAGTCTGCTGGCTTTTTATTTTGTCCTATTCGATCCGCAGCTCAAAGGGCAGATAGGTGTAGACTCCGCGCGGATCGCTGAGGTGGCGGACAAAATCGAGTTCGCGGCGGAGGCGGTTGGCCTGTTGCGCCAGCGGATCAGGGGGATGCTGGGCACGCGCCCAAGCGGCTAGGGGTAAACTCCGCAGCAGACGCTCTTCCAGCGTTGGCTCGTCTTCGTAGTCCTGGATTTCCCAGTCATCGCCGAGTTCTGCTGCTTCCGCCGCGTAGGCGATCGCCGCCGTTAGCCCGCCGATCTCGTCCACTAAGTTCAGCCGCTGGGCGTCCTCCCCCGACCAAACGCGCCCCTGAGCAATCTCAGCAACCTCTTGCCGCGAGAGCGATCGCGCTTCTGCCACCTTGGTCAGAAACAAGTCATAGATGCGGTTGACAAAGCGCTGAATCACCGCTAACTCAGCAGCGGTTTTGGGGCGGCTAGCCGTATCGAGATCAGCCAACGCCGCCGTCTCCACCGAGTCCCAAGTGATGCCATTTTCACTCGCCAGCCCGGCAAAATTAGGCAGCAGGCCGAATACGCCGATGGAACCGGTGATCGTGTTGGTTTCGGCGAAGATCTGCGAGGCGGCGGTCGCGATCCAGTAGCCACCGGACGCCGCCACGTCGCCCATCGAAACCACCACCGGTTTATCCTCGCCGACCAATTTTAGCTCGCGCAGGATCATCTCGGAGGCGATCGCACTGCCGCCAGGGCTGTTGATCCGCACAACAATCGCCTTGACGTCCTGATCGCGGCGCAGGCGGCGGACTTGCGAGACGAAGCGATCGCTGCCGATCTGTCCGGGTGCGCCTTCGCCACTGACGATCGCCCCTTCGGCGTAGAGCACGGCGATCTTATTGTCCGAATCGCGCTGTTCGGGATTTTCAACCGCGATCTCGCTGTAGGCGGCCAGATCGATGTGACGGAAGCGATCGCTCTCTGCTTCAGCCTCGTCCGCCTCTTCCTCAGTCAACTCGCGCAACTCGGCCGCGACTTCATCGAAATAAGCCAGACGATCCACCAGTTGCAGCGTTTCCGCCGCCGCTGGCAAGAGCAAGCCCTGAGTATCAGCAATGCCTTGCAAATCATCGACGGCCAAGTCGCGACTATCGCTCACGGTACGGAGAAACTCTTGCCAGAGGTCAGACAGGAGATCATTCAATTGCTGGCGATTTTCGGGGCTGAGGTCTTGGCGGACCAATGGCTCGACAGCGGCCTTGTAATCCCCGGCGCGCACCACCTGCACACCGACGCCAAACTTATCCAAAGCCCCAGCGAGAAACACTTGCTCGGAACGGAAGCCGTTGAACTCGACCGCGCCGATCGGATTGAGGAAAATGCGGTCGGCGATGGAGGTGAGGTAATATTCGCGCTCGCTGAGATCGACATCGTAGGCGATGATCTCTTTGCCCGTTTCGCGAAACTTTGCCAGCGCGGCACGGACTTCGGTGAGCGAGGCAAAACCGGCCAGTTCGCCGCCGAAGCTGCCGTCCAGCAGGATCGCCACGATCCGGTCGTCCCAGGTCGCTTTCTCGATCGCATCCAGGACTTGCCGCAGGGTCACGATGTCGGGGTTGTCGCCCACGAGATTATCGGCAAAGCCAATCAGCGGCTCGGTGTCGCTAATCTGCAACGAGAGATCAAAAACGAGAACGGTCTTGTCGTCAATACTCGGAGCGTTGCCTTCTTGCTGGGTCGCCACGGCGGCGAGCACGACCGCGATCGCGCCCACCCCCACACTCGTCGCGATCAGCAAGGCGATGATGGTACCGAGCAAACTCGCCAGGGTCTGCCGGAGAAACTGAAGCATAGGTAAATTCTGTAGCGAGGATGGGCTGCGACAACACCGGTCATTCTAGCAAACGGGTTCCGAACCCATCGGACTTGAGCACATCTAGGGCACGGCCTTGGGCTGGGCGATCGCCATGCTTCAGACCGCCATTTTGGCCGTGGGTCGGCAGCTTGCTAAGAAATGTTGACAAATCCCGACGATTCCGGTAAATTTTGCAACTGTGAGGAGCGAACCAGTGTGGGGAACCGAGACGAAACACGGCAAGTCGTCGGTTCCCTTACTGCATTTCAGGGATTCGTATCAGGTGGGCATCGCTAGATTGCCAGCCTGTGGGGGTGACTGAGTGCTCCATGCTTGAGCATCGTCAAACAGCTGATGAGCTACGAGCTGATTGCTGCTGGGGATTGGCTGTCGGCCTTCAGGTTGAAGTTACGAAAGTGGCTCGCTTGCTGTTCGATGCGGGCGGCAAGGCGATCGCAAACCAAATTGCACAGATCGTAAATCAAAGGGTCTTCGACGCGATAGTAGGCAGAAGTTCCTTGACTACGACGGCTGAGGATCCCGGCTTGGAGCATGACCTTGAGGTGCTTCGAGACATTCGCCTGACTGGTTGCAGTGGTTTCCACCAGTTCCTGTACACACTTCTCGCCCTCCCGGAGGGAGTTGAGCAGACGCAGGCGCATCGGCTCGCTGAGGATGCCAAAGTACTCAGCAACCTGCTGCACCACTTCCGGGGGAACGGATTTTGTCAGGGTCATCGCGTCTTGTTCTTCAAGTCCATTGCCTGATATTAACAATCCCTTAACTTTATTGGCAATGGCAACGACCAGAATTCAGCCGGCGCGATTACGAATCATTGCCGGATGCATGGAAGATTAACCTTACTAGCAATGGCGACGACCAGAATTCAGTCGGGCTGCACGCGCATGAGGGCTTGACCGTACTCGACTGGCTCACCGTTCTCGACCAGGATTTCAGCGACCTGACCGCTGACCTCTGATTCAATGTCGTTCATCAGTTTCATCGCCTCGATGATGCAGACCGTCTGGCCATTGCGAACGCGATCGCCTACCTCCACAAACGGCGCTTCGTCTGGTGCGGGCGACCGATAAAACGTTCCGACCATGGGTGAGGTGATTGCGACCCAGTGACTGGTATCCACGGGTGGGGCTGGACTCGCGGGGGCGGTGGGGGAAGCCGGTTTTGATACCACGGATGGGATCGTCGCGACTGGCAATTCTACAGGCAGACTGCCTGATGCGCTCGCGGTTTCACTTTTGCGAACCCGAAGCTCGAAGTCGTCACTTTTTAGTTCAAGTTCGACAACATCGGTCTGCGCGATCGCCGCTAGTAGGTCGCGCACCTGTTGAAAATCGATAGGCACTCGCTTTGCTATCCCCTTGTCGTGGTCGTTCGGTCAGTCGTCCAGTGCATGATGGCGCTCGCGGTTCGCCCGTGACTATTTTTCACGGCCAAGATACGAATCGTCGCGGGTGTCGATCTTGATCCGCTCACCGACCGAGATGAAGAGCGGCACCATCACTTGAGCGCCGGTTTCCACGATGGCAGGCTTCGTTCCTCCCGTCGCCGTATCCCCCTTCACACCTGGATCGGTCTCCGTCACCTCGAGCACTACTGAGTTAGGCAGCTCCACTTCCAAGACTTGCGTATTCCAGGTCAGAATATTGACCTCCATCTCTTCTTTGAGATATTTGACGCGCTCGCCGACTTGCTCCGGCGCTAGACGCGTTTCTTCGTAGGTCTCCATATCCATGAAGACCAACTGCTCAGCATCTTTGTAGGTGTACTGCATCGTCCGCTTGTCGAGTACCGCCTGCGGCACAGTTTCGCCGGCGCGGAAGGTGCGTTCAACGACGCTGCCGGTTTGGACATTTTTGAGCTTTGTCCGGACAAAGGCTGATCCTTTACCCGGCTTAACGTGCAGGAATTCAACGACGCGCCACACTGAACCATCAAGTTCAATGCTGACACCAGTTCGGAAGTCGTTACTGGAAATCATGGGGGTTTCTCAGACAGACAGAGGCGATCCGCACTCCATTCTACCCCCCTCGGTTGCCGTCACTGTCACAAGGCCGTGGGCAAACTTGCACATCGCCAGCCGGGAGCGCGGCTAAGCCGGGAAGCCTGAGTCCCCAGTGCAGAGTGCGATCGCATCGTCAGGTCAGTGACCTGTGACCCAATTTTTTACGAAATCTTGACGAGATTGTGATTCCAACTACATCGTTTCTTCGCATTCGCGGCATCAATCAGACTCTAAAATGGGTAATGTAGCCAGAATCGTAGTGTGCATCGTTCTATCCGGGCCAGCAACGGTAGAGGGCAATGACAACCTCACTATAATGCTCAGTCTGAAGGCTGAAGATGCTGCTGGTGTTAAGCCGCCCGGGTCATTTGCCCGCTTTACCCGCCGACATCTCATGGCTCAGCCGGGTTCGCAAGTTTCGTTCCGTCGCATTTTGCTCTCGCGCCTGCTGCTGTTGAGTGTGCCGGTTTTGCTGTTGGGCGTGTACATCACCTCGCACGTCACCTATCGCAAGGCACGCTCGGCGCTCCTGGAAACGGCCCGCCAGAATCTCACCGAAAGCGCTGTGCGGAAGGGTGGTGCGCTGACCGCGACGATTACCCTGCTCCGCGCCAATCTAGCTGCCCTCAGCACGAGTCGCTGGTTGACTCCCACCCGTACCCCGATCGATGCTGAACGGCTGCGGCAGTTGCAGTTGCAGTTGCCTTACCCAGTGGACTGTTTGCAGTTGCGATCGCTCGATGATTTTCAGCCCCTGGCGAGCACCTGTGACGAGCCGTTATCCCTGAATGTGGATGCTGCTTCTTGGCCGTCAATCGCTCCTGACGCTCCCCTGCAACAGTCTGAGGTGCGGGTGCAAGTCTTGTTGCCCGAGCTGGATGCCGCAACGGCTGCGGTGATGGCCGCGGCTGAGGAGCGTGCTCTGGACGGCGGTAGCCGCTTGGATTTTGTTTTGAGTGCCCCGGTCTACGCCGATAGCGGTGAACTGCGCTATGTTCTGCAAGCTCATGCCGTTATCCGCGATCGCGCCCAACTGCGACCCAGTTCGCTCGCGGGTTATCCCGTCATCATCGATGAAGCGGGCACGATCCTAGCACACCCCTTCCCTGAACGGATCGGGCGCAATATTGCCCAAGAAGCGGACGCTCGCCGCTTGCAGAGTCTGCTCCGCAATGCCCTGGCTGGTCACAAAGATTTCCTCCATCTCTTTTCCTTTGATGAAGACGGCCGGGAGTTGTTAGCAGGGTATACCTCTATCAACAGTCCGCTCACCGCTGAGGTCGGTCAGCGCTGGGCGGTGTTGGCGATCGCCAACCTCGATGATGCTCTCGCCGACCTAGAAGCCATCCGGCGTGTCCTGATCGGGCTGCTGGTCGCCTTGACCCTGACCCTGATCGCCGCGACTACCGCCGCCATTTTCTTCATCTCCCGCGAGACGGCACGACCGCTGGAGCAACTACGCGACTATGCCCTGAACCAGGACAATCCCTACGCCAGTAAAACAATCCCCCATGATTTTCGCATTCGCGAGTTCAGCCAGCTTGGGTCGGCGCTAGAAACGATGCTTCAGCGGCTGCGAACTTGGACGGAGGAACTCGAACACGCTTGGCAGGACGCCCGAATCGCTAACCAACTCAAGGATGAGTTTTTGACCATTACTTCGCATGAGCTGCGGACGCCCCTGAATGGCATCTTGGGTTCGCTCAGCATTATCCAAGATGATCTCTGCGATTCGCGCGCTGAAGAATTGACTTATATTCACCAGGCTCAGCAGTCGGCGCTGCAACTTTACGAAATCATTACCGACATTTCTGACATCACCAAGCTGCGAGCCGGCCAACTCAAGGTCGGCATTGAGTCCGTGAATCTAGGGGATTGCTTACGGGCGGTGATCGCCACCCATGAAGCGGCGATCGCTGCCAAAGAGCTGAGCCTGGAATGGACTCAGCCTGACGCTGAGGTTTGGGTCTATGCTGATCCCGATCAGTTGCAGCGCGTTTTGGGCATCGTGCTTGACAATGCGATTAAATTCACGGCGGTCGGCGGCATCACCCTGATGGCTGAAGTCACGGCCTCGGCTGAGGCTGCTAGTGGGCAACAAGCAATCATCACGATCCGGGATACCGGCATCGGCATCGAACCGGAGCTGCAAGCAAAACTCTTCAAACCCTTCGCGGTGGTTGATGGCAGTCACACGCGCCAATACGGCGGTGTTGGCTTGGGGTTGGCGATCGCCCGTAACCTGATCGAGCTGATGCACGGGCATATCCAACTGACGAGCGCGGGCAAAAACTGTGGTACGACGGTGGCGATCGCGCTGCCGATCGCCCGCCAAGTCGCACTTGCTTCTGCTGCTGCGCCGTCCAGCACCAGCAATTCTTGAGCGGTGCCCTGAGCATTGGTCGGCGTTGGCTGCTAAACTTAGGGAGACCGATCGGTCTCTCTGAGCCAATGCCGTCTGCACCTGCCACCAAAGCCAGCATCATCGAACAAGCCGCCCGGTTGTTCAATCAACAGGGCTATGCCGGGACATCGATGTCCGATCTGATGCGCGCCACGGGTTTGCAGAAAGGCGGTCTCTACAATCACTTTCGCAGCAAGGAGGAGTTGGCGATCGCCGCCTTTGACCATTTGGTTCAGTACCTCCAGCAACAATCCGTCCGTGCTTTGCGGGGCAAGCGCCATGCTCTTGATCGCTTCATGGCGGTGCTCAGCGTTCACGAGCAAATCTGGCACGAACCGCTGATTCAAGGCGGCTGCCCGATCCTCAACACGGCGAGCGAAAGTGATGATACGCAGCCGGTACTGCGCGATCGCGCCCGGCAGGCGATGGATACTTGGCGACAATTCCTCCATCGCATCCTCGCCAAAGGCATTGCGCGCGGCGAACTCCCGGCCACAACGGATACTGAGGCGGTGGTCACGATGGCGATCGCCACCCTCGAGGGCGCGGTCATGCTCAGCAAGTTGTACGACGATCCCGCTTATTTACAACGGGCGATCGCCCAGCTTCGAGTTTATCTCAGCCATCACCTCACCGTCCCGCGCTAATTTTTTTTGTTCTTAGACAGACCGATCGGTCTGTCTTCCCCAAAACCACCCTAAAACTATGCTCAAACTCTACTACGCCCGTCCCTCTCTCTATGCTCGTCCCGTCTGGCTCGCCCTACTCGAAAAACAACTGCCGTTTGAACTGATGCCGGTCAATTTGGGCGGCGAACAATTTGAACCTGACTTTCTCGCCCTGAATCCGTTTAGCCGCATTCCCGTATTGGTAGATGGTGACTTGCGGGTCATTGAGTCACTGGCGATCCTGGACTATCTCGAAGCCCGATATCCCCAGCCGCCGTTGCTTCCGACAGAGCCAGCCACCCTCGCAAAAGTGCGGATGGTACAATTGATCGTGCTCAATGAACTACTCCCTGCTGCTGTCAAAGTATTGATGCAGGCGGACAGCACTTCTGAGCCATCAGCAGATTTAGAATATGCGCGGTTGCGAGTCACCAAGAGCTTACATTTTTTAGAAAACTTGTTGAGCAACGCACCCTATTTTGCCGGTGAGCAATTGACCCTCGCGGAGATCGTTGCGGGTACGCTCGTCTGTCGCGTTCCGGATCTCAGTATTGCGCTCGAGGATTACCCAAAATTGCACCATTGGTCAATGCGATTGCTGTCGCGGCCGACCTGGCAACAGATCGCGCTCAGCCCGGAAGAATGGCAACAATTCAAACGGCGCATCCGCAAACTGCCGCTGATCTGGGAACGTCGCCGTCGCCAGCGGCTACGAACCGCGCGTCACTAAAGTCAGCCGCTTCGCCGAGGTTATTCCCAGGCGTCAGTCTCGGTTTGAGCCGTCGTCAAGAGTTCGGCTCGCCACGCTTGCCAGTCGATTTGCGCTTGGGGTTGGTCGTGGCGCAGCTTGCCGTCGGCAAGGAAGAGGGCGCGATCGCCCACCGCCGCCAGCTCGAGTTGATGATTTACCATCAACACAGTTAAACCCTCCGTGCGGACGCTTTGCGTGAGCGCATTCAACATACGCTCCGCCGTCCCAACATCCAGAGCCGAGGTTGGCTCATCGAGTAGGAGCAGGCGCGGCTGCATGACGAGGGCACGGGCGATCGCCACCAGTTGTCGCTGCCCGACCGAAAGCTCTAGCTCGCCGCGCTCCAGCCAAAGGTCGGGGATCCCGAGCGATCGCACCAGCACGCCAGCCGCGTTTGGCATTCAGCTTTGGGCAACTTCTGCAAGCGCAGCGGATAAGCCAGAGCATTGGCCACCGTCATGCCGAGCAATTTTGGCTCCTGGGGCACGAGCACCACCTGTTGCCGCAGGGTCAAGACGGGCAGCCTCTCCAGCTTGCACCCAGCGAATTCAATCTCGCCAGTCGTCGGACTACTGAGGGCATTGAGCAAACGCAGCAGCGAGGTCTTCCCGGCTCCAGATGCCCCGACTACAGCAACAAACTCGCCCGCTGTGACCGTGAACGAGATGTTATGGAGGATGGTTTCGAGACCCAAGGCATCGCTGAGGCTTACGTGATTTAGCTTCAACAGTGGCGTCAGTCTGTCGCGATCTGGCGTCTGGGTCATAGAAGGCGATCATCCGCTGGCAAAACCTGAGTGACTCCACTGTAAACCGCAGCCGGTAGCGGTTGGACAGTTCCAGAGCCATGCTCCCGGCGTTGATTGCCTAAACTTAATGACGACGTTCATGCTAGACAAGCCATTAGGGCGGACGAGTCTGTATTTTTGTCTCACTCCTTAGTCACAGCAAGGTGATGATGGATGAGTTTTAAGGGGTGCATCCCACTTTGGCGTTTCTGGTTGACCAAGCGCAAAACGAGGTTGCCCGCAACCCAGCAACAGGGCAGCCTTGACGGTTGGCTCACAAGCCCAGGCTAAACCGATAGTGCCGACGACGCCTCCGGTTGCAGAATATCGGTCAGCAGGGATTCTGGGCGCTGGTCATGGGGCCAAGCGAAGGCATGGCGGAACGCCGCTTCTTGGCAGGCTTGCAGTTGGCGGAAGTCGATGATGTCGTAGGTGAGCAGATTTTCGTATTCAAAGGGCAGGCGGACATTGTGCAGACCGGCATTATCGGTGCAGATGGCGATATCGACACCAGCCTCGAAGCAGCGGTCGAAGACCACCTTCAGTTCGCGTAGGTCATCGAGGGTTCCCGTTTTCAGATATGTTGTCGGGCAAACCTCTAGGCACTGTCGGCGTGCCGCTACGGCTGGCAACAGCTCCGGGTAGCGCAGCGGGATCTGGATGCCGTGACCGATCCGCATCAGATACGGCAGTAGCTCCGGGTAGCAGCCGTCGGTGGTTTCGTACAAGTGACCGGTGGTTTTGAGACCGTGCGATCGCGCCAGTTCGTACAAGCGGGCAAATTCGTCTAGGCGATCGCGATAATGCACATCGCCACCCGCGACATCGACCGCGCAGACATACTCCGGATGTGCCGCCGCCACCTCCACAATCGCCTGATTGACTGCGGAGGGGAGCCGCGAGTGCATACAGAGGATCTGGCTGGTGACGATCGGGCAGTCCCCGAGCTGCGCTGCCTTGCCCACGACTTCGACAATCGTGTGCATCGCTTCAATGCGCTCAGCTTGCTCGAGGTGATCAGGGGTGCGCAGATAGGGTGTGTAGCGCAATTCGAGATACGCCAGATTCTCAAAAATGTAAGCGCCGCGCATGAGGCGATAGATGAAGTAGGGGAGCGCGGTTTCGGTCTGGACGTGCTCGACGAGGGTATGGAGCTCGAGGTATTCGTCCAGCGTGTTGCGCGGCCGCGTGTAGAAATCTTCAAACTCGTCGTAGTCCGGGAAGCGCGCGGCGAGAGCGGTTCATGCCGATGAAAGTAGCGCCAGAGGACGCGCGGCACAACGGAGCCGCCGAGGTGTCGGTGCAGGTCTGCGTGTAAAGCCATGTTCTACTAATCGCCGGGAATTCGCGAGCCAGCAAACGCTATCTATTAGGCGTTAGTGTAGCGCGTGGGGTGCGATCGCGTCCGGCATGAAAATCCACAAATAACTTGACACAGTGCGGCTCATTTCAGGATAATGACAGTTTGTGACCATTGTTGAAACCTGCCTAGTGGCGGTAAAAACCCTTGGCTAATGTGATCGTGATCGGGGCCCAGTGGGGCGACGAAGGCAAAGGCAAAATTACTGACCTCCTCAGCCGGTCAGCCGATGTGGTAGTGCGCTACCAGGGAGGCGTCAATGCCGGCCATACGGTTGTCGTTCGCGATCGCACCTTCAAGCTGCACCTGATTCCCTCCGGCATTCTCTACCCTGATACGGAATGCATCATCGGTTCCGGTACCGTCATCGACCCCCAAGTGCTGCTCGATGAGATCGATCAACTGGACAAACTGGGCATTGCCACGGGCAATCTCTTCATCTCGCAGACGGCCCATGTCACGATGCCCTACCACCGGCTGATCGACAGTGCCTCCGAGGACAAGCGGGGCGATCGCAAAATCGGCACCACCAAACGCGGTATCGGCCCCACCTATGCCGACAAGTCAGAGCGCACCGGCATCCGCATGATCGACCTCATGGACGCCGACAACTTGCGCGATCAACTGCATTGGGCGGTCAGCTACAAAAATGCCATCCTCGAAAAGCTGTACGGTCTGCCCCCACTCGAACCGGCTGGCATCATTGAGCAATATTTGGGCTACGCCGAGCGGCTGCGGCCCCATGTCGTCGATAGCTCGCTCAAGATCAACGAAGCCGTGCGGCGGCGGCAGAATGTGCTGTTTGAAGGCGCGCAGGGAACCCTGCTCGACCTCGACCACGGCACCTATCCCTATGTCACGTCTTCCAATCCGATCGCGGGCGGCGCTTGTATCGGGGCAGGGGTCGGCCCGACGATCATCGATCGCGTCATTGGTGTGGCGAAGGCTTATACTACGCGCGTCGGCGAAGGCCCATTCCCGACCGAGCTACATGGTGAAGTGGGGCAACTGCTGGGCGATCGCGGTGCAGAGTTCGGCACAACGACCGGTCGCCGCCGCCGCTGTGGTTGGTTTGATGGTGTCATCGGTCGCTACGCGGTTCGCATTAATGGTTTGGATTGCCTGGCGATCACCAAGCTGGATGTCTTGGACGAGCTGCCGGAGATCAAAGTCTGTGTCGCCTACGAACTCGATGGCGAAGCCTGCCGGGAATTTCCCAGTAGCGCCCGCCAGTTCGCCAAGTGCCAGCCGGTGTACAAGACCCTGCCGGGCTGGCAACAGTCCACCGCCGACTGCCGCTCCCTGAACGACCTGCCTAGCCAAGCACTGGATTACCTGAAGTTCCTCGCCGAACTGATGGAAATCCCAATCGCGATCGTCTCCCTGGGAGCGAGTCGCGATCAGACGATCGTGGTCGAAGACCCGATCCACGGCCCAAAACGCGCCCTGCTCAATGACAACGGCGCGCCGGTTTAGCGTCAATACCTGAACCGGCTGTCCACCGCTCATTTCTATCCCCTAATCTAAAATCATGTCTGCCACGATCGAATGCCAGAAACGCCCCGAGGGCAGCAAGCCCCGCGCCCTACGCCGTGAGGGTCAACTGCCCGCAACGATTTACGGTCACCAAGGCGCTGAGTCTTGGTCGCTGGTCGTCAATGCAAAAGAAGCGGAAACGCTGCTACGCCAGATCAAAATCAACCAAACGCCGGTGGAGGTCAAGATTCCTGATCTCGACTGGTCGGGACAGGCGGTCGTCCGTGAAGTGCAGTCACATCCTTGGCGGCGATCGCTCTATCACGTCAGCTTTTTCGTGATCCCGCCCCAGGATGCAGCGGGTGCCTAGGCGCTCACCGCGATCACCCGGGGCGAGTCAATCCGCTAAAATCATCGGGACGCGACAGTCGCGTCCCTTTTGGCGATCGCCCCATGCACCTGCTCCAGTTCAGCACCTCCCATTACTGCCGCAAAGCCCGACTGCTGCTGGGCTACAAGCGCCTTGCCTACAGCGTCGAGAATCTGACCCCTGGCTTGCATATTCTGAAACTGAAGCCACTCACAGGATTGACCACTGTGCCCGTCTTGCAACCGCAGCAGGCTAGCGCACCAGAGGCGATCGCCGACTCCACCGCGATCTGGCGCTACCTGGAGCAATCCCAGCCAGACCCGCCCCTCACCTTATCCGACCCGGAGCAGCAACAGCAGGCAGCGCTACTCGAAGACTGGCTCGACGAAAGCATCGGCACCGCCACTCGCTTCGTCTACTACGACTACCGCGCCAACGCGGGTAAGGGGATCGATCCCTCGCTGATGAGCCAAGCCGTGATCGCGATCGTGCGCCGTCAGTACAGCATCACTCCAGCCGCTGTGAAGCTAGCCGAGCAACGCTTGGCGATGGCTTTTCAAGTGTTAGCGCCCTGGCGGCGGCAGCCGTTTTTGCTAGGGGGCGATCGCCCCAGCCTTGCTGACCTCACCGCCGCGGCTTTACTCAGCCCACTCGCCCTCCTGCCACACTATCGCCAGTCGCAGCCCTGGCTATTCGCGCGCATCACCGAGATTCACCACTGCTGCCAGGAACCGCTACCACCGGGGCTAAGCGACTAAATCTCTACCCAGCCGCAGGAAGAATTGCTGCGCCCGACAAAATTGCCACCAGTCCACGGTTACAGCCCTACCAGCAACCAAGCCTGAATCACTCCAGCCGCTCCAGCTCGCGCTGCAACTCGGCTGGCGATGCTGGTTGCCAATTTCCTCCCAGCAAACGGCGCAGCATCTCGATCGCCTCTTGTCGCGACTGACCGGTATTTGCCTCGTGCCGCTGCCAAAAATCGTCCCACCAACCGGGCGGCTCCTCCTTCGGGCCGTCGTAGGCCGTCGGGCGATCGCCCTCATCGCCAATCACCAAACTGCCAACATAATCCGCGTCCGCATAGACGCGATCGATCTGCTCACGAATCTCGCGTAGGTCAGCCTCGGAAACGACGCCATTGCTCGTAGCTTTGTAAAACTGCACCGTCACGCGGATCGGGAAATCGGGGTCGCGTTCGATTTCCAACCCATCGATTTCCGTAAACGGCCCCTCGGTCTCACCGTGACCGATCACCGCCGCCTCGACATCGCTAGCTTGGGGCATGGCGGCTGGCACTGGAGCCATCATGAAATCCATCTCCGCGCTACTGCCAAATTGGGCTGGATTTTTTTGCCGCAGTGGCACTTGGATCAACATGACCATGTTTAGTCCCGCCTCGTCGTTGGCTTCAGTCGCAGGGTTCTCACCTGTTTCCACCGCCGCCTGGAAGTCACTGAGTCGCTGGCCGGTGAGACTAGCGCGATCGCCATCGGTATTAAAAAATAAGCGCTGCCCCCAAGTTGACCCGGCCTCAAAGCCATCGCGTTGGTTATCAATCACGGTGACGCTGGTGCCCTCGCGGGTCGCCAAGATCGTCAGCACGGCTGGATCACCTTCATAAGATTGGTAATTGAACAGCACCGGATTGAACTCAGCCTCGCCGCCCTGGGGAATGGGTAAAAAGCAGGCCTGGGCCGAGACGAGGACATGGGTATCGCGCTCAGCGAGTAGCGAATCCTCCGACCCCGCCCAAGACTGCGGCTCGCTGAGATAGTCCCGTAGATTGCCCAACAAGTCGCGCAGGGAGACGCGCTCCAGGTCAGCACCGCGCTCATTGCCAGCCAGCAAGAAAAAGCGATCCAGCGGCACATCGGCGGTCATGTCGGCGAAGTTGGGGTGACGAATCACCGGCATCAGGTGCAACTGATACTCGCCGTTGCGAGGATTCCGTTGCTGCACCTGGATGCTCATGTCGCTGATGTTGGGGCCGACGGCCGAGTTCTGGAAGCGGCCGGTGTCCTCCCAGGTGATGTTGAGAATGTCGAGACCAAACTGATTAGCAAGGTCTCGAGCCGCCGCATCACTCGCCATACCCACCGTGCGACGAATAACCTGGTGGTACATTTCGTAGGCGACGCGGGACTGAGCCGGAGCGTTGGATTTGGACATGGTAATTTGGGGAGGAAGCGATGCGGAATTGGCGAAGGTGCGAGGCAGGGCGATCGCCACACCCCCAACGGTCAAACTGGCAGCGAACCAAGCAAGCGGACTTAACATAGAACGAGAACAGCTCTAGACGATGCTTTAATTCTTCTACGATAGAGGCGCTCAATCGGGCAGGATAAACGCATACAGAATAGTCTAAGAAGATACCGACAGAAGGGAGAAAAAGGGCGCTTGCAGCAAGAAGCACAGCAAAGAGCGAAAGAAAATGACAAGCAGCCCCCCAAGCATCTCCGAGAGCCAAAACCCTGACTGACCGACACAAATGCCCAAAAGCCTGAAAAAGCGTGGTGCCGGGGGAGAAAAAAGCCGGGAGACATGGAAGACTAAGATTGAAGTAAAACCAGTCTGGAATCCATGAGCAGCCCGACCCGCCTCCATAGTCAGCTAATGGGCTGGCTGAGTCAACAGAGCTGATACCGAGACAAACGGCATCTCATCGCCCTCGCCTGGATGGTCACCGGACTAATCCTGAGCTTGAAATTGAGTCGGCCCGCTTGGGAGAGCCACGTCATCAGCCAAGCGCAGGCTCTCCTGGGTTTAGGGTGGGATAAGTGTAGCCGTGATACCAAACCTTGTGAGCTGAATTCCTGAAACCCTTGCTTGGCAGTGATTTCAGCACTGGAAACTTTTGCTTATCACCGCAGATCCAGGAGAACCGCTAACCCCTGCTGTAGAACTGCCAAGACCTGCGCCAAGTCACCCGCCAGCAAGGCTGCTTTGTCCAGCCACAGTCCCGGAAACTGCGTTGAACAGAGTAAGCCTGCATCGTTAAGTTCCAATCGCTCGTAGCGACCCTCGCGCCAGTAATACCAGTCAAATTCCTGGTCATAGACTCGCCAAACCAGATATTCCTGTACCTGATTGCGGCAGTAAGCTTGCAGCTTGTCGTGGAGATCGATGGAGGCACTGCTAGCGGCAATTTCGATGATCAACTCTGGCGCACCGACCACATAGTCATCCTCGCTGAGCTGCGACTGTCCGCCCTCGATCATTCGCAGCAAGGCATCGGGTTGCGGTTCGTTGTCGGCATCGAGACGAACCGTAGCATTGTCCAAGGCTTCAACACCAGGCATTGCCACTTCGTAGGCAATCAACCAACCCATGATGCGAGCGTGAGGCTGACCATGGGCGCGGGCGTGTAGGGGAGAAGCCATGTAGACTTGGCCGGCAATGAGTTCTGCTTTCTTGATTTCTGGTTGGGCGGTATAGCGGCGCTCGAATTCGTCGCGGGTGAGGCGATCGCCATTTTCCAGCGGCGGGGGTAGAGTGAGCGTTCGGTGAGTAGCAGTCATGGCATTACGAGTTAATCAAGAGTTGATGCCGAAATTTGTGCATCAGAAATGGCTCTGGGCTTCAGCCAAGTGCTTTTGCAAGGTGGGCACGGGCAGCGGGCCTTGCAGATGTTGCCAGGGCAGGACTTGCGCGGTCGGCCAGTCTTGATGCACGTAGAAATCGAGTGGCGGCAACTGGCCGCGTAGGGCTTTGAAAGCCCGTTTATAACTGCCGAGGGAGTCGCCGAAATCGCGGGTCAGTTCTAACAGCGGCGTCAGGCGGCGATCGCCCCGAGAAATCAAGGCTTGAATGACTGACCAGTTGTAACTTTCGGGTCGAAAATCGATACCTTGCGATCGCAATTGTTTCTGTAAACTCTGCAAGCGTTGCTTCGCCACCGGTTGCACCCCGAACCACTGAAAGGGCGTGTGCGACTTGGGCACGAAAGTGCTGCATCCGAGGGTCAAGCGCAGCCCCGGCGCGGCTTTTTTCACGGCTTGCAGCATCGCCACAGTCTGCTCGACATCGGCGGGCGCTTCGCCCGGGACACCGACCATGCCGTAGAACTTGATCGCTTTGAGACCACCGGCCTTGGCATTGATGGCGGCTTGGATAATTTCGTCGTTGGTGAGTTTTTTGTTGACAATCTGGCGCAGGCGCTCGGAACCGCTCTCGACCGCGATCGTGATCGAGTGGGTCTCGCGCGCTGTCAGCAGGCGTGCCAGTTTCTCGGTCACGGTGTTGGTGCGAACTGAGGCGAGACTGACGCGCAGGTCGTCAAATTTCGGCTTCGCCAAGTAGTCGAGCAGGTCGTCGAATTCCGGGTGCTGCGTCACTGATGCGCCCAGCAGACCTAGGCGATTGGTGACCTCTAAACCGCGTGCGATCGCCGGTAGCAGCGATCCTGTCATGCTCGCGCTCCGAAATGGCAAGGTCAGGTAACTCGCCAAGCAGAAGCGGCACATCTCCGGGCAACTGCGGACGACTTCGACCATGTAGATATTTTCCCAGGCAGCGGCGGGGGTGACGACGGTGGAGGTGGAGAGGGTGTTGCCGCGATAGGTTTGCTTGGCGACCGTGGCGGGGATGTCGGCGTCGATGGGTTCGATCTGAGCGATCGCCCCCGCATCCCCCTCATAACTCACCGCATACAGGCTGGGCACATAGACACCGGGAACCTGAGCCAAGGCGCGCAACTGGGCGGCGCGATCCGCGTGGCGCACGGCTTGATAGGCATCGAGAAAATTGTCGAGCAATTCTTCGCCGTCGCCGAGCAAGATGACATCGAAGAAAGCGGCGAAGGGTTCGGGATTCGCGGTCAAGACGGTGCCGCCGCCGAAGATGAGGGGATCGTTGGTTTGGCGATCGCCCGCGCGTGCAGGAATCTGTAACTGCGACAGCAGCGCCAGAATATTGATGTAGTCCAGCTCCCAGGACATCGAGAAGCCGACGAGTTCCGGGTGACGGGGCAGCGGTTCATGAGTATCGGTGAACAGGCGTGCGACGGCGACATCGGCCCGCTGCGCTAGCATTGCCCAAATGATCTGATAACCGAGGCTGGAGATGCCGATGGTGTAGGTGTTGGGAAAGCTGAAAATGACCGGAATCGCGTCCGCTACCGGGGTCGCGGGTTCAAACAGTAGCGTCTCAGCAGCGAAGGCACTCATCAATTCAATACAGCGGACGGTTAAGCTCCGATCCTAACGCAGACATCCTCCCGGCCGCCGACCCCGATTGTTGGCTGCAACAGGTGCGCAACATGACCCCTACGCCGAATATAGATCCGCCACAAACTCACCATAGCCGTTGTAGGGCAGGGTTTCTCGCCACTCCCAGCTCAAGGTCGTGCCCTCGCCGATGAAACGCTCGCGTGCCTGCGACCAGCGCGGGTGGGGTTGGTCAGGATTAACGTTGGCTTCGTAGCCGTACTCGTTGGGAACCAGTGTGTGCCAGTAGGTCTTGGGTTGCTCAGCGACGAGTTCAATTTTGACAATCGATTTTGCCCCTTTGAAACCATACTTCCAGGGCAGCACCGCCCGAATTGGCGCACCGTGCTGTTTGGGCAGTTCCTTGCCATAAATGCCGACGGCGAAGAAGGCGAGGTCATTCGCCATCTCCTCCACGCGCAAGCTCTCGGTGTAGGGCCAAGGCAGGCTGCCGAGGTGGAAGCCGGGGCCGGGCATCACGTCGGCATCGTAGGCGGAGGTGAAGCGGACAAACTTGGCATCAGGACGCGGCTCGACGGCGGCGAGGAGCGATCGCATCGGAAAACCCACCCAAGGCAAGACCATCGACCAAGCCTCGACACAGCGGAAGCGATAGAGGCGCTCTTCGAGGTCAAATTGTTGTTTGAGATCGTCGAGGTCGTAGGTTTGGGGATTTTTGACCAAACCGCCAACTTCCACTTGCCAATCATTCACGGGCAGGGCTTGCGCCGCGAGCCAAATGTTCTTGGAGCCGCCAAATTCATAAAAATTGTTGTACTGGCTGGCGAGGACTTGAGAGGTGATGGGGCGGTCATCAACGCCAGCAAATCGGTCGTTGCTGACCAGTGGTTCGAGGGAGGGTAACTCGTAGGTCGCGGCTAGATTGGGATTTTCAGCGTCACCCGACCGACAACCGGCAAGGGGAATCAGGCTCGCGCCAATCCCCGCTCCCACTAACTGCTTGAGAAACTGGCGACGATTTTGGTAGCTGGCCTCGGCGGTGGCGTGAGGGCGGGGCAGTTGCCAAGCGGGTGGAACGCGGAGGAAGGGCATAATGACAGCAGGCAGCAACAAGACTTTACATTTTGTATTGTGACACTGGCGGGGTGGTTTCTGTCAGCGGGTGTCAGTTCGCCAACTTTGGTTAGTGCTGCATTGCTGAGCAACGCTCGGCGGCTCGCCCGCAGGCTGTGACAGCGTTGTCACAAGGTTGCGAGGGTGCAAATGGCAATACCGGTGTTGCCAAGGTTGACAGCGCTGCCAGCGACGTTACCGTTGGAGGGTGCGGTGTGCTTGGAGTTGGCGGAGGGTATCTCCAGGTTGCGGGCTTCGGTGCCGGTGCAGGCGCGGATTGAGGCGCGTGAGCTAGATGCCTATGAGGAGATGTCGGAGACATCAGCCTGTTCCATAGAAACATGGGGTTGCCAATCTGGGATGCTCCCGTTCGCTCAGCGCCTCCCCATCAGCCACCGGGTCGAGCATCGCGCCGCCGTGCGCGGGCCTGGCTGAGGACGGAGCCGAGGCTGAGCACCCCCAACACCCCCAGTAGCCAATCGCCCCAGCGCGTGTAGAGGGTGCGCGTCTGGCGGCGCTCGATGGTTTCGGCGTGGGTGGCATATTCATTCAACGGCGACATCCAGAGCGTGCGGCCGTGTGGCGAGACGAAGGCGGAGTAGCCGGTATTGGTGGCGCGGGCGGCCCAGCGATCGCCCTCGATCGCCCGCATCACATCCTGAGCGTGGTGCTGGGCGGGCATGGCGGCGCTGTAGTGAGCGTTATTGGAGGCGGTCAGGATGAACTCGCCCCCGGCGGCCACTTGGCGTCGAAATAGGTGGCTAAAGGCCGAATCGTAGCAAATACCAGCGATCGCGCGACCAAAGGGCGTGTCAAATTGTTGGTTGGAATTGCCAGCCGCCAAATGGGCGTCCAGAGGGGACAGCCGATCGATGAACTGACCAAGCACAGCCGCAAACGGGATGTACTCGCCGAGCGGCACCAACTTCACCTTGTCGTAGCGGCTGAGGGTGCGGCCGTCGCTGGCGATGCTGAAGAGGCTGTTGGTGTAGCTCGTGCCCTGCTCGCCGTAGGCACCGACCCAGGCGGGAACGCCGCGATCGCGAATCGCCGCATAGAAAGAGCTGCGCTGCTTCTGACGCTCCCAGTAAAACGGCAAAGCGGTTTCCGGCGTCAAAACCACCTCGACATCTTGGTCAACTAACTGCTCATAACCGCTGGTGTAACCGGCGATCGCCCGTCGCCAGCCCTCAGCATTGAGCTTGATCTCGTTGGGAATATTGCCCTGAATCAGGCCGACGCGCAGTGGCTCACCCGGAGTTTCTGGCCGCCAGTAGAGTTCCGCACCGAGGGCGTGTGTTCCCAGCAACAAGAGCAACGCGATCGCCAGCCAGCGTTTGGCTCGATGCTGCTGGAGCATCAGGGCGTCGTGCCGCGATCGCCAGGCTGACAACCCCGCTTCCGCCAGTGCGCCATTCACCGCCACGAGCGCGGCGGTGACCGCCGTCGGCCCGCTCAGTCGTCCCAAGTGCAATAACCAGAGATTATTCGGACTTTGGGTGTAGGCCAGGGCGGTCCACCAGAGCGGGCTGGCATTCCACACAGCTTCTGCCAGACACCACAGCGTCACCCCCAGCAGCAGGCGGTGAGCTGAGGTGAACCCGATCCCCGCAGGCGATTGCCGACCAAGCCTCAGCCCCCACCAAAATAGGCTCGCCCACAAGCCAGCCAGGAGCGCGCCCCAGAGCGTAACCGCCAGCCAGCAAAAAAGGGCGATCGCCACACTCCCCAACCAAGGCACCCCCAACCACATCATCGGGTGAATGCCCGTAACCCAGGCGATCGCCAAGCTATGGTAACCCGCGCCCCAGACCAAGCCTAGGCTCAGAGCGGTGCGCCAGTGGGTCGCCCGCACCACCCACCACCACAGCGGTGCCAACGCAACCCAAGCCAAGGGAAACGCCGATAACGGCGCTGGGGCTAAGCCCATTGCCAAACCGGCGAGGAGGGCGAATCCTAAACGTGGGAGGAGGGGCGATCGCGGCGGCGCGAGCAGGGTGGGCGATCGCTCAGGAACGCTCGGTGGGCGGGATAGCATCATGAGCACGCGACGCGGACGCATCAGCAGGGGCGGGGGCGGAATATTTTGCTGGCTCGCCGACCAGTGCAGCGGCTTCAGCATGGGAGGACTGGAGCGCGACGCCATTGGTGGCTTGGGCCGCGCGCACCCGCGTCAACTGCTCCATCGTGTCACCGATGACCGCCGTGAGATTCTTGCGGGTGTTGATGTGGTTTTTCTGCTCTGTCTTCAAGGCATCGAGAGCGCGATCGCGCTCCTGAATCGCCGCGATCAATTTCTGCTTCAGGGCTTCGGGAGCCTGGAGGGTGGCAAATTCAGCAGCGATCGCCGCCTCACGCTCACCAGCGAGCGGTAAACCAGCCCGCAACTGCTCCAGCGCCCCCTCAAGCTGCTCAATCTGCGCTTGCAGCGCCTGCGTCTCCGTACGGCGCTGACGAGCTTCGATATTGTAGAGCTTGCGCCAATGCGCCGCGCTTTCCTGAGCAGCACGACTTTCATCCTGAACCTGAGCGAGTTGTTGCCTGAGGGTCCGAATCTCTGCCAACCACTGCACGACCTCTTCGCTCATGAACCGCTACACCTCACCGGATCCAAATATTTGCACTCCTCCAATACTTTACGGCACAACTCTCAGGCTGGAGCGCGATCGCCCCCAAACCCTGGCGACATCCCCCAGAGTTCAGCCGCGCGAGTCCCGTGAACCACAACTCGCCATGCCCCCCAACCCCCTTCGCCAACCGCGTTGCCGCCAGCGTCCTCCTAGAAGCCTAAATCTGGCACAGCGACGCCGAGACAACTAGGTCATCTATGACAGATTAAACTGGAGATTCAGACTGATGTTCTCTGCCCATGGGTCTTGCGCGTTTCTGGAGCTTCTTCTACTACCTCAACTACTCGACCGTGAACAAGATTGTGCGCCGAGTCTTTCGGCGACGCTTGCCCGGACTCTCGGCCGAGATCGCCTTCAATGCCATGTTGGCACTATTTCCAGCCTTCCTGGCACTGATTGCGGCGATCGGCCTGCTAGAAGAGTCCTTGCAGTCGAGCTTTGAGGACTTAGCAGTTTACCTGGATGTCAAAGACGACTCCTTGCAGTCCACGCTCCGCAATCTCGCGGCCGAACTGCGGATTTTCATGCCCGACTCAGCCTGGGATTTGCTCAGCGACGTGACCAATGAGATCGCCCGCACCAAGAGCACCAGTCTACTCTCGCTCAGTTTTGCGGCGACGCTCTGGGTATCCTCCACAGCGATCGGCTCCGCAATGAATGCCCTCGACCAGATCCACCGCATTCCCCCAAAGCGGCGACGGCCATTCTGGCAGGCAAAGCTTGTCTCGTTAGGCCTGACGCTAGGAAGTATTGTTTTGCTGGTGATCGCGTCCTTTCTGATCCTGATCGGCGGCTCCCTTGTTCAGTTCATCGCCGATGCCGTTCGCAGCCTGCCCCTCGTCGAGTCCGAGCAAGGAGCACTGCTGCTGCTAGATACTTGGCGGCAGTTGAGTCTGCCGTTCGCGCTGGCGACAGTGGCGATCGCCTTCGCGCTCATCTACCGCTTTGCCCCTAGCCGCTGGCGGCGTCGCACACCGATCTTGCCCGGGGCGATCCTCGCCGCCCTCTCTTGGGTCAGCATTTCCTTCCTCTTTCGCACCTATGTTGACAATTTCGGCAACTATAACAAGGTCTACGGCGCGATCGGGGCGGTCATCGTGCTCATGCTCTGGCTCTACCTCAGCTCACTGGTGATGCTGATCGGCTGCCAGCTCAATGTCACCGTCGGCGAAGCAATGCGTTCCAAGGCGCGGCGACAAGCCCTGATCGCCCAATTACAAACTGAAAGTACCGCACCCCTCACCATCGTCGATCCACCACTGCCCCCCACTAGCACAGGACAGCGGCAATGAGATGCCCATGCAAAATCCCCAGGATTCCCGTATTGCAGGCACTCAGAACTCAAAACTCCGCAACGCGGTTATTGCAGACACTCAAAACTCAGAACTCAAAACTCAGAACTCACAACTCCGCGTAGCAGTACTAGCCATCTCAGCCACCGCCACAGACAACAAAATCTGCGGTAGATTAACCAAGCAAGGGGATGTGCAGACATCACCCTAGAATGTTTGCGAGGCAGAATGCGGTATCTCGTCACCAGCGCCCTACCCTATATCAATGGCATCAAACATCTGGGCAACCTAGTCGGCTCCATGCTCCCCGCCGATGTTTACAGCCGTTTTTTGCGCCAAGAAGGTGAAGAAGTCCTCTTCATTTGCGGTACCGACGAACATGGAACACCAGCAGAATTAGCTGCACTCGCAGAAGGCATCGACGTAGCCGTTTATTGCCAGCGCCAGTACGAGTTGCAAGCCGATGTTTATCGTCAGTTCGGCCTCTCCTTCGATCACTTCGGCCGCACCTCAGCTCCCGAACATTACGAACTCACCCAACATTTTTATCAAAGTCTCGACGCCAATGGTTTCATCGAAGAACGCGAAATCAGCCAGATGTATTCGCTGACGGATGCGCGTTTTTTACCCGATCGCTATGTCGAAGGCACTTGCCCAAAATGTGGCTACGGCAAGGCACGCGGTGACCAGTGCGAAAACTGCACATCAGTTTTAAATCCCACCGATCTGCTCGAACCGCGCTCCGCCATTTCTGGCAGCACCGATCTCGAAGTGCGTCAAAGCAAGCACCTCTTTTTGCGCCTCGATAAGCTCAGCCCCGAAGTAGAAGCCTGGGTCGAAAAACAGCAGGACTGGCCGAATTTAACCAAATCCATTGCTCGTAAGTGGCTGAAAGAAGGGCTGCAAAGTCGCGGCATCACCCGTGATCTCAAGTGGGGCGTGCCCGTGCCGCGCGCTGGCTTCGAGGGCAAAGTCTTTTACGTCTGGTTCGATGCCCCGATCGGTTATCTGTCGATTACCAAGCCTGGGCCGCACAGGCCGAGGGGCGCGACTGGCTGAGCTGGTGGCAACCCAGCGCGGGTGAGGTTCGCTACACGCAGTTCATGGCGAAGGACAATCTGCCGTTTCACACGATCATGTGGCCGGCAACGATTTTGGGGACGCGGGAACCATGGCAGTCGGCTGATTATATCAAGGGCTTCAACTGGCTGAATTATTACGGCGGCAAGTTCTCTACTAGCTCACAGCGAGGCGTATTTCTTGACCAAGCGCTGGCAACTTTGCCTGCCGACTATTGGCGCTATGCGTTGATGGCGAATGCGCCAGAATCTTCGGATTCAGCTTTCACTTGGGAGCAGTTTCAGGTCAAGGTGAACAAAGATTTAGCTGATAATCTCGGCAACTTCGTCAATCGCATCCTCAAGTTCGCGCGATCGCGCTTCGACGGCCAGATCCCAGCGGGCGGTGAGCCGGGGCCAGCCGAGCAGCAGTTGGCGGCGGCTTGTGAGGAGAAGCTGGCGGCGATCGCCGACCACCTCCACAACATGGAATTTCGCAAGGCGGCCGACACCCTCAACGCCCTCTGGACGGTCGGCAACCAGTACATCGACGAGCGCGCCCCCTGGGCCTTGTTCAAAACGGATCGTGAGCAGGCGGCGCTGGTGATTCGCACTTCGATTCATTTGATTCGGATTTATGCGATCGCCGCCAGCCCCTTCATCCCCTTCACCGCGAAAACCTTATGCGATGCTCTGAAACTTTCAGCGGCTGAGCGCGATTGCCGTTTTGCCGCCGCCGTTGACTTCACTTGCCTGGAGCCGGGGCGCGCTTTTGAGGTACCGCCACCACTATTCCAAAAACTCGATGATGACCAACTCGCCGAGTTGCGATCACAGTTTGGTGGCGGCAGCGATTGAGCGATCATTGTGGGCTGCGAGGGGCGATCGCCCAGTTCCACCCGGCTGCTCCCCCAACCGCTTGCCCTGCCATTCCAAAGACACATTTGAGCGCCAAAATTAATCTCCCCAAAGAGCGAGTAGTCCCTGCGAGCGCCGATAGATGGACACAACAGATAGTCGCGATATATTGAAGATTAATGCGGCATATTCCTCAATAACCAAGGGGCGCTACAGATTTGTGGTTTGTCACTTACAAGTCTGTTGAACAATTATTTGGAGATTTTGTATGTCTACTGACAAACAGAACAATCACTTTTTAACCAAGAGCTTAGGTCGCGCGGGTACTGCCATACTTGTGGCCGCAGCCATGATCTTACCCGCCTGCGCTGTCCCTGAATCTGAAGTCGATTCAGCAGAAGACATTCGGGAGAACGTGACAATCGGCGAGGTATCCGAAGAATTCACGGAGTACGCAGGTGAAATGATCAGCGTCCGGTCAGAGGTCTCTGAGCTGGTTGGCGATTCAGCCTTTTTCTTAGACGAGGATCAACTCTTCGGTGGTGAAGAACTACTCGTAATTAATACTTCTAACTCGGCCATTGAACTGGTTGAAGGGGACGACACTGAAGTGCAAGTCACCGGCGAAGTCCGCCAACTGGTGCGTGCTGATTTAGAGCGGGAGTTTGACCTGGATTTGGATCCAGATCTGTTCGTAGACTTCGAGGGTCAGCCGGTTGTCCTAGCCTCATCGATTGCCCTTTCACCAGATCCGAGCGATATTAGCGATGCCCCTGAGCTGTACTACAATCGTCGGATTGCTGTCAGTGGCGAGGTTGAAGAGATTTTTAGCCTGATGGCAATTTCTTTAGACGACGACACACTATTTGGTGGTGAGGATCTGCTGGTCATTGATCCACAAGGTTCGCTCATAGCAGATGAAGGGGAAGAGGTCGTTGTCACTGGCGTCCTGCGACCGTTTGTCATGGCTGAATTCGAGGAAGATTATGATCTGACTTGGGATTTGGATATGCAGCGCCAGATCGAGGCAGAATACGAAAATCGCCCCGTGTTCGTTGCAGACGAAATTTATCCTTCAGCCATGTAGCATCAGAAGCATTCCAGCTTGGTAGCCTGTAGATAGCTGCCGAATCTATCTCCTAGGGAGCATCCCAGTTTGGAAACCCTCACCCTAAATTCCTCTCCCAAGCTGGGAGAGGAACTTCTAGCTCCCCTTCGCCCAGCTTGGGCTACTGTGTATACACAAGTCCTGAAACCCTTGCCGTTAGCGGGTTTTACTTTTTTGGTTTCGCCCCTACTTTTACAGCAGGCTTCAGGAGTCCGAAGGCCTCGTCCAGTCTGACTTTTACT
>JAAUTY010000013.1 GCA_012031265.1 Spirulinaceae cyanobacterium SM2_1_0 | reverse complement strand
CACTTCAGCAGGCGCAGTTGGCGATGTTGCGGGGTGAGGTGCGGGTGGTGGGCGATGAGCTGGTGACGCCGACGCAGCGTTGGCTGTTGCCGGAGGTGTTGCGGGGGCAGGGCGATCGCGATTTTACGCACCCTTACTTCTGGAGTTCGTTCACGCTGATTGGTAATCCTTGGTGAATTCAGCGCCGATCCCTGATGCAACGATGTTGTCTTGGTAGAGAATGCTGAGGTGCTCGCTGTGTATCCTGAGTAAGCTAAAGAAATACCTAATGTCTCCAGCTGCAACGTGAGAATTCAGACAGTCTGCTGCCTGTTGCCGCTAGCACTCTTCACCATCACGCCGCGTTCGGCGATCGCCCAAGTTACTCCCGCGTCTGACAGTACCGGCACGCAAGTCCAGTTCGACGGCCAAACGTACCAGATTGAGGGGGGAACACAGGCGGGGGTAAATCTCTTTCACAGCTTCCAGCAATTCGGTCTCGATGCTGGGCAGATCGCTAATTTTCTTGCCAACCCTGGCATTGCCAATATTCTCGGCCGCATCGTTGGCGGCGAGCCGTCGGTGATCAACGGACTGTTGCAAGTCCTTGGCAGCGAGGCCAACTTATTCCTCATGAATCCGGCCGGTCTGGTGTTCGGCCCCAATGCTAGCCTCAATGTTCAAGGTGATTTTTTGCCACCACTGCGACAGCGATTGGCTTTGGGGGCGATCGCTGGTTTGAAGCCTTCGGCAGCAATGACTACCAGAATCTGCTCGGCACCCCGACCCAGTTCGCTTTTGAAACCAGCGCGGGTGGCGTGATTATCAATGCCGGTGACCTAGCCGTCGATCCGGGTCAGCACCTCGCCCTACTCGGCCGCCAAGTGGTCAACACTGGCAATCTCAGCGCCCCCGGCGGCCAGATCACAGTCAACGCCATGCCTGACACCGGCACAGTCCGGATTTCGCAGCCGGGACATTTGCTGAGTCTCGAAATCACGCCCCCACGCGCTGCCACCGGTCAATTGTTGCCTATTGCACTTCCCGACTTGCCGACCCTGCTGACCGGGAGCGGCCTGCCCCTGGGCTTCACCTTGCCCACGGCACAGACGCTCCGATTCAGCAGCTCTGACATCGAATTACCCGCCACAGCCGGAACTGCCTTGATTGCTGGACACCTGGATGTGACTGACCCGAATGGTATCGGGGGGGCGATCGCGGTACTGGGCGATCGCTTGGCGCTAGTCGGAGCCGCACTCGACGCTTCCGGAACCACCGGCGGCGGCAACATCCGCATCGGCGGCGATTACCAAGGTCAAGGCAATATCCCCAACGCGCAACGCACCTATGTCAGCGCCGACAGCCGCTTGCAGGCTGATGCACTGACAATCGGCGATGGCGGCCGCGTCATTCTCTGGGCCGACGCAGTGACCGGCTTCTCCGGCGGCATCACCGCGCGCGGCGGCGAGCAAAGGGGAAACGGCGGCTTCGTGGAAGTGTCAGGCAAGCAAGCCCTCGACTTCGCAGGCACGGTCGATGTGGGTGCGCCGCTCGGCTTGGACGGGACGGTACTGCTCGATCCTGATGTCATCGTCATTGATGCGCTTGGCAGCGATGACAATCAGTTGCTCGCCAACCAACCCCCTGGACAACCCGCCGGCACTATCCTCGCCGCTGACGGCGGCACTGCCACTTTCACCTTATCCGTTGCCGCTCTGGCTGGAATCACCGGCAACATTAACCTGCTAGCAAATAATGAAATTCGCATCGAGAACGCGATCAATTTCAACAGTTTGAATGTCAGCTTCACCGCTGATCAGATTTTGATCAATGCTCCTGTCACCTTTACCAATCCCGCTAATTTCAACCTCACCGCCAGTGACCTAATCCGCACCAATGCCGCGATTACGGCAGGCACAGTCAACTTTTCGGGCGGCAATATTGTCGATATCAATGCCCCTCTCAATGCGACCACCATTAACCTAACTTCCAACACTTTGGTTGACCTTGATCCGGGTGGTGATGTCATCGGCACGACCGTGAATATTCGCTCTGGCGATGACATTCATGTCGATGGCGGCTCGTTGAGCGGGGGGACGCTCAACCTCAATGCTGCCAACCAGGTTTTAGTGGATAGTGGCGGCTGGATTGATGGCAACAACGTTTCCCTGATTGCCGGGGGCGAGATCACGACGCAGAACCCTGTCAATGGCACCAACAGCCTCCTACTCCGCAGCGATGTTATGAGTATTGACGGGGCGCTCACGGGCAATGGTAGCTTGGTCATCCAGCCACAATCACCCAACCGCCCAATGGGTTTGGGAACACCGGAAATCCCGCCCCGCCTCGACCTGGAACCCTACGAAATGGCGAATATCGGCACGGGTTTCAGCAGCATGTCCTTTGGGCGAGTCGATAGCGTGGTTGATGTCACGATTGGTGACCCGGCTGTCCTCCAAGACGGCATGACAATCCGAGGCGGCAACACCCTGATCGGCCCTGATTTCGATACTGTCTGGACACTCAGCGGCAGCGGACAGGGTCGATTCACCGTCGCAGGACGAACTCTGGGTTTTAGCAACATGGCTGCCATCACCAGCGGCAGTGGCGATGATGTTGTGCGCTTCCAGGCAGGCGTCGATTTTGGCGGGCCGCTGGATGGTGGTGACGGATTCGATCAGTTGGATTATTCGCTCTATGGCGGCCCGGTCACCGTCGATCTGGCGAGCAACCAAGCCACAGGGACGACCGGTGTTAATAACTTCGAGGCCGTCACGCCACCGCATCTAGCCCCACCACCGCCACCACCATCCCCGCCATTGCCCCCGACGCCACAGCCAAGTAATCCGGGCAATCCAGTGCCGATCCTCCCGCTGTCGCCGCTACCGGCCCCGACGGAGCCGAGGCCGCCTGCCCCTGAGAGTCGCCGCCCGCTTGCGGTGACGCCGCGCCAAGCCGCTGAGCAGGCTTTTGCCCAAGACGACCCACAGGTCGCGGCTCAGGCTCTCGATACCCTGTTCAGTAGCAACTTTGCCGAGCGCCTCGGTCGGGCTGTGCCGTCGCTGGCAATCGGAGTGTTCCAGAGTCGCTTGCAGCAAATGGCACAGGTAACCGGGACACAGCCAGCCATAATTTACGTCTTCGTCCGCCAGGAGCAGCTTGAGCTGGTGTTGATTTCCACGACTGGGAGTCCGATTCGTTTCAGTGTTCCTGATGCTCCGGCTGAGCAAGTTTTGGCACGGGTGCGGGAGCTGCAAGCGGAGATCGTCGATCCGACCCGTCGCCAGACGACCTCCTATCGGCCAGCGGCGCAACAATTGGATGCCTGGATCATGCAGCCGTTGCGGGCTGACTTGCGGCGGCTGGGGGTGGATACCTTGATGTTTAGCTTGGATGAAGGGCTGCGATCGCTCCCCCTCGCCGCTCTCCACGACGGCGAGCAATTTCTGATCGAGCGCTACCGGTTCAGCATCATTCCTAGCCTGTCGCTGCTGAACCTGAATTACGTTGATGTCCGCGACGCCAATATTCTGGCGATGGGCATTTCTGAGTTCCAACACCTGAGTCCGCTGCCAGCGGTACCGGTGGAATTGGCGGCGATTAAAGAGCAATTCACCCGCGGCGAAGTCATCCTCAATGAGGGCTTTACACTCGCCAATCTCAAGCAGCAGCGTCAAGCAGTTCGGGCAAAGGTCTTGCATCTGGCAACTCATGCCGAGTTTGTGCCAGGTGATGACGGTTTCATCGAGTTTTGGGAGCGTTCGGTCAGCCTCCAGCAACTGGCAACCCTGGATTGGCACGACCCGGAACTGGCGCTGCTGGTGCTCAGTGCTTGTCGTACAGCGCTCGGTGATGTGGAGGCTGAATACGGTTTTGCGGGTCTGGCGACGAGTTCGGGGGTGGACACCGCGATCGCCAGTCTCTGGTATGCCAGTGATGTCGGCACGTTGGGTCTGATGAGCGAGTTCTACATCCACCTCCGCCACCTGCCGCTGAAGTCGGAAGCACTGCGGCAGGCGCAGCTCTCCTTGTTGCGGGGCGAGTTGCAGCTCGCAGCCGGACAGATCGAGGCTGAGTCTGGGGTACTCCCCTTGCCGCCGGAATTGACAACTCTGGGCGATCGCCACTTCCAACACCCCTACTACTGGTCAGGCTTTGTCACGATTGGCAATCCCTGGTAGGGAGGCGCGATCACGATCACTGAGTCCATTGCCGGAGGTTACCCGCCGCCGCGATCATTGTCGTCCAGTGAGCAGTCGGGGATCGTCGCGATTTCCCCAGGGATCAAGGAGGATAAAAGTATCGACTCACTGATTCCTCGCCCCCGATGCCGACCACCCCTCGCTTGCCCCACTCTCACAGTCAAACCAACTCGTTCAGCGACGCTGCTACCACAACCACCATGACCTTGCTCAGTCGGCGCTCGCTCTATCTGAGCGCGATCGCCACCTGCCTGATCTGGGAGCTTGCTGGTTTCATCGCCTATCTGCGCGTCGATCTCTGCCTCCAGGCCGGGAGTAACCTCTGGCGTCTAGCCTGCGGTTAGCGCCGCGCCCTTTGGCGACCTTGTTGAGACCGTTTAGACCGTTGCCCAGACTTGCTGCAAACTCAAAGCCAGGAGCAGGAAGCTGCTGAGCGAGCCGATTGCAAACATGAGCGATCGCAAGAGCGGCTGATCGAAGATGTAGCAAAAGGCATAGAGCAAGCGAGCCACGAGGAAGGCGATCGCCGCGCCCACCGCCAGAGTGGAATCCACGCCAGTGACATAAGCGCTCAGAGCAGCCACGGCATAGATAGTGAGGGCTTCAAAGCCATTCTGATGTGCCCAAGTGGCGCGCTGGGCATAAGGCGGCAGTTGGTCAAACATGGCGCGAGGCGCACTGATGTCGTAGCCCGCCGTCACGCGGGCGTAGCCGACCCAGAGGAAGGGGAAGTAAACCAGTACGACAGCACCGAATAGGGACACGACGAGCATTAAATCGACCGGTAGCGGTGGCATAGGACTCAGGGCGGGTGAGTAGGGCTGAGAAGAAAGGCGATCGCTAATCGAAGTAGAACAGGGTCACCACCTTGCGCTGCTCCTCCGCCTCCTCGCAGGTTTGCAACAATGTGTGGCTGTCGTGGAAGGCAAAGCAAATCAACTGTTGGCAGCGGGCGACGATCTCGCGGTTGCAGACGGCGCTAGCCTCGCTGAGGGAAAGGCGATCGCGATCCGTGTGCTCGACGAGGTGAATGACTTTCTCAAGCTGCGCGCGCGACTCGCGAGGTTGTCGGGACAAGCTTTGGGGCAAAATCACAGTCAGCAGATTCGGGTCAGCCCGCATCGCCCCGCGAATGGCAGCCAGATTCGTGCCAATCGCACCCGAAGTGGTTAAGCGATTGCCGCTGAGCACCAAGGCATAGCTCATCACTTCAATCAGCTTTTGGTGGGTAATGGGAACGTGGCGCGACCCAAGAATGGCAATTCGCTTTGAGCCTGTCTGCTGAATCGTGGCTAGCTCTTGGGCTAGCGTATCAATTTCCTGGACTCCGATGGCTTCGCTCAAACCCTACACTCAGGCTGCAATAACTGAGATATTGTAACAGAACAATTCTGCCGACGGGAACAAAAGCCAAAGCGTAGGGTGAACGAAAAAAGCGCGGTGCTCGATTAAAAACAGGAAGATTCATGCCAAAGCTTGCCAGCGTTGAGAACTGCTGATCTCAGCAGCGCGTAAGGACAGCACCGCCTGCGCATCCAAGTTTTGACCAAAAGTCATGACCGACTGCTGGAAACACCAGGTCACAATTCGGCGGTTGGAACCCTCGACCACGCCAGACCCGATCATGAGACCCTGCTAGCGATCGGAATGATAATCGATGCGGTGCTAATGGTTGCTCATATAGTTGACCAATCGTTCGACGCTGGTTGACAGCGCATCGTCCACGGGCGGCAAGCGCTGAGCAGCTTGGACAATAGCGCGCCACTGGGATGGCTTGAGCCGCTAATGGTTCTGGTCATTAATTGTTCCCCGATCTTGTCCCCCAGTTCCCGCTAGTACAAGGCGGCGGAAATGAGATCTCCATTCAGGAGCCGTAGGATGCCTGTATTGTCTGCACTTATCACTCAGAACTCAAAATTCCGCGTAGCGGTACTAGGCTTGGGCAGATTCGTTCATGCTCGCTGCCGCTCCTTGGGGGGGGGTGATAAAACTCTCTGAGCAAGCCCGGTCAGGCATCACATCGTTGTCTCTCCTGACCGCATCTATCGTTGTCCGTTGTCAACTAGCGGGCACCTCGAAAAATCCGGAATTGACGGTGAATTGCCACAGACTGCTAAGAGTTTCAGTCCTAGGCAATGGGTAGTCCGGATAATGAATCGAGGTGCCCTCGTGTTGAGGTTCAGGCTCTTGGAATGGATGAAACTTGACGCTTGAGTGGAATTGGAACCAGTTTGTCCCTGTCAGCATCCCACAAAATATATTGGGCACAACTGGGCATATCGCTGATGCGAATCACTTTTACATCTGTGAGTAAATGACGATTGTGCTGATGACAAGCGGCTAAATGATAGTTAGGAATTCGCTCGGAAAGATGGTGGATATTGTGATAGCTAATGTCTGCCGTAAACCAGCGCAGCAGTGCTGGCAACTCTAAATAACTGCTACCGTCAATCGCACCTCGCACAAAATCCCAACCCGCTGTTTTGTGAGCATAGGCACCCTCAAAATTATGTTGCACGAAAAACACCGTGATAAAGATCGCCCCCGCCACTGCCAAAACAACTGCGTAAAGGCTGAGGAAAAGTGTGAAGCCGATGAAGCGAATCATCAGTAACCAGATACTGAGCACGCAAACATTATTCAAGAGCAAGTCCCAAAACTCTCCTTTGGTCTGCCAATGCTTGGAGTGGTGAGAAGCAATCATCGCGGACAGACTAACCTTCTTGCCTGACCAAAAGCTCCCAATTCCGTCCTTGATGAATGTAGTAATTCCAAGAATTAATTGCATCCTTGGCTTAATAGCGAGGTAGAAGAAACCGCCCGGTAGTAGGATCAGCGGTTGCCGGACTAAGCCATAGATCTTTTGATCAAATTCATTCAGTTGTGCAAATTCTGTGGTTGAGAGAAAGTCGCCGATCCCGCGATAGCGTTCCCAATCACCATTGGTTCTATGGTGGTAGGCATGGTCTCTTGACCAAGCGTATTGAGGAACGGCATTGATGACGCCTAAAGCAAAGCCCATGAGCCGATTCACCCGTTTGGATTTAAACAGGGAATAGTGACCACAATCATGCATCAGGGAGAAGCTACGCAATGAAAATAAAACCATCAAAATGGCGAGCGGCAGCAGCAACCAGAGAGAAATTGAGGCAGCTTGGGGAACGATGCACCACAATGTTAGGTAAGGCACTAGGGTGTTAATGATTTGCCAGGTTGCCCGCCAATCATCACTTTTCATGTAGGGAACCAAGACAAAATCTGACTTTTTGGTCATGAGGGAAATTGGCCCACGATGTAGGACTCGATAGAACGGCTAGGGAAATGCTGATGGCTGCGCATGGAGCGAATCAACAATGAATTCTACCCAACGATTGTAGAGTTAGTGATGGCACTCCGGGAGGGGCGATCGCCAGATTTCGCAACCAGATGATTGCAAATTGTCCCGGCTAGTACAAGACGGCGGAAATGAGATGCCCATTCAAAATCCCCAGGATTCCCGGATTGCAGGCACTCAGAACTCAAAACTCGGAACTCAAAATTCCGCGTAGCGGTACTAGTGGAGCGCCAGCAACATCTCGCGAGCAGGCCGAGCCGCCGGAATATGCTGGATACGATACGGCAGGTGCTCAACACCTTTTAAATTCGAGCTTCCCCCAGCCCCCTGATGAAAGAGAAGTTTTTGGGTACGGTTTCCCCTGCCCAGTTGCTGTGTGGCGGGAGCGATCGCACCTTGCCCAAGGGGGATGTACCCGTTAGGTTAGTGATCGCTTAGCCCAACAAAATGCCGGCTGGTGCTGGGTTGCGTTACCTCAACCCAACCGACACCAAAAAGATCTGTCAGGTCGTCAGGGTAGCGACTCCGATAGAATCAAATAACGTAATTTTTGCGCATCCGCACCACTGACCGCCGCCAAGATCAAAATGAACAGTTCGTTTCTGGCTCGCCTACACAGCCCTGATCGTCCCGTGCTCGTCTTCGATGGTGCGATGGGCACCTCATTGCAAGCCCAGAACCTGACCGCTGCTGACTTCGGCGGCCCGGAATATGAAGGTTGTAATGAGTACCTGGTGCAGACCCAGCCTGAAGCCGTCGCCAAAGTACATCGGGGCTTCCTCGCGGCCGGCGCAGATGTGATCGAAACTGACACCTTTGGCGGCACCTCGATCGTGCTAGCGGAGTATGACCTGGGCGATCGCGCCTACGACCTCAACAAAATGGCGGCAGCAATTGCCAAGCGCGTCGCGGCTGAGTATTCTACGCCGGAGAAACCCCGTTTCGTCGCCGGTTCCATGGGTCCCGGCACGAAGCTGCCTACCCTCGGTCACATTGACTTTGACACTTTGAAAGCAGCCTACGTCGAGCAAGCTGCCGGACTCTACGATGGCGGCGCTGACCTCTTGCTGGTGGAAACTTGCCAGGATGTTTTGCAGATTAAAGCAGCGCTGAATGCGATTGAGGAAGTGTTTGCGGACAAGGGCGATCGCCTGCCGCTCATGGTCTCCGTGACCATGGAAGTGATGGGCACGATGCTGGTGGGGACAGAAATCGGTGCCGCCCTCGCCATCCTCGAACCTTACCCGATCGACATCCTGGGGCTAAACTGCGCCACCGGCCCCGAGCAGATGAAGGAGCATATTCGCTATCTCTCGGAGCACTCGCCCTTCACCCTCTCCTGCATCCCCAACGCTGGTCTGCCCGAAAACGTTGGCGGCCAGGCTCACTACCGCCTGACGCCGATGGAGCTGCGGCTGGCGCTCATGCACTTCGTCGAAGACCTCGGCGTGCAAATCGTCGGCGGCTGCTGCGGCACGCGCCCCGACCACATCGCCCAGCTCGCCGAACTCGCTCAGGGCTTGACCCCGAAGCCGCGCGAAACCCATTACGAACCCTCGGCGGCCTCGATCTACAGCCCGCAGCCCTATGCTCAAGACAATTCGTTCCTGATCGTCGGCGAGCGCCTCAATGCCAGCGGCTCCAAGAAATGCCGCACCCTCCTCGATGCCGAGGACTGGGACGGGCTGATTTCTCTGGCGAAAGCCCAGGTCAAGGAAGGCGCGCATATCCTCGATGTCAACGTCGATTACGTCGGTCGCGATGGCGAGCGCGATATGCACGAACTCGCGTCGCGACTGGTGAACAATGTGACGCTGCCGTTGATGCTGGACTCGACCGAGTGGCAGAAGATGGAAGCGGGTCTGAAGGTGGCGGGCGGCAAGTGCATCCTCAACTCTACCAATTACGAGGACGGCGAAGAGCGCTTCTACAAGTTGCTCGAAATCGCTAAACGCTACGGCGCGGGTGTGGTCGTGGGAACGATTGACGAAGACGGTATGGCACGGACGGCGGCGAAAAAGTTTGCGATCGCCCAACGCGCCTACCAAGATGCGATCACCTACGGCCTACCTGCCAGTGAACTCTTCTTTGATCCGCTGGCGCTGCCTATTTCAACCGGCATCGAAGAAGACCGCGCCAACGGTCAGGCCACGATCGACGCCATTCGCCAAATTCGCCAAGAACTGCCCGCTTGCCACATCATTCTCGGCGTTTCTAATATTTCCTTTGGTCTCAATGCCGCCGCGCGTCAGGTGTTGAATTCGGTCTTCCTACACGATGCCATGGCTGCCGGGATGGATGCCGCCATCGTCAGCGCCAGCAAGATCCTGCCCCTGGCAAAAATTGAGCCGGAGCACCAAAAAATTTGTCGCGATTTGATTGGCGATCGCCGCCAGTTTGCCGGTGAAGTCTGCACCTACGATCCCCTCACGAAGCTGACCGATCTCTTCGCCGGTCAAAAGGCCCGCAAAAGCGAGGCAATTGATATCAACTTACCGATTGAAGAACGCCTCAAGCGCCACATCATCGACGGTGAGCGCATTGGCTTAGAAGATGCCCTGGCGGAAGCGCTGCAACAGTACGAACCGCTCACGATCGTCAACACTTATTTGCTCGACGGCATGAAAGTCGTCGGCGAACTCTTTGGCTCAGGCCAGATGCAGTTGCCCTTTGTCTTGCAGTCGGCTCAGACAATGAAGGCGGCCGTCGCCTTCCTCGAACCCCACATGGAAAAATCTGAGTCCGGGGATCATGCTAAGGGTACATTCATCATTGCCACCGTCAAGGGGGATGTCCATGACATTGGCAAAAATCTCGTTGACATCATCTTGTCCAACAACGGTTACCGCGTCATCAATCTCGGTATCAAGCAACCAGTTGACAACATCATCAAAGCCTACGAGGAACACCGCGCTGATTGCATTGCCATGAGCGGCCTTTTGGTGAAATCCACGGCGTTCATGAAGGAAAACTTGGCGACTTTCAACGAACGCGGCATCACCGTCCCAGTTATTCTCGGCGGTGCCGCCCTCACCCCCAAGTTCGTCTACCAAGACTGCCAAAATACTTACAAAGGGCAGGTGATCTACGGCAAAGATGCCTTTGCAGACTTGCATTTCATGGACAAACTCATGCCCGCCAAAGCGGCGACGGCCTGGGATGATTTTCAGGGTTTCTTGGGGGAGTTCGCTGAGGTCAATGGTCACAGCAATGGTCAGGTGGCTGGTGAATCGCAGCAGACGGCCGCTGAGATGAAGGACACGCAATCGGTAGCAGAATCGCCAGTGCTTGACACCCAGCGCTCGGAGGCGATCGCCATCGACATCGAGCGCCCGACCCCACCCTTCTGGGGCACCAAAATTCTGCAACCATCTGACATTCCCCTTGCCGAAGTTTTCGAGTATCTCGACCTGCAAGCCTTGATTGCCGGTCAATGGCAATTCCGCAAACCCAAAGAGCAGTCGCGCGAGGAATACGATGAGTTTCTCGCCGCCAAAGTTTACCCGATTCTCGCCGACTGGAAACAGCGGGTTGTAGCGGAGAATCTACTCCATCCTCAAGTGGTCTACGGCTACTTTCCCTGTCAAGCAGAGGGAAACTCACTACATCTCTACGATGCCGAGAAGATACAGCATCAGCAGCAGTTGAGTGACCCGCCGGTCGTGACTTTTGAGTTTCCGCGTCAGCGATCGCTCCGCCGCTTCTGCATCGCTGACTTCTTCACGCCAGTAGAAACGGGACAGGTTGATGTTTTCCCGATGCAGGCGGTCACTGTTGGCAACATTGCCACCGAATACGCTCAGAAACTCTTTGCCGCCGACGACTACACCAACTACCTCTACTTCCACGGCCTCGCCGTACAGGTCGCTGAAGCCCTCGCCGAGTGGACTCATGCGCGGATTCGTCGTGAGCTGGGGTTTGGCGATCGCGAACCGGAAACAATGCGCGACATCTTGCAACAACGCTACCAAGGCTCGCGCTACAGCTTCGGCTACCCTGCTTGCCCGCACATTCCTGACCAGTATAAGCAGCTAGAACTTCTCGGTGCTGAACGCATTGGTCTGCACATGGACGAAAGCGAACAGCTCTACCCCGAACAGTCCACTACTGCGATTATCGCCTACCACCCCGTCGCTAAATATTTTAGTGCTTAAAGTCGTGTGGCAAATATCTTCGTACTGGTAGATTCCCAGTGTAGGACAAAGGTAAAAGCTTCTCTCATTTGGTTCTTTTGATGATGGCCAGTCTGGTTCACATCTCACTTACGAATGATTGAAGCTTGACACCATTGACAGACGCTGATCGACAATACAGAACGTATTCTGAGGCTGAGAGAAATCACTGATTTCGCTCAACTTGCAGAGTATACGAGGAAAAAAAAGATGAGTACGGTTGCTACTGAATTCAAGCGCGCTGTCGGCTTATTTTCGACACGGCGAGAGGCGGAAACTTCACTTTCTCAGTTGAGAGATGCGAGCTTCGATATGAACAAGGTGTCGGTTATTGCTAAGGATGCCGATGGAAATAGTTCCGTTGGTGGTGCCCAAGTCACCTCAAACAAGGGGGATCAGGCGGCTGGTGGAGCTGGAGCTGGTGCAACGGCTGGTGCAACAACGGGTGGAATCCTAGGACTCGTCGGTGGTCTAGGGGTACTCGCCATTCCTGGCGTGGGTGTTGCGGCAGAAGTGGGGGTTATCCTTGCCAACACGCTGCTTGGCAGCGGCATTGGTGCGGCTGGTGGCGGGCTTGCCGGTGCGTTGATTGGCTGGGGTGTTCCTGAAGAAGATGCGAAGTATTACGACGAGCGGTTGAATGCCGGAGAGTACGTCGTTCTCGTCGAAGGAACTGCAACAGAAATTCAGCGTGCTGAGAACATTCTCAATCAGCAACGTGTCCATCATTGGGGAGTCTACAACACCCCGTAATGGATCTGAGCCTGTCGCCGATCGGGAACATCCGGGATTGGCAGCCCTGCGTTCCTATGCTGACGCAGGCAGCTTATGTCTTGATGCTGACGCTACGCTAGGCGGCGGCTGGTACCGCCCTCGCCCAAGCCCAAGTGCCGCAGCTGCGCTCTCGTCTCATCAAGCAGGCTGCCCGTGTCCGGGTCTCGGTGCGACGGGTTCTCGTTGAGTTGGCGGCGTTTTGTCCCGCCGCTGCGGCGCTGCGGCAGATCGCTCGCAAACTGATGGCGCTTCCTCAGCTGGCTTTGCACTGAGGCCCTCGCTCAATTTCGTTACCGTTGACCCGCACATCCTGCCGTCGCGTGGGCACTGAATGTCCTTGGGCAGGGGCATTCAATGTCCTCGTGAATAATCCAGGCTAGGACAGGTTGTCAATTAGCCTCAATGGGTGACAATCCCTGATTCAGTCAGCTTCCTAGGGATTGAGCCACGCGACCCTGGCAAGAATTGCGGCACTTGTTGGCATTCAGTTGGCGCAAATGGACATTCAAAGCCGCATAATCGGGAGGTGGATGACTCCAGAGAGGCGCGTCCCGATCAATCTGGAAGTGAGAATGCTCAGGAGATGAGGATTGGGGCTGAGGACGACGGGTGAGATAGAAATGCTTGGCGCGGGCAGCAACTGACGGCTGAAAACCAAGCTGGGACAGCATTCGCCCAACCTCTGGGTAAATGATAGACATATCATGAGGACTCAGTCGCTTGCCAATTGAGCGCGATCGCCGCGAGCGTCATCCAGATGAAAGTCCTATGCCAAAATAGGGGCAAATATCAATCGCGTATTGCGTTGCAGGAGGGCAGGTCATGGTTGCAGGTTTGCTAGCATTTTTGATTACGGTGCTGATTACAGCCATCACCTTGGTGATTATTTCCTGGCTGCCCTTTGGCATTGAGGTCAATAGTTTTGGCAAAGCGCTGACGGCGGGGCTAGTGCTGGGCTTACTGAATGCGTTTGTGAGGCCTGTGGTTCTATTCTTTGGCTTTCCAATCACGATTCTGACCCTGGGTTTGTTTTGGGTCGCGGTCAATATTGTGATGTTCGGCCTCGCGGCTTGGTTGGTTGAGGGCGTGCGCCTGCGTTGGGGCGTTTGGAGTGCGATTTTGGGGGCGATCGCGCTCAGCATCATGAACTCAATCCTCCATGAGGTATTCACCCGCCTATTTCCGACCCTGCTCACCTGAGCTGCTGATGGCGAGGCTCGGCATCCGGCTGGGATTTTGCATAACTCAACAGGGGATGACGAATATTGCCCGGTGAAACAGAACCCATGCAGCCGCAGTAGAGTGTGTCAGCTCCATAGCTAAGGGGCAGCGTGAGCCGCATCATTGCTCAATTCACGGTGCTAGACTGAGTGGCGTTGCGGCGACCGGATTATCGGTTCGAGCCGCCAGGTTGATGGGTTGCATCACCGGCAATTGTCAATACTTTTTGGGAGAAAAATCGTGCGAAATTCATGGCTGAAAACAGTTGTTGCCATCGTCAGCGTTTCGAGTGCGCTGGGAACCGGGCTGGGGTGGCTCCAGACCAGCCGCGCCGCCACCACCAACCAGGCTGTGCCGTCCGCTGCGCCCCGGCTTTACCTCACCCAAGCCGATGGGGACGAGGTGCTAGCAGTCTTGCAGTCTCTACCCACTCCCGACCAGCGCCCCGGCAATGTCGGCGAACTCTTCAGCGCCAATGCCTACGGTCAACAGGCCTTGAATTTTCAGGTCGGCATGACTCCCGAACCCGTGGTGGGGTTCTACGAGTCGGTGCTGACTGAGAAGGGCTACAGCGAGCGGGAAATCAATCGCGTCGTCGGTGACTGGGGATTTAACTTGGTTTTTGATGTCCCGGAGACCGTTGAGTTTGCACCCCAAGATGGCAGTAAGGATGTCGTCCTCGTGCTCCAAGGCACGATGCTCGGCCCCGAAACGATCAACATCAACATCCGCTTCGAGGAAATCTAGGGGAGCATCAAGGCAACACGCATCGCCCTCATCCCAACCCCGCCCCAAATTTTGGACGGGGTTTCTAGACTCAGACCAGATTGAGGCTGTAGGTCACGGTTTGGAGGGTTAGCGGCTCAAGTCAAAGCCGAAGCCTATCACTCTGATGCACCTAGTAGAGGACGGCATCAATGGCGATGCGATTCAATCTGTCATTGATTCCCAACCCGGTGCTGGGAACCCTAGCCTCGCCTCCCTCATCCCTAGCCCTGATCCCAAGCCGGGAGAAAGGAGCCAGAAGCCCCCTCCCAGCTTGGGTTGCGCTTATACACATCTCTCGATGAAGCTCATCATTTGACCCCCCTTAGCCCCCCGAAATCGGAGGGAACTGGATCGCAAAGTCCCCCAGAGGGGTTGGCCACTTTTCTAATGGGGAAAGGTCAACTTTCCATACATCAATTTCTAAGGGGTGACCTTCATGGTCAATGTAGAGCGCGGCGGTTACAGGAGTACCATTTTGATCACTGAACCAATATTCGGCGAAATTTCCGCCGACGGCACACCCAGCGCGGTGTAAACCTGCGCTAATTTTGTCCCGGCTTTTGCCCAAGTGTAGTGACGGGCAATGTGCTGCTGGGCTTGGGTAGCGAGTTGTTGAGCGAGCGCGGATTCGGTTCCCAGACGCAGGATCGCGTCGGCTAGCGGCGGCGCTAATCCAGGCTTGGTCAACAATAACTCCTGTTCGTGGCGTCCGATCGCACGGGTCACGGGCAGATCGCTGGCGATCGCCGGGCGGCCTGCTGCCATCCCCTCGAGCAGCTTCAGGGGGCAGCAGCCCTGAACCAGGTTGCGGTCATTGAGTGCCAGCGGCACTACTGTGGCATCGGCAGCATGGATGCGCTCGACCAACTCTGGCTGGGGTAACGGTTGATGGTAATGCACGCGATCGCCAATTCCTAGCTTGTCGGCCAAGCGAGCCAGGGCGAGTTGCTGCGATCGCGTCGCCCGCCCGATCACCGCCAGCTCCACGGGCAACTCGCTGGCGGCCAGGGCAGCCGCCCGAATGGCGAGATCGACGCCCTGCCAAGCGGCGAGGATACCGAAATATAGCAACCGCAGCGGTTCACCGGGTTGCCGTTTAGGGAGAGGAGCCGGGCGGAACAGGTCGAGATCGACGCCATTGGGAATGACGTGAATTTTGTCAGCCGGTAGATGGCGGCTTTGCAGATAGTCGCGGGTGACGGGGCTGGGCGTGATGATCGCGTCGGCAGCGGCTAGGCAATATTGCTCTTGGAACCAGAGCTTTTGCATCAGCTCCCGATCGTCGGCGACATCCGGGTAGCGATATTTCAGCTCGATCGACGGCAAGCCATTGACCTCAAAAATCAGGCGATCGCCATAGCGCCCCGGCTGCCGTGCCAGCGGCCAACCCTCGTAGATCGAACGAAACTGAATGGCGGCGAAATGACGTCCGGTGAGCCAAGCGCATAGGTGGCGGCGGAAGTTGAGGACGCGGTGAACTAGTGTTGCTCCGTCGGCCGGTAATTGGACGTGCTCCAGTCCTGGCCAGTTTAAGGATGGCGTCGGGGCGGCGGCGCTGGGGGCAACCGTCACCAGGGTGAGCCGACCGAACCGTGCCAGTAATTGCTGAGCAAAGGCCGCGATATGAATCGCGGCTCCCTTGGGGGCGGGCACGACATCGAAAGCAATGTAGGCACAGACCATCTAAGCCGACGCGAGCGATTGCAAGAAATGCAGTTGTGCCTCACGCATTTCTACAGCGGGGTTGGCCTGCTGAATTGCGGCTAGGGCTGCATCGTAGGTATAGCCAGTGTGGATCAGGTAGGCGGCGATCGCCGTCCCTGTCCGCCGCCGACCGCTGGTGCAGTGGACAGCAACGGCGAGTCCGGCCGCGTGCTGACGCGCAATGAAGGTGTGCAGTTGCTGAAGTTGCTCAGGCGTGGGTGCCGTGCCACCTGCGATCGGCAGCCACTGGTAGGGCCAACCAGCCGCTTCGTAGGCGTCAAGATTGGCGGGGTCGTCCATCACCGAGATGATCGCCCCGATGCCCGCCGCTTGCAGGGCTGGGAGTTCCTCCGGCAGCGGCTTGCGGACACCAGCCAAGGCCTGGGGCAAGACCCACCAAATTTCGTCAGCGATCGAGGGAGTTGCGGAGTCCACGACGAGTACCGATGAGTGACAACTCAGCAGCGACAAGCGGTGGAGGCGACCTGCCCAGTGCAAAATTGCTGCTGATCGCCAGTGTACCGCGCCCCCGTCACCCACCCAAACCCTGGAATGAGAGGCGGCTAAGATACTTTGCTTAGGGGCAGTGGCGAGGCGAGATCGACCTGCCAAGGGACGGCCAGCGGTGGGGCTTGCACAGGCTGCTGGGTCAGCCATTGGGTGAGTAGGCGGCGGTAGAGATCGCTGAGCTGGATCGCCAACGCCATGTCGCTAAAGCACTCTTGGCTGCAAACCGATGCCTGACGGCGCAAGCGGCGCGCACCTAGCTCATCGGTCAGAATCCGGGCGATCGCCCTGCTCAGTCGCTCGGCATCTCCTGGCGGCACCAGCAAGCCAGTCTCTTCCGGAATGACGGTGAAGCGCAGACCGCCGACATTGGACGCGACGACGGGGGTGCCACAGGCCATGGCTTCAATGGCGACGCGGCCAAAGGGTTCGCGATCGCTCGGAATCGCCACGACATCAGCGGCGGCGTAGTAGAGGGCTAGACGCGATCGCTCGACCCAGGGCACCACGGTTGCCGTCGCAGTCAGCTTACTAGTAGCGAGCAATTGTTCGACCTCGCGTTGGGCAGCATCTTGTTGGCCGCCGACGAGGAGCAAATGCAGCGGCCGGTTGAGTTGCGCCAGTTGCGCCTGAAGTGGGTGACAGGCAGCGCAGAGCGTTGCCAACCCTTTGTGGGCGGCAAAGCGACCGGCGAAGAGCACGATCGCGGTGTCGGCGGGCAGATCCAGCCCCAGCGCCTCGCGAGCCGCCGTCTTGGGCAGGGATTGAAAAATCTCACTATCGGCTCCCCAGGCGACGATCTCCAACTTGTCGGGCGGGCAAGGCAAGTCCGGCAAATCGGCAACGGGGCGGGGCACAACAATGCGATCCGCTTTTTGGGCGATTGCGGGGTCGAGGCGATCGCGATCATCGAGAAACCAGTAGGCATGAACCCAAGGCAGGTGGCGTTCCTGTTGCCAGCGTTGCCCGAGTTGGCCGGAGAGGCGATCGCAAGTGTGCAACAGCGGATACTGGCTACCCTGCTTGGTTTGAAACTGCTGAAACGCCTGCAAAAATTGTGCCTGCCAAGCGATACGAACCGCCGCCGGGGCGGTCTCAGGCAGCGGCTCCACGAGCCGGACGATCCGGCAATGATCGCCGCCGGGAGTAATCGTCGCCAGCGTTGCGGTCGTGCGTGCTGTAAAAATATCGACCTGCCAGCCGAGCTTAACCAGGGTTTTGGCTAAATGTTGCGGGCTGCTGCCGCGTCCTTGCGGTGCATCGGGGTTGGTTTCCAGGGCCAGCAAGGCGATCGCCTGGCGCGATGCACCCTCGGCAGCACGGACTCGGTGAGGAAAGGGGCTTAAAGTCACGCTGGGTCTACCTCCTGACAACTAAGCGCTGTAATCGAGTATAGAGGATTGCGGTTCGCGGTTTCGCCCAAAACCAATAAAGGTCAAGGGATTCAGCGCGATAGTTCCCGCATTGCACCAAGACTATCTTCACTGTGCCATACAAAACTCGGAGCGCCAGCCGCCATTTCTGCGGGATTTTGTCCCAGTTTGTTGGTTTGTAACGTAAATCTTAAGACGGTTGGACTCGTTCGAGGTAGCGAGAGTTCCCGGAGGGGTGACTGGATGCGGGCGATCGCGTCAGCTCGACCGTGACGCAACCGGAGAAGTTGGCAATCGGCGGTGTCAGTTTGGTGAGCTGTACTCGCACTTGCTGGATGCGGGGATCAGCGAGGCTGAGTTGGGCGATCGCCTCGGCCAAAGTTTCGATCAGTTGAAACGACTGCGTTTGGATCAGTTCCTGAACCGCCGTGACCGCCTGAACATAATCGAAAGTCTCGGCGATCACGTCGCTCGCGGCGGCAGGTGCCAAATCCAGCCAGAGACTCAGATCAACCTCAAACCACTGACCCAAGCGGCGCTCTTCTGGCAACAGGCCGGTGTAGCCATAGGCGCGAATTTGGCGAACGTGCAGCAAATCAAAATTTTGCAAGGCGCGTAGGCAAAACGAGGGACAACCTCAACTGTAGACAATTTCGACCGCATTTACTGAAAATAACCCCGCTTGCGGCGACGGGTGCAGAGGAAGGCACTGGCGAGGAAACCGAAGGCAAGCGCCGGGACGACGGCAAGTTGGGAACCAACGGCGCTGGCAACACCGAGGGTCTCAGCAATTTGTACCAAGAGCACAACTGGCAACGCCAAGACCAGCCCCGCCAGCCAAGTCGCCAGCGAAGGCAAGAAAATCCACAGCCAGACCCGCTGGACAAACTTCCGCAAAATTAGCCACTGGGCTAAGCCAAGACCGATGAAGGCGAGGGGAACAAGGATGGCAGTAGACAAGCTGAAGAGTAAAAAGGCCGTGCCGCCAATCGCGGTGTTACCCCACATTAGTTGCCGGATCTCGTCAATGCCCTCGAGGGCGAGCCGGTTGATCGTCCAGCCGATACCTGTCGCCACAATCCACCAGCGGTTGCGGACGTAGGGGCGCAGAATCAGCCATTGCCCAATGCCGAGACACATCCCAGCGATCACATTACTCACCAAGATGACGAGGGCGATGCCAAATACGCCGGACAGAGGGCTATTCTGAGCCGAAGCAAAATGTTTGAGCAACTCCAGCAACGGCACCGAAAACGCCTGCGCCAGCCAAGATCCCGTCAGAAAGCCCAACACCGTACAGAGTGTGAACAGCGCCATAAAGCGGCGGCGGAGTGGCCGGGGAATCAGGTAAGGTCGAGAATTTCTCATCGGTCTCGATGCGTAAAGGGTTGGGCATTCTCGCCGGTATAATCGGCAACGATCTGACCGCGGCCCGTGACCTGATACTGATAGGTGACTAAGCCTTCAAGGCCGACCGGACCGCGTGGGGGTAGCTTCTGGGTGCTGATGCCGACCTCGGCACCAAAGCCGTAGCGGAAGCCATCCGCAAAGCGGGTTGAGCAGTTGTGGAAGACGCTGGCAGCATCCACTTGATTGAGAAACTGCGCCGCTACTTGGGCGTCGGTGGTGGCGATCGCCTCCGTGTGCCGCGAGCCGTAGGTGTGGATGTGGGCGATCGCCGCCTCAGCAGAATCAACCACTTTGATTGCCAAAATTAAGTCGCTATATTCCAGCGACCAATCGCTGGCCTCGGCCGGGAGCGCTGCAATCAGCCCGCAAGTCTGGGAATCGCCACGCAGTTGCACACCCGCGTCAGTCAGGGCGCGCGCCACAGCCGGGAGAAAGTCGGGAGCGATCTGAGCGTGAACCAGCAGCGTTTCAATCGCATTGCAAGCGGCGGGGTACTGGGTCTTGGCATCAACCGTCAGGCGCACCGCCATGTCAACATCGGCACTGGCATCAACATAGAGGTGACAAATCCCATCAGCATGACCCAGGACGGGAATATTGGTGTGGCGCTGCACGTAGCGGACGAAATCGTTGGAGCCGCGTGGCACGATCAGATCAATATCGTTTTCCAGGGCGAGCAACGCTTGCGTCTCGGCGCGCGTGGTGAGCAATTGCACCGCCGCGGTCGGCAGTCCCATTGCTGCCAGCCCCCGGTGAACCGCTGCCGTCAACATCTGGCAAGAGCGAACCGCTTCTTTGCCGCCTTTGAGGATCACGCCATTGCCGGACTTGATGGCCAGACTAGCGATTTGAATCAAAGCTTCTGGACGCGCCTCAAAGACCACAGCCAGCACCCCCAGCGGGCAAGTCACCCGCTTTAGCAGCAAGTCTGGGGCCAACTCACGATCAATCTGCACTTGTCCCAGCGGATCGGGAAGCTGGCGCAGGCTACGGACGCCAGCGATGGTAGCGGCGAGCTTGGTCTCGCTGAGTTTGAGGCGAGCGTGGAGCGCGGGACTGATGCCGTCGGCGATCGCAGCGTCGCAGTCAGCGGCATTGGCTGCAAGGATGGTCGGGCTGAGGCTTTCGAGGGCAGCGGCGATCGCCTCCAGAGCGCGATCGCGGGTGTCTCCTGATAAACCAGCAAGCTGTCGCGCGGCTTGCCGGGTTTGTTGCGCCATCTCAGCAAGCGGGATTGTTGCGAAGTCGGAAGCGACCATAATTTCTGCGTCTCAAGTCAGCCACAGCAGCGATATTTCAGTCTAGCAAGCGACGATGATCCTGATGAACCCAGTTCGGTCATTAAGAGTTGACAAAACTGGCCAGGACGTGGGGTGTTGCGGCCAAAATTCGGGGCTGTTTTTCTAGGCTTCTGGCGTGCCGATGGCCTTCAGGATTTTTCTCAGGCTGACTGTATGTGAAGGCCGTCAGGCGATCATCCGCCGCGAGTTTGCTGCTACAGTGATGAATCGTTTGCCATCCCCGTCTCATCCCCCAACTTGCAATGACCGCCCTGGACGACAAAACCATTGTTCGCGACTACTTCAATGCCAAAGGCTTTGACCGCTGGCGACGCATCTATGGCGACGGCGAAGTCAACAAAGTCCAGCTCGACATCCGCCAAGGCCACCAGCAGACTGTCGATCGGGTTTTGAACTGGCTAGAGGCCGATGGCAACCTTGCCAACCTCACGATCTGCGACGCGGGCTGTGGGGTTGGTAGCCTCAGCCTGCCGCTCGCCGCTGCCGGTGCCCAGGTCTACGGCAGCGATATTTCGGAAAAAATGGTCGGCGAGGCACAAGCACGGGCGCAGCAGACGCTGACCAACCCCGATCTCAAGCTCGAAGTCAAGGATCTCGAAGACCTCAGCGGCTCCTACCATACCGTCATCTGCCTTGACGTGTTGATCCACTACCCCGATGCCGAAGCCTTCGCGATGCTGGCCCAGCTCGCGAGCTTAGCGGAGTCGCGCCTCCTGGTGAGTTTCGCGCCGAAAACCTTCGGCCTGAGCCTGCTGAAAAAAGTCGGCGAATTTTTCCCCGGCCCCAGCAAAGCGACCCGCGCCTATCTGCACCGCGTCGATGCGGCGATTAAAGTCCTGATCGACCAAGGCTTCGCAATCGAGCGCACCGGCATGACCAGCACGCGCTTCTACTTTTCACAACTGCTGGAGGCGGTGCGGCTCTGAGCAATCCTTACAGGCGCGTGCGCTAGATTAGAGGCAATCTCAGCAGGATGGTGGTTCGTCAATAGTAAACTGCCTGCCTTTGCCCTCTGGAGAGGAGCCGCAACTCTGATGATTGCTCAACGCGATCGCCCCACTCTGACCGCCGCCGAATATCTCGAATGCGAAGCCCAGAGTCCCACGAAGCACGAGTATCGGGACGGTGAAATCTGGGCAATGGCGGGCACCACCGACGCCCACAATACTATTGCTCTTAACATTGCTGTCTTGCTGCGGAATCACCTGCGAGGTAGAGACTGCCAGGTTTACATCGCTGACGTCAAAGTCCGGATCGAGGAACGCAACTGTTTCTACTATCCCGATCTGCTCGTGACCTGTGAGCCGCGCGATCGCGAAACACCGCTCTACAAATGCTTCCCTAAGCTCATCATTGAAGTGCTCTCTGAAAGTACCGAAGCCTTTGATCGCGGCGACAAGTTCAACGATTACCAGACCCTCGACAGCCTGGAGGAGTATGTGTTGGTGAATACCAAGCATCAACGGGTCGAAATCTTCCGCCGTCAGGAAATCGCGGGTTGGCTTTTGCAGACTTACCAGCCGTCCGAGGCCTCATTCGTACTCCAGAGCCTTGACCTGTCCCTGTCCCTAGCGGCGGTCTATGAAGCCGTCAACTTGGAGGCGGCCGCCGCTACGGAGTCAATGGAACTTTGAGGCGATGCTGCGGGGTCAGTCAGCCAGCGCTTCGCGACAAGTGGCGATGATCTCGCGGTCGAGGTCGCTGGGGGCAGACAGCTCCTGCAAACCGCCCAAGGTCAGCTCTGTTTGCAGACCGCGCTGAGCCGCGACTTGACCATTACGGGCGATCGCCACGTCATAACTGTAGGTCTCCTCGGAGTAGCTGTCGGTAATCGTCAGGGCCAGACGATTGCCATCGGGTTCGCCGACGAAGCAATCGAAGGCGGATTGTGGCTGATAAAACGCGCCCACCCAGCGACCTTGGTACACCTCAAAGGTCATGTAGGTCGCCCCCGTCGTCTGCGGCTCACTCGTTTCCCCGTAGGTATAAGTGCCATCGACAAGCGGCGCGGTTTCGGCAGCCTGAACGGTCGGGAGCGCGACGGTGAGCGCGGTCAAGCCAGCGGTAGCCGCGGTTACGAGCGAACGAAGAGTGAGCATGGTCTCTGATCTGCCTAGCGATTACAAGCTTCAATATCTCGTATCTGCACAGACAAATCAGTGATGCAGTTTTTGGGGGCGCGTGAGTGTAGACGCAGGTGGGAGCGATCGCCATCAGCCACGAGGGTGATCGCTCATCAATGCCACAGAGATCAAGATCACCGTCCGCAATTGCGGCGGCGCGGCGTCGGCACAATCGCCCGGCGCTGCGAGTCGCAGGTGACTGTAGGACTCAGAGGGCGCTCACTGGGGATGAAATGAAAACTGGGGTGCTAGGATTCGAACCTAGGAATGGCGGGACCAAAACCCGATGCCTTACCACTTGGCGACACCCCAACGTTTTTGGCATTTACGATTGTAACAAAGGGTCTCCGAATCATGTCAACTGGACGGGTCAAAAATATCCGTCTGACCGGGGGCACAAAAATTCGGCTTGACGAACCCGTAGCATCAAGGAGCGGATCACTCACTGGGAATGACCCGCCGTCATCAGTTGTTAATCCCACATCAGCAGGCTAACGCTCGTTGCGGAGTTGTGCTGTCCGGACAGTGATGTCGAGGGAGCGATCGCCCCGTTGCACCGCAAAGCGCATCGGTTTACCGACACCGGCTACCTCGACGAGATTTTGAATCTGCGCGCCGCTCGTCACGCGCTGACCGTCTAGTTCGGTAATCACGTCACCGCGCCGCAAGCCAGACGAGGCTGCGGGCGTATCCGGTAGCACCCGCCAAACCAACACACCGTTGATCTCCGGAATGATGACAGTAGAGTTTGGGTCATCATTATTGCGCTTCGCCAGCTCGGCGGTGATGTCGCGCATCTCGATCCCTACGAAGGGGTGCTGCACTTCGCGCCCCGCCGCCAGTGTGTCTTTCAGTTCTTTGGCTTTGTTGATCGGGATCGCGAAGCCGATGCCCATGGCGTTGGGACGAATCGCGGTGTTGATGCCGATGACTTCGCCGCGTTCGTTGAGCAGGGGGCCACCGGAGTTACCGGGATTGATCGCCGCATCCGTTTGCAGGAAGTTCAGGCGCTTGTCGGGAATGCCAACCTGCGACGAGGAGCGATCCAGGGTGCTGATGATGCCCAGCGTTACCGTGTTGCTGAGGCCGCCGGGGCTACCCACGGCGATCGCCCAGTCCCCCACCACCAAACGATCCGAATCCCCCAGGGAAGCCACCGGCAGATTATTCGGCGGGCTGACGATCTTGACCACAGCCAGATCGGTCACCGGGTCACTGCCTTGCACGCGCGCTTCAAATTGGCGACCATCTTGGAGCGTCACGTTCACCTCATCCGCACCGCTGACAACGTGAGCATTGGTCAAAATCGCGCCACCGCGATCAATGATGAAGCCCGAACCTTGACCTTCGACACGCCGCTCTGAGGGGAACTGTTGCGGCAACTGGTCGCCAAAGAAGTCACGGAAGAAAGGATCGTTGAACATCGGCGGCAGTTGCGTACTGACCGTCCGCGACGAATCGATCTGTACAACTGCCGGCCCAGTGCGCTCAACCGCCTGCGCTACAAAGCTCCGCGAGCGGCTCGCCACACCCGCGTCCTGCGCGAGCAGGGTCGGAGGAGTGGTCGCGTCGAGAGACAGCGGAGGGGCGGGGTCGGCCTGTGAAGCCGCAACCCGGAAGGGACTAAAGGCAATGAGCACACCCATAACCAGGGCAAGCAGGTGACTAGCAAATTTTCGCATCGCTTTCTTACAGAGCTTGTAGGGGAATGGAAATTGAGCCTGCACGAAACTCTACTATTTTTCTTACAGTAGCGACTGCGGCAGTAGCAACAATGTCGGTTTTCACGACTGGGCGAACCGGCTGATCGGTTCCAAAACGATAGTGCTTTGGCTTTGCAGCGAGTGTCGCGGGCGATCGCCAATACCCAAACGCTATGATAGGCTGGAAGGCTGAAGGCTAGCGATCGAGGCTGGGCATTGCTCACCTGGAGAGGTGGCAGAGTGGTCGAATGCGTCCGACTTGAAATCGGATGACCTAAAAAGTCCGTGGGTTCGAATCCCACCCTCTCCGCTGTCCAATTTGTACCGATTCATCAGCATCCCCGCCAGTGCCGTTTTGCTCAGTGGTTATGATTAGCGTGATCGCTCCACTCGGCAACGAGCGGGCGATCGCTCTCGCCTGGACGTACCCACAACTCCTGCTGCTGGCGCGCTAGCGGAATGCCCGCCGCATCGAAGGCGCGTTTGATCCGGCGTCGAAATTCGCGAGCGACATCCCAGTGCTTGAGGGGCGGCGTGCGAATCCACACCCGAATCACCATGCCGCGATCGCTGAAGTCATCCAGACCCAAAATATTCGGTTCTTGGCTAATCAACTCCCGCCAACCCGGTTCGGTCTTCATCTGGTCACAGATTGCCTGCACAACGGCGAAGGCCTGGTCAACGTCAGCGCTGTAGGCGACCGGGATCTGCAAGTCGGCTTGGGAGTGGTGGCTCGTCAAGTTGCAGACGACCTCAATCTTGCTGTTGGGGATCGTGATCAGGCGCTCCTCCGGATCGCGCAGTTGCGTCATTCTCAACGTAATCCGCTCGACGAGACCGGACACCTCACCGACAACAATCACATCGCCCACCGCATACTGGTCTTCAGCGAGAATCAAGAAGCCATTGATCGCGTCGCGGATGATATTCTGCGATGCCAGCGAGATCGCGACCCCGACGAGACCCGCACCGGTGAGCAGCGGCCCAAGATTGGTGCCGAGGCTGCCCAACGCACCGAAACTGCCTGCGACGATTAGCAGCACCGTAGCCATGCCCTTGGCAACGCCGGAAACAGTCGAGACGCGCTGCTGGAGGCGCGGCCCGCGCCGGACGAGTTGGGCGCTCTCGAGCACAGCCTCAATGAGGCGGTCAACGAGGACATAGCTGAGGCGGATGGCAATGTAGGTCGCGATCGCAATCACCACGGCGATCGCATAGGACTGCATCCGCGCCAGCAGCCAAACCTGCACCGGCCGCGTCTGCGGAAATAGGCTGAGGAGCGTCAGACTGGTCGCCAGCCAAATGCTCGCTTGCAGCAGTTGGAACAACAGCCGCCGCACGGCTCGGACATTATCGCGCTGCCGTTGGGTCAAGTTCGTGGCGATCCGGCTGGTCGCACTCCCTGACAGCCCGCTACCGGCCGCAGACTCCTGCTCCGGCATGGGTTGCGACAGGTTGATGCGCTCTGGGGCAGCTTGGGCCGGCTCCACCGGTTGGCGACGGCGCTGCCAGCGGCGTTGCAGTTGGCGGAGCAGCATACTAGCGAGCGTGGCGATCGCCAACAATCCCAAAGCTTGCAGACCCCGCTGACGCAACCGCTCCGGCTGACGCTCCTGCCGGGCATCGACCAGCGCCGTGACCAAAGCGTTTTTGACCGTCTCGGCACGGACACTTGGCTCGGCTTGATGCAGTGCGGCATCCAAGTGGGTGACGGTGAGGATGTACTGGTCATTGGCATAGAGTGTTGGCAGCGACTGGCTTTCGCGGATTTCGACATTGGGACTCTCGCGCTCGCTGCTGATAAACTCACGCGCCGCCTGCCGGAGATTCTGTTCGATCTCCTGCTGTCGTTGCGGCAGATCTTCAGCGCCAGCCGCGATTCGGAACAGCGCATTGCCATCCAGATAGACCCAGCCACTCGCTGGAGGCATTTCAGGGCGATCACCGGCAAAAATTTGGGGCAGGCTATCCGTCAACTGCTGGGTGAGCGAGGTCTGAGCCTGGGCTGGTACGAACCCCGGCAAGCTGGGGGTCAGCCAGAGTGCAAGCACCAGGGCGAAGGTCAACCAGAAGCTGAACCAGCGGCGCGATCGCCAAGCCAGTGAGCGCACAGCAAGCTTAAATTTCAGAAGATACGGCACCATCGATACTTCTATCCTGATAGATGATGTGGCGTCGCTATTTGTAAACTGCTGCAAAGTATAACGATGCCTGCAAAGTATAACGACGCCGCTGGTGACAACGATGGGAATGCGCCAGATTTCTAGAGCAGCGGTTCAGATTCTGAGGAACCCGGTCAGGACTTACGCAGTTCAAGGCGGAAGACACGGTCGGGGGTGGCAGAATCCCCCCTGCCCCCCTTGTCCAGGGGGGTGGCGAAGCCGGGGGGATCTTTCAACCCACTGAAGTTTTATTCAGTGCGTCAGTGCTACCGGTTTCTTCCCAGGTTAGCGCACGGGGTTTCGCACTGCTCAGATGAGAAACCGGGTACAGAAACCCGGTTTCTCGGCGATCGCCTCCCTGAAGAATTCCTGGCCTTAGTGAATCTGGGGATGCAATTCGGCGGTCAAGGGAGAGCGAGTCTCTTCACCGCAAGGCTTCATTGCGATCGCGCGACTTGTCGCAGTGCTCGCGTCTGATCCAGCAACGCCTCAATATCTTCTTCCGACAAACGTTGCACGTAATTGATTTTAATTTCCTCGATTAACGCATTCAGCAAATACTCCATCCGCTCCAGGCTTTGCTTACCCTGAATTTCACTCGTCAACGCTTCGCTAAGCGTCTCGACTAGACGATTCAGAAGTTTATCGAATTCGGGATCATGTTCGATCAACTGCAAAATTTGCTGATAAACGATGTCATATAGACGACTCACCGTTTGTTGCACGAGGTCAGTTTGCATCCGCTCAAAGTTAGGCAGTCGCCGCAGGCTATCATAAGCCGGTAGACCACTAATCGCCTTCTCGAACGAGTATCCCAAGAGCGCTTCGATCTCGTGGCGAGTGGCGGGCAATGCCTGATTAACAACCAATTGCACCAGCAAACGAGCAATCTCAGAGATCTCGTTCGTGTTATTGATATCGATGTACGGCTTCGCACCAGTGCTCGACAGAAAATCTGTCAGTTCACCTCGCTGCACTGAGCCTTGCACCTGGTTCAACAAACCAACCACCACAACTTCAGTCAAGTCCTCGGCAATACTAGCAACAAAGCCCTGGCTCGCTTGTTTCTTAATCGCATGTAAATCGATTAAATTCGCTTGGTTGAGGCGAATGGTTATGGGAATAATGCGGAATAACCGCATGAAACGTAACCAGTGGGGGAGTGGGAAAAACAGAATAATATCGTACCAACGCCAGAGCATTGCATCGAACCAACCCACCCCGACTCGACGACGGCTAATGAACCAGCTCCTCGCTAGAAACTCAACGAAAAACAAGGCCATAAAAGGGAAATCTAGTAAGCCAAAGTTATCAAAAGGCGCACCATTTTCTCCAACCGGACGGAAATAGTTGGTGGCGATTAGCGGCGCAATCTCAGCATCAAAAAAATCAAGCTCTTCGCCTGGATCATTACTACTCAGATACTCCTGACTCCAAAAGCGGTTAAATGCTTCTTTTGATGAGCCATCTGTGTTACCAAAAATATGCTCACGCATGAGATTTTTAATCCGTTCCAGGGTGCCTGTTTTGTTGGCAACTTGGAACGGGTTGGTATCGATGATCTCGTCGCTACGCTGACGCAGATCGGCAAGAATCACCTCGACTTCTTCTGACTGCAAACTACTTTGAAATAGAGTGTCTTTCAGCTCTTCAATGGTGTTGAGATATTCATCCGTGTCACGGTAAGGCTCAATCCCTTTCACCCAGTCGTACCATTCAGTGACGGGGAGGGGCATAACTGTGACTGGTTCAGCCGGAAACTGATATTCAAACTGACCAATCTTGAAATCCACCAAGCGGACACGACCCTGCAACCAAAAATCGCGCAGTGGGATATAGCTGAAATCGAAGAGCACGAGAATGTAATTGGCCGTAGCCAGCAAGGCCATGATTTTTTCAAACCACAAACTTGGCCTCAGTCGGTGGCGTTGGCGCTGGGAATATTCAGTTGTTCGTTTCGAGATTGTCATGCCGACCACGATTGGGGAATTTGGGGTTATGGGGGGAGCCAGCGCGATCGCCTGATACCACTGCTCTCATTAGTAACGCCTAGACAGAGTTTGGGCAACAGGGTGGTGCAGCGGGCGCAAGGCTGACGTCTGAGGGCGATCGCCTGTGCTCGGAACCGCACCGCAAAAAACTGTTATCGTACATTGAGTTTGCGGCCAAGCGCGATCGCCCCGTCCTACTGCCAGCACCACCCACCAAACCCCTATCGACCGCACCAACGCATGAAACTGTTCTACTTGCTCCTCGTCTTTGTCCCGATCTCGTTCGTGGCTCACTTCCTGCACTGGAGCGAAGTGGCGATTTTCGTCACGGCGGGATTGGCGATCGTGCCACTGGCTGGACTACTGGGTCTGGCAACCGAGGAAATTGCCGTCGTGGTGGGGCCGAATTTAGGGGGACTTTTGAATGCCACCTTTGGTAATGCGACAGAGCTGATCATTGCCTTGATCGCCCTCAAAAGTGGTCTTGTCGATGTCGTCAAAGCCACGGTCACCGGGTCGATTATCAGCAACCTTTTGCTGGTCATGGGCTTTGCGATGCTGTTAGGAGGATTGCGTTACAAAGAGCAGGAGTTTAAGTCCACAGCAGCGCGCTTAAATGCTTCATCGATGAATCTCGCCGTGGTCGCCCTGCTCGTACCGACGGCAGTAGAATATACCTCAAGTGGCATCAACGAGCAAACGCTCCAGAACCTCTCGATTTCGGTTGCCGTGGTCTTGATTTTGGTGTATTGCCTGACGTTATTGTTCTCGATGAAAACTCATGCCTATCTCTACGATGTGAGTGTGGCTGACCTCGAAATCGAGACTGCTCAAACCAATGGTGATGGCGAAGACGCGCCTGAACCACATCAGCCGCGTCTTTGGCTGTGGATTAGTGTCCTCTTGGGAATTACTGTTGTCGTGGCGGTTGAGTCCGAGCTGCTGGTTGGCTCACTGGAGGTTGCCACTTCAGAACTGGGTCTAACGGCCCTATTCACCGGTGTGATCGTGTTGCCGATCATTGGCAATGCTGCCGAGCACGCCACGGCTGTCACCGTCGCGATGAAGGACAAAATGGACTTGTCCATGTCAGTAGCAGTCGGCTCTAGTTTACAAATTGCGCTCTTCGTCGCGCCCGTTTTGGTCATTGCGGGTTGGTTCTTGGGTGAGCCGATGGACTTGGATTTTAATCCTTTTGAACTGGTGGCGGTTGCGGTCGCGGTTTTGCTCGCCAACTCAGTCAGTTCTGACGGTCGCTCCAATTGGCTAGAAGGCAGCCTATTACTCGCCACTTACCTTGTATTGGGCTTTGCCTTTTACTTTCATCCCGTCGTGCCGGGACTGGGCAGCTAGTACCGCTACGCGGAGTTTTGAGTTCTGAGTTTTGAGGGATGAGTGCAGATAATATCAGCCAGGGTGCGATCGCGCTCCGTTTGATAGCAGTCATCGGTCTCCTGGCGCTGGCGTTGTTGGGTGGTGAGGGCGGCGGCATCATCGCGGCGGGTGGCAAATTCCGCCTGCTCCTTGATCGCCTCACTGAAACCCAGTTGCAGCGTCGCCAAGCCATTGACAATCGTGTCTGGGGTGTAGGCCGCAGTGCGGGTCAGGAGGTCTTGATTTTTCGCTTTTTCTACCTCGGCCTGACGGGTGATGACTTTGCGGCTGGTCTGCTGCTGCTCGGTGAGCAAGGCTTGGAAGGCATCGAGAATCAGATTGGTGCGGGTGGGGGCAGGATCTTGGCTCATGATTTTGTGTGGGTGGGGATAAAATTGCAAAAGCGAGCAAGTGTACTCTGGCGGCTCAAGGCGTTTCGCGGCATACTTGAATTGAATCTTTGTTCAACAAGTCCGTCTAGACGCAGTTGAACTTTAAGTCAATACTCTAGAGCGCCTGCGATCGCAGGTAGAAGCATCGTGAAGCGAAACTTTGGCGAACTGATCCGAGCCGCCCGTAAACAGAAACGTTACAGTCAGCGCGAATTGGCGAAGCTGATTGGCTTGGACTTTACCTATCTCTCGAAGCTGGAGAATGATCGTGCTGACTATGCCCCCAAGGAGGAGGTGATTCGCTCCCTCGCCCGCCAGCTTGACCTCGACGAAGAGGAGCTGATCTTCCTGGCCGGCCGCGTCCCCCGCCGCGAAGAAGATTTGCTGAAGGCAAACTACAAAAGTATGCCCACGCTCTTTCGACGGATGCGCGAGAACCCCAACTTTGCGCGCCAAGTGCTGGCGGCAACGGAACTGCTCGAGCCTAGCGAGGAGGAGTAAGCATCATGTCCGCTGCCCAGGTGCTGCAACCATTCCGCTTTATGGCCAAGCACGAGCTGGAGTGTCGGGCGCTGGATGTGCTGTTGAGTCTGCAAGCTGATCCGGATTATGGCTTGCAGTTTCCACTCGATGCCAGCCGCGTGGCCGAGTTTCTGGGCATCGATGTGGTCTGGGATCAGTTGCCCGCCGATGACATCGGCCCGCTGGCGGCGCGCATTTTGCCCCTAGAGCGCTTGATTGAGATCAATGAGGCGGTGCTCACCGCCCCAGCCGGTTTCGGGGAATCGACTCTGGCCCACGAGATTGGGCATTGGGTGCTGCACATTGACCGCGATGCCGTGGCGCGCCTGGAGCGCTTGCAGGGTTGCGGTGTTGCCGTCAGTGCCGCCCCGTTTCTCTGTCGCAATGCGACGGAGTTGCAAGGCCTGGAGTGGCAAGCGCAATATTTTGCCGGTTGTCTGCTGATGCCCCGTCATGAATTGGTGGCACGCTGTGGTGATCGCGATCTGACGCAGTGGCCACAGTTGTACGCGCTCGCCGCTGAGCTGGGAGTGACGATCTCCAACCTCACCCACCGCCTCGGCGATTTGGGCTGGATTGCCTTAGCACCGGATTCGCGCCAACTCGCGCCCGGCCCCCTCGCATCCACCCGTTCGGATTGAGCGATCGCCGAGGTGCAGTTGCGATCGCCCAAATGGCGGCATAATTCCCGGCAATTTTCCGGAGCGTGATCATCCCTCGCGAAGTACTGACGCAGTAGGCTCTCCTGAAACAGTTTTTGCGTCCGTCAGCAGAGTGCCACTCGCCGCGTCAGGGGTAATTGGTGTGTGTTCTCTGGGGTTGGATGGCTCGCAGTCAAACGGCGATCGCTCATCCCGAGGCTTACGCACAGTCAGGAATCATTGGAGACAAAAACATCATGCAATCGCAACACGCCGTTGCTCCGTCAAACGCTCAGGCTGGGGCACAATCTATCTTCACCACTATTGAGACGCAACTATTGCACAGCGACGTGTATCAGCAGGTGCTGGCTCGCGTGCAGTCCCTTTCTGGCGAAGCGGCAGAAGCCGCCCAGGCTTTGCTCACTGCGGTGGGCAAAGAAGCAGCTCGTCTCGCCTTTCAGACCCTTTCACAACACTACAAGGTTGTCCCCACCGGTATCCAGAAGGCAGCGCGTCAAGCCAACCGCCGTCCCGCACCGCCACCACGTCGCCTGCAAGTCGTTTCGGAACCAGCTCAGTCCACTGCCACCACCACGGCAACGCCAATCCACCCAGCGACTAAGACGGCTCCAGACTGTACAGGGGCAGACCAGCCCACCAATCCTGAAACGCAACAATCTTGGAGGTCGCCTCGGATGTCGAAAGCAGAACGTGCTCAACAATTTGCCCGCGAACGGGAGGCCGCTTGCGGTGAAATCGGCGCAACCTTGCGGCAGGCACGCGAAGCTCAGGGGATGTCTATCGGTCAGCTCTACAGCAAGACTCTGGTACAGGTTTTCTATATCAAAGCGTTGGAAGCGGGTCAGGTCGAGCAACTGCCTGAGGATATTTATCTGCGCGGTTTTATCCGTCGCTTGGGGAATGCGCTGGGCTTGGATGGTGCAGCCCTGGCCAAGAGCCTGCCGAAACAGGTCAATGATTCGCCGATCCCTTCCTGGTATTCGCCGGAGATGAAATACGCCCACAAGTCGATTGGCGGCGTGACGCCGTTGCATATGTACGCGGGATATACGGCCGCAATGGCGACGGCGATCGGGGGTCTCGGCTTCGTTACCTCGCAGCAACAGCCTATGTATGCTCAACCTGATGTCGATCCGGATGCGGCCCAGACAGCACCGGACTTCCGACAGGCGGAGCAGGCGGTGGATATTGATCAACAAGCGAGTGCGGCGATCGCGCCACCAGAGGCTCTATAGCAACTTCAGTGAGGCGTAAGGGGTGAGGCGTTGCCTCTTCCGCGCCTCACGTTTCCACAACGCCCCACTCGAAAACAGCCGCCCCCCAGGTTAAACCGGCCCCGAAGCCCGCGGCCACAATCTTGTCTCCCGGCTGGACTTGACCGCGACGCACAGCAGCGTCGAGGGCGAGCGGGATCGAAGCGGCGGAGGTGTTGCCATAGTCAGCAAGGTTACTGAGGGTCTGCTCGCGGGGCACACCTAGGCGGTCGGCGACCGCATCCAGGATGCGTTGGTTGGCTTGATGGAGCAGGAGCCAGTCGATGTCGCTGGTCGCGAGGTCGGCGCGAAATAGCGCTTTCGAGATCACCTCGGGCACTTTGGCGACGGCAAAACGATAAACTTCACGGCCATTCATGATGATCGGCTGGTACCGGCCCGCCGTGGCGGTCACACCAGCCGTCAACGGTTGCGGCGTTCCTTGAAAGGCAAGCTTGAGGGTGTGGTTGAGCTGGCCATCACTGCGTAGCTCAAAACCGAGCAGGCGATCGCGTCCGTCGGTCGCTTGTAAGACGACCGCGCCCGCACCGTCACCGAAGAGGATACAGGTGCCACGGTCTGACCAATCGACCCAGCGCGAGAGTACGTCCGCCCCGATCAGGAGCACGCGGCGGTAGGTGCCCGTGCGGACGAACTGTGCCGCCGTCACGAGACCAAAGACAAACCCGGAGCAAGCGGCGGTCAAATCGAACGCGACGGCTCGCGTTGCCCCGATCTGCGCCTGAACTTGCACAGCGCTGCCAAAGAGGTCATCCGGCGTTGAGGTGGCGAGGAGAATCAAGTCGATATCATCAGCACTGAGACCGGCGGCCGCGATCGCCGCTGTTCCCGCTGCTGCCGCGAGGCTGCTGAGGGTATCCTCACTTTGAGCAAGGCGGCGGCTGCGGATACCCGTGCGCGTCTGAATCCACTCATCAGACGTTTCGACGATCGTACTCAGTTGGTCGTTGGTTAGCGCGGCTATGGGAGCCGCTGAACCGCTCGCGGCGATCGCCACGCCCACCCCTGCTTGTACCAAAACTACTGCCCCTCCATCACTGGCAATGCTGGACGATCATCCAGCTAGCTAGACTTGCGATCAGTCGCTTGACTGACGATTTGTTTGTAGTCGGCGCGGATGTGGTCGAGAACGTGATTATCGATCGCTTCCTTCGCCAAACGAATGGCGTTAAAAATCGACGGAGCTTGCGAGCTGCCGTGGCTGATGATACAGACACCCTCCACGCCCAGCAGCAAGCCGCCGCCATGTTCGGCATGATCCATGCGCTGTTTAATCCGACGGAGATTCGGTTTGAGGATTGCAGTTCCCAGTTGACCGCGCAGACCTTGGGGCAATTCTTCACGGATGATCTGCAACATCACCTCGCCCACCGCCTCGGCAAACTTCAGTAGAACATTGCCAACGAAGCCATCGCAAACAATGACATCGAAATCACCCGAAAGCACATCGCGCCCCTCGGCATTGCCGACAAAGGGGATCTCCGGATTACCCGCCATCAGCTCATGAGCACGGAGCGCCAGATCATTACCCTTGCTGGACTCTTCGCCGATGTTGAGCAGTCCGACCCGGGGATTGGCAACGCCCAGTACATACTTGCTATACGCCGTCCCCATCAGCGCAAATTGCTCGAGAAACTTGGGTCGGCAATCGACATTCGCGCCGACATCCAAAACAATGACGGATTTATTAGCCAGCAAAGTGGGGAAAACGCCGCCGATCGCCGGTCGATCGATGCCCTTGATTCGTCCTAGACGCAGGAGTCCCGCTGCCATGACCGCACCCGAGTGACCGGCGGAGATGATGGCATCGGCTCGGCCCTGCTTGACCAAATCCATCGCGACATTGATTGAGGCTTGAGGTTTGCGGCGTACCTGTGTCGCCTCGTCGTGCATGGCGATCACGTCGGCTGCCGGAATAATTGTGATGTTGCGCGCTGCGCCATGGCGGTTCAAGCAAGCTTGCACCTGTTCAGAGTCACCAACCAGCAGCACTTCAACGTCCAGTTCCTCAGCCGCTCGCACTGCGCCAGCAACGATCTCGTCTGGAGCGCGATCGCCGCCCATCGCGTCCACTGCAATTCGTTCGCGAGTCGATCCCATTCGCTCAACGTGTTGTAAACCTCCCAGATTTTAGCAGATGGTGGGTGAGCTAATCGCCGCCTGCTGACTCGGCAGCCGCCATCTCACCCAAATTTTGTGGGGGCGAATGACAGTCTGACCCGTCTGTTCCTAAAATAGTTTGCCGGAGGGAAGGTCACGATGTGGAAAACGATTGCCGCTGCTGGGCTATTCGGCTGGGCACTGAATTTATGGGGGCCGCCCCCGGAGCCGCTGCGCTTGACCGCGCAACTGAACTGGCAAGAGGCGGCTTTTTTTCAACTCCCGGCCGAGCCAGATCCGACAGCCGAGCGGTTGGTCAAGCAGTATTTGCAAGATCTGGCGACGCTGGGAGTGCCGACTGAGCAACAGGGCGTCTGGCTGCAAGCCGACTTGACGCGCCTTGCCGTGTACAACGGCGAGCAACCTCTTGCTGCCGCCTCGCTCACCAAGATTGCGACGACGCTAGCGGCGTTGCATGAGTGGGATCTCGAACATCGCTTCGAGACGCGCGTTTTGGTGACCGGGAGCGTGCAGGATGGGCGGCTCGATGGGGATTTAATCGTGCAGGGGAGCGGCAATCCGTTGTTTGTCTGGGAGGAAGCGATCGCCCTGGGCAATGCCCTCAACGACCTTGACATCCGCGAAGTAACGGGTCGCCTCATCGTCACCGGCCGCTTCTATATGAACTTTCGGACGGAACCGGAGATTGCGGGCGAGCAACTGCAACAAGCCTGGCAAAGTGATCGCTGGTCAGCCGAGATCGAGCGCCAGTATGCGCTAATGCCGCCGGGAACGCCGCGCCCACAGGTGGCGATCGCCGGGGGGATGACCGTGACCGAGCAGTTAACAGCGGAGCCGATCCTGTTGCTGAGTCATCAATCAGTGACGCTGGTAGAGATCCTCAAACAGATGAATCTCTACAGCAACAACGTCATGGCGGAGGTGCTGGCGGAATCGGTCGGTGGTGCGGCGCGGGTGGCGGCGATCGCGGCGGATACGGCCGGTGTCGAGGCGTCAGAAATTCAGTTGATCAATGGCTCCGGCCTGGGTACAGAGAACCGCATCTCGCCGCGCGCCAGCGTGGCGATGTTGGTGGCGTTGCAGGAACGTCTGCGCGGCTACCCCTATGCGACAACAGATCTGTTTCCGGTAGCGGGGCGCGATCACATTGGCACGATGCGCGGTCGCAATGTGCCACCGGGCACCGCACTCAAAACCGGCACGCTCAACCAAGTCAGCGCCTTGGCCGGTTGGCTGCCGACGCGCGATCGCGGCCTAGTCTGGTTTGCGCTGATCAACAATGGTAGTAGCCGCATCTCCACCCTGCGCGTCGAGCAGGATCGCTTACTACGCCGCCTCGCAGAAGCCTGGGGCAGCGACCCTGCGCTGAATGGGTCGAGCCTCAAGCCCGACGAGCCGCTCGGCGATCCCAGCCGGATTTCTACTGGCAGTTCAGCACCACCGAACTAGCAAACCCCCTCTCCTAGGTCGGGGGATGCCTGGGAGAGGGCTTTCTGCTCCCGGCTTGGGGATGAGGGATACAATTCTTGGGTTCCGAGAACAGGCTTGGGTATGACACCCCAGCGCATCGCGGCTGAATCATGCCGATGCAGGCCGTCACCCAACCACATTGTTCAAGGCACGATCAACACGGGACAAGGCGAGAGATTGATCACGCGATTGGTCACACTCTCAGACGCACCTTCCGGCGTTAAGCCCGTGCCGCGACAGCCCATGACAATCAAGCTGGCATCGAGTTCATCGGCGACATCGCAGATGACAAAAGCCGGAATCCCCTCCCGCTCGATCGTGTCAGTGACCTCGATTCCTTGTTCAGCGAACAACGCCCGCGCGCCTTCGAGCAACTTTTCCACCGCCGCCGCCGAACTCATTGGGGTGGCGGCGGGTTCAGTACTGGCAACTTCTGGCTCAGCGCCCTCTGGCGGCGCTTCTACCACCGAGAGCAGCACGAGTCGGCTGCTGTAGGTTTTGACGATATTGACCACCGTATCCACCGCATGGCGGGCTTCGCGGCTTCTGTCAACGGGAAAGAGCACAGTTTTAAACATAGACCGTATCTCTGGTAACACTCACTCCGGTACAATCGGCAGGAACGTGATCGCCCAGACAGCGAGACACGCGATCGCCAGTTCAGACTGCGCGATGCCAAGCGCGACGAATGGCAATACCGAACCAAAAAACGTAGAACGGGTCAGGAGGAACGAAGGTGTCCAAAAAAACTGTAGCAAATTTGTCAGAAGCTGACGTAGCCGGTAAACGAGTTCTGTTGCGGGCGGATTTTAACGTTCCTCTCGATGAGAGCGGCAACATCACCGACGATAACCGTATCCGTGCCGCGTTGCCGACAATTCAAGATTTAATTCAGAAAGGCGCAAAGGTGATCGCCTCCAGTCACCTCGGCCGCCCCAAGGGCACAGTCAACGAGAGTATGCGCCTCACCCCCGTCGCCAACCGCCTTGCGGAGCTGCTCGGCAAGGACGTCAAAATGTGCCCCGACTGCGTGGGCGACGCAGTAGCCAGCATCATCAATGGCATGAGCAACGGTGAGGTGGTGCTGCTGGAAAATGTGCGCTTCCACGCCGAAGAAACAGAGAATGATCCGACCTTTGCCAGCCAACTGGCTGCCAATGCTGACCTCTTCGTCAATGACGCCTTCGGCACGGCGCACCGTGCTCACGCCTCCACCGAGGGGGTGACCCGCTATCTCAGCCCTAGCGTCGCCGGATTCCTGATCGAAAAAGAGCTGGCCTATCTCCAGAACGCCGTGGACAACCCGCAACGCCCACTGGCTGCGATCATCGGCGGCTCAAAAGTTTCGAGCAAGATCGGCGTGATCGAAACGCTGCTAGAGAAATGTGACAAGCTCCTGATCGGCGGCGGCATGATCTTCACCTTTTATAAGGCGCGGGGTCTCAACGTCGGCAAGTCATTGGTGGAAGAAGACAAGCTGGAATTGGCGAAGTCTTTGGAAGCAAAGGCGAAGGAACGCGGCGTCGATCTACTCCTGCCCACCGATGTCGTCGTTGCCGATAAATTCGCCAAGGACGCCAATGATCGAACCGTCAGCGTCGAGAATATTCCCGACGGCTGGATGGGTCTTGACATCGGACCCGATAGCGTGAAGACTTTCCAGAATGCTCTCGAAACCTGCAAATGCGTGATCTGGAACGGGCCGATGGGCGTGTTTGAGTTTGATAAATTCGCCGTCGGCACTGAGGCGATCGCCCACACCCTCGCTGACCTAACCAGCAAAGGAACGATCACGATCATCGGCGGCGGTGATTCCGTCGCCGCGGTCGAAAAGGTCGGCGTCGCTGACCAAATGAGCCACATCTCAACCGGCGGCGGTGCCAGCCTCGAGCTACTCGAAGGCAAGACCCTGCCCGGCATCGACGCGCTCGACGAAGCCTAATCCTAATAACTTCGGGGAGGTGCGGGAGTGCCCGCCTCCCCGACCCCGAGTGGTGGCCTACTCATGAACGGATCAAAATCCTCAGGATGCCCAGATTACAAACACTCAGGAGGGGTTAATCCCCCCCCTACCACAACTCAAAACTCATCACGCCGCGTAATGGGACTAATGAGGATCAGCTTGACTACCTTCGAGTCGCTGGCGATCGCGCGCTTCTAGATCTTCTTTGATGCTCACCGGTTCCGTAGGTGCCAGCTTGAGGCCCAGGGCAGCCCCTTGAATATCGGGGTCACGCTCGATTGTCCCCTGACCCTCAGCCATGGGGTGCGTGGCGGCCACACGGGCTTCGGTGGTTTCGTAATCATCGCTGGGGCGGCGTTCAGTTGCCATAGATTCCATCCTCCTAAAATAAAGCCAACAAATCAGGGCAAGGACAGGACGATACCCCTGCCAGTTTTAGGCTAGCGAACCGCTTTGCTCACTCCCGTCCCCCCAATGGCGGAGATGGGCGCAGGGAAGGACAGCAAAACGGTAGGATCGAGGGGTACGCGACCGGCCGAGAGCCGCTGCTGGAGCCACATGGCACGCATGATTTGGGAATTAGATTTTTACTCGCGCCCCATTTTTGACGAGAATCGCAAAAAGCTCTGGGAGGTGCTGGTCTGCGAGAGTCCCAGCACTGTTGATCGCGACCCCGCCAGTCTATTTCGTTTTGCGAAATTCACCGATAATCAACACGTCAACTCACTGTGGTTGCGCGAAGCATTGGAGGAGGCGATCGCCCAAGCACCGCAACCCCCACAGAAGATCCGCTTCTTTCGCCGCCAGATGAACAACATGATCTCCAAGGCCTGTGAGGAACTGGGGATCGCCGCCGCCCCCAGCCGCCGTACCTATGCCCTCAGCTCCTGGCTCACCGAGCGCCTAGAAACCATTTACCCACAACAGTCGGGCTATGATACCGATGCCGCAAAAGCCGTTTCTGTTCAGTATCCAGTGATGAATGTCACCCCGCTGCCCGATGCCATCCGGGGCGACAAGGGCGATCGCTGGGCCTTTGTCAGTCTCGCCGCTGCCGATTTTGCCGAGCTACCGGACTGGGACATCGGCTTTGGCGAAGCCTTTCCGCTAGAACTCGCGGGCATCACGTCCGAGACGCGCGTGCCGGGCTTTATCCTGCTCTCGCCGCGTGCCGTGCCGCTGTCGGCTTGGCTGTCGGGGCTAGAGTTGGGGTTCTTGCGGTTAGAACAGGGCGATCGCCCCCGCCTCTGCCTCGAAACCGGGGCGAGTGACAGTTGGATTCTCGCTGATCTCGCGAGTGCAGCGACTCGAGCCGAAGCAACAGAGTTCGAGCAAGCGCAAGCGGCGGCCAAGGGTGTCCATTTCCTGGCGGTGCAGGCTGATGCTGAATCGGAGGCATTTGCCGGCTTCTGGCTACTACTCACACCGTCGTCCAGCTAATGCCACCAAGCTCTAGAGTCACCTCGAAAAAAGCCAAAATTGACCAGGACTGACAAGAGTTCCAGCGCCTAGAAATGAACAATCAGGCGATTATATCGAGGTAACTCGGAAGCATCCCAGATTGGCAACCCTACGTTCCTACATAACAGGAGAGGGGTTTTGAATCTGGCTCCCCTTCGCCCGACTTGGGAGCAGGGATTGGGGGATATAGACGCGCAGCGGCTTCTCGCAGAGTGGGGCAATTGGCAAAAGTGGGATGCAGCCGCTGCCCCACGGTTATAGAAAACGCAAGCTGATGTAAAGTCCAGCTAACAGAAGCTGTAAGACAGCAATGGGGATGCCATATCGCAAAAACGTTTGAAACGAGATGCGTTTGCCATGCTGCTCAGCAATTCCGGCTGCCACAATATTAGATGATGCCCCCACTAACGTCCCATTACCTCCCAAGGTTGCACCATACATCATGGCGTAAAACAGCGGCAGTACTGTAGTAGGAAGATCGCCTGCGAAATCGGGATCGAGAATATCTGCTGTAGCCAACCCCACGTTGACTACATATTCCTTCAGCAGAGGCACCATGGCAACGACCAATGGGATATTGGGGATCAAGCTAGAGAGAACACCGACTAAGAACAAGAGTAAGATTGCTCCTAAGGCAATATTGCGCCCTAGGACAACGACCAGAATTCCCGATGCTGTGCTCAAAACCCCTGTTTTGTCCAGTCCGCCAATCAGTACAAAAACGCTCATAAAAAAGATCAGGGTGCTCCAGTCCACATCGCGCAAAATATTTTGGATGGAGTCAATATGGCTGTGGTGGGTAATGAGTAGGCATAGAGCCGCTCCACCCAATGCAACCATGGCAGGGGAAATAGGAATGGGCAGATATTCTCCAACAACAAACAGAATTAGCACCGCTGCTACAGTCAGGCCCCCTAGAGTCAGCATCCGAGGATGGTTGACCTGGGGGTGAGGGAGCTGGTTCAGGTTATCGAGTTGCTTCTGCCAAATGGCTGGAAACAGGACAGGCAACATGACCACAATCGCCACGATCGCGATCGCGCCTCCCAAGCTCAGAGATTTGAAATAGTCAATGAAGCTGATATTGACAGCATCACCCACGATAAACGTCGCCGGATCGCCCACCAGGGTCAGCAACCCGGCACTATTAGCAACCAACACCATCAAGACCAATAAGGGCACAAAGTTGACCCCCAATTCAGTGGCGATGGGCGGCACTAAAGGAGCCAGCAACATCACTGTCGTGGCATTGGGCAGCACTGCACAAATGGGCATGGTGATGGCAACAATACCCAGCAGCAAACGCTTACCCTGACCTCCTGCCAGCCGCACCATCTGGGTAGCGAGATAGTCAAAAATTTGGGTCGGCTCAAAGGCTCGCACCATCACCATGACCCCAAAAAATAGTGCCAGAGTGGCATGGCTTTGGGCGATGTAATCAACGGCTTCAGTCAAGGTCAGCACGTTGAAAAACAGGAGCAATAATGCCCCTAGCATCGCCGCAATGGTGAGATGTAGCCATTCAGTGATGATACAGACAAGGACAGTGATAAACACAGCCAGCGCTGTCAAAGCAAACCAACTTTCCATAAGCGTCTCCTGGAGAATAGGAAATCTGAGCCTGCAACCAGGAGATCGATGGTCTCCCCTCAAGGCCGACGAAGTTAGCTGACGGGCTAGGCGTGAGAGTCTCCCCTCTGCGATCGCAGAGTGCGCCCCAATGGTGGATCCTCCGTTTTGGTCAAAAACCAAATTAGGCCCATGGCTCAGACGAACCTTCTCAAGCTAGCACTAATTTGTAGTGCAGGCAATTCCCTTTTCCCCCTCAGCGCAGCCTTTGCTTCAGCCAAAAATCCAGTAGCGGCAAGGCAATTTGATAGTTAAATTGGGGGCCATAGATCAGTCCCTTTTGCTCTAAGCCATTGAGGGCTCCCTGTAAACCGCCGCCGCGAGAGAGCTGATGTTTTTTGATATAGGCTTGGGACTGAGGGCTTTCGGTCGGGTCAAGGGCGAGACTTTCCAGCACCCGAGCCTGGGTCAATGGTAAAAGCAGGAGCAGGGCTTCGAAGGTGACCCCAATGTCCTGTACAAGGGCAAACATACTGCCATACACCTGATGCGCCTGAACAACGTCTAGAGAGGCTTGGGGCATGATGGCGCGGTAGTCCAACCAAATTCGCTGCGCCAGGGTAACGGCATCTTTGACATGCCCTTGCGCATATTCCAAAAACAGCTCCAGAGCCTGGCTGTCGGGGTCGAACTCCAGGCCAGCAGTCGCCATACTGCTGACAATCCAGGGCCGTAATTCGGCATTGCTCAAGGGCGCTAGAGAAATCACGGGGAGTTGGCTGGCAGACATCCAGGGTTCGGCGACCGTCACGACTAACGCATAGCTCACCCGACTTTGGTGTCGGATCACTTGCCGCAGGTAGGTTTCCCATTTGCCCTGGCGATCCCAGGAGCGAATTTGGGGAAAGTTGTGGAACACGATTAACACCTGGCAATCTAGCCATTCCGCGAGTTGTTGGGGCAGCGAGAGCAGCCCTTTTAGCAGCGGCCACTCTTTGCTCAGGGTCGTCGGCCATACCAAACGCGCCTGAGATGCCAGCGTCTGATCCAGGGTCAAGGGTTGATTCAGGCTCCACTGCTGGATTTTCGCCAACTCCTCCGGTTCAGAAAAAATTTTGGTCAGTCCATTGGCCAAGAATCGTAAGAATTGCCCACCATTACGGCAGCGCAATAAATCAATTTCGAGACAGCGAGAGCCTCTGTGTTTCGCTGCATTCCGAATCAACGTGCGCCGCCCGGAGCCAGGAACGCCCGTCACCACAAAATCTTGATCCCTTTCCAGCAAGGTGCGAACCCGCTCGAGTTCAGCGGTTCGGCAGATCAGCGTCTGGGGAATGAAGGGATTGGTCATGGACAATCATCTACACTATTTACTAGTGCTATTATTGCTTTTTAAGTACTTGCAAATAGTATCACTGTTCTTTCTCGGTGTGGAACAACCCCATGATTTTTAGCGACCGGATTGCGGTGAGTGCATTTTCCCGCCCTCCTTCCAACCAATGGCATACGCTGAGTGCCCAGCAAGCCATGCAACTTTTACAAAGCAGTCCCAATGGCTTAAAGCCTGGTGAGGTCTTAGAACGGCAGGAGATGTATGGTCTAAATGAACTGACAGCAGGGGCAACACGCAGGCCGCTTAGCATTCTATGGGATCAGTTCAAAAACATCATGCTGCTGATGTTGATCGCGGTGGCTCTGGTATCACTGGTGCTGGATTTGCAGCAGGGGGGATTCCCAAAAGATGCGATCGCGATTTTTGCTATCGTCCTGCTCAATGGGGGTCTGGGCTATTTGCAGGAGAGCAAAGCCGAACAAGCTCTGGCTGCCCTCAAAAGTATGACCTCCCCGCAAGTGCGGCTGCGGCGTCAGGGACAAGAACAGACCGCAGATGCCAAAACCTTGGTGCCTGGAGATATTGTGCTGCTAGAAGCGGGCGACCAGGTGCCGGCTGATGGTCGCTTGCTGCAAGCGGCCAATCTGCAAGTGCGGGAAGCGGCACTCACGGGGGAGGCGGAAGCGGTCAACAAGCAGCCCGACCTGACATTGCCCGCAGATACCGGACTGGGCGATCGCCTCAATTTGATGTTTCAGGGGACTGAAATTTTGCAGGGACGTGGCACCCTACTCGTGACCCAAACAGGAATGCAGACCGAACTGGGCCGCATTGCGACGCTGATCCAGTCGGTAGAAAACGAGCCGACACCTCTCCAGCAACGCATGGCGCAATTAGGCAATGTGCTGGTCTCAGGCTCTCTCGTGTTGGTCGCTTTAGTCATTGCAGTTGGTCTGCTCCGCACCGGGGATCTGAGCTTACTGGACGAGCTGTTGGCGGTTTCCCTGAGTATGGCCGTTGCTGTCGTGCCAGAGGGGTTACCCGCCGTGATTACTGTCACCCTAGCCCTCGGTACCCAGCGCATGGTACATCGCCACGCCCTGATTCGTAAGCTACCCGCCGTTGAAACCTTAGGGTCGGTCACCACAATTTGCTCTGACAAGACCGGCACCCTGACCCAAAACAAGATGGTGGTGCAGCAGGTGCAAACTCTGGATACTGAATATGAGGTCACCGGGGAAGGTTATACGCCCACGGGCACGTTTTTGGCGCAGGGTCAGGCCATCAATCTCGAAGCTGCCCCAACCCTGAAAACCTTATTGCTCGCCAGTGCCCTCTGCAACGATGCCACATTGAATCAAGCCGGTGTCGGGTGGACGATTTTGGGCGATCCCACGGAGGGGGCGTTATTAGTTCTGGCCGGTAAGGGTGGATTTTATGCAGATCAGTTGCGGCATCACTGCGATCGCATTAGCGAAATTCCGTTTACTTCGGAACGTAAACGTATGAGTGTCGTCATGCAGCCGTTGCCGGGGGAGACAACTCCATTCCAACAGCCGGTCATGTTCACCAAAGGCTCGCCAGAGCTGGTGTTAGAGCGCTGCTGCTCAGTACAAGGCGTCGCCAATGTTGAGCCTTGTAGTGCTGAGATCCAGCAGCAGATCCTCGTACATAATGACGAGATGGCGGCCCGTGGACTCCGGGTCTTGGGGGTGGCGATGAAGCCACTGGTCGAATTCACCACCGTAGAAGACTGGGAAGCCGCAGAACAGGGGTTGATCTGGTTAGGCTTAGTAGGGATGCTCGATGCCCCGCGCCCCGAAGTGCGAGACGCCGTTGCGGCCTGTCGGCAAGCGGGCATTCGTCCCGTCATGATTACGGGCGATCATCCCCTGACAGCCCAGGCGATCGCCACCTATCTGGGCATTGCCCAACCAGGCGAGCAGATTTTGACCGGGCGAGACCTGGCCCATCTTGCCATTTCTGAGCTGGAAGCGACAGTCCCCCAGGTCAATGTCTACGCTCGGGTGGCTCCAGAGCACAAGCTACGCATTGTGCAGGCTCTGCAACAACAAGGCGAGTTCGTCGCCATGACTGGCGATGGGGTCAACGATGCCCCGGCCCTAAAACAGGCCGACATCGGCATCGCCATGGGCATCACCGGCACCGATGTCAGCAAAGAAGCCAGTGACATGGTGCTGCTTGATGACAACTTCGCGACTATTGTGGCGGCTACTGAAGAAGGGCGGGTAGTGTATGACAACATCCGCCGCTTTATCAAATACATTCTCGGCAGCAACATTGGGGAAGTCCTGACCATTGCGGCTGCACCCTTGATGGGCTTGGGAGGGGTGCCCCTATCGCCCCTACAGATTTTGTGGATGAACCTAGTTACCGATGGCGTTCCGGCATTAGCCCTAGCGATGGAACCCGCAGAACCCGATGTCATGCAGCGGCCGCCGCATCATCCCAGGGAAAGCATTTTTGCCCGTGGATTGGGAGCTTACATGGTACGGGTTGGTATTTTGCTGGCGTTCTTGACCATTGGCTTGATGGCCTGGGCCTATCGCCACACCCATGCGGCCGACTATACCGCCGACCCCAACACCTGGAAAACCATGGTCTTCACCACCCTCTGTCTGGCACAGATGGGCCATGCCTTGGCTGCTCGATCCGATATTCGTCTCACAGCACAAATGGATCCCCGCTCCAATCCGTATGTGTGGGGAGCGGTTCTGGCTACGACGGGGCTACAAATTGCCTTGATGTATGTGACGTCATTACAGCAGTTTTTTGGTCTGCATCCTTTGTCAGCACTGGAACTGGCCGTTTGTTTCGGCTTTAGCACTCTACTGTTTGTCTGTCTGGAAGTGGAAAAACTATTTCTGCAATGGACGCTAAGACGCCAACAACGTCTCTTCTCCCTGGCTTCTAAGAGTGCCCTCTGAAAAGACTGACAGTCTTTGCCCAGAGTCTTTAGCCGATGCCGTCAGGAGCGGCATTAACGTTGGTCACAGTTCTGGGCGATTAGGATCAGGCGGCGTCAGTTTTGTTACCAATGCACCCGATCAGGCAATATTCCGGTACTGATGCTCATCCGGCATCTGAGCATCACTGCACCTTATCCCATAGCCAGAGATGCCCGGCTCCATCGAGTACGTCTAAACTATAAAGCCCGGAACCCTGTGGCTGTCAGGTTCCGGGCTTTGAAATGTTATGGAGCTATGCGGATTCGAACCGCAGACCCCCTCAATGCCATTGAGGTGCTCTACCAACTGAGCTATAACCCCGCGAAGTGCGCTCATCAAGATAACGTAGATATTTGCTGATCGTCAAGAGGCGACCCAAAAATTGGCCTGGTGGCAGCCTCCCAACTGCGCCTGGGTTGAAATCCCGGACTCCGCAAAGGTTTCAGCAACTTCCGGGTGGCACATCACAAGTCTCGACACCAAAGCCCAGTGCCCGTTGCGGATTTGCCAGCTCCGCTGCCAGGGCGATCGCCGCTCGCCGACCTACCTTCGTTTCAAACACCGAGGAGAAAACGGCATCGAGCGAATGCTGCCGACAGAACTGGCGCAGGCGACGCGGGGAACCCGCGATCGCCGGTTTGATGACCACGATGCCCCGCCATCCCCGCTGGTAACAATCTGCAAGCTGAGTGAGCGTCGCCACCGACTCGTCGAGCGCCAGCGGCGTCGGATAGCGCTGGCTGAGCGTCAGCAACGCCGCTAGCTCAGTCGGGGGCAGAGGCTGCTCGAGAAACTCCACTGCGGTCAACTCGGCCGTCTTTTGTAACCACTGCTCAGCAGCGGTCAGCTCCAGGCTGGCATTGGCATCCAGGCGCAGGCGGGCGGCGGGCGGCAGGGCGGCGGTCAACTCGCGTAGCAGTGCCCATTCATCCACCCATGGCAGCACACCAACTTTCCACTTGAAGCTGCGATGACCTTGTTGCCAAGCGGGTTCCCAGGCGGTGAGAGCGGCCGCACCAGCAGGGAGCAGCTTGGCGATCGAGGATTGGGGGGGATCTGGAGAAGCGATCGCCCCGTGCAAGTCAGCCTCAGCGGACTCGAAGCCAAACTGGCAGGCTGGTAAGGTGTCTGGAATCGCTACAATCTGCGCCGCGCTCACCGTCCGGCCCAATTGCGCGCAAAAGTGCTGCGCTTGCGCCAATGTCTCGGAGCCAAAGGCTGGCAACGGCGCGATCTCACCCCAACCACTGGCTCCAGAGCGCGCCGTCAATTTCACCAGCAAGCCCTGGCGGGTGTACCACCCACCTCGCGCCGTCCGCAGCGGTGTCCGGAAGCGATGCTGGTAAGGCGCGAGGTGGAGTTGGTAGCAGGCGGAGTCGTCCATCGTGCTAGGCTGCGATCGCGTGAGGGCTGGGGGCAGTCTAGCGCTGGCGGCGCTAGTTTAGTGGGGAGCGGTCGTAGTGGCGATCGCCGCTACGACTGGAGTGTACTGGATGTCATCGATCGTCGGTCATCTGCTAGCGGGTTGGACGGTGCAAGTGACTTGGCAATCCGCCGCTCAGTCTGGGTCGGCGCGTCGCGATCGCCGACTCTGGCTGCTGTGGCTGCTCGTGATCGCGATCGCCCCCGACTTTGATTACCTCATCCCTGGACTACATCCCCGCCACCATCAGGGTTTGCGGATTACCCACGCCCTGCTGAGTTGTCAGCTCCTGCCCGCGTTGACCGTGCTCTGGCTGCACTGGCGCGGTCTGCGGCGATCGCCACTCGCCCAGTCCGGACTGCAAGCCAGCCTCGCCGGTTTCTCACACCTCGCCCTCGATCTGCTGGTCGGGGTCACGGCGCTGCCATTGGCTTGGCCCTTGACCAATCTTTTGGTCAAACTCCCCTTCGGTCTGCTACCCAGCGCGGGCAAACTGAGTATCGCCAATCGCTACCTGTACAACAATCTGGCACTAGAACTCGGCGTTTTATTGCCTTGGAGTTATGGGCTGTATTTTTGGCGATCGCCGCGCTCATTGACCTGGCGCAGCGGCTGCCTCCTGGCAATATTACTCGCAATCTCCGCTCGCTGTATGCTCTGGGCCTACCACCTCAGCCGTTAGCAAAACCGGCGGCTATGGTTGCAACCACGGTGGCATTATTCATGACTTTTGCTGAAGAAAATCTGTAGAAGCCGGGCGCAATATTGCCGTCATGAATAACGGAAAGCGTTGATTTCAGCGAGTTTCGGCGCGAATCATCCCCAGACTCACCCCATGACAGCCATTAGGCTAAAGGAAGCATCAAAAGCGGCTGGAATGATTGAATGGAAGTTGGGTCACTGCATGATTAAATCAACCATGGCAAATATCGGTGCAGGGGTGATATTGGTCGCGAGTTTGGCAGCCTGCGGCGATCGCACCCTGACCGTGAACTCGCAATCAATTGCTGTGACCCATTCTAATCTCGGCTACAAAGTTTACGACGCGCTCGCGATGGCGGTCGAGCGCGGTGAGTTCCAGACCGCCGCCGATTTTTCGGAAGGGCTGGCGCTGGTACAGGTTCAAAACCAATACGTCTACATCGACCGCGAAGGCGAGATTGCGCTGCGGCCGGATCTAGACGGTCACTCCGGCGTCGCTTCCTTTTCGGAAGGGCTGGCGCTGCTGCGGCTCAACGACCTCTACGGCTATATCGACAAAACCGGCAACATTACCATTCCCCCCCGTTTTAGTAGTGGCGGTAGTTTCAGCGAAGGGCTAGCGCACGTCCGGGTCAACGAGCGCAACGGCTACATCGATCAAGCTGGGGAATATGCGATCGCCCTGCAATACGAGTCTGCTGGTTCCTTTGCGGAAGGACTCGCCCCCGTGCGCGCGGCTGGCAAGTTTGGCTACGTGGACAAAGCCGGTGCCTGGGTGATCCCGCCGAGCTTCGATAGCACACTCGGTTTTTCGGAAGGACTCGCCCAAGTACAGCGCGACCAACAACAAGGCTACATCAACAAAACTGGCGCGATCGCCATCCCGCTCCAGTTCGACGGCGCGTTCCAGTTCGCGGGCGGGCGCGCTCGGGTACGCCAGGGAGCGAGCTGGAATTTTATCGATCGCGACGGGCAACGGATCGCCGCTAGTGGCTTTGATTGGGCCGCCGATTTTGACAGCGATCGCGCCCTAGTGCGGCGCGGCCAAAACTGGGGCTACATCAATCCCGCTGGTGAGGTGGCGATCGCCCTGCAATACCGCTTCGCTAGCGATTTTTCGGAAGGGCTGGCGGCTGTCCAGGTCGAGAACCGCTGGGGGTATATCGATCCGGCAGGGCAAATCACCATCCTGCCTCAGTTCGATGAAGCCGGCCCCTTTCGCGAAGGGCGGGCGCGGGTCCGCCTGGGCGATCGCTGGCGCTACATCACACCTACCGGCGCGTTCTTGGGGCAATAGCGTTGTCAACCACGACCAACCAGCAACCAGCCAAGATTTCCAGTCACGGGCAGTTGAGACCAGCTTGCATGGATGACGTCAATTCATTAGTCAAAGTTTGAATAGATCGATGCAATTGCCTACTATCGCCCAAAATCCATTACTCGCGCTCGTGGATCGGCAGCCGCTGACCCTACCGGCTACAGCATCCGTGACAGAGGCAATCACCAGCCTACGCACCGCCAAGGCAGAGTATGTCCTGGCGAGCGGCTCTCAGCAGGTCGTCGGCCTGCTCACGGCCTATGAAGCGCTCGCTGGGCTGGATACCACAGCGACACTGGCGAGCACTGCCCGTCCTTGCCATTTTCACGATTTGGATTTGCCGGTGCTGCCTGCGCTGCTCGCGCTCTACCGTCAGCACCAGACACGCTATCTAGTCCTTCTAGACGAGGCCGGACAGCTCTATGGAGTATTGAGCCGCGATCGCCTCCTCGACGATCCCGACACTAGCCGGACGATAGAATCTGTTGCACCAACCGCATTCCCGGCAATTGACGACAACAATCTGGGCACAACGACCTATTTTCGTGAACTGGTGGAAGCGATCCCTGATATTTTCTACCTGGTCGCCGCCGATTTTAGCCAGATATTTTATATCAGCCCTGCCTATGAGCGACTGTGGGATCGTAGCTGTGCCAACCTCTACCAGTGTCCTGAATCCTGGGTCAATTCGATCCATTCTCAAGATCGCGATCGCGTCATCACCGCCGCCAAAGCGAGGGCACAAGGTAAGCCGTTTTGTGAAGAGTATCGAATTATTCAGCCCAATGGCAGCCAGCGTTGGGTGTTGGATCGCGCCTTTGCGATCCGCGATGCCGATGGTCAGATCGTGCGTTTTGCCGGTGCTGTCAAGGACATCACCGAGCGCAAAAAAAACGAACTGGCACTGCGACGGAGCGAAGAGCGTTTCCAGGAATTGGCCACGAGCGTCGAGCAAGTTTTCTACATCGGCTCCGCGGATCTCCGCCTACTGCTCTACATCAGCCTCGGTTATGAAAAGATCTGGCAGCGCCGCTGCCAAGACCTCTACGCCTACCCAGAGAGTTGGCTAGAATCGATTGTCCCGGCGGATCGTCCACAAGCCCTGCGGATGCTGGTACGAATGCGCGCCGGTCGCGCCGTACAGATGCGCTACCGCATCCAACGTCCTGATGGCAGCCAGCGCTGGATTTTTGCGCGTTCATTTCCAGTGCAAGACGAGGCTGGTCGCGTCCTCCGCCATGTTGGCATCGCTGAGGACATCACAGAGCGTCAGGCGATCGAGCAGATGAAGGATGAATTCATCTCGATCGTCAGTCACGAACTGCGTACGCCGATGACCGCGATCTATGGGGCGCTGCAACTACTCAACAGCGGGCGCGTCGATCTACTCTCGCCCCAAGGCAACAATATGCTGGCGATCGCCCTCCGTAATAGCGATCGCCTCCGGAAACTGATCGACAACATCCTCTCGCTAGAACGTCTGCAAAGTGGCAAGTTGACTGTCAAGCCGCGGATTTGTTCAACGCAACAACTGCTCACCTCCGCCCTAGAGACCATCCAACCATTGGCAAACCTCGCCCAGGTTGCTGTAGATACGCGGCAGGTTACGGATATTTCGGTTTGGGCTGATGCGGAGCTGATTGTGCAGGTTTTGGTCAATTTGCTCAACAACGCGATTTCCTTCTCGCCGCTGGGTGAGACGATCGCGATCGCTGTGACCAAAGGTTCAGAGAGTAATGTGATCTTTGCGGTGAGCGATCGCGGTACTGGTATTCCCGACGACAAGCTCGCCGTGATTTTTGAACGCTTCCAGCAAGTAGATCCCTCAGACTCCCGCCAGCGAGGCGGCTCCGGCCTCGGACTCACCATTTGTCAGCAAATTATCGACCGCCACAACGGCCGCATTTGGGCTGAGAGTCAATTGGGTGTCGGCAGCACCTTCTATTTCACCTTGCCTCAAGCGGGAGTCTAGGCTCGGCGTGTGATGGCTGGCAATCTCCGCTAAACTTGACATAATCCTTAACAATTTGCTGCTGAGCTATGGCTGCTAACGTTGAAATCTATGTCTGGAGTCGCTGCCCATTCTGCATCCGCGCCAAAGGATTACTCGACAGCAAGGGCGTGGACTATCAGGAATACATCATCGACGGCGATGAAGAGGCGCGGGCAGTGATGATGGAACGGGCCAACGGTCGGCGATCGCTGCCGCAGATCTTCATCAACGACCAACACATCGGCGGCTGTGACGACCTCCACGATCTGGATGCGGCGGATCAACTCGATCCCCTGCTCGCCGAGCAAGCCGCCTAGTTGCGGTCTTGTGAATCGGAGTGAATCGATGTCTGCGTTTGTTGTGATCCGTCGCTCACCGCGATCGCACCGATTTGCTTGCTGTGACTACACCGTAGCGGCGACTAATCTTGATTTAGGCCTCCGTCTTGATCAACGCTGAATTCCCCATCCTCAACCCCCAACCCTCGTGAACTTTGCTTTTATCCTCGATCCGCTCGCTAAACTCGATGCCGGTCATGACAGTAGCGTGGCGATCATGGAAGCCGCACAGCAAGCGGGGCATCAGTTGTGGGTGACGCAGGTGGAGCAGTTGAGCGCCCGTGATGGTCAAGTTTGGGCACAACTCCAGCCGGTCACAGTCATCCCCGTGACTCTCGGCGATGGGCACTGGCTGGCGGCTGATCCCTGGTATGAGGTGGGTACGGGCGGTTGGCAGTCGCTGGCGGCGATGGATGTCGTCTTCATGCGCAAAGACCCGCCTGTGACGATTAACTACATCTATGCTACCCAGTTGCTCGATTTGCTGACCCCGACCAAGACGCTGGTGATCAACCACCCCCGCAGCTTGCAGGCTGCCAACGAAAAGCTCTATGCGCTCAATTTCCCAAGTGTCATCCCGCAGACGATTGTGACGCAGGATAAGACGACGATCCTGGAGTTTGTCGAAGCGCAGGGGGCAGCGGTGCTGAAGCCGCTGGATGGCAAAGGCGGTGAGGGGATTTTATTTCTGGAACCGGGCGATCGCAATCTCAACTCGCTGCTGGAGATCAGCACCCACTGGGGCAACGAGTGGGTGATGGTGCAGCAGTATCTCCCCGCGGCAAAAGACGGCGATAAGCGGATTATTTTGCTCGATGGCGAGCCGATCGGAGCGGTGAATCGCATCCCGACGGGGCGTGAGTTTCGTGGCAATATGGCGGTGGGCGGGCGGGTGGCGGCCGTACCGATCACCGACCGCGATCGCGAAATCTGTGCAACCGTTGCCCCCCGACTGCGCGCGGATCGGCTTTACTTTGTGGGTTTGGATGTCATCGGTGGTTACCTGACCGAAGTGAATGTGACCAGTCCGACCGGCATTCGTGAGATCGACCGGCTCAGCCAGGTTTCACTGGGTGAGCAGATTGTGGCGTGGGTGGCTGCTAAGCTGAAAGGGTGAGGGCGATTGGCAATCGTGAAAAAAGCGATCGCCGCTTGGCGATCGCTTTCAATTCGGGTATCTAGCTGACTGTCACTGGTTAACAGCGAATGGGTGGTGTCTAACGACGCGAATCCATGCGATTCGCAAAGAAAGCGCGTTCAGTCGCCTCTGCTTGCTCGAGCATCGACATCGTGTCGCCCATCATGCTTTCGGCGAAGCCGCGCACCTCAGAGTTGCTCGAAGATTCCAACTGGAGCAGGATATTCCGCTGGCGGCGAGTCAGGTTGATCAACTCTTCGAGCAGCTCGGCCTCACTCAAATCCTCGACGCTCGGCAACATCATCATCTGAGCCACCACTTGCTCTTGTTCAGCGCGAGCTACCTCGGGCAGAGCCAGCGTCGCACCGATGCTGAGCGTCGGGATCAAAGCCAGACCAGCAATCCGTTTCAAGTTCATGAAGGATATTCTCCTATTTAGTTGAACGTTTCGCGCTTGTGTTTTGCGCTTGAATACAGCATCCTGCTTGAGGCTGAAGTGAGTCTGAGGTCAGCCTAAGAGTTTTTCAGCTATTCTCAGCAATTAGCTGCCAATTGCTCAGTTTTTGGCTGGCTAAGCGATGAAAACCAGCGATCGCGCCCTCAATCATCAATTTGTGTCACGGCAAAGGGCAAAGCTTGGGTATCAGCAACCGTCAGTTTTGCCAACCAGGCGCGCCGCTCTGCGTACCAACGGAAGCCTGCTTCCTTAGCCAGATGGCGTTCCTGATAGCTGACACTGGCTTGGAACCAGTAGCGGGGTTGCAAGGCCTGCTCCAGCAATCCTGATAAATCGGGGATGCGGTCGAACAGGGCAGCGATCAGTTGGCAGTCGGTGAGGGCGCGGTGGGCACTGCTGACGCCAATGCCATGGGACAGCGCCAGGTTAATCAGGGACTCATTGGATTTGCTCGCCAGCGGCCAAGTGAAATCTGTCATCGTACAGAGCCAGGGCAATGGCTCGCCCGTGCGATCGCGCAGCAGCGGCAGTTTACCCAGCCCAAACCACTGCTGATCAAACTCGGCATTATGTGCGACGGCATAGTCGGCTTCACGTGCCAAACCTTGTAATAGCTCCAGGGATTGTTGTTCGAGTTGGGGTGAGAGTTGTTGCAGGGCGGCGGGGGCAATGCGGTTGATGCGCACGGCGCGATTTTCGCGAGCGGGTAGCAGCGCCGACATTTGGTACAAGCTGCTACGGGTCTCGACCGAGTAGAGGATCGCCGCGACTTCAATCACGCGATCGCGGTCAGGATCGATGCCCGTTGTTTCGGTATCGACGATCAGCAGCTTGGCAGACATGGGCAGGGTCAGGGCAAAAGGTGCGAGGGCGGCCAGGTCGGGAAATCAGCGGGGGTGTTGCAGTTGAGGAGCATCGCCGCCGTTTCGGGGGTGAGGTCGATGGCAGTGGCGGGCAGGGCAGTGAGCCATTGTTGAAAGGCGCGACCCCCCTGCTGTTGAAAGGCGATTAAATCAGGCAAAACAGCGGGGCGATAGAAGCCGCAGAGGGGTTCCCAGCGATCGCCCGAGCGCGGTACGAGGGCGAGCTGGTCGGGGGGGAAGCGGGTCAGGCGATCGCGCCAAATCCGCAAAACGTTGGCTTGCAAGCGGGGCAGATCACAGGCGAGGGTCAGCACCCAGTCGGGCGGTGTAGCTTGAGCCGCGATTTGTTGAAGACCGTCAGCCATCGCCACCAGTGGCCCCGCTCCCGGCTGGACTTCGGGCAGCCAGGTCACGCGGTCGCCGAGTAAATCATGGTAGCGCTCCGGCCAAGGGGTGAGGACATAGACAGCGGTTGTCAGCACCGATGCGACCGTGGCTACGCGCTGGAGTAGCGGCTGCCCTTGCCAGTCGAGCCAGGCTTTGTCGGTTCCCAGGCGCGAACTCTGACCACCCGCGAGAATCAGCGCCGCAAAGTGAGGGGAAGGACTCGTTTCAGACATCGCGATTATGCTAGCTCGTCGCCATGTTCAGCGCTCGGCCGTTTGCCAGTCAGGACAGATATCGCCTGACCAGCCGTAGGGGTGCATCCCACAGACGAGTAGGTTGCCGCCATAGACGTAGCCGTGATAGTGGCGGCAGCCGACGCAGGCGGGTTGGTGTTCGGCCGTAGCGGCCAGACGTTTGGCGAAGGGGGCCTCGGGGTCGGCGATCGCCCTGTCAAAGCTAAAGTCCAGATCCAGCAGGTCGAGCTGGAAGGTGGCAGTCACGGCAAACGATTCGTCGCCCAGCCAGTCTTGGCTCATCCATTCATCCAGCCAGGATTCGAGGTCGCGCGTGAGTTCGGTTTGCAGTTCTGTAGCGATCGCCTCGAGGTTCTCGCCGATCTCGGTGCAGAAGTCTTCAAAGTCATTGGCGACGCGCTCAATCGCATCGAACCAGGCTTGTGACCAGTCATCCATAGCCGTTTTTGTCGTTCGCACTCGCAGCCGCTGATTATTCAGGGTTGTCCCCACCACCGGACTGTCTAAAACGTCTCCACTGTAGCAGTTGCCGCTGACCCTCCGTGTGCGTTCCCCAATTCAGCAACACCGATGGGGTTAGCGCTAGCGTAACCCAACGCAACCTTCACCAAGGTTGCGTTTCACTATTCCTCAAATCAAGCCTGACTGAGCACTGCCCCGAAACTAGACGCGCACGCGCAGGTCCATGCCATGCGTATCCGTACCGCAGGTGTTAAATAAGCCATAAGCATCCGCCAGCTCCTGCACCCGTTCTGTTTGTTCCGGTGTGGGTTGCCAGGGATTGACATTGCGATAGGCGTAGTAGGTTTCGACGCCATCGATGCCCAGCTTCGCCGCTGCTGGAATCAGGTCGCGCGCCGGTAAGCGGTAGCGCTCGGGGTGGGCAAGAACGACCAACCCCCCCGCTGCGTGGAGGGCGGCGATAACCCGTTCGGCTTGTGCGGCTTCACCTTGGGGGGAGTGACCGTGGAGGTAGGAGGCGATCGCCGCGTCACTGGGTTCAAATCCGTAGCCCAAAATGTGAACCTCGGTCTCCAGAAGCTGGGCGCTGATCTCCACACCGGTCCAAAGCTGCGGCAAGTTTGACCAATGCTTGCGCTCGTCCAGCCAGGCTTGGGCTGTACAGTAGCCCTGAACCGTGTGGTGATCGGTAATCGCTAGACCGCGCAGACCAATGTCAATCGTCTGCTCCATCAGTGTATGGGGTGGCAGCTGGCCGTCCGAGTTGACCGTGTGCATATGGAAGTTGTAGATCTCGGGGCAACTGTCGGGTTTTAGCTGCGCCCAGACTTGCGCCAAGGCGCGCGTGTCGCGAGCGGAGGCGGGGGCGATCGCCGGGGCGAGAGTTGAGTTCAGTGCCATCGTTCCTCAATGGTGGCGGACAAGCGACTCGGCTGCAACAGATGCTTCTCACCCAGCCGCCGAGCGAGAATTGCGCCACTTCCTGGCGCGCTGCCGCCATCTTGTCAGGTTGCCAGACAATGCAACGTTGGCGACGATACAGCGTTGGTGGTGTTTACAATTTATTGCGATTCGTTAAGCACCCGTCCAATCTAACAAAAAGTTAAAGCAATGAGGAACGCTGCCCGGTTTAGCGTTCCTAATCAATACATTACGGCAGTGCGACAATCTAGACCTCACGGTTGCGATACTCAGCAGCGCGCTCCAGCAGTGCACTCCAGCGTTTCTGGAGTTTTTTGGGCGTCAGATTGAGGGTCTGCCGAATTTCTTCGTCGCTGGTTTGTGCCTGCTTGAGTTGCAGCAGTTGATAGTCCAGCTCTGGCAACACGCTGATGAAGTCTTCCCACTGACTCGTGGTCATGCCCAGCCGTTGGTCGAGATCCGCCCCTAGCCACTGGTGAACGACCTTCCAGTGCGAGGTGCGGGCAAACTTTTCAACGTGGTACTTGAACCGTTGCTGGAGATAGTCGCGCTCGCGCGCCGTGAGACCGAGGATTTCGTCAATCTCGGACGCCGGGAGGTCTTGCAGCTTCAGCGCCAGGTAGTCGGCACAGTCGCGGTGACCCTGTGAGTTTAGATACTCGAAGAGCGCCTGGACGACGCGATCGCGCTTCACCGCCTCCCAAGGATCGGGCGTCTCGGCGACCATCTGGGCGCGGACTTGTTGCACCGCTGCCGAGCGCTTTTGACCCTCAGCATCCTCGCCTTTGGGGAACTCGGCGGCCTGCTCGATGTCTACAGCCGTCTCCTTGGGCTGGCGACGCGCAAAGGTCTGTGCCCGGAGGATGATCAGTTGCTGCGAGCAGCCGTTGGGCAACGAGATGCGCCGCTTGGCGTACTGCTCCGTGAAGGCCATGTATTCTGCCAGCTCGATTTGGGTACGCGGTTGATAATCTGCCGCCACTTCATTCTCGCGCCGGAAGGAACGCAGCGACTCGACGTAGAAGTCCTGGAGGAAATCTTCGATCAAGTTGTAGCGACCGGCAAAATTCAGATGGGCGCGGGCTGGGGCGATGTGCCGATAGACCATGACACTGAGGTTGCTGTGCAGCTCGGTGCGACCGCGCTTGGAGCCGAGGCGGTAGTAGCTGAGGCATTTGTCCAGGCGGTGCTGGCTGAGGTAGAGTTGGTGGCTGCGGATGGCACCCGATTTTTGGATGCGGTTGCTTTTGCTGCACACGCGCTCGACTTCGCGCGCCAGACGAGCGGCAACGGGGCGAGCCGAGCGCGAGCGTGGGCCGAGGACATCTTGTAAGGCGTTGAGAATCACCTGCTCGAGATCGAAGTCCGCTTCGTCAATGTTTTTATCCCGAAGCTGTTGCAGTGTCGTCGCAGTTTGAGTAGAGAGATTGCAAGTTTTGGTATTCATGGTGTCGGCCCTGGTTGATGTGTGTCGTGGCGCTGGCGTGGGAGTGGTTGTCCGTGGCTGTTTAGCGCTCACATCTCGACTGTAGGGGGCGGCTCTTGGGATGCGAGCGGGACTTGTGTCACAAGCTCAAGCTGGGGGAGGCGTGGGGCCGGTGATGCAACTGGCTCAAACCGGTTCAAAGCCCGTGGGGACAGGGCTTACGGGCGGATTTTGCTGGGGTGAAAAATGCGGGCGATCGCCCGCTCTCTACCCATTCACCGCAGACATTTCAAAAACTGGTGTCCGGCGAGCAACTCGTCTGGAATCACCGCTGCTGCCGTTGTGTGGGCGTGCTGTTGCCATTTGCGAGGACAGGAATCTGCCGACCGAGCCGTTCAAACTCCTACGCGGCGCACCCCGGCCGCAGGCTAGAATGATCGTCGCTCGACCAATGGGGTGGGCGTGCCGTGGCGCCGAGCGATGTCTTCCTGTTTCCGCCCTGCCGACGCCCTACTCCGGGCAGTTTTGCCTCGTCGCCCTTTCACGGAGTCGCGTTTATGTTTGAGTTTCTGCGTCCCGACCTCGCGCAATTGCACGCTTATACCCCGCAACCTGGCGGTGCGGTGACGGTCGCGCTGGATCATTTGGACGCCAACGAAAATCCCTACGATCTCCCGGCGGCGCTGAAGGAAAAGCTCGCTTGGCACTATCAGCAGGCGCTGCACACGCATCGCTACCCTGATGGCAGCCATGCGGCACTGAAAACGGCGATCGCCCACTATGTCAGCGAGGCGGCGGGGTTAGCCACCGCCGTCACCCCGGCGCAGATTTCCGTCGGCAACGGTTCTGATGAGTTGATCCGCTCGCTACTGTTCGCCACTTGTCTGAATGGGCGCGGTGCGATTTTGGTGGCAGCCCCCACCTTTTCGATGTATGCGATCCTGGCGCAGACGCTGGGCATCGCCGTGAAAACCATCGGCAGGCACGAAACCGACTGGCAAATGGATCTGACGGCGGCGGCGCAGGCGATCGCTCAGAGTCAGCCGCCCGTGCGTGCTGTCTTCGTCGTGCATCCCAATTCGCCGACGGGCAATGCCTTGAGCGCGACGGAAATCGACTGGCTGCGCGCCCTGCCACCGGAGATTTTGGTTGTCATCGACGAGGCCTATTACGAATTCAGCCAACAAACCCTGCTGGCTGAACTGGCTGAGCGACCCAATTGGGTGATCACCCGCACGTTCTCGAAAGCGTTTCGCCTCGCGGCCCATCGGGTCGGCTATGCGATCGCCCACCCCGACCTCGCCGCTGCTCTGGAAAAAGTCCGCCTGCCCTACAATCTGCCCAGTTTCTCGCAAGCCGCCGCGCTGCTCGCCTTGGAGCAGCGGCAGGCGCTACTGGCGGTGGTGCCGGAAATTTTGGGGGAGCGCGATCGCCTCTACACGGCGCTATCGGCCCTACCCCGGCTGCGGGTCTGGTCCAGCCAGAGCAACTTCCTCTATGCTCGCCTCGCCGACGCCGCCGACGGTGATCACCTGACGCTGATGCAGACGCTGAAGGCGCGCGGCACGCTGATTCGCGCCACTGGTGGCGGCCTACGGCTCACGATCGGTACCCCGGCGGAAAACGAGCGGATGGTCGCTCGGTTGCAGGCGGTACTCTGAGGGCCGGGGCGATCGCTCACAGTGGTCAACGTGAATCGTTCGGCTGATTGGGCGATAGTGCGTACTGGATTGGCACTTCTCAGCGTTCGATAACAGTCTGAGCCACTAAGGTCACTGGCTGGACACAACTAAATCTAGCTCTTGCTGAAGTAGTGAGAGATTTTTACGCTTTTGCTTAATAAATTCCTTCTGCGCTTGGCGCTCTGCCGCTGATTCTGCGAGTAACTTTTCCTGTTGAGCAAGCTGCGTCTGTAGCCTACTAATCAGATCCTTTGTGAGAGCGTTAAACTTTTCTAACCGTTCGCTGAACGCATTTCGTAGCAATTCTACTAGATTGTCACAGATATTCCCGGATATATTCTCGAACTGTGCTATCCCCGCTTCGACAACCTTTCGCTTTGCTTGTTCTCGGGCACCTTCATGACCAAACAAGCTCATACCCAGCGATGCTACTAGTCCCGCTACAATTCCAGCAACTGCAATAGGGCCAAGAGCAATGAGAGTGAAGCTATACAGACCTGCTGCTAAGAGACCACCAGCAGCCACACCGCTAAATACTTTGCCGCTGACAAGATCGATATCCAAATCTTGGAACTTGAAATCCAGCTCTTGACTAAAGTTACCATCAATTGAGCGATCCAGCGCAGCGCAGCTTTGCTGTAGCTGCTCCAACTCTCTGAGGATTGCGGTATCTAAACGGCGTAGGCGAGGGTCTAAAATTCCCCCTACGACTTTACCATTAGCCCAGTTGAATAGCTCTTCTTGCAGATCGGCACGAAATTGATTGCCATAATCAGTGAAGACTTTGTCTTTGTCCCAAAATAGAGAATATTCAGTTTCCCAATTTTGGCTTCGTTTCTCAACTTTGGAGCTGAAAGCCTCAAGCCACTCTTCCCAGGCACAGTCCACTTCGTCAATGACTCGATCGAGTAGCTGATCCGCCAGCTCTTCAACTCGGACAGAACGCGCACCTGCTTCGCTGATTCGCTCTAGGATTTGACGTTTCTGTGAATCAGTTATATGTCTAGTACCATCAAGAATCTCTTCAGCATTTTGTAACTCTACTTGAGTAGCGTGAGTTATAAGATTATTCAAACGAGTAGTGGCATCTCCAATTACTCCTTGTTCCCGGTTTTCCGGCAATAGGAAACTTGTTAGTTTCCCGACAAAAGCCTGAAAATCATCATAGTATTGACTTGATTGATTGGACAGAACCGATTGAAGGCTTTCACGTGCAGAGATAAAATGAATTTTGTCTTTAGCTGACACGAGTTGACTTTGAGAGTTAAGTAATATGTTCTCAGCCCGACGCTTGAGCGGTTGCAAATTTTGCACCATATCGCAGAAATTTACCAGGACAAAAAGATTATTGGCTGCTTGGTCAACTGCAAGACTGAGGTTATGATTGAGTTGACGCTTAAGCAGTTTCAACTCTTGTTGCTCGGTCATCGTCAGCAAATTTTGAGCACTAGTCATGAAAATGACTGCATCAGAACGCTCGACAATTTTCTCAGTGATTTCAGTACGGTTGGGATGCTCGTTTAATCCCGGCGAGTCAATGATGATCACTCCATTCTTGCAAAGTTCGAGATTAGGATGCTCAAAGATCAACTCTTCAATCTGCGAGCCTCCTAGCTCGCCGCTAATACTTTTACCCTCCTCGCCCACCGCCACAGCTTCTGGAATCGTGGCTCGCTCGTGATACTGCTCGATTGGAATCTCTTCTTCGCTGCTATCCCTATAGCGACAGATGACTCGTTTGCGATCGCCATGTTGCAACACGCTAATTGCACCGCTGCAAGGAATATCGCGCACTGGTTGAACTTCTTCACCGAGTAGGGCATTCAATAGCGTTGATTTGCCCTTACTAAATTCGCCCACAACCGCCACGCTAAATCGGTGCGATTGCAGCTTCTCTTCAACCTGGGCGATAACCTCTGCTCCAGACGGTGACAAAAATTCCTGTTCAATGCAGGCTTCAACCTCACCCCGTAGACGAATGCAGAGTGCAAGCAGGCGCTCGCGCTTCACCTTGAACAATCCCAACTGCTGATAGGGCTGATCTACAACTCTGTTGGCTGCGAATCGTACTGCCGAGGTTTGGTCGGAGAATTTTGATGGCGCAGTCGCTTGGTTCGCGAGTTGCTCCGAGATATGTCTTGCTGCCCGCACAAAAATCGGTTCGAGCTGGCTAAACTACTCCGGTCTAAGCAAGTATTCTACTTGCACCTTCAATGCTGAGTCAGCCTCGCTTTGCCCTGCGAAGACCGCAGCGAGTACCGACTGCTGCGGATTCCCAATCCTTAGCCAACCACCTACTAAGCTTAGATAGCTGATCTCTACCCAATTCGCTGAACCGTCAACTGCCGCCATTTCGTAGCCCAGGGCTAGCAGTAACAGGCGTTCCGAGGCTGATAGGGGTGCGATCAATGCCTGAAAATCGTCGGACTTTTGATATACCTGCTCGCGCTGGATTCCCTTGGCGATCGACCGGGCTAGCTCCTTCATTGGACTACCCTGCGGTAACAAGCGCCCCAACAGCTTCTTCAGTTTCGCTTTCTCAGTGGCTTCCACAGTGCCATCAGCCATTGCGACTCCGATCAGCAGTGAAAGCAATGCCGTGAGGAATACAACCGAAGGCTTTGCGTCTCGCGGACTCAGTGTTTGCCTAGTGATGCGCGATAATAGACTGATTAGAGCGTAGTCGATTTGGGTAGTGTCCATGACGCTGATATTCAACCATCCTTCTAAAGACCGATCTTACATCAGGTTGAGCCTCCCCAACTCTTCGTTATAGAGCAATGCATTTCTTCTTGAGTCCCAAAACTGTGATGGTTAATTATCACCTAAGCTTAGAAATTTCTGAGTCACTTCGCAACAAGCTTGCCCGAATTGCTGAGTTGGCTGAAACCAATGTAGAAACAGTGGCTGTGCGAATCCTTGCCCGCCGCATTCCTCAACTGTTGCAAGAGACGGAGAACCTCAGCCAGCTTCTTGCTTCCATACCCGACGAGGCAGTACATGCAGGAATTGACTGTGGGGAGCCAGTCGGTAGTGAAATCCTCTAGTCCGAATAGCATCTACGTCCCTGAGAAAGGAGATATCGTCTGGATAGACTTTAATCCTCAGTCTGGTCGTGAGCAAGCCGGTCGGCGTCCGGCTCTAGTTGTTTCACCCACACCCTATAATCGTCGCGTCAAGCTAGCTATTGTCTGTCCGATCACGACCAAAGTGAAGGGCTACCCATTTGAGATTGCCCTACCTGACACTCTATTGGTACACGGTGTTGTTTTGGCTGACCAAGTAAAATCACTGGATTTTCGGACTTGTAAGGCAGAGTTGGCTTGTAAATTACCCGACGAAGTGTTGGTTCAGGTCGTTGCTCGGATCGCCAATTTGCCTGTTAATGAAACCTAGCATTTAGTTGCGAATTCCTATGATTCACTTTATTTTCCCGGCTGCAATTCAGGCTGGTCTTGCCTCTGGAGCCTATGAAGTCGTCCGTAATGCTGCAACAGGGCAAGCTCTTGGTATCGCTAGAGATGCAGCTACGGGTCAATTTGTTGGTCATGCTGTAGCTGGAACTCTGGGCAGTGGAGCTGCTGCTGCGCCTCTGTTCGCAGTCAATCCGGTTCTTGGTACCGCCGCTGTTGGAGTACAAGCTGCAACTGGCGCTGTTAATGCGTATCAGGGTCAAAAGATCCTGGGTGCGGTCAAGACGTTGCAGGCTTCTGTCGGCGTTTTGCAAGGAATGACGGCCATGATTGGTGTTGGTGTGGCAGTGACGGCGGTGCTCGCTGCGATCAATCTGCACCAAACTCTGAAGCTGCGTCAAGATGTCAAACAGTTGAGACTGGAGGTACAAGATGGATTCTTTGATCTAAAGCGGACAATGCGTGAGCAAAGTTCGGTCGTGATCGACCATATCAATAAAGTTGCTAATGATCAAAACTTTGCACGCCATCGCCTCGAGCTTATCAAAGCTTATGGTCAATTCAGCCAAGCTCTAAGCTCACTGCGAACTGTTTTAGCAGTACAAGATACAGATGTGCTACGCTCCGATCTCAGCAACATCCGGCAGACCTTGAATGAAGCCCTGGCAAATTATAAAAATCCACAACTATTAGAAGAATCTAAAAATTCTGCTTATCGTCTGCGTCGCTCGGAATGTGCCTGGGCAATCGATCAGACGATTGCCCTAACTTATCAATTGCAGGGCCAATATGCGGCGGCAGGCGATCGCCTTTTTCACCTTCAAGCGGATATTCGCAGAAATTGTGCTGAGGTTGCCCAGGAATGCGATCTCAACACGGAGCTGGATTTCATTTTCCCTGAACTCACTTGTATCCACGATCGCGATTTAGCAACACTGAGTGTTTGGCAAGATTATCTCGGCTGGCTCAATACACTTTCTCCGAGCGAACAGGCTGAGCTAGCAAGTTTGCCGCCTGCCGAGGCAGAAAGGTCGGTTGATGAAGAGGATGTGACCGTGCCTGAAATTGATTCCTATGCTGAGCTGCAACAACGATCGCATCCACGTGCCCTGCGCGATTGTCTCGCGCTGATGTTTTCCAAAAATCTGCGGCACGATTATGAAACTTATATCGATCGAGAAGCACATTCTGTTGGTTACACGGCATTGAAGCCCAAGAATCTGGCTAAGCTTTCTGACTTAGGGGTTGCTAATTTGTACTGGTATTTTCAAACCCAAGGCAGTGGGCTGAGGTCTGCGTGATGGTGTATGAGCTGCTGTAGATTTCGGCGAGATTGGGCGATCGCTCCCGCCAAAGGACGCTTTCCAATTACCTGGGGGCGTACACTACACTCGGGACTGGGAGGTGAAGCCCCTAGCTGACCCTCATTGTTGATGCCAGCCTAGCAACCTGAGATTATGCGTGCATTGCCCTACTGCCTGCTACTGCTCGCGAGCGGCGCGATCGCCCTCGCCCGCCAACCCGCCCAAGCCCTGCCCGGTCAACGCACCGAGACGGTACGCACCTGGATTCGCGCTCATCCCACCCTCCAGCCGGCCCTTGGTGACGGCCTGACGGTTGAAAATTCCAATGCGGCGGCCCAGCGCTTCCAATTCAGCGCCTCAGTCCTGCCGCCCGGTCGCCTGAGTTTTGTTCGCAATCGCGGCATTATCCGTAGTGAGCGCTTCCTGCTTTACGACGTGATCAATGGCGTCTCAGCAGAGCGCTTGGCAGAATCACTGCGGGTGATCTACGGCCTAGATATTTATCGCGACTACCAGCAAGCCAATCCAGTCTATGCCTACCCCAGTTTCGGCCAGCTCGAGCTGGGGCGACGCTTGGCGTTGCCGGGGGTGGGTGGGGTGCGGGGTGAGTTGCGAGTGGGCGATCGCTTTGCCTACTGGACGGAGCTGAGCGTAGATGACTTTGGCGAGATCATCACGGGGCAAGTCACGGTTTTTCTCAAGGAAGATCTGAGCAAATTGGAGACGGAGTTGCGTCGTTTATAGTTGGTGCTTGGAAGATGCAGCCTCTCAGAGAAACCGGATTGTTGGCGCGTCCGTGAGGCAACCGGCCCTATGGCGAGTACTGCCGCATTCCTAATTGCCGACTGCTCAGCTTTAGCCTCGTGATTCGTCAGCATTCCGGTCAGAGGATCGATAGAGAAAATCGTGTCGGCTGAAGACATGAAACCCAAAGCTCTACAACCAGTAGAGCGGATGCTGCTGAACCGTTTTCAGTTGCGGGGCTAAGCGGTATCTGTCGCTCATTGTTCAAAGTTCAAATGTTCCCCACTGCTGACGACCGATGAAGCTGTCTTCTTCGGGCTGCCGGGGACAGGGAAGACGACGCTAGCGCAGATTATCGCCAATACGACGCGCGCTCAGTTTGTGGCACTGAATGCCGTTTTAGCGGGGATCAAAGACATTCGCGGCGCGATCGCCAGTGCCCAGGCTTACCAACAGCGGCATAATCAGCCAATGTCCTCGTGAATAATCCAGGCTCGATTTGTAGCGAGGCAGTGGCAGGCAGTAGCATGAGATTTGAACATTGCTCGCTGTCAGACCGTCATGCAAACCACTGCTAGCCCGACCGTTATCCCTGCTGCCCGCACCGCTGCCGTTAGCCGCACCACGAAAGAAACGGACATCCGTGTCGCGGTCAATCTCGACGGTACGGGTCAGTGTCAGGTGCAGACCGGCATTCCCTTCCTTGACCATATGCTGCACCAGATCGCCTCCCATGGACTGCTAGATCTAGACGTACACGCCACTGGCGATCTGGAGATCGATGACCACCACACCAATGAAGATGTCGGCATCACGCTCGGGCAAGCGCTGACTCAGGCCTGGGGCGATCGCCAAGGCATTCATCGCTTCGGTCACTTCATCGCGCCGCTCGATGAGGCCTTGATTCAGGTCGCGCTCGATTGCTCCGGCCGTCCCCACCTCAGCTATGGGCTACAGATTCCGACGCAGCGGGTCGGCACTTACGACACCCAACTGGTGCGCGAGTTTTTCGTCGCTTTGGTCAACCACAGTCAAATCACGCTGCATCTGCGCCAACTGGACGGCATCAATTCACACCACATTATTGAAGCTAGTTTCAAGGCCTTTGCCCGCGCCCTGCGTCAGGCCCTCGAACTCGACCCCCGCCGCGCTGGTCAGATTCCCAGCTCGAAAGGTTTGCTGTAGGGCGAGGTTTTCGTGCCAGCACAGCGCGAGCCGGGACTGCAAGGAAAGGCGGGGACAAGTTGCCGGTGCTGCTGCCGCTAAATTTTGGTGCTGGCAACAATCTGATTCACCGTCTGACTGTGATCCTTAAAACCGCTATGACTTGCGATCGCTCCCGCTACACGGTTACCGGGTCGAGGCTGGGGGGATCGCGAATTCTGGCAGCCGGGAGAGTGCCAAAGTGGGATTCTCCCGATTACCTAAGCATTGTCGGAGAGTTTGCCGGCCAGTGACTGCACCTTCAAGCCATATTCAATCGCCTCAAGAATGCGGGTCATCCCAGTTGTGTTGATCATTTGTGGTGTCTTGCCGACTTTCTGAGCCATCTGCCCGGCTTTTTCGGTCAAGGGATGACTGGCATAACCGGTGACAATCAGGATTAGGTCAGCGCTATTGATCCGTGCTTCGATTTGTTGCGCCATCTGCAAGCCGTCTTGGGCTGTACACCAGGACAGATCGACCTCTGAGCAGCGCAGCCGGTTCTGCACGGAGGTTTTGAGGCGATCATGGCCACCGAAGATCACAACTTTGCCTGAGAGTTCGCCGTAGGGGTTGGGACGCTTGACATGGCTACGGTGGCGGACTCGTGCTCGGACTTCGGTGGGCCGCGAAGCTCGCGAGCGATTTTCGAGCGCCTTGTCGTAGATGAAGTCGAGGGTTTGCTCGTGGCTGTACTGTAGGCGGGCGACGGGGCCGCGATCGCTCAGGGCATTGATCCGATCGATTAAGGCTTCTACCACTTCCTCGAGGGCATTAATCGCCTGGAGATCGGTGACGAAATCGCGGACGGTTACGGCAGCATCGGTGGCGCTAAAGAAGTCTTGTTGCTCGGCAATCGTTTCGAGTAAATCGGCTTTCAGTTCTTGTCGCCATTGGACGAGATGTTCGTTCAGTTGTTCGTTTAATAGGCTCTCTTCGTACAAAATCAGCTCGGAATCAACAGCCTGGCAGGCGGCAATGTGTGCATTTTCGAGGTTGTGACGTAGCTCAGCTGCCTTCGATTCTAGTTGTTGGCGGGTGGTACTATCGGCAATTCCCTCGGCATCAAATTGGCTCAACATCGCTTCGACTTCGGTCAAGAGTGGCTTGATTTCTTGTTCGATTTCGGTTGTTTTCTCAGCGATTTGTACCTCGCGCTGGCGCTGTAGCCGTTTCTCTTCTAGTTCAAGCCGTGCTCGCGCGAGCAGGTTTTCGACTGAGTTTTTCATATCATTAAGTTCGAGAATATCCATCGAGAAATATGGGTTGCCAAAAAATAGGCTGATTCTGACGAGATTTGCCCGGACGGTGCGATCGCGGATCAGAAACTTTGTTCTATGATAAGTCCCAACTTGGCTCGGAGTTCTCGGGAATGGTCATTGTGGTAGGTTTAATGAGCGGCACCTCGATTGATGGCATCGATGCTGCTCTCGTTGAGGTGACGGGTCGTGACCTCGATCTCAAGGTGCGGCTGCTCGCGGGTGAGACGTATGCCTACCGTCCGGCCACGCGCGCTCAGATTTTGGCGGTCTGCAATGGCGAACCGCAGTCGGCGGCGATGATCGCCCAACTTGATGACGCGATCGCCCACGAATTCGCCGACGCTGCCCAGCGCATTCAACAAGGTCAGCCGCCCGCGACGCTCCTCGGCTCCCACGGCCAGACGATCTTCCATCAGCCACCAACGGCGCGCTGCCCCGCTGGCTACACCTGGCAACTGGGTCGCGGCGACCTGATCGCCAACCTGACCGGCATCCCGACGGCGAGCAATTTTCGTGGTGCGGATGTGGCGGCGGGGGGTCAGGGCGCTCCTCTCGTCCCGCGTGTGGATGCGGCACTACTGGCGGCGGCAGATCATGACCGTGCTGTACAAAATCTCGGCGGCATCGGCAACGTCACTTATCTGCCGCCCCGTCAGTCGCTGGACTGGCTGGCGGGGGTACGGGGTTGGGATACCGGGCCGGGAAATATGTTGATTGATCTTGCCGTGCAGCGCCTGACCAATGGCTGCCAAACCTACGACCGCGATGGCGCTTGGGCGGCGCGGGGAACCCCCTGCCAGTCGCTGGTCGAGCAGTGGTTGCAGCAGGATTTTTTCTGGCAACTGCCGCCCAAGTCCACCGGCCGCGAACTCTTTGGGTCAGCCTATCTGGAGCGCTGTTGGCAAGATGCCCAGACCGAGGCGCTCAGCCCCGCTGACTGGCTGGCGACGCTGACAGAATTAACCGCTGCCTCCGTCGCCCTCAACTACCGCGAGTTTTTGCCCAGACTGCCGCAGGAAGTGCTGCTCTGTGGCGGTGGCAGCCGCAACCGCTACTTGTGTGATCGCCTCCAAGTCCAGCTAGCCCCCGCGACCGTGAGAACCACTGATTGCGTCGGCGTGAGTGCCGCGTTTAAGGAGGCGATCGCTTTTGCGGTGCTAGCCTACTGGCGCGCAGCGGCGGTGCCAGTTCCGGGTAATCTCCCAGCCGTCACAGGGGCTTGTCAGGCCTTGCCGCTCGGGGACTTGCATCAGCCTCGCTTGCTAGCACGTGCCTAATCCCGGCGACCCACCGCGATCGCCAGAGCAAGCAGAGTATACTGATTGGGAGAGGAGTGTCTAAGGACGGGATGCAGTGGCGCACACGTTTTTGATGGAGGAGGGACGCTGGCTACTCCACGGAAACTGGTTGGAGCGCGACGGCCTCCCCGTTGCAGTCAAAGGCAAAACCCTGGTGGCTTGGAGCCAGGAAAACTGGTTTACCTGGGTCACGAAACTGGTGTTCCCGGATAGCGATCGCCAGGAAATTGCCTTCCAGTATCGTGGTCGTCTAGATGCTGGCGAGCGCCAGTACACTTTCGTCTTGCAACAAAGCCTGCTCGGACGAGTTGAGGGCGAGGGTTGGATCGCCCCTGGCTCGATTGTTCAGCGCTATCTCGTCCTCAGCGATGACGACCGCCAGCGTCGCAGTGGCTTTGAGACCATCTCTCGCATTGATGATAATACCTATCACTTGTCGAGCGGGATTCTCACAGGTCATGCGCTAGTCAGTATTATGGAGGCGGTACTGCAACGCCAGACTTAGCGGCTTCCAATCAGTGGCGTTATGGCTTGTCATTCCGTTCAGGATTGGACAGACGACTTCATCTATGCTCAACACGGTATTACCTAAATCATGCTGACTGCCAGTAAGAGCGCGCCCTGCCCGGCTTGCTCCTGACTCAAGTGGAGCCTCACGTATGGCTATGGATCCGAATAGCGGGCGGTTACTTGCCAATCGGTATCGCCTTGTCGAGCTGGCTGGTAAAGGCGCGATGGGGCAGGTTTACCGTGCCGAAGATACCTTGCTGGGGGGAGTCACTGTCGCCGTCAAGTTCTTGGCGCAGACCCTGCTCAACCAGCGGATGCGCGATCGCTTTGAGCGCGAGGCCACCATCTGCGCCCTACTGGCCGAGAAGACGATCCACATTGTGCGTGTCAAGGACTATGGCGTGGATGAGCAAGATGTCCCCTACTACGTCATGGAGTTTCTCGAAGGGGAAAATCTGAGCGAGATTATCAAGCGCGAAACCATGGATGTGGAGCGCTTCCTCAGCCTCGTGCGCCAGATGTGTATCGGCCTTGAATGTGCACACAAAGGCATCATCTTCAAGCAAGAGCCGAGCCAGATTATTCACCGAGACATCAAGCCCAGCAATATTCTGCTGGTTCATGACTCAACCCTGGGTGAGTTGGTCAAAATCCTTGACTTTGGCATTGCCAAATTGATCGAAGCGAATCGCGAACAGACGCATTCGTTCATGGGCACCCTCGCCTACTGCTCGCCGGAACAAATGGAGGGCAAGGAACTCGACAACCGCTCCGACATCTACAGCCTCGGCATCATGATGTACGAAATGTTGACGCGGGAGATGCCGCTGTTGCCAGAAAACAACTCCTTCGGTAGCTGGTACAAAGCGCATCACGAGTATAAGCCGATGCCCTTGAAGCCGGATCTGAAAATTCCCCGTGAGATCGACCGCTTGATCGCCCGCTGCCTAGAGAAGAACCCGAGTCAGCGGCCGCAAACGGTCGGTGAGATTCTCAAGGCGATCGAGCCATTGGAGAAACGCTACAGCCAGTATCGAGCTGGTGGCAACCGGCTAGGGAATCGTGATGCAGCCGGGTCTGCGGTGGAGCGTGATCGTCCCACCCTAGAAGATGCCTGCCTGAAGATGACCTGGCCGGCGGGCAAGCCTCGTCAGCCGATTGTCTTCCATCGCCTACTGCGAACTCCCCAAGGCGTCTTCGCGACGCTCTGGACGATGCTAGAGCAGGAGGATATTCAGAGCCGCCGCTACAGTACCCGCTATAATCAATTTCTCTTTCTCACCACACCCCATCCTATGGTGCTGTGGATCACAGTACTGCACAATCGCGAGCGCGGCCCACGCTGGTTGCCCTGCTATCTCGACCTCAAAACCCCAGTGGGTCAGCGCACCGCGCGTCTATTGGGCAAATCTGGTAACTACCGCATGCTGTTCTTCGCGCTGGAAAGCCAAGAGCAAAAATGCCAACACGTCATGAGTGTGACGATCGACCCGACGCAGTGCCGCATGTTGGCAGAGTGGGCGAATACGAGCCAGGGGATTCGCGGCTCGGATCAAGCGGCATTGAGCAAAAAGCTTTTGCGGCAAGAGTTTGAGAAGCTCAAGCCGAAAATCCTGATGAAGCTTGAGGCGGCGAACACTGCCTACCCCAACCAATAGTAGTCACTGCGTAGATTCTTCAGCTCTCTGGCGAGAAGAAAAGCACCGGGAACCAACTGCGGCGAACAACTTCATTAGCAAAGCTAGGGGCAGCCAGCTCTAATACTGCGCCTCGGGTCACGTAGGAAGTGGCGATCGCACTGATGTCAAAATCCAACGCCGCATCGGTGATCTCCGTAAAGGTATCGCCCTGGCGGACTTCAGCATTCACCGTCAAGCCCACGGCTTCCAATTCAGCTTTCACGGCCGCTAAGCGTTCATGGGCCTGCTGCAAGCGATACTGAGTGCGTTCGTCAGTCCCGCGTCGGCTCACCTCCGAGATCACCCAGACGAGCATACAGCACTCGGGAAAGCGCGTCTCTGCGTTTTGTGCGTAAGCCTTGAGGGTGTCTAGGAGATAATTCGCGGCCTCACCATCGTTGTAGGGGATCAATAGATAACGCCATAGCGCCCGACAGCGGAGTGCCAATTCCTCTTGGGTATAGGTTGAGACCAACTGCGGTCGCAGCACCATCAGCGGAATATTTGTCGCTTTCGCTAGCGCCAATGTTGTACTGCCAAAAACTTTTTCTTTGACCAAGCTGCGGGTTGGCGCCCCCGTGATGATGACTTCGATGTCGTACTGATTCACTAGCTTCGGGATTGTTTCGGCTGGCCGCCCGGAAGGGACTTCGATGATGACTTCGACTTCGGCGTCCCCGACATTGAGTTGCGATTCGAGGCGATCGCGCGCCGCTTGCATCCCCTCCTCGTCGATGCGGGGGATGCCCCCTTCTTCCCAGAGCGGGACACTGTGACTAAACACGATCCGCTTGAGACCACCGGCCGCCAAATCCGGCACAAAACGGGCTAAACGTTGCAAGCCATCAGAGAAATCGGTACAGATGAGGCAATGCCGAAACATACGCAGTTAGTCGAATGCGCCAATAATCCAGTGTCAGCAAGTGATGACACTTTCTCCAACTATACGTCTTTACCCTGAACATTGTCCGTTTGGGACGACAATCCGCGACAAAAGAGGGTTCCCACCACCGTGGGAACCCTCTTTTGATTCACTCAAGTTGGTCGAACCAACTGAACCGCAGGACTAGTCGATGTCCGGCATCGCCAGTGCGGGTTCGGTCTCGCGGTCGATCCCCTTCTCGAAGCCAGCCGCTGCCGCACGGGCGCGACCCGCGTGCCAGAGGTGACCAACGAGGAAGAAGAAGCCGAGCACAAAGTGGGACGTACCCAACCAAGCGCGAGGGTTCACATAGTTGAACGCATTCGGCTCCGTGATGATGCCGCCGACCGAGTTCAGCGAGCCGTTGGGCGCGTGCGTCATGTACTCCGACGCACGGCGCAACTGCCAGGGCTGAATGTCATTGCGGATCTTGTCGAGATCCAGGCCGTTGGGACCGCGCAGCGGCTCCAGCCAAGGACCACGGAAGTCCCAGAAACGCATCGTCTCACCACCGAAGATGATCTCACCGGTCGGCGAGCGCATCAGGTATTTACCCAAGCCAGTCGGGCCTTGGGCCGAACCGACGTTAGCACCCAGGCGTTGGTCACGCGCCAAGAAGACGAGCGCCTGAGCCTGCGAAGCTTCGGCATTGGTCGGGCCGTAGAACTCGCTGGGGTAAGCGGTGTTGTTGAACCAAACATAGAAGGAAGCCACAAAACCCATCAGCGACAGCGCGCCCAAGCTGTAGGAGAGGTAAGCCTCACCCGACCAGACGAAGGCACGACGCGCCCAGCCAAAGGGGCGGGTCAAGATGTGCCAGATGCCGCCACCAATGCAGATCAAGCCAATCCAGACATGACCGCCAATGACATCTTCCATGTTATCGACACCAATGATCCAGCCTTCGCCGCCGAAGGGCGAATTGACCAGATAGCCAAAGATGATCGCCGGATTCAGCGTTGGATTGGAAATAATCCGCACATCGCCGCCGCCTGGTGCCCAGCTATCGTAGACCCCGCCAAAGAACATGGCTTTCGCCACCAGCAGCAACGCACCGCCACCCAAGAGGATCAGGTGGTAGCCGATGATGTTGGTCATCTGATTCTTGTCGGTCCAGTCGTAGCCGAAGAAGTCAGAATATTCTTCAAGCGTCTCAGGACCGCGCACGGCATGATAGATGCCGCCCAAGCCGAGAATCGCGGAAGAAATCAAGTGGAGAACGCCCACCACAAAGTAGGGGAACGTATCAACCACTTCACCGCCAGGGCCGACACCCAAGCCGATAGTCGCCAAGTGGGGAAGCAAGATTAGACCTTGCTCGTACATGGGCTTCTCCGGAATGAAGTGAGCCACTTCAAACAGAGTCATCGCGCCAGCCCAGAAGACAATGAGACCAGCGTGCGCGACGTGCGCGCCCAGCAGCTTACCGGAGAGATTGATCAGACGAGCATTTCCTGCCCACCAGGCAAAGCCGGTGGATTCAAGATCGCGCCCGCCGCTAGCGATCGTATTAGAGAGCGTTACCACGCGGCAGTACCTCCTCAGGGAATTCAAAACGTTCGTGGGGTTGGTCTTGCGGTGCCATCCAAGCCCGCAGACCTTCATTGAGCAGGATGTTCTTGGTGTAGAACGTCTCAAACTCAGGGTCTTCCGCCGCCCGGATCTCCT
>JAAUTY010000062.1:10645-31027 GCA_012031265.1 Spirulinaceae cyanobacterium SM2_1_0 | reverse complement strand
TCGGGATACGGCAGGCCTGAGCTATCGTGCGGCTGAAAACGCTCCACGGGGACTGCTGGCGCTAGTTCATCAGCATCGTCGTCATCGTCGAGCACCAATCTCCTGAGTGGCCCAAGGATCGGTCGCCGGAACCGCCAAGTTGGGGGCGGGCGGCTGAGGGGGAGCGGGGAGTCAGGTCAGGCGTTTCTGGCTGGTTTGCGGGTTGAGACGACGGCTCGTCAGTCAACGGCTCGCTCGCCAGCGCATTGACCCGCTCCCAGAAGCGTTCTCGGGTTCGCAGTTCCCCGAAGCGGTGATCGAGTGTCTGGTTCTCGGCGGTTGTGGCTGGATCGGTTTCGCGCTCAGCATGGGTTGGTTCGGGTGTCGCTGCTGCTGCCGCTCGCTCTGCTGTCTGGGCCGCAGTCGTTGTCGATGTTGCCGACGCTTCAGTGTGAGCTGAGTCAGAACTCTCTGGCTCAGATGGCGGGTGCTCAGTCGCTGATTCAGCCGCGGCCGTCGCTGTGCTTGGCTCATCGGCCGGGGCGATCGCCGCTGCTGTCGTCGGCGTCTCGAGTGCAGACTCAGGCTCCGGTTTAGCCTCAGCGTCAGCCGCACTCAGCGCCGCGAGGGGCAGTTGTGACTGCTCCAGACCCGCTTGGGGCGGAGGTGAGCCAAAGCTGGGAAGCTGGGGCGATCGCGACTTCGCCGCGGCTGCCAGTCGGGGCGGTAACACCTGCGGCTCCGGCTTGTCCTCCGCTTCAGCCTTCGGGGGCAGCGGGCTAGCGGCGAATTTTTGCGGCTCGGGCAAATTGATGGCTCGCGGCGGCTCCGGTTCGACCCGGGGAATCTGGCGCACCAAATCCAGCAGATCGCTCACATCGGCCGTGATCGAGAAGGTCTGCCCGGCGAGTTTCAAGCGTTCAAGGGTGCGCTCGGCGGGGCGTTCAAACTGCACCTCGAGGCTAACTTCACCGAGGATTAACTGTGTCTGGTAATCAGTGGGGATCTCCAGCAGGTAGTTGAACACCAGCGGAATCGTGGCATCGCTCAGCGGCTGCTCAACCGCCAACAGAATCTCGCCGCCCTGGGGATCGCGCAGCTCATAGCGGATCGCCCCCGCAAAACCACTGTCGAGCAGACTGGATTCGCCCGGTTGCACGGCATCGATATGTCCAGAGAGCAACAACGGTTCGCCGCGTCGCCAAGTGAAGCTGTCTTGGCTGAGGGCGAGTTTTAGCGGGGCGATCTCTGGTTTAACCAGCGGACGGGATGCAGTGGGAGCGAGGGTTGTTGCGGGAGCCGCCGCCGGGGCAAGTGGGCGGGCTAGCTCATCTAACTCGGTGGTCGGCGAGGGTGGCGGCGGCAGTGTGACCTGTTGCAGAATGTCTTCTAGGCTCTGGATCGACTCCTCCAGAAGTGAGTGGGCCTCGAGCAGGTCGAGATCAGCCGGTGCGCCCAGACTACCCTGGCTGGCTGAACGCTCAGCATATTGAGCCGCCAGCTCGCGCCAGTAGGGATCGACCGCATCCTCGGCGTCCAGATCCTCAGCGAGAAGATCCAGCAGCGCCGGCGGCGAAATGAGGCGCGGAGCCAGCGCGGCTGAATCTGAGCTGGCAATTTCAACCGGTGTCACGGGGGTCTCCACCTCTGGGGGGAGGGCGGGTGGCGTCGAGACTGGTGGTGGTTCTGGGGCGATCGCTGCCTCTAACCAGGCTGCTGGAGTGATCTCAGCGACGCGCTCTGGTTCCGCCTCAGTTGCGGCTGGCTGAGTTGGGAAAGCCAGAGGCGAGGGCAGTTGCAGTGGCGGAATCGCGCCAGTGCGGCGAAGCAAGGGTTCTGGCGGGGCGATCGCCTCCTCAGCTGCCTCAGCCGGTTCTAGCTCATCAACAGCCGCCGCCAAAGTCTCAGCCTCGCTTTCGGTCGCCCAGACATCGCCCGCGGGCACGACATCAGCAATTGTTGGGGTGATGGTTGTCGGCGGGGCGATCGCCGCTGGTGGAGATGTAGGGGTTAGCTCCAGTGAGGGTGGAGTCAGGGATTGAACCGTAGCGGGAGCTTCTGAAGCGGGAGCGACCGGTTCGGGCTGCTCAATTTCAGCGGCGGAATCGACGGGTGCGGTGACTGATGCGGCGTGGCTCGGTTCCGACGGGGGTGTGACGGCCGCTGGCTGCTCAGCCGTAACTTCCTCCGGTTCAACTTCCGGTTCAACTGTTAAGTCTGTTGCTTGCTGGGCAGCAGGAGCGATCGCCGGTGACGTTGCTTCCGGCGGCGATGCTGAGACTGGGACTATAAACGGGGATTCTGCTCCGGCTGCCGTCTCAGCAGGCGAGTCCTCCAGCGAGGATGCCTCTGTCGTTGCCTCGCTCAGCGCTAGTTGCGACGCTGGGATGGGTGCGACCGGTGGCACCTCAGCAGCAACCATTGGCTCCGGTGCGGCAAAGGGGGCAATCTCCGGGGTTGTGTCAGGTTCCGAGATGGGTTCTGGGGCGATCGCCGTTGCCGGCTCAGCCGTTGTCGGCAATTCTGCTGGCGGCTCGGAGACAAACGGTGGAATTTCGGTTTCGGCTGGAGCGGGGGGCTGTGGGGTTGGCGCAGCCACGATTTCCGGAGCGGGTGCGGCGGCTGGTGGGGCCGGAGTGGTGAGCGGGGCATCCGTTTCCGGCTCGACCACAAATTCCTGCGGCCAAGCTTCAGCAACAGCGGGATTGGGGGGCTGGGGAGCCGTGACTGCTGGTACAGGCGGAGCCGGATCTGGGGGGGGCGGAGCCAGGACTTCCGAGACTTCAGCGGCGGCTGGTGCAATGGTTGGCGTGGGTGCGACCGGTTGAATCGGTTCGAGCAGTTCCTCTGTAGAGGCTTCCGACGCGATCGGCTCTGCGATCGCCCGAGCAATCGTGTCAACCGTAGATTCAGTCGCCAGGAGGGTCGGCGTCAGCGCTGTGGGCATGATGGGTCGTGGCGCGGCTGGGCGATCGCCCGAGGCAAGAGCGTATCCAACTGCAACACGGCGCGTTGCGGCTCGCCGGTCGGCCCCGTCGGCAACTCGCAGGCGCAGCGTAGCTCCCAGCGACCAGGGTTCAGCTCCAAAAATGGAATCACCACCATCAGCCCATCGGGACTGGTGCGACAGCGGCGTTTTTGGGTGCGGCGCTGGGGTGGCAGCCCGTGCAGCGGCTGGTAAACGATGCGAATCTCCACCTCGACATTCGCCCGGCAGGACTGGGCGACGATGCGGTAGGTGCCGGCCTCGACCTGAAGCTGGCGGCTACTAATGGCGCGATCGCCCTGCTGTCGCGCGATGGGTAGCCAAGTGCGCGTGCCTTTCCGTTGCAGTAGAAATTCCCAGGATTCCATGCGCTGTTGGTTCGCGGGTGGCGCGATCGCGAGGGTTCAGGTCTGACTCGCCGCCAGGGTTTCCCGAAGCTGGGCGAGGGTTTGGCGGAGGGAGTCGGGGCTGGTGAGGAGTCGGTCTTGGGTCCAGGTGTCTTGGGTTTGGGTGGGCAGCCATTTGATGCTAATTTTGCCCTGCGCGGCTTCCTCATCACCGAGGATCAGGCAGGCGATCGCACCGCTGCGATCGGCACGCTTGAACTGGTTGCCAAAGCCACTGCCGCTGAGGTCAAATTCGAGCCCAAAACCCTGTTGGCGCAGTTTTTGCGTCAGCACTAGGGCGCGAGCTTGAGCAATGGCTCCCCGCGACACGACGTAGAAGTCGGGCGCAGTCGTCGGTGAAGCCTGTAATTCCTGCAACAGCAAGATCAGCCGCTCCATGCCCAGCGCCCAACCAACCGCAGGAGTGTCAGCACCGCCCAAGGTGGCAACCAAGCCATCATAGCGACCGCCGCCGCAGACGGTTGCCTGCGCGCCGAGGTCGGCCGATTGGATTTCAAAGGCAGTGTGCGTATAGTAGTCGAGACCGCGCACCAGCCGGGGATTGATTTGGTAGGCGATGCCGAGGTCGTTCAGGCTCGCCTGGACTTGCTCGAAGTGACGGCGCGATTCAGGGCTGAGGTAGTCGAGCAGTTGCGGCGCGTCCTGGACAATGGTTTGGGTGCGCTCGTTTTTGCTGTCGAGAATCCGCAGCGGATTGCGGGTTAGGCGGTCTTGGGAGTCGGCGTCGAGATCGGCTTTGTGGGGCGTCAGGTAATCGACCAGTGCTTGACGGTGGCGCTGGCGATCTTCCCCCCGGCCGACGGAGTTAATGTCCAGTTGCAGCGATCGCAACCCCAGCGCCTGCAACAAGTCCGTCGCCAGGGCGATCACCTCCACATCCGCTAGGGGGGAATCGCTGCCGAGGCACTCGATCCCGACCTGGTGAAACTGCCGCTGGCGACCGGCTTGCGGTCGCTCGTAGCGGAAGGTGGGGCCGGTGTACCAGAGTCGTTGCAGACTGCCGGGTTTCAGCAAACCGTTTTGGATGCAGGCGCGGGCGACTCCGGCCGTGAGTTCGGGTCGCAGGGTCAGGGCGCGATCGCCCCGGTCGGTAAAGCTATACATCTCCTTACCCACCACATCGGTCGCCTCGCCGATCCCGCGCGCGAACAGTTCCGTCGCCTCAAAAATTGGCGTGCGGATCTCTTGGTATTGCGCCCGCTGAAAAATGGTGCGCGCCGTCGCTTCGGCGTGCTGCCAATAACTCACCTCATTCGGCAAGATGTCCCGCGTGCCCCGAATTGCCTGGATTGCGCCCATCGCTGCTGTGCGATCGCCAGCCCTAACCGATAACTGGCGAGTCCCAATAAACTACCGCAAAAATTTAACTATACAGTAACGGTAATGACCGCTGTCCGCGCACCCCGATTCCAACTTGCCGCTGGTTGCCCTCATTTTACCGGACGGCTCTACGTTCATTCGCGTCGCCAACCAGGGATCGTGGCGGGGTAGTTTTTTGGTGTCCGAGGGCTTTGAGGAGGGGTCAATTTTTGTCTACTCCAGGAGGAAGACAATCGAGCCGTTGAGAGAGCGCTTTTTGCACCCCCACCCGCCGGTTATAGAATCCCCGCCGACTCATACAGGCGACGGATGATCGCCAAAATCTTCTTGCCATACTCCGGATCAGCCGCCCAACGGCCCGAGAGCTGATCGACTAGCGGGGCGACACCCCGTCGCACGAAGCCAAAGCGCGGATCGACCAAATCCAGCACTAGCGGCTCCTGGCTGGCGTAGGCCTTGAGGTGCTGTACTTGAGCACGTACACCGATACGCGCACTAGGGAAGGTTGCGCCTTGGGCACCACCACCGATCGCACCCAAGCCAGAGAAGTTGTTCTGCGATGGCTTCACGTCGCCGCCGAAGCGGAGGAAGTTGGTCTCCAAGCACATCTGTGCGAAGGCGATGTCGTAGTTAACCCCTTCGATCGCCGACTCCTCCCGATAAAGCTTCGGCAGATCCGGGAAGTCACTGAGGGCATTTTCATTCGCCGACTTCAGGAAGACGATGAGCTGCACCTCTGAAGTGTTGCCATGTCCCATGATCCTGTCGATCGTGCCGGGGCAGATCGCCGAGACGGTTTTGAGCACCACCGAGCGCGTGTCATTGTCCCAACCGACGCTGACGTTGAAGTCGCGCAATTCCACCGCTTTGACGTAGACGATGCCCCGATACTGCACGAGGCGGATGTCGGGATCCTGGCTAATGTCGATGTTGAGGCGATCCACGAGGTCGGTGGGGATGTAGGAGTTGTTATTGATTAAGATGCCCCGCTCCGGGTAGTCGCGGTCATTGATACGAATGCCCACAGACGGATAGGTTAGCTCCGGCGGAGCATTCCCAGAAACGTCTTGGCTCCAGGCTGCCAAACCATCTGCAATCCCGGCTGCCATGTCGCGGCGACGGTTGATGATCAGGGCGCGATCCTCGGGATTGGTCAGAAAGCCGACTTCTAGTAGTAGTGAGGGGATCGAGATGTCACGGCAAAAAGCGAGGCGGCCGACTCCAGTAGCCGTATCTGGTTTTGCGCCCCGGCTGGGCAACTGTGGCAGGCGGCGAATCAATGCGAGCAGGACGGTTTCGGCGTGGCGTTTGCGTTCGGCATTGTTGGCAACATAGAAGGCGCTTGCACCGCGCGCATTGGGATTGGTGAAGGCATCGGCGTGGATCTCGATGGCGACATCGCCCTGGCGGGCGCGGGCATTGATCCAGGCGACGGTATCGCGCAGGCTGAGGGTGTCGGGAACCGAAAAGACCTCGTAACCGCGCGATCGCAGGTCAGGTACAATCAAGTCCCGCAGCAAAATCATCTGTTGCGCTTCGGTTGTGCCGCCTGCGACTGCGCCCGGATCGGGGATGCCGCCCGATTCGATACCCCCATGCCCTGCGGAAACAAAAATCCTGCCCATCGTCGCTCTCGGTGCTAAAAATCTAGAGTTAATAATACAGAGGGACGTTGCCCTTTGTAGAGTCTAGGACAATTCCGGCCGCGATTCGCTGCGATCGCGCCCTTTCGCCGTTTCTCGCCTGTTCTTCTATGGATATTCCTCGCCTGCACCCCGACACCATCGAGGCGATCAAACAACGCCTCGACATTGTAGACATCGTTTCTGAGCAGGTTGTCCTCCGCAAGCGCGGCAAAGATCACCTCGGTCTCTGTCCCTTCCACGAAGAAAAGACGCCCAGCTTCACCGTCAGCCCTAGCAAGCAGATGTACTATTGCTTCGGCTGCGGCGCGGGCGGCAATGCGATCAAGTTCTTGATGGAAACGCGCAAGCAGGGCTTTGGCGACGTGATGCTTGATCTTGCTCGTCGCTACCAGGTGCCGATCCAGACGATCGAGCCGCAACAACGCCAAGAACTCCAACGCCAACTCTCCCTACGCGAGCAGCTCTACGAAATCCTCGCGGTCACGGCCCGCTTCTTTCAACACGCCCTCTATCAGTCCCAAGGGGAGACAGCGCGGCGTTATCTCTTGGCCCAGCGTCAGCTCAGTGACGCGACTATTCAGCAATTCGGTCTAGGCTATGCCCCGGCCGGTTGGGAGACCCTCTACCGTCACTTGGTCGAGGTGAAGGGCTTTCCGGTACAACTGGTTGAGCAGGCCGGGTTGATCCGGTCACGCCGCCGGGGCGAGGGCCACTATGACTACTTTCGCGATCGCCTCACCATCCCGATCGCTGATTTGCAAGGTCGGGTGATCGGCTTTGGCACGCGCACCCTGGGTAATGACGAGCCGAAGTATCTGAACTCGCCGGAGACGCCGCTGTTCAATAAAGGTCAGACACTCTATGCCCTCGACCGGGCGAAGTCGGCGATCGCCAAACAAGACCGCGCAATCGTAGTTGAGGGCTATTTTGACGCGATCGCTCTGCACGCCGCCGGGATCGAAAATGTCGTCGCCTCAATGGGAACGGCCCTCGGTCAGGAGCAGATCAAGTCGCTGCTGCGCTACACCGAAGCGAAGCAAATCGTCTTCAACTTCGACGCCGACCGGGCCGGGGTGCAGGCGACGCAGCGGGCGATCGGTGAGTTGGAGACGCTGGTGTACTCCGGACAGGTGCAGCTCCGGATTTTGAACTTGCCGGGTGGCAAAGATGCTGATGAATTTATCAAGTCCAGCCCGGAGGCGATCGCCCGCTACCACGAAGCCATTATCGCGGCACCCTTGTGGCTGGACTGGCAGATCCAACAACTGGTCGCGGGCCGGGATCTGAAACAGGCTGATCAGTTTGAACCCGTCGCCCAGCAAATGGTCAAGCTGCTCAACAAGATTGCCGATGCCAACAAGCGCGCTCACTACACCCGCTCCTGCGCCGAAGTCTTGAGCCAGGGGGATGCCCGCCTGGTGCTGAGCTATAACCAGAGCCTGCAAAAACAGTTGCGCTTGCCGCAATCTACGGCTGTACAGGAGAAACAGGCGATCGCCCTGAAGCTACAAGCCAGTGCCGAGCGCAATCTGCTCGAGCAAGCGGAAGCGTTGCTGTTGCTGATCTATCTGCATTCGACGGCTTCGCGGCGCACCATCTTACAAACGATGGAAGCCAAGGATCTACTCTTTAGCCTCGCGCCGCACCGCGCCCTCTGGCAGCGGATTCTCGACGCACCGCCGGAGCGCGATCGCGATCTCGTCGCCTATTTGCAGGAAGCGAGTTCCGAAGAGGCGCGTGCGCTCTCTGAGGTGGTCTACCTCTTTCATCTCAACGAAAAGCAGATGCAGGACATTCGGCGCGCACCATTGCTGATTCGGGCCGCGATCGCCGCCCTCGAGCGCGTCACCTGCGAAAAACACCGTCAGTACTGCCTCGAACAGTGGCAAAAACTTGATCCCCAACAAGAGCCAGACCAATGGCAATACTATTCCCAAGAGTTCTACACGATGCAGCGCCGGGTTCAGGAACTTGATCGCGAGCGGCAGATTTCGATCTTTGACCTAGTCGAGTAGCGGTCTGGGTGTCTGATCCCCAGTCCTGTCCTCAGAACCCAAGCGTTGTATCCCTCATCATTGCCTGGGCGGGCGATCGCTCGCACAAGACGGCGGAAATGAGAGTCCCATTCAAAATCCACAGGGTTTCCGAATTGCAGGCACTCAAAACTCAGAACTCTGCGTAGCAGTCCTAAACTCCAGCTTTGCGAGCCAGGCATCGTAGTCACCAGCATGGTCACCGTCGAGGGCGCTGTCAGTGTAACCAGCGACGTAGACGCGACCCTTGGCATCGACAGCCACTGCATTGCAACCATCTTCGCCCTCGGTGCCGATCTGCTGCGCCCAACTGAGCGTACCATCGGGACTGTAGCAGGCGACCCAAGCATCAGCGTCACCGGCATTTTCACCGGCGATCGCGCCGTAGGTGAACCCGGCAAGGTAAGCATTGCCTGCCGCATCGACAGCGATCCCGGTAGATTCCTCATCCTCGATGCTACCGAGGTCTTGTTGCCAGAGGGGTTGGCCGTGGCGATCATACTTGGCGAGCCAGGCACAGCGGTGGTCAGTGGTGGGGCGATCGCTGAACCCGGCGACATAAATATTCTCATCGGCATCGACCGCAATGCCACTGCAACTGGTCTCATCGATACTGCCGATCGCGTGGTGCCACTGTGGCTCACCCACCTCGTTGTAGCAAGCGAGCCAGACCGGGGGTTCGCTGATTGTGGCAAGGGGACTCAAGGCATTGCTGACGAGATAAACTTGACCGGTGCGACCGACTGCAACATAAGCAACGATCTCCTCACTGTGATAGCCGAGCGATCGCCGCCACAGCTCCTCACCATCAGCCGCGTAGCGCCCCAACCAGACTTGCCAATCGTCGTGCTCGGGTGCAGTGTAGCTGGTGATATAGAGGGTACCGTCGGGTGCGATCGCCAGGCTAGTCGCAATTTGCGGCACCGTCGTACCGAGATCGCGATACCAGTGGCGGTTACCTTGGGCATCGTACCGGGCGAGCCAGGCGGCGGTGTAGCGATCGCCATTGGTGGTCTCCGGCGGTGTGTTGTAGGTATAGCCGATGATGTAGATCTGACCGCTAGGACTGACAGCGACGCCATTTGCTTCATCGTCCCCTGCCCCGCCCAGTTGGCAGAGCCAGCGCTGGTTACCATCAGCATCGTACTGAGCCAGCCAGGCATCATTGCCACCGGCATTTTCGCCTGCCAGTGAACCAGAGGTATAACCGGCGAGATAAATGCGATCATCGTCCGTGACTGCAATGCTGTAAGCATCATCTTCACCCGCCGTCCCCAACTGCTTAATCCAGACGATCCGTGCGCCAGTCATAGCCTTGCTTCCTCAGCCTCCTGACCCTTGATTATTGCATCTTGCTGGGCGCGTCGTAGCCGATCTATTGAGCGGGATAGAGTGATGTATCGTTGCCAGCATTCATCATCACGTCACCCAAAACAAAGCAGACTAAGGAGCAATCCCTAGTCTGAAAATTTTTTTAGTAATGACGACTCAGCCACCAGAATGCAAGCCACGGTCAATCGCGTACTGACCCCGCTGACTGCGAAAAGCCAGCCAGAATTAAGCAGGCCACTTCGCCGCGACCAACTCAGCCAGATCGACGACGCGCTGTGAGTAGCCCCATTCGTTGTCATACCAGCCGACGACTTTTACCATGTCGCCGTCCATCACCATAGTCAGGCTGCCATCTGCAATCGAGGAATAGTCCGTGCCACGATAGTCAGAGGACACCAGCGGCAAATCGTTGTAGCCGAGAATTCCTTTCATCGGGCCTTCGGCAGCTTCGCGCAGGGCATCATTGACTTGCTCGGTGAAGGTACTCTTTTCAACTTGAGCTACAAAGTCAACGATCGAGACATTCGGCGTCGGCACCCGGAAGGCAATACCGTTCAGCTTACCTTTCATAGCGGGTAGCACGAGGGCAACGGCTTTGGCTGCACCGGTTGTCGTGGGCACGATATTCACAGCGGCGGCGCGGGCGCGGCGCAAGTCACGGTGACTCGAATCCAGCAGACGCTGGTCACCTGTGTAGCTATGGGTCGTCGTCATCGTGCCCTTAACGATGCCAAAGTTCTCATGGATGACTTTGACAATGGGTGCAAGACAGTTCGTAGTGCAACTAGCGTTGCTCACGACCTTGTGCGTGCCGTGCTCATAATCTTGATGGTTGACACCCATGACGTAAGTGCCGACATTTCCCCCTTTGCCGGGAGCCGTAATGAGCACCTGTTTGGCACCAGCCGCGATATGCTTCGATGCCCCTTCTTCGGTGACAAAGACGCCGGTTGATTCGATCACGAGATCGATCCCCCAAGCACTCCACGGGAGATTCAGCGGGTTGCGATCAGAGACGCACTTGATAGTTTTGCCGTTAACGATGATTGAGTTTTCGTCGGCATCGATGTCTGCATCGAGCTTGCCCAGCATCGAGTCATACTTGAGCAAGTGGGCATTGGTCTTGGGATCGGAGGTATCGTTGACACCGACGATCTCAAGATTGCTGTCGGTGCGGCCCAGCCAACAGCGTAAAAAGTTACGTCCGATGCGTCCGAACCCGTTGATTGCTACTCTAATCACTGCGTCTTGCCCTCTGTCTGCAAATCAATATTAAAATAATGTTAACCACAAAAATCATATCGCAAAGCTGCTGCATTTGAATCCGAGTGCTGTGGAGATTCACGGGTGAGCGCTCAGGTCAGTGGGTGAGCAAGTTGCCCGACCCTGAGCATCGTCCCGATTGTGCCTAGGAGCAGGGTCAGTGACCTGATCTTGGTTTTCTAAGGGCAGAGCTTGAGCCTTTTTCCGAGCAGTCTGCTTATGTTTGCCGCCCGCGGCGACTCAGTGGCAATGATTCAATTCAGGGATTCCCAAAATTTTTCAGTATTCCTGAACTACTACAGCGTGTCTAAAAAATCCTGGTGCGCCAGGTGGGGTTGATGGGTGTGACTGGGGCTAGAGCGAGAACTATCCCAGGGCAATACCGCAACCGGAGTATCCTGTTTGCACAGGCTCGGCATCAATCGCCGGCTCAGGTCAAGAGCGCTGGCGGACGCGCGGTTGGAGGAAAAGTTTCCGGATGAGCCGAATTTGGCTCCGGGTAGTGGTAGAAACTAGGTAGTTTCAGAATTCTGCCGGTTAAAGCAATAGCCAGAATATCGCCTTGATTTTGTCAAGGCATATGAAATTCTGATGAACTCTGTGTTGAGTGGAGTGACTCTTGATATTATACGCCTGACTGCGATTGATGCCGTACGGTGTTTGGTGTGGTGTGTGAGGAGTTTTGATGACAAGTACAGTTGATATTGGTGGTAGACCATTCCATTTTATTGGAATTGGCGGGATCGGGATGTCCGCCCTAGCTTTCGTCCTGGCAAAGCAAGGGATCTCGGTTTCTGGCTCCGATTTGCGTTCGACACCGATTACGCAACGGCTAGCAGCGGCTGGCGTGCGCATCTTTGATGCTCAACAGGCTGGTAATCTAGATCATTTCATGGCGGCTGATGAGTCGGCTCGGCGTGAGTCGGCTCTCGCTACGGTGGCAGGTGGGAATGGCAGCCTGGAGTGGGAGCCATCGCGGAGGCTTGCGGCTGGCGATCGCCCGTTGTTGCCCCAAGTGATCTGCTCCACGGCGATTCGCCCTGACAATCCTGAATATCAAGCTGCCCGCCAACGCGGTTGCCCGATTTTTCACCGCTCGGAGCTGCTGGCGGCGCTGATGCAGTACTACGACAGCATCGCTGTGGCGGGGACCCACGGCAAAACGACGACCAGCAGCTTGATTGGCTACATCCTCGTCATGGCTGGCATCGATCCTACGGTGGTGGTTGGGGGCGAGATCGCAGCTTTGGGGGGCAATGCTCGCCTCGGTGCGAGTCGCTACCTGGTGGCCGAGGCCGATGAATCGGACGGCTCGCTGGCGACGCTGGCGGCGTCTTTGGGCATCATCACCAACATTGAACTCGATCATCCTGACCACTACCGCAGTCTGTCTGAGGTCGTACATATCTTCAAGCGTTTCACGGCGCAGTGCCAAGCTACGATTGGCTGTCTGGATTGCGAGACGGTTCGTCAGTATTTGCAGCCGGATATCACCTACAGTCTTGACCCGCAGCGAGGGGCAGACTATACGGTACGCAACCCGGTCTACCAAGCTCTAGGGACGGTGGCGGAGGTCTGGGAGCGTGGCAGCTATTTGGGTACGCTGAGGCTGAGACTGCTCGGTAAACATAACCTCGCCAATGCCCTAGCGGCGATCGCGGTCAGTCGGCAATTGGGCTTGACCTGGGAGGCGATCGCCCCGGCCTTGGCTAGCTTTGAAGGCGCTTGCCGCCGCTTCGAGCATCGCGGCACAGCCAATGGCATCACCTTCATTGATGACTACGCCCACCACCCCAGCGAGATTGCGGTCACGCTGGCGGCGGGCCGCTTGCAGGTGGCCGCAGCAGAATTCCCGGCGCGGCGTTTGGTCGCCATCTTTCAGCCCCACCGCTACAGTCGCACCCAGGTCTTTCTCGAAGAATTTGCTGCCTGCTTTGCGGTGGCAGATGTAGTGGTGGTGTCGGACATCTACAGTGCGGGTGAGCCGAATCCGCACCAACTGAGCGGCCGGCAACTGGCTGAGGCGATCGCCGCTCGCCAATCACAGGTCTTCTATCAGCCAGACTTGAGTATGATGGCGTCTTTTCTTAAGGAGGAAATTCTGCAACCGAACGATCTGGCAATTTTCTTGGGTGCTGGCAATCTCAATCAGGTCATTAACCCGCTGCTCGACCTCTACGGCTGTAGCGTCGCGACTTAGCGGGGACTGTGCGCTCGTCAGTGTGTCGGCTGGTGGTGCAAGTGCTGCTCCGATCGTCCTCCCTAATGCATTGGTAAATAGTGATGACCATTTCTCCCAATATCTCCATGAGTGGCTCCGCCTCCCTGCTCGCCAGCACCCTACAGTCCAGCTCCGCCGCGCTGCTCCTGCCGGGTACACAATGTCGCTTGCATCCACAAGTCTCGCTGGACAATCTCACCTCCTTTCGTGTCGGCGGCCCGGCGGAGTGGTACGTTACACCGCGAAGCTGGGAAGATGTGCAGGCGAGCGTCAGTTGGGCGGGCGATCGCGGTCTGCCGCTCACCGTGCTGGGCGCGGGGTCAAATCTGTTGGTGAGTGATCGCGGCATCCCTGGTCTCACGGTGGCGACGCGCTATCTGCGCCAAGTGCTCTTTGATGAAGATCTGGGTCAAGTCACGGTTGGGGCAGGCGAGCCACTGCCACGTCTGGCTTGGAAGGCGGCGAAGCGTGGCTGGCGGGGTCTGGAATGGGCGGTGGGGATTCCGGGTACAGTCGGCGGTGCGGTGACGATGAATGCGGGCGCGCATCGTGATTGCACGGCTGATATTTTGGTGAGCGCTCTGGTGCTCGAGCTAGATGGCAACCTGGCTCAAGTCAGCCCCGCCGATTTGGACTATAGCTATCGCAGCTCGGCTCTCCAAGGTGGCGATCGCTTGGTGTTGCAAGCGACATTCCAGTTGCAGCCGGGGTCAACGCGCGCCGAAGTGATGGCAGCGACCAATCGCAACTTGGTGCAGCGGAAATCTTCGCAACCCTATCATCTGCCGAGCTGTGGCAGCGTCTTCCGTAATCCTGACCAACGGGCGGCTGGCTGGCTGATCGAGCAGGCAGGTCTCAAGGGTCACCAGATCGGCGGTGCTCAGGTCGCGCACCGTCATGCCAACTTCATCCTCAATTGTGGCAATGCCAAAGCCCAGGATATTTTCGATTTGATTCACCACGTCCAGGCTGAAGTCGAGGGCCGCTGGTCACTATCGCTGAAGCCGGAAGTCCGCTTGCTTGGCGAGTTCAGCTAGCCGCCTTTGTCGCGCCTGGACGTGCGGTACTACAATCGGAACGGATACGCGACGCGGCTCGAGATCTGGCAAGTTGGTGCGCTGCTCTGATTGGCTCTCGGTCTCAGCTAGTGATCGCAGGTTCGTATCGTTCGTCTTGAACAATCGCAAACTACTATGACCCAACAAGGTAAAGGATTCGGCTTCGGACTCGGCAAGATGAAGGAGCTAGCCGAAGCGTTTAAGAAAGCGCAGGAGGTGCAGCTCGGCGCGAAGCAGCTTCAGGAAGAGCTAGAAGCGATGGAGATTGCCGGCCAAAGCGAAGACGGCCTGGTCACTGTCACGGTCAGTGGTAATCAAGAGCCGCTCCGCGTTGAAGTCAGCCCCGCCGCGATGGAAAAGAGTGCTGAAGAGCTTTCTGCGATTGTCACGGCGGCGATGAAAGATGCCTACGAAAAATCCACCGAGACGATGCGCGAGCGTATGGAAGACCTGACCAGTGGTTTGAATTTGCCCGGTCTGTCTGGTTGAAGTCAGCTTGCGAAAAGTGTGACCTTCTCCACAAGGGGCGCGCTGCCGCGCCCCTTGTCTATGGCCATCTTTTGAGAAGTGTGCGACCGGCTCGGGGCCTGCAACCTTTAGCGAGATCCGTAGCGCCGCAATCCATGACGCCGCCCCGCCCATGACGTTACCCTGGTTCTCAATGCTTTAGACTAGTTGACTAGTCCCAGCCGTACATCCCAATGGACAATGGGAGCGCGGGCGAGGTGACTAATCTAAATTTTGCCCCAGCATTCGCGGCGATAGATTCTATGTCTTCTGATCTGATTCCGGTAGTCGTCAATGGTGCGGCGGGCAAGATGGGCCGCGAAGTGGTCAAGGCCGTGGCGGCGGCTGATGATTTGCAATTGCTGGGTGCAGTCGATCGCCACCATATTGGTGAAGATGTCGGCCTCGTTGCCGGTTGTGGCGAGTTGGAGGTGCCGATCCTCTCGGACTTGCAGAGTGTGCTGGTGCTAGCTACCCAGGAGAAGATCCAGGGCGTGATGGTGGATTTTACACACCCAGACTCGGTGTATGAGAATACGCGGTCGGCGATCGCCTACGGAGTGCGACCAGTCATTGGCACGACCGGGCTGACGGCTGAGCAGATCGAGGATCTGGCAGCCTTTGCCGAAAAAGCCAGTACCGGCGCGCTGGTAATTCCCAATTTCTCCATCGGTATGGTGCTGTTACAACAGGCGGCGATCCAAGCCTCGCAGTATTTCGACCATGTTGAAATCATCGAGTTGCACCATAACCAGAAGGCCGATGCTCCTAGTGGCACCGCCGTCAAGACCGCTGAGATGTTGGCGGAGCTGGGCAAAACCTACAACCCAGCGCAAGTGGAGGAGCAGGAAACCCTGCCCGGTGCGCGTGGCGGCCTCGCGCCCGAAAATATTCGCATCCACAGCATTCGCTTGCCGGGTTTGCTCGCGCACCAAGAACTGATTTTTGGCGCACCGGGGCAGGTTTATACCCTGCGGCACGATACGAGTGATCGCGCTAGCTTCATGCCCGGCGTCCTGCTTTGCATTCGCCAGGTGACGCAACTCAAAACCCTGGTCTACGGTCTGGAGAAAATTTTGTAGTCTGACACGGCATTGACCGCCCTAGTACCGCTACGCGGAATTTTGAGTTCTGAGTTTTGAGTGATGAGTGCAGACAATACAGGCATCCTACGGATCCTGAATGGGCATCTCATTTCCGCTGCCTTGTACTAGTTTCGTCGGCAAAGTGCGCGCCGCATCGGTGATCTGGATAAAATGACCGTAGATTCGCGTTTTTTGGGTAGTCGTCGGTGGCTCGCGCTGGCTACGCCCGGGACGTGATCGCCGGGTGTTTAGCTCTGGCATGGCGATTGTTGGCGATCGCGCTGGTCTCTAGCTTGACACCTGTGGAGGAGTGATTCCGAGCGGATGGCTGTAGACGTGGCGCTGCACTGGCACTCGGAACGAGAGGGGGTTGGCGAGCGAGGGCAGCAACAGAGTCAAGGAGGATTCAGATGCGTGCAGTGTTGATGGCAGGGGGGTCGGGAACGCGGCTGCGACCGTTGACCTGTGATTTACCGAAGCCGATGGTACCGATTCTCAATCGACCGATCGCAGAGCACATTATTAACCTACTCAAGCGCAACCAGATCTACGAGATTGTGGTCACGCTGCATTATCTGCCGGATGTCATGCGGGAATACTTCCAGGATGGCAGCGATTTTGGCGTGCAGATGACCTATGCCGTGGAGGAAGACCAGCCCCTAGGTACGTCGGGTTGCGTCAAGAATGTGGCGGAGTTACTGGATGAAACCTTTCTCGTCATCAGTGGCGATAGCCTAACTGATTTTGACTTGCAGGCAGCGATCGCCTTCCACCGTGAAAAGCAATCACAAGCCACACTCGTCCTCACCCGCGTCCCGAACCCAGTGGAGTTCGGCGTGGTGATTACCGATGCTGAGAAACGAATCGTACGTTTTCTAGAAAAACCCTCGACGAGCGAAATTTTTTCCGACACGGTGAACACCGGCACATATATCCTCGAACCCGAAGTACTGGACTATCTTCCGGCTAATGAGGAGTCGGATTTTTCCAGAGATCTCTTCCCGCAACTCCTCGCTGATGGCGTCCCGATGTTTGGCTACGTCGCCGAAGGCTACTGGTGCGATGTGGGCCACCTCGAAGCTTATCGCCAAGCCCACTATGACTGCCTAGAGCGCAAGTTGAAGCTGGACTACGCCTACGAGGAGCGATCGCCCGGCCTCTGGATCGGCCAAAACACCTACATCGACCCAACTGCCAAAATCGACCGACCCGTATTAATTGGCAGCAACTGTCGCATCGGGCCGCGCGCCTGCCTCGAAGCCGGAACCGTCCTGGGTGACAATATCACCGTCGGTGCCGATGCCGACCTCAAGCGACCCATCGTCGCCAATGGCGCGATCATCGGCGAAGAAGCCCACCTGCGCGCCTGCGTGATCTCGCGTGGCACCCGCATCGACCGCCGCGCCCATATCCTCGAAGGCGCAGTCGTTGGCTCGCTCTCCACCGTTGGCGAAGAGGCACAGATCAGCCCCAGCGTTCGCGTCTGGCCAAGCAAAAAAATTGAGTCCGGCGCGATCCTCAACATCAATCTCATCTGGGGCAACACCGCTCAACGCAACCTCTTTGGGCAACAGGGTGTTTCTGGGTTGGCCAATATCGACATCACGCCTGAATTCGCCGTCAAGCTGGGCGCGGCCTATGGCTCGACGCTCAAACCGGGGGCAACGATCACGGTATCGCGCGACCAACGAGCGATCTCGCGCATGGTCAGCCGCTCGCTGATCGCCGGTCTGATGTCCACTGGCGTCCATCTCCAAAACCTGGAAGCGACAGCGATCCCAATTGCCCGCACCGTCATCCCCACCTTGTCCGTGGTCGGTGGCTTGCACGTCCGCTTGCACCCAAATCGACCGGACTCGATTCTGATCGAGCTATTCGACAGCCAAGGCATCAACATCTCCAAAGCAAAAGAGAAAAAAATCGAGGGCGCATACTTTAAAGAAGATATTCGCCGGATGCCGATCGCCGAAATTGGCACGATGAGCTATCCCTCACAAGTGCTCGACACCTACAGCGCCAGCTTCGAGACACAGTTAAATGTTGAAGCTGTACGCAATAGTCGCGCCAAGGTCGTCATTGATTACGTCTACGCCGTTTCGGGAGCGGTGCTGCCGCAACTGTTGGCTAAATATGGCTGCGATGCGGTCGTACTCAATGCCAGCCTGAGTCAGATGGCGGTGTCCAATGCCGACCGCGAAGATTTGCTCATCCAACTCGGTCATGTCGCGGAAGCGCTGCACGCCACCTTCGGCGTCCAGGTTTCGGGGAATGGTGAGCAGTTCATCCTCGTCGATGAGTCGGGCTTGCCGATTCGTGGCGAGATGCTGACGGCGCTGATGGTGAACATGATGATGACGGCTCACCCCCGTAGCGCCGTGGTCGTGCCCGTCCAGACCTCCAGCGCCATCGAGCAGATCGTGCGCCGTCATGATGGTCGTGTCGTGCGGACGAAGGCGAATCCGGCTGCACTGATGGAGGCTTCGCGATCGCACCACAGCGTCGTGCTCGGCGGCAGCGGCGAGATGGGCTTTATCTTCCCGCAGTTGCATCCCGGCTTCGATGCCATGTTCTGCATCGCCAAACTGATCGAGATGCTGACCGTACAAGAGCGATCGCTCGCCCAGATCCGCTCCGAGCTGCCCCGCGTCTGTCACAAGTCTTACACCATGCGCTGCCCCTGGGCGGTCAAAGGCGCACTGATGCGGAACCTCGTTGAAATTCATCCGGCGGAAAATTTGGAGCTGATCGATGGCGTCAAAGTCGTCAATCGCCAGAACGACAACTGGGTTCTGATCTTGCCCGATGCCGGCGAACCTTTGGTTCACATCGTCGCCAACAGCGAAGATCGCGACTGGGTTGATCGCTCACTCAAAGAATATCGCCAGCGCGTGCAAGAATTTATTGACCAAGAACAAGGCTTGGCAGCAATCAATGCTTAGCTGTGAGGCCCCCGAATAAATTTCGCGATACCAGGAGGCAGGTATGAATAGTTGCGTATTGACCGCGCAGGTAGTGGAGGCACCCAAACTGCGCTACACCCAGGACAATCAAACCCCCGTCGCCGATATGTTCGTCGAGTTTGCAGGCGGACGCGAGGATGATCCGCCGTCACGCCTGCGGGTGGTCGGTTGGAATAATCTCGCGACAGAAATCCAGGAACAGTGTCAAGTGGGCGATCGCATCACCATCCAAGGTCGCCTACAAATGAGCACCATCGATCGCCCCGAAGGCTTCAAGGAAAAACGGGCCGAACTGGTTGCCTCCCGCATCTACCGCCAAGATGGGACGACGAGTGCGCCAGCGACTCCAGCCCCTGCCCCCGATAATGTCGTACCGCTGCCCAGCGCCAGCCGCAGCCGCGAAGACAACTACGAGGACTACGCTGAAGCACCACCGCCAAAAGCCACCAAGTCAAAGCGCAAGGCCAAAGCACCTGCTCCGGATACCCCGCCCATGCCGATGCCGCCGCCAGCACCACCCGTAGACGACGCTGACCTCGACGATATCCCGTTCTAATCCATGGTTTCAGACATTGCTCGATTGCCAATGGTGCTCGAATCGCCCGCTCACGAGCGCAATTCGCTCCAGATAAATCCCGCTGCCATTCCCCTGCTCACTCATGGTTACTACCCCGCTCCCGCTCAAAGTGACCTGGCAAAAACTGCCAGATGACTACGTCCTACCAGATGACCCTGTGGACAATATCAACCAGCCGCCGCTCGCCGCCGCACTCACCGATAGTCTGGCGCAAGCCGACCGCTTGCCAGCCACCGCCCTGACGCCAACGAACTATGCGATTTGTGCCACGCTGGACGGCAAGCTGGCGGTCAAGGCACCGGACTGGGCCTATGTCCCCCACCTGAGCGTGCCTCGTGCAGAAGTAGTGCGTAGCTACACACCGCAACTACAGGGCGATTTGCCGGTTGTGGTGATGGAGTTTCTCTCCGATACGGATGGCGCGGAATATTCCGTCAAGCCCACCTACCCGCCGGGAAAGTGGTTTTTTTACGAACAGGTGCTGTGTGTGCCGACCTATGCCCTGTTCAATTTGGCTGATGATGTTCTGGAGGTCTACCGTCTGAGCCAGGGGGGACGCTACCAGTTGCAGACTCCCAACGCCGAAGGTCGCTATTGGCTGCCGGAAATGGCGCTGTTTCTCGGTGTCTGGGTCGGTAGTCGCGACAATCGCGAGGGAGGCTGGCTGCGCTGGTGGGATGAGTCGGGTAACTTGCTGCTCTGGAGTGTGGAGGCCGCTGCTCAAGAACGCCAGCGGCTGCTCAAGAACGCCAGCGAGCTGCTCAAGAACGCCAGCGGGCTGAACGTTTAGCTGCCCAGTTACGGGCAGCCGGGATTGAGCCAGATGATGTGTAGGCTTGTCCACTTCCTTGACTGACTCGGCATCAACCGCTCAAATCGCTCCTGCTCACTCATGGTTACTACCCCGCTCCCGCTCAAAGTGACCTGGCAAAAACTGCCAGATGACTACGTCCTACCAGATGACCCTGTGGACAATATCAACCAGCCGCCGCTCGCCGCCGCACTCAC
>JAAUTY010000062.1:0-10545 GCA_012031265.1 Spirulinaceae cyanobacterium SM2_1_0 | reverse complement strand
GGCGCTGTTTCTCGGTGTCTGGGTCGGTAGTCGCGACAATCGCGAGGGAGGCTGGCTGCGCTGGTGGGATGAGTCGGGTAACTTGCTGCTCTGGAGTGTGGAGGCCGCTGCTCAAGAACGCCAGCGGGCTGAACAGGAGTGCCAGCGGGCTGAACGTTTAGCCGCCCAGTTACGGGCGGCTGGGATTGAGCCAGATGATGCGTAGGTTTTTCCCCGTATCCCCACTTTGTCTGTCCGATGCGGCCTACTAACGCTAGCCGCCGCGTTCGCTCAACCTGTTTCTTGTTGATTTGAACTGCTGCGATCGCCATGTCCTTCCCGATGCACCCAGCCATTGCTATCGTCACCTTCTACCGCTTCACTGCCCTACCTGATTGGGCAAGCTGGCAAGCTGACTTGCAAGTGCTGGGTGAGCAACAACAGCTCAAAGGAACCATCTTGCTCGCCGCAGAAGGCATCAATGCGACGATCGCCGGGACAGCGGCCGGTGTCGAGGCGCTGCTGGCGTGGCTTCAGCGCGATCGCCGCTTCCACTCCCTCGATTGCAAATGGTCGTACAGTGATCGCCTCCCCTTCGAGCGCTTCAAGGTCAAAGTCAAGCCCGAAATTGTCACTCTGGGACAACCGGCGGTGAATCCCGCTCAGCTCGCTGGCGATCGCATCGCCCCCGCCCACTGGAATGCCCTCATTGACGATCCCGGCGTCACCGTGATTGACACCCGCAATCGCTACGAAGTCGCCATCGGCAGCTTCGCGGGCGCGATCGATCCGCAGTTGGGACATTTTCGCGAGTTCCCCGGCTATGTGGCGCAGAATTTGTCTGAGCAGCGCGATCGCCCTGTGGCGATGTTCTGCACCGGTGGCATCCGTTGCGAAAAGGCCAGCGCCTATCTTCGTCAGCAGGGCTTTCGCGAGGTTTATCAGTTGCACGGCGGCATTTTGCACTATTTGGCTACGACACCGCCCGCTGCGAGTCGCTGGCAGGGCGAATGCTTCGTTTTCGACCAGCGGGTGAGTGTGACGCCAGAATTAGAACCTGGGCATTATGTGCTCTCACCAGCCGGGGAGCCAATCCCGCCAACGGATCGTTAGGATGGGCAACCCGCCTAGTACAAGGCGGCGGAAATGAGATCCCCATTCAGGATCCGTAGGATGCCTGTACTGTCTGCACTCATCACTCAAAACTCAGAACTCAAAATTCCGCGTAGCGGTACTAGTCTGTGACCGTTTGTATCTTGAACCAGTAGAGTGATCGCTCCGAAGTTTGTAACCGTTTGTCGCTAAATATTGTGCGGTTTGGATATATTTAACATTCCAGCAATCATTAGGTTCGCTGATTTGTAGAATCAGTTTTAATAATGAGAATAATTGTTGGCGATCGCTCCCCTGTGAGCTAACCGCTGCGCCCGTTTCTTGCTTTCATTGTTGGTTCGAGCCGCGCCATGCAACAGTTTCCTGCCTCCTTCTCAACTGAGTTTCGGCACGAACGCTCCGTGCGCCGTGCCACGCTCGTTTTGGACGCCAAGCGCCGCAGCATCCGCGCTGACTTGAAACAAATGATCCGCCACCTCGGCTTGCTGATCCCCGACACCAACGCGGGGAGCTTTGATGAGCAGCCCAGCATTCTCAACGATGCCGCAGAACGCCTCGGTGATGAGACATTCACCGCACTCTTGCGTCAGCTCATGGAAGAAGACTAGCTGACTGGTCGGTGGGGATTCTGGGCGATCGCCCCTAGAGCAACCGTAGTCCTGCCAATCCCATCAAAGATCGTCCGGATCGACTCCCAAGGCTCGCAACCGCGCCGCTAAGCGCTCGGCACGCTGACGCTCTTGCGCGGCTTGCAACTGTGCCTGTTCAGCTTGTGACTGCGCCTGTTCAGCCTGCAACCGCGCTTGTTCGGCGCGTCCACGCTCCTGCTCAGCCCGGATAAATGCTTGCTCGGCCTGCGATCGCGCTTGCTCCGCTTCTGTCGGAACCCAGCGACCGTCGGCATCATACCAACGCAACCAGAGCCGCGACAGCTCCCGATGACGGCCCTGCCACAGTCCCAGGCCCAGATTGAGTTCCGGCATCCAGACGCGCGGCTCGGTTAAATCGAGTGCTGTGTAGCGTCCCGCCGTCAAGTGAAAAATTTGCAGCGCGTCGGTGTAGCGGTCGAAGGTGACATAGTAGGGGATCGCCAGAATTTGCTCGTAGACTTCCCACTTGCGGGGAATATTGCCGCCGGGAGGACGGCGGCCGAGATCCTCGTTGCGCGTGCTCGGGGACAGCAGCTCGACGACTACCGTGGGGAGCGCTGGCTCCTGCCAGGTGACATAGCTCAGGCGCAGGTCGCGATCGCCATACAGCCGCCGCACCCCGACAACCCCAAACCAGTCCGGTCGCTTGTAGCGCAGCGGATTTTGCCAGTCGTAGTAGAGGTGCATATCACTGGCCACAAAGACCGCATCGCGCTCCCAATCGGGCGGGTAAAAGGTGCTGCTCAGCAATTCCGGTTGCCAGATATGAAATTCGTCTGGCACGCCTGGTTCGTCCACATATTCTGAGGGCAAGTCATACATCGTCGGCAGTGTTTCTCGAGGCGGCAACGGCGGCGATGATTTCAGAGTTGGTGGCAAGTAGTGGGGAGGAGACATCGTAGGGTGCAACCCGTACCTGCATGAGTACAAACAAATTAACGATAACATTTGGCCACAAAGTCGTGTGACGAACAAGACTTGGCAGGTTGTTCTGAAGACCCGGCGTCGTAAGGCTTTAAACCATCAGGTTCTAGGCTGGTTTTCATGCGGCTAAAGTGGGATGCTCCCGCTCAAGGAGTGCATCCCACTTTGGCGTCGCCGTTCCCCACTCTGCGAGAAGCCGCTGCGCGTCTACATCCCCCAACCCCTTATTCCAAGTGGGGAGCAGGGGAGTTAAAAGCCCCCCTCCCGCTCTGAGAGGGATTTAGGGTGAGGGCTGCCAACCTGGGATGCTCCCGGAGGGGTTGGCGTCCGAGGAGGCCGGTCATCAGACGGAGGGCAAAGCGACGCAGCGGCGGCACCCGCCGCAATAGTCCCAAGCCGAAGCGCCGGGCCGCAACGATCGGCAACCAGCGATTGGAGAAGAGGCGGTCGAGCAGATCGGTGAAGCCAAGGATTAGCCAATTTTCGCGCTGACGCCAGCGCTCGTACTGGCGCAGGATTGCCAGATCGCCGAGGTCCTGACCCTGGGCAGCAGCGGCTTGCAGGACTTGCGCCAGCGCTGCGGCATCGCGAATACCGAGATTAAGTCCTTGGCCGCCGACGGGGTGACAGCAGTGAGCGGCGTCGCCGATCAGGGCGAAGCGGGACTGGACATAGTGATCGCTCTGCATGAGCTGCACGGGGAAGATGCGGCGATCGCCCACCAAATCCAGCTTGCCGAGCAGACCGCCTGTACGCTGCTCGAGTTTAGCGAGGAATTGGCTGGCTTCGAGGTCGCGCAATTGTTCCGCCTCAGCGTGAGGCGCTGTCCAGACGACCTGACAGCGGTTGTCGGGCAGGGGCAGCACGCCCATCGGCCCACTCGCCCAGAAGCGCTCGAAGGCGGTGTCATTCTGGGGTTGCTGGTGGCGAATGGTGAAGGTGAGGCAGGACTGCCAGTAGCGCCAACCCCGGGTGTTGATCGCGGCGAGCTGGCGGAGGTGCGATCGCGGCCCGTCCGCCCCCACCAGCAAGCGCGCGCGTAGCGACTGCGGGCCCGTTGGCGTTTTCAACTGCACCGTCACCCCAGTCACGTCACGGTCAAAGCTGAGCACTTCCGCCGGACAGTGCCAGGTCACCTGCGGGCAGCCATCGAGATAGCGGTAAAGGGCATTGAGAATCACGCCATGCTCACCGACATAGCCGAGCGCATCAGTCCCGAGGTCGCGGAGCTGAAATTGCACGACATCGGGATACTCTTCGTCGGAGATGCGGATTTGGCGAAACTGCCCGATTTGCGGCAAGATTTCGTCCCAGACGCCGATAGCACTAAAAATACGGCTAGAGAGGACAGAGAGGGCATAGGCGCGCTGGCGGGCCGCGACTTCGGCGAGCGGGCGCGCCTCCAGGATGGCAACCCGTAGGCCGGAACTGCCCAGGGCGGCAGCGAGGGTGGCACCGACGATGCCGCCACCAGTGATCGCCAAATCATAATCAGTTGCCACTACCGAGGCTGGCTCAACCGTGGAAACAGGCAGTACGGGCATTCTTAAAGAGATTTTACAAAATGGGATAAATCTTCACTTCCAATCTAGCCAATCTTCCCAATGGTTTCAATGCGTGGTTGCGATGATTGATCTCAGCGTAGTGAGTGGTAGCAGTGACCAAGTTGCTGGGGAGCAAAGTAAGCATTAAAAAACTGGCCCGACAAGAACTCGAACCAGGTCTCGCGGTGCAATTTGTGGGCAATTTGCTCAATTACAGCCGTCCCTAAGCACCGCCCCAGCGGGCGCGGTAGGGCCGGATGTCGAGGTGGAGGAGGTTCGGATAGCTGCGATAGATGCCCATGCCGCCCGGCCAATCGCCCAAGCGTGAGGCCATCTGGCGGCCGGTCAAGCCCGGACGCAGCACGTCCACGGCTTGACCCGAAAGGTGGCGGGAGTTGGAGACGCCGCCTGCGCTACTATTCCATGGTTCTGGGCGGTACCAACTGGTGACGGTCATCGGGAAGCCACCGAGGCGATCGCGCACTTCCTCCAACCGTCGCGCTAGCGCCAGAATATTTTCCACATGCGCCTTGCTCCGGGGAATACGCTCGCCATTGTGCAGCGCCTCGCGCCAGTAGAAGTGACCATTGGGGACAATCGGCTCGCTCAAATAGAAGGTGCTCGCGAAGCCTGGGAGATTGAAGCCATCAGTGCGCTTGGCGACTTGCGGCTGCTCATCTTCGGGTTCGATTTGCAGCGGCTTGCCGTCCTGATAGATCTCGATGTGGTCGGTGAAGGCGTACCAGGTGTTGAAGCCGTTGAATGTCGCACCCTGGAAGGCGACCCGCACATGATTTCCTTCCTCGTTCCAACTGTGGAGTGCCAATATCTCGCCGCCGCGCAGGGGATATTTGCGAGTCGGGTCGGCAATCTGGCTGCTGTCGATGGGTTCTTGCTTGAGCACGGTATCGCGCAGGGTTTTGAGCGCTAGCGGGGGCTTCGTTTCACCTAGCAGTGCCCCCCAGGTTTGCGGGCCGATGACGCCATCGACGCTGAGGCCGCGCCGCCGCTGAAATGCTTCTACCGCTTCCGCCGCTTTGGCGTCATAAACGCCATCAATATCGGCACCGACGCGGTATTCCACATAGCGCACCACATAGCCGTCGGCATGGTTGGGGCGTAGTACTGGTTCGGTGGCGATCTCGTCTAGTGCCTTCCAAGTCGTGGGCACGGGCTGTCCTGCCGCGTCGATCGCCATCAGTTCGTGAAATTTGCGCGTTGCTGACTCGGTCGCGGGGCCGCTAATGCCATCTTCTTTGAGGACTTGATTGTTGGCGTCGCGGATTTGCAGGCGGTTGAGTGACTTCTGTAACTTGAGGACGTTATCGTCAGTGGGTTTGACGGTCGGCGGTGGATCGGGCAGTTTGCCCGCCAGTCCTTTGACGATCGCATTCACCATCGTTGCCGTGTCGTAGCGCTGCATATCCTCCGCAGAGTCAAGGAAGCAGCATTCCACCAAAATCGCGGGCATCGCCGTATTCCGCAGAACGTAGAGGTGCGAGCCGTCTTTGACGCGGCGATTGGTGAATCCTAAGCTAACGATGCTAGTCAGCACTGGCTCCGCTATACGGCGGGCAGCGGCACTGATGGCAAAGATTTCCGTCCCTTTGGCATTGCCATTGAAGGCGTTGAAGTGAATCGAGACATAGACATCGACGCGTGCTGAGTTTGCCGCTTGGACACGCTGATAGAGTGAGTCGAGCACCCCGCTGGCACTACTAGGGGTACAGTCGATGGCGGTGTGGCCGAGTGCCCGCAGCTTGTCGATCACTTGTGCGCCGACGGCGCGGGTGAGATCGTCTTCGCGACCGAATTTAGAAACGGCACCGGTATCCGGTGGCGCGTTATGCCCTTTGTCGATGCCAAATTTCATAGATTCCCCTTGCCCCAGTCTCCTTGCGAGCGAGCATTGTGGCGACTTGCAGCCAGCCACGAACTGACCGTCAGAATAGCAGAAATCTCGGTCGGTCGGTCAAGACGTGGCATCGGGTCGGCGATCGCCCACACGGACAGGTGCAATCTAGATTCAACGTGCCGCGAGGCCTTACACTGGGACAGATTTAACCTCAACCGAAGCTGAACGAAATCGTGCCCAAGACCCTCATCGCTGGCAACTGGAAGTTACAAAAGACGCAGGCTGAAGCCAAGGAATTCCTCGCGGAATTTTTACCCGCCCTGGAAAATACGCCGAGCGATCGCCACGTTCTCCTCTGCCCCACTTTCACATCCCTTGCAGCCGTCGCGCAAAATTTACCGGGGAGCCGCGTGCGCCTCGGCGCGCAAAACATCCACTGGGAGGACAGTGGTGCTTATACGGGTGAGGTGTCGGGGCCGATGTTGGTGGAGCTATGTGTGAGTTACGCGATTGTTGGCCATAGCGAGCGCCGTCAGTACTTCGGCGAGACAGACGAGACGGTCAACTGGCGGCTTAAGGCGGCACAACGCCACCAGATCACGCCAATTCTCTGTGTCGGTGAGACCAAGGCGCAGCGCGATGCCGGTCAAACTGAGGCCGTCGTCAGTGCTCAGCTTGAGCGCGCCCTGGCGGGGATCGAGCCGCAGAACTTGGTGGTTGCTTACGAGCCGATCTGGGCGATCGGCACTGGGGACACTTGCGAAGCCGCCGAGGCGAATCGCGTCATCGGTCTGATCCGCGCCCAGTTGCCTGACCAGGATGTGACGATTCAGTACGGTGGCTCCGTCAAGCCGAGTAATGTGGACGAGATCATGGCACAGCCAGAGATCAATGGTGCGCTGGTCGGGGGAGCGAGTCTGGCCCCTCAGGATTTCGCCCGTCTCGTCAACTATCAGTAATCCGGGGGGATTTCCCACCCGCTCGGTTCCCGTAGACTCCTGATGCTCGACTTACTGCCGCCGCTGATGCTGCGCGATCGCACCTTCCATTGGGGCGATCGCACCTATCTGATGGGGGTGATGAATGTGACCCCGGATAGCTTCAGTGACGGCGGCGAGTTCAATACCCTGGAAGCGGCACGCGATCGCGCCCACTACTTGGTCAAGGTCGGCGCGGACATCATCGACATCGGCGGCCAATCGACTCGGCCCGGAGCCACCCCGATCAGTCTCACGGAAGAACTAGAGCGCACCATCCCGATCGTCAAAGCACTGCGGGCTGACCTTGAGGTGCCGCTCTCGATCGATACGAACCGCGCGGTGGTGGCGGTGGCAGCGGTCGAGGCGGGGGCGGATCTGGTCAATGATGTGTCGGGGGGTCAGGCCGACCCCGCTATGTTCAGCACCGTAGCGCGACTGGGGGTGCCCTATGTGCTCATGCATATGCGGGGCACACCGCAGACGATGCAACAGCAGACGGACTATCAAGATTTGATCGGCGAGATCACGGCGTTTTTCCAGCAGCAACTCGCCCAAGCTGAAGCGGCCGGGATGGCGCGATCGCACCTGATCCTCGATCCCGGCATCGGTTTCGCCAAAACACCTTTACAAAACTTCGACCTGATCCGCGCCACGGCCCAGTTCCGGCAACTGGGTGCGCCCGTGCTCATCGGCCCCTCACGCAAAAGCTTTCTGGGTCACCTCCTCAATCGCCCCGCCCCCAAAGATCGCCTCTGGGGCACGGCAGCAGCCTGTTGCGGCGCGATCGCCCACGGGGCAGATATTTTGCGCGTTCACGATGTCGCCCAGATGGCCGATGTTTGCCGCATTGCTGACCTGACCTTTCGTCCCACCCGGAGCCAGCCATGAGTTCGGCATCACGCGCGATCGAGGTCACCCGTACATTTCTGGAGATGCGCGCCCCTCAGGCGTTTCAGCCCGCCTTTCTCGACCGCGATGAGCTGATTTTGCAGGGCTACCAAAATTGTGATCTGGCGCTCTATCGCTGGCTCTATGATCAGGTCGGCAGTCGTTACTACTGGTACGACCGCTGCGATCTCGGCGACGAGCGGCTCAGAAGCCTAATTTGGGCGGACAACGTGACCGTGTGGGTGCTCTACGAGGAAAACTCAGTCGCGGGCTTTTTTGAGTTGCGGCGGCACGCGAAGGATCGTTCGGTGGAGTTGGTCTACTTTGGTCTGCGGCCGGGATTTTGTGGGCGCGGCTTGGGGAAACATTTGCTGTCATGCGCGATCGCCCAGGCCTGGCAACTGCCGCAAACCCAACGACTCTGGGTTCATACCTGCACGCTCGACAGCCCCGCCGCCCTGTCCAATTACCAAAAGCGTGGCTTCCACTGCTTTCGGGAGGAGCGGGCAATGCAGACCCTACCGAAGCGGCGCACTTAATCCAAGGCGCTGAAAGGATTGGCTTAGGTTGGGGAGAATCAGTTTGCTGATGGCAATGGCGCGGCTGGCTTCGTGGTGGAGTTGGAGACCGATGCCGTGGATGGGGATACCTTCAGCCCGAAGTTCACTGGCGAGTTTGTGGATGGCGCGCTGGCGTCCGGGTTTGTGGAGGCGGTAGTCGAGATAGATGAGTTGGGCGTCGGGGTCGGCTTGGTGGGCCCAGCGGAAGCATTTGGGGATGAAGGCTTCGATGCGGCTCCAGAGGGAGCGGCGGAGGTGGCCGTCGTCGGTGAGGGCTTCGTTGACGACGTCCCAGGCGTAGCACTGTCCGCGATAGCGACTGACGATGGTGGTGATGAATTGTTGGAGGGTCTGTTCGAGTTCGAGGGTGGTGAGTTTCTTCATCCAGGGGGCGAAGCTGAGATGCCAGCAGAGGGTGTGACCCCGGAGGGCTTGTTGGTGTTGTTGGGCGAAGTGAGCGATGGTGTCGGCGGCGGTGAAGTCGTAGGTGTTTTGTTGGGCACAAATGGTGCCGCATTTCATGGCGTCTTCGGGGACGAGGAGGTTGAATTCGCGGGCGAGGATGGTGGGGTAGTGGGGATCGCTAGTGAGGGCAAAGTGACGAATGGCGCTGCCGATTTTGAGGGGGGTGGGGTGGTTGCGGAGGGCCATAAGCGTTAGGATTTGGAGCCGGTAGCCAAAACCAGTCTGGAATTTCCAGCCTGGACAATTACGTCGTCAATATCAAAAATTACAAATGCTTTCAGGATGTAATGGACAATCTGATTGATCTAGCTGTGGATTTCCTTGCAAATCGAGTATTTCTAATTCACTTAAGTTCGCTAAAGGTGTTATATCTCTCACATCATTATTGCTAAGTACGAGAACTTCAAGATTTCGCAAAAGCTCTAGGTTGGAGACGTTAGTTATGCTGTTTTTACCGAGATTCAAATATATTAGTTTGATAAGCAACTTAAGATTACTTATATCTTCAATTTTATTGTGTGACAAAAACAGTTTTTCAAGATTGCTTAAATTGTTCAATGGTGCAAGTCTTACTACTTCATTGTAAGAAAGATTTAAATTCCTTAAACTCGTCAGGTATTGAACGAATTCAATATCTCTCAACCCGTTACCTGATAATCCCAGGGATTTTAATTCAGAAAGGGATCCGATAATATCGGGATTTTCTATTCGGTTCCCATCCAAATAAAGAAATTCCAATTTAGTAAGTGTGCCTAGTGGGTTTACATTCCTGACCCGATTGTTTCGCAGATCCAGCCTTCTCAAATTAACCAAGGTTGAAACCGAAGACAAATCTTCAATTTGATTCCCTTGGAGATGCAAAACTTCAAGATTTGTCAAGGTAGCTAGAGGGGTTATATCTTTAATCGGATCGAAAGAGAAAGATAGATCAAGTTCTCTTAACCTCATAAGCTTGTCATCTGCATGAGCGCAATCTGTAGAGTCAACTTTTCTCATAAGAATCAATAGTGTTCTACTCCCTTCATAACTCAACCCTTCTCGGGTACGACAGAGATCTAAAAATGTCGTGGACTGTAAGCCTGATTTCGTCTTCCTAGATGTTGGTGGAATTGAGTGGTGATTTTCACTGTGATGACTTCTAAGAAAGAACGAATTGCAGCCGGATAAAATCGTAGTAGAATTCAGAAACAGGATAAACAGATGTACTAACGCCCTGCTTTTTATCCTGATAGGGGAGAGCTGGAAGCCAGGAAAAATTCGAAACCTTCTATAAAACCGAAAGAGTTTACCAATAAGAAATCTCGAGATTCTGGCTGCCTCAAAAGTATGAAATTCATTAACCATATTTCTGGAATCTGTTTTTTGCCGAAATATACTTAAAGATTTGATCTCTCCTGAGTTTAGGGCGAGATAAGTGTAGTATTGATACCGAACCTTGTGAGTTGGATTCCAGAAACCCTGGGAGCATCCCAGTTTAGACTAAGTATTAATGCTCAGGGCAAATGAACCATTCAGATAAGCACAGCGAAGACGAAGAATGTGAGGAGCCGAAGAAGCAAGCCATTGAGCACCCGTGAGCTTGACCCG
>JAAUTY010000121.1 GCA_012031265.1 Spirulinaceae cyanobacterium SM2_1_0 | reverse complement strand
GCATCGTTTCTCACACTCGCGGCACAGATAGCTCTGTTGCTTGCTGCCATCTTTCAGGGTTGCTGTGCCGTTCTTGACTGTTTGCTCGCTCTGGCATTGGGGGCATTTGGGGGGACTCATGGGCTAGTACCGCTACGCGGAATTTTGAGTTCTGAGTTTTGAGTTCTAAGTGCCTGCAATACGGGAATCTTGGGGATTTTGAATGGGCATCTCATTTCCGCCGTCCTGTACTAGGATGCTCCCCTGAAAACAAGCTTTTTAATGATTCTGGGTGGCTCGCTGGTCAGGCGATAGAATCTCAATGGCCTAATCCGGTGCTAGCGCAAGTATCTCTGCAACCTTTCCCGATTCCAGGCGTGGAATTTGCTCCCAGGTAAATACCGTTACGTTGGGTATGATTGCCACCCCACCAAATGTATAGCGTAGTTCTGGAACGGCACGAGCAACTCTAAATAGCTCAGGAGCGAGGATTAAATTTTACGACAATCACACCATTGGGCTAGGATCGGCGCAGTTTTTCTTGCAGTTGATAAATTTGCCAAGCTTTTTGGAACGCCTGATTGCCCCAGCGCACTTTCAGACCCTCGATCATCTGGCGGGTTTCGGCGGCTAAGCCGGGATTTTGCACCGCGTCTAGTCCGGCGGCACAGTCCGCCAAGATCGAGATCGTGCCGGCCTGATCCCCCAGACCCTCGCGGGCGAAGGCGATGAAGAAACAGGCGAACATATAGCGCAGGGTACTCGCCGGATCAACCGGTTGGGCGAGGGCGCGTTGGTAAACCCCCATCGCCAATTGCAAGCAGCGCGAGCAGTCATTTTGCTGCAACGCTTGCAGTGCCATTTTCAAATCTTCATTACCAGCAATCGGTTTGGCTTCCTCTTGCTGGAGACTTGCCAGGAGTTGCGAGTAGGGGTCGAGCGGGCTGCTGCTGCCGGCCGGTGCATTCAGGGCTTCGCGGCGCGCTTGGAAGCGGGTCGCCCAGTCAAGATTTTCGGCTTGGAGGGCGATCGCCAATCCCTGCTGCAAACAAGCCTCGGCCCGTTCTGGTTGCCCGATGTCCAGATAAACCGTCGCCTGATTATCCAGCATCGCTAGACGCTGCTCTGGCGGCACGGCGTCCATGAGCGGACTGGCGAGTAATTGCTCAAAGCCCTGGTTGAACTGGCTGACCATCTGGTTGAGTTGGGCGATGGCTGCCGCAGCGGGGTCGCTGGGCGGTGCATCACTCGGCTCAGGGTCGGTCACGCGCGATCGCACCGCTGCCGCCTGCGCCGGTTGACCCGCTTGCTCATACAGGGTCGCCGCTTCGGCATAGAGTGCCTCGATCTGTTCTGGCGTGCCGTCAGTCAGAGAGAGGATTTGAGCGCGCAGTTGGCAGGCGCGCGCGGCCATGGCGGGCTGGGTGGCTCGCGCGGCCAGTTGGCGGATGTCATCGAGGCAGGCGAGCGATCGCGGCCATTCGCCCTGCAAGCTATAAAAGATCGCCTGCTGCATCAGGATCTCAGCCTCGCCCTCGACATCACCAGCAGCCTGACGACGGCGACGCTCCTGTTCGAGGGCGGCGAGAGGATCGTCAGGGGTTGAATCCGCATTGGGGGGGCGATCGCTCGCCATGAGTTTACTGCTCCACTAGCTCCAGATCCTCATCATCGAGTATCGTCTCATCATCGATCTCGACATCGCTCAGGTCAGCTCCCTTGAGATCCGCGCCAGTCAGGTCAGTGCCCGTCAGATCTGCACCGGAGAGGTTGATGTCCCGGAGATCCGCATCGGTCAGGTCAGCCCCGCTGAGATTCGCGCCGCTGAGATCGAAGCCCGCGAGACTGATGCCGCTGAGATCGGCGTCGGTGAGATCGGCATCGGCGGTGAGATTTTCTTGCAGGAAGGCTTCCATTAGTTCCTGCGGGTCGCCGTCGAGCGGGAGCGATTCTTCTACGGGCATCCCATCTTCGAGCGCACCACTGGCGATCGCCCCAATCTGAGCCAAGTGAGCGACTTCGTGCAGCAGTAGGTTCATGCCATCATCGCTGCTGAAGTCATCGCGACCCTCAGCAAAGAAGATATGCGGTTCGCCATCGAGCGGTACGGCGGCATGAGCAGCAATGCCCTCGCACATCGCGTTGGCTTCCTCGCCGGTGTGGATGACGATCTGGTCGGCATCGGTCACCCCCCAGATCCCGAGCTTGGCTTGTATCTCAGAGGGCAGTGACTCACCACCAATGCCTTCCATTTCCCGCAGTTCAGCGGCGATTTCGGCATCGTCCGGCTCAAGATCCTCGTCGTCGAATTCAGCTTCGTCGAAGTCAACCTCGTCCTCAGCGGCGGCTTCATCCACGGCGATGTCAAAGTCGGCGATCGCCTCATCCTCCTCGACTTCAACCATATCAGCATCCTCTAGCTCGTCCGCATCATCCTCAATGACATCTTCGGCATCCTCATCAGCTTCCGCGACCATCTCCTCGGCTTCCGCTTCTTCTTCAGCCGCTTCCTCCGCGTCAGCTTCATCCTCCTCGCCCAGCGCTGCCAGGATTATCTCCTCAACGTCGTCGTAGATTGCCTCAACCGCCGCCTCATGCTCCTCCGTCCAGGCCTCCGCTTCAGCAATTGACTCGTCGTGGGAGTCGAGCAGTGCATCCTCGCTCTCTGCGATGTCTTCGTCGCTGGCTTCGATTTCCTCTTGGTTTTCTTCCAGCGTATCGATCTCCTCTTCAGCCGCCTCCAACTGTTCGAGATTCTCGTCCTCAAAGTCTTCGAGTTGCGCCTGATCCGCGTCAGCCTCTGCCTTCGCTGCCTGAGTCTGACCGATCCATTCACCGGCTTGTTCGACGCTCTTACCTGCGCCGTCTTGGAAGGCATCCATCTGCTCGCTACCGTTCGCCATGCCCTCCTGAGCAACGTCCGGATCACCCTCAGAATCGTCTACCTCTTGACTCGACCCGTACTCACCGGACTTGTCAATCTGCGGCCGTTGCGAGTCGAGGTCTTTTTGCAGCGACTTGCCTTCCTTGCCGACCGTCCCGACCTCGGAGCCTTGGGTTGCGGACTCGGCCTGCAAGTCGGCTTGGCTGTCCATCTTGACATCCATATCCACCTTGTGGCCCTCGATATGACCAACCGCTGCACCCGCCGCCGATCGCATCGCCTCGTGGGTCGCCGCCGATTCCTGCGCGGCCGCCGTTGCCCATTCGTTGTCCTCGCGCAGTTGGGCGTTACTTTCTTTCTGATAAGCCAACTCTTCTAAGCCGAAGGCGGCGGCATCAATGTTTTGTAAGGCTTCCCAGGGTGGCTCCGGCAGCTCGTCCGCACCGGCTGCCAGCCGTTGGAAGACCAACCCCAGCACCGGATGCATTCCCTCTTCGTCTTCATCGACTTCGACATCTTCCCCACCTTCGTCATCGGCTTCACCGACGGTTTCTTCCATTACTGGGTCAGCATAGAGTTCCTCGAAGTCGCCTTCGTCGGCCTCATCGACATCCGCATCTTCGGGGTCTTCTTCGGCTTCCTCTTCCGTTCGGACATCAAAGTCGGGGATGTCACTGAGTGCCGAGAAAGGTTGCTCTAATTTGCCCGGATCGCTATCCGCACTCCCTTCGGGAGCTGAGGTCTGCTCGCCTTGATCCACGGCATTGTCATTCGCCATGGCAGCCGCTTCGTCGCCTTGATTCCCCTGCTCACCTTGGTCATCTTGCTGGGCTTCGTTTTCCTTGGCCTGCGCCTCGTCTTCGGCGCGCGCATAGGAGTAGTTGGGATACAGAGACGACCAATCGATGGTTTCCCAGAAGTATCTGTCGCGATCGCCAATCTCGGCATCCCCACTACTCACCTTCTCAGCGGCATCACTGACATTCGCGCCGCTGATCGAACCACCCAAGCGGGTGACCTTGACTGTCTTACCGTTGACTTCCTGATTCTCTTTCTTGGTGGCAAAGACGCTCTTATTGAGGATCTTGCCGATGCCGCTCAGGGCTTTGCGATCACCCCCCGACACCAGATCACCGTAAGTAGCAGCATCGATATTCTTGGCTCCCCCTAGCTTGGTCGAAGACATATTGAATGACGCCTTTGCACCGTTGTACTGGAGGTTAGCCTGGGTGTAGTTCAGATCAGCCGCGTCAAATTGTGACTTCGCCGTCATGTACTTCGTGTGGGCAGCCTTAACGTCTGATAGCGACTTACCCTTATTGGTGATCGAGGCATCATAATCCGCCTTCGCCGCATTCATTTTCGCGAGGGCATTGGCTTTATTGGTCTGTGCCGTCTTCAAACCCTTGGTAGAAGTGGCAACTGACTTGGCCGAAGCATTCTTCGCTTTGATGTTAGCCGGGTCATAGCCCATGTTCTTCATGGACTTGCCTGTACTCAAGCCCTTCCACTTCTTGGCCGGATCAAAGGCTCCGCCCCCGCTCTTGCTCGTATAAGCCCCAAAGGTATTTTTGGGATTGAGCAAGTGCTTCAGCGTGCTGCCTTCTTTCTTGCCGAAGTAGTCATCGGCAATCGACTTCTGAGCCTTGCTCTTAACCCCTCCCTTCGCGCCGATCTTCGCCTTGTTCGGCTCACTGGTCTTCATCTTGTCGCCGATCAGCTTCGAGCTAGCTGATGCGCCATCGGTCAAGAATTTGGCGGTGGATTGCGAGAGTGCTTCCTGCTTCTGGAGCAGCACTTCCGGGTCAGAGCTACAGAACTTCAGGTCAAGGATGCGAAAGATGATCGCAAACGGTCGTAGGAGCAGCGTGTAGAGCGTCAGTTGCAGAATCGTGATCCCGAAGGGCTTTTCCCAACCCCAGACCGTGCTGCCCCAACCAATCAGCATATTGCCGATGCCCTGTAGCCAAGTGCCGGCCGAGATCAGCGGCGGGCCAGCCGCCGCCGTGAAGGGATTAGACAGCAGTGCCGTACCCAAGGCGACTAAGCCTGAACCGATACCGAGCATGATGCCACCCACCAGCGTCAGAGTCGCCGCAATCAGGTTCAAGATCAGGTCAATGATATTGAGAATGCCACGCACCCACTCGATGATCGCGATCATGCTCTCCAAAATCAGCGCCATCGCCAGCCACGGCGTCAGGTTTTCCCAGCTCCCGGCATTGAACGGCCCCTGTGTACCAAAGGGGCCGGCAAACGGCTTGACAAAAGTGCTCTGAGCAAAGGCCGCCGGGTCAGAGGCAAGCTGGTAAATTGTCGTTGCCAGGGTCAGAGCCGCCCCCAGTTGACCCGCCGCCATCGGCGCTTTACTCGCCAGCGCCGTCATCGCGCCACCCAGCACCAGCGTACTCGCCAGCACTGCACCACCCTGGATCGCGCCCTGGATCGCGCCCTGTGCCATCGCCTGCCCGATCAGCTCGTCGCGGGAGATTTCTTCCGGTGCCGTGGCGGCTGGTGTCGTTAGCGATGCGGCGTTTGTCGCCGCTGCGATGGCTTGAAAATTATTCCAGGTCGCGACTTGTGCACCCGTATTCGATTGCTGAGCCTGTAAAAACGTGGTCTCGCCCGCCGCCGCCTTCGTCTGTACTGCCTCCTCGGCAAACTCACCCACCAGCGAATCAGCATTCTCATCTGGCGTTGCCGTCGCCGCGAGACCGTCCTCCGGCTCCGGCGGCTCGCCACTTGCTTCTACCGCTCCCTGCTGGATACAGTGGGTCGCTTCGTGGAAGAGCAGCTCATCGTCACCATATTCGCCGAGGGCGAAGAAGATGTGATTGCGGGTTGTGAAGGCCCGCGCACCGAGCAGTTCGCAGAGTTCATCGGCCTCATCATCGGTATGGATGCAAATCGCTTCTGGGTTGAGGATCCCTAAGCGCTCTTTGAGCAAGCTCTGTTGTTCTGCCGGAAGCTCTTCGCCCCCGCCTCCTGCCATTGCTGCATGGATGGCTTGTTCGACATTGGCTGCCGGCCCGCCTTCCTCGGCCTTGCCTTCGCCGGGTCGCATCTCTTCCGGGCCGAAGCCAGCTGCCTCGAACTGCTCTTTGACTGCGGGCGGTAGCATTTCCTCACCGACACCCTCGCCAACCAACTCATTGCCGGCACCCAACTCGCCGCCCGCTGGCATCCCCGGCAAGCCACCACCCGATTCATCCGGCCCGACCGGCGCTGCCGCCCCCGGCCCAACCGGAGCTACATTGGCGAGATCGCCACCCACTAGCTCTGGTACACCGACATCAACATTGCCACCACCAGCCCCCGGATCGGGGCCGCCAACATCGGCCGGATTTGGCATTCCGTCGCCAGCCGCTGCGCCCTGGGACATATCCTGAATACTTTCGTTCGCTTGCTCCGCGACGCCCTCCATGGCGGGCATCTCCATGCCAGCCGGGGCGGCTTGCCGTTGCAGATCTGGATTGGATTGCTGCTGCACTGCTGCCTCAGCCGGTTTCATCTGAATTGCAGAAGCGGCGACCGCATCCGCCTCGCGCTCGTATTTATCGTTGGGCTGCCCGACGACGAGGTCAGCCTGAATCGGCATGGCACCGATGCTGTGCCCGTAGGTGGCACTGCGGAGTTGGGTTTGGATGTCCGGGACAGCTTGAGATGGGCTGTCATGGCGGCGTTTGGTTTGCAGCAGCGCAGTGCCTTTGTCGGGTTGTGATGAACGCTGCTTCGCTGCTACGTGAGACCGTGCCATGTGCCTAACTCCTGTTTGCGGGCTGAGAACGACTAAAGCGGAAAATTCATATTTCTAACCATATCGAGTGCCCGGTATGTCTGAACACTGGTTCAAAGTCGAGTTCGCCTTTGGTCGAAGCCATTCATCAGTCGCCTAGTGAGTGCTGTTACAGGGAAGTTGTGTGGCTGAGGGTGGCCGTGCCAGTTTCAGCACACCGCACGGCTCCGATGTCGATACGCTTCAGAGCACTTAACAATCGGTAAAACCATGGGCTGGCGTGATGCGATCGCGCATCCCACTTTAGTCGAGAGCCGGAGTGAAAGATTAGCGACGAGTGATCGCACTTATACTCACCTGACCCCCGACTTTAGTCGAGGATCAGAAAATTCAGGGTTGGTTCAGCAACGAGGTCAAAGGTTCTAAGGAAATACGCTGTACCTCCAAACCTGATAACCCTGTCTTAACCTGACATTGACTCCCTTGCAAACGCGACTAAAACGCCGAGAACCCTGGTAGTAAAGGTAAAATCCCCAATAGAGACACTTTATT
>JAAUTY010000002.1 GCA_012031265.1 Spirulinaceae cyanobacterium SM2_1_0 | reverse complement strand
CCCAACCCCTCTCCAAATTGGGAGAGGGGCGTTCCAACTCCCCCTTCGCCCCAGGGATTGGGGAGAAGGGGGTCGGGGGGATGAGGGGCGACGGGATGCCAAGTTGAGCATCCGGCAAACTGGGCTTGACGCACTACTAGAGGCTCCAGGCGGCATCGGCTCTAGCCGTGGGCGCTGGGATTCTGGAGGGCTTTGGTTCAGGTCTTCCCGGACACGCGACACCAGCGCTGTTGGGTGCATGAGACGGCGAATGTCCTCAACCCGCTCCCCAAAAGTCAGCATCGGGCGGCGAGGTCTCTGCTCTGGGAGATTTCCCGTGCTGCCACTCAAGCAGAGGCGGAGCTGGGGATTGGGCGCTTTGCGGCTACCTTTGACGCCCAATCCCCCCCAGCTATGGCTTGCCTGGTTCGCGATCGCCCAGCGCTGCTGGCGTTCTCCGACTTTCCCGCTGAGCACTGGCAGCACCGTCGTATGACGAATCCGATTGAGTCTGCCTTTGCCCCGGTGCGGTTGCGTTTCTCGCGCTACGATTCTGGTACTGGTGTGCAAGCTTGTTCAGAGCGCTTAGCAACGCTGGCGGCGACTGCGGGCTTCCTACCTCTTGCATGAGGTTGTCGCTGGTGTTTCTTTCCCGGATGGCGTTCGCTCTCAGTCCCCTGCTTCTCTCTCTCAGGATGCTGCCCAATCTTCTTCCATACACCGGATTTGACGATATCGCGCACCGGGACGCGGGTTGAAGCTATAGGCCGCCGAGTTGTCGCCGCGCTTCAAATAATCCTAAAGCGGCGCTGACCGAGAGATTGAGACTGCGAACCCCCGGCTCAAACATGGGAATGTAGGCGGTCGCCGTGCAGGCCGCGAGCACGGCGGCGGGTAAGCCGCTGGTTTCGCAGCCAAAGAGCAACCAGTCACCGGGAGCGAACTGGAGTTGCGTATAGTTCGTTGCCCCGCGGACGCTGAAGCCGATGGTGCGACCGCCCCGCTGTTGCTGGATTTGCTGAAAAGCCGCAAGGTCGTCATGCACTGTGAGGTTGACGTAGGGCCAATAGTCGAGACCGGCGCGTTTGAGATAGCGATCGCTCAGCTCAAACCCCAGCGGTGCGACCAGGTGCAGCTCCGTGCCCATCGCCGCACAAGTCCGGGCGATGCTGCCCGTATTGGGTGGAATCTGGGGTTCTACGAGCACCACTTTGGGGGCGTCATCTGGATTCAGGCCGCCAACACCTGACATAGCTTGTCTTCCAATTCCTGCTCTTGGTCAGCCGTGGTTTGAATCGCTTGCGTGAGGATCTGGCTGGGGGTCAGGCCCGCGGCCAATTGCTGTAACCACTGCTGAGCAAGATTGCCATGGCGGAGCACTTTGGGGATGGGCGAGAGGAAGCAGCTAAATCCGCGCTGTTTGGCCCACGGCAGCACCTCAGCATAAAGCTCGTTGACCCAATCGCGCGCGGCGATCGCCCTGCCATCCTGCCAATGCCGCAAGGTCGCGTCCAAACTGGCTTGCGCCGCCGCTAGCTCATTGGCATCGGTAAGCGCTTCTAGCTCACTAGGGCTGAGTTGGCTCTGTTGCAGGGGATCGAGTTCTGGCGACTCCAGCATCTGGGTCAAGCGTGCTTCCAGCAAAGCCACGATCGCCAACAGCGCAATCGGATCAGCTACCAAGTCGCAGATCCGCAATTCCAGACGGTTGAGGCCGTAGGGGCGGTTGTCGCCATTTGGGCGAACCGATGACCAGAGGTGACGGACATTTTGCATCGCACCGCTGGCAAGCTGCGCCTCTGTCCACTGGATGAAATGAGCATGATCGGTGAAGAGTGGCACGCTGGCGGGCGTTTTGGGAAACGTCGCCCAGCGGGTCGAGTGCTGACCGGTAGCACGACCATCGAGAAAGGGCGAGGAGGAACTGAGGGCAAGGTATAGCGGCGCTTCGACGCGCACCAAGCGGCAGGCGCGGATCAGTTGCTCCGGGTCAGCGATGCCGATGTTGATGTGAATGCTGGCGGTGACGACGCGCGTAAAGTACGTCTCCTCAATGTAAGCGTGATAAGGGTTGTGGGGATCGGAGCGAAAAAACTGTTGGCTGTCGCCCAGGGAGAGGGTGCTGCCGGGGATCAGCGTGTAATCCCCTAGTTGTTGCAAGTAGGCACGGAGTTGTTGGCGCGGCCGCACGATCGCGCAGAGGAGGCGATCATAGCCGCAAATGGGAGCCGTGGTGTACTCGACATTGCGGCTGTCAGGTTCGCGCACAAAGGCAGCCAAGTCACGCACGATCTGATCCGCGAAGCCAATGATCGTGCCATTAGGAGTGCCGGTGTAGATTTCGACCTCTAAACCCTTGGACAACAGCACAGCGCTTCCCCTATCTGACGTGGAACCCCTTTATTGTAAAGGGCGGCGGGTCGAGCGGGCTACGGCGGCTAGGGTCGTCATTCGTCATTAGCGATCGCCAGCACCGAGTCGTTTACCCAAAATCAGAATGTTGCGACCATCGGCGGTTCGTACATAGTCGATTGTGTCCATGAGTTGAGACATCCAACGCAGGCCCCGACCGCCTTCGCGATCAGCGTTTTCGCCTTCTTGGAGGGCGGCGTACAAGCGCGATCGCAGGTCGAAGGGCGCACCGCGATCGCCAATCCGCATCTCAAGGTAATCCGACCAAAGCTGGATCTCGATGTCGATGGGAGTCAGCGTGGGCAGGGTGCGATGGGCATGGCGTACCGCGTTGGTGAAACCTTCCGCAAGGGCGATCTGACACTGCCAATAAAGTTCTTGGCCGCGCGCCGGACTATAGGTAGTGGGTTGCCGACAGAGGTGAGGCCAGACGAAGGCTTCAAACTGCTGCAAGAGATAGCCCAATAACTCCAGATCGGTATTGAGATGCAGGTGGAATTGCCGGGGACGCTCATCAGCCACTCGTATCCGGTTCGGTTCGCGCTTGCTAGACTGCACCGCTGTTCTTTTGAAAGAGGATCCAGATAGTTTTCCAAATAAGCTCAATATCGTACATCAAGCTCCAGTTTTTCTGATAACGCAAATCCAAGGCAATGACATCCTCGAAGTTGCGAATCTGGGAGCGGCCGTTGACTTGCCACTCGCCGGTCATGCCCGGTTTGACATCGAGACGCTGCCATTCTGGGATCTGATACTTCTCCACTTCGTCGGGGGTTGGTGGTCGGGTTCCCACCAGGCTCATTTCGCCTCTGAGCACATTCCAAAATTGTGGCAGCTCGTCCAGACTGGTGCGGCGCAGGAAACGCCCGACGCGCGTGATCCGGAAGTCGGCATCATTTTTGAAAAACGCGCCGCTGGCTTGATTGGTGACGCGATCCTTCAGCTTCTCGGCATCGGGGCGCATGGAGCGAAACTTCCAGATCCGAAAGCGGCGGCCGAGCCAACCACAACGGGTTTGACCGAAAAAGATCGGTCCTGGGCTGTCGCGTTTGATGGCGATCGCGATCGGTAGAAACAGCACCGCCACAATCAGCAGACCCACCAGACTGCCGACAATATCGATCAGACGCTTCACCCAGGAGCGGACGGAGGGATGCGTAGCGGGCAATTGTCGGCCGGTTACGGCGCGATCGCGTGGGGTCGTCAAGGCCTGCGGCTCAATCTCCAGCACCCGATCCAGCCCGGTCATGGCGAGGACACCGAGCACCGGTGGAGTGACATTTGCAAACCAACTGGGCATCGCGCTCGCGGGTCAACTTGAGGATGCTGACGAGGGCACCAATGCCACTGCTATCGATAAATCGTGTTTCCGAGAAGTTAAGCAGCAGGCAGTCCGGCGCGGGCTCGGGACGGAGGAGCTTTTGACAAGCGGTTTTGAAGGCAACAGCTTCGAGAATACTAAGACGAGCAGGAAGCTGGACAATCGGCTGCCCACCCGCAAAGGAAACCGGGAACCTCACCTCTGGTACGTTGCTAGGCATCGTGATCTCAGACCGTGTGTGATTCAAAACAGCTTTGCCCCTTATTGTGTCGCAGAATAGACCACCGCACGACAAGGTTGCTCAATCCCGTTCGCACCCGTACTGCTCAAGTCCCAGCGACGGCTAGCGGCTGGTCAAACCAGCGGCTGACTCTGATGCTGCGATTCCATCTTCGCCTTCGCCTTGGCGGCGCTCCGCCGCAGGGCTTGCAGGCGAGTTTCGTACTGCTTGCGCTGGCGACGATTCGGGGTTTGCTCGATCAAGGTTTTCAGAGCGCTGCCCAGGCTTTTGTAGGCGTTGGGGAGCGTGTAGCCAAAACGGGTGGCGAGAGCGATCGCCTTCTCGTCCGCCACGAGGATTTCTGCTTGACGCTTGTTGCCGTTATTCTTTTGCCAGAGGCGGAAGCCAGAGACGCCGCAGAGCGCCAGCGCCAGCAGCAGCAACAGACCATCCTGCACCCAGAGTTCACCCACTGCACCACCGAGGCCGATGGCTAGCGCCGCCATCTCCCAACCTTCGCGCGGGATTGTGTCATTCTGGATGCGACCGACTTCGTGCCAGAACAGGAGGTTGCGCTGGTCAATCGCCAGGTTATCCCACTTCGCCAGATCCACCTGAATTTCCACTTCATCCCGCCCGATCTCTTCACAACGCAGGAGGGGCGGGTTCACTTCCGTTGCGCCCTCAACCAACACCCAACTCTGCAACTCCGGCGGTAGCAGGCTCTTGAGGCGGCGTAGCTCACTCATCTCGGCGCGGGCGGCTGAGGCTACATACGAGGTCATAATGCTTTACAAAAAACTCACAATCTAAAGTTATCTATCGCCGATCCTAGCAGCCTTTTTCGACTTCGACACAAGCGAGCGGCTTGGGCCGGCGCGGGCAGAGGCCTGGTCAACCGAAAATCGGGTGCATCCCACTTTGGCGTTGCCAGTTGCCCACTCTGCGAGAAGCCGCTGCGCGTCTATATCCCCCCAGCTCCTTCTCCCAGGGCGGGGGAGCTAGAAGCTGCTCTGCCAGTTTGGGAGCAGGATTTAGGGTGAGGGTTGCCAATCCGGGATGCTCCCCCAAAAATTGCCGCTTCGAGTTCTTGCAGGGCAGTTTCGAGGTCGCAATTCGTAATCTGACAATCAAACTCATGGGCGGCGGCTAGCTCTGCTTCAGCGCGTCGGAGGCGCTTGGCGATCGCCGCCTCCGAGTCCTTGGCCCGTGCCCGCAACCGGCGCTCGAGTTCCGCCACCGAGGGCGGCAAGATAAAAATCCGGCAGGCCTGGGGAAAAGTCTGGCCAATGATGCGCGCGCCGACTAGTTCAATCTCCAGCAACACCCGGCGACCCCGCGCCACCTGCTCCTCGACGGCGGCGCGCGGCGTGCCGTAATAGTTGCCCGCGTATTCCGCCCATTCCAGTAATTGCTCGCGGGCGATCATTTGCTTGAAATAATCGCGATCTACGAAGAAATAGTCTTTGCCATTGACTTCGCCCATCCGTGGCGATCGCGTCGTCGCCGAAACGGACAGATACAACTGCGGATGACGGGCCAGTAGCGCCTTAACCAAGGTGCCTTTGCCGACGCCGCTCGGCCCAGTGAGAACGATCAACTTGCCAGCGGACGGGAGGGTAGCGGGCACAGGCTCAGGCGAGTGAGAAGTCAACATCAAAATTGCAAAAGCTAATGACTATGATTGGTGACTATGATTGGCGTCCTTATTTAATACGAAGCGATGCGCCACTGTTTCCGGTTGAATTGCCGAGAGAACGACATGACTCGAATCCATCACAATCACGGCGCGAGTGCGGCGGCCGTAGGTCGCATCAATCAATTGAGCGCGATCGCGGGCATCAGTAATAATGCGTTTAATCGGTGCCGATTCTGGACTTACAATCGCCACAATGCGATTAGCAGAAACAATGTTACCAAACCCGATGTTCAGTAGTTGAATGTCCATAGGCAGTGAGGGGGGGAGCGGCAGTGATGAGTGTGGTAACCGGCGGTTGATTTTAACCCTCATAGTAACGACAAAAAATTGGCTTAACAATCAGATTGGCGATGAAAGCGCCGTTATTGCCGTTTTAAGCGCCATAATTCGGCAATATCACCGAATCCAAGTGCCTGACCCGCTCCATTGGCGTTGGCCGGGGCTAGTGTAGCTGCCTGCTGTTTTGAGCTTGTGCCATGCAACCTGTTGACTTCACAACCCTCGCAGCGGTGACTGCTGAGCTGCGGGCCGCTTGGCTGCCCGCGCGCGTCGAGCAGGTGGTTCAGCGCGATCGCCATACCATCTGCATCGCCCTCCGCACCCTCAGCCAGCGCGGTTGGCTGACGATCGCTTGGCATCCCCAAGCCGCCCGTCTCGGCATCGCCCCACCGCCGCCGCGCAGCCCCGATCCCTACAGCTTCAGCGACCAACTGCGCCGCCAACTCGGAGGTCTCGCGCTGATTGCCATCACCCCGCTCACACCCTGGGAGCGGGTGCTTGACCTCCAGTTCGCGCGCCGACCCGGTGAAGACCCCCGCTGGCACCTCTATGTCGAAATCATCGGCAAGTACAGCAATGTCGTGCTCGCAGACGCCAAACAGCAAATCGCTTGCGTCGCCCACCAGGTCGGCAGCCGCCAATCTAGCTTCCGCACGGTGCAAATCGGGCAAACCTACCAACCGCCGCCGCCGCTTCTGGGTCAAGCGCCCCGTTTGGATGAGCCATTCGCCCGCTGGCAAGAACGCCTCAGCCTCGTGCCGGGAGCCTTGAAAAAACAACTGCTCGCGGTCTATCGTGGCCTGAGTCCGGCGATCGCCACCGCCCTGAGCCGCGCCGCCGGTCTCGATCCCCAGCAGGATGTCGCCGAATTGTCAGCGGCTGACTGGCAGCGCCTCTTCCAGCAATGGCAGCACTGGCTCACCAGTTTGGAGCAGGAGCAGTTTCACCCGGCTTGGACGGCGGACGGTTACACCGTGATCGGTTGGCAAGCGATCGCGCCTGCTGCCAGTGTGCAGGGCTTGCTGGCTGAATACTACACCGCGCAACTCAATCGGCAGCAGTTTCAGAATCTCAGACAACAACTGCAACAGAAGCTGCAAGCGCTGCAAAAAAAGCTGGGGCAAAAAGCGCAGGGCTTCCGCGATCGCCTCGCCCAAGCCGATGACGCCGATCAATACCGCGCCCAAGCCGACCTGCTCATGGCCTATCTGCACCAATGGCAACCGGGAATGCAGTCGATCCAGCTCACCGATTTCGTCACCGGGGAGCCGGCCAAGATTGCCCTGAATCCGGAGCGCAACGCCGTGCAAAATGCCCAAGCGCTCTACAAAAAACACCAGAAGCTGCGCCGCGCCCGGGAGGCGGTGCAACCTCTGCTCGCGGCAGTAGACGGCGAACTGCAATACCTCGCCCAGGTCAGCACCAGCCTTACGGCCCTGGATCGCTACCAGCATCCGAGTGACCTAGACGCGCTGGCTGAAATTCGCACCGAACTGATCGAGCAAGGCTACTTCCCCACTCCCCGCGAGCCGACGCCCACGCCGACCTCGGAATCGCAACCCCACCGCTACCGCACACCATCAGGCAGTGAGGTCTGGGTCGGCCGCAACAACCGCCAAAACGACCAACTCAGCTTCCGCACGGCGACGGAATATGATCTCTGGTTTCACGCCCAGGAAATCCCCGGCAGTCACGTCCTGCTACGTCTGGAACCGGGGGCCGTGGCAGCCGCCAGTGACCTGCAATTTGCCGCCAATCTCGCTGCCTACTACAGCCAGGGTCGCGAGAGCGATCGCGTGCCAGTCGTCTACACGCAGCCGAAGTATGTGTACAAACCGAAAGGGGCGGCACCGGGGCTGGCGATTTACAAACACGAGCAGGTGCTCTGGGGACAGGCGACGGCGATCGCACCCGACACACGCTTGAATTGAGCCAGCATCGGTTTACAAGCGGGGGGCGATCGCAGTACTGTCATTAGCGCCGTTTGCTGCCTGAATTGCCATGACTGCCTGGACACTGCCCCTCGACGAGATTCGCTATGACGATCGGGGACTGGTGCCCGCGATCGCCCAGGACTACCTCGACGGCACGGTGTTGATGCTGGCCTGGATGAATCGCGAGTCGCTGCAAAAAACGCTGGCGACGGGTGAGGTCTGGTACTGGAGTCGCTCGCGGCAGGCGCTCTGGCACAAGGGCGCGACTTCGGGGCATTTGCAAAAGCTGCAATCGATTCGCTACGACTGTGACAGCGACGCGATCTTGGTCAGCATTGAACAAGTTGGCGACATCGCCTGTCACACCGGGGAGCGCAGTTGCTTCCATCAAACTGGTACGGCAAAACAGGCTCCGGCGGCGGATACGCTCTCGCAGGTTTATGAAGTGATCTGCGATCGCCGCGACCATCCCCAGCCGGACTCCTATACGTGCAAACTTTTCGCGGGCGGCGACAACAAAATCCTCAAGAAAATCGGCGAGGAAGCGGCGGAGGTAGTGATGGCTTGCAAGGATGACGAGGCGGCGGCGATCGCCAGCGAAGTCGCCGATCTGCTCTACCACACCCTGGTAGCGATGGCGCACCACGGCGTGACGCCGCGCGATGTCTACCGGCAGCTCCAGGCACGGCGGCGCTAGCAAGGATGTAGCGTTTGATACCCACTCTGGCTGCTGCTGCAACTTCTCCCGGAGCTGGGCGATCGCCACCTCGCCATCGGTGAAGTTGTGCGGCGGTAAGTAACCTCAAGCTCTCACCGATAACCCCTGTTTCGTCCGCACCAACGCATTGTTAGACATCGTTTAACTTATGGTGTACTTGCAGGATTTAGAATAACAAACTTCAGCAAAAATCATACATGAATTTGCTGTTGCACTTGTAATGAGGCTTGAGCTTGGACAAATGAATTGTAAATAGAAACTTCCGAATTTATGATTTCAAAACTAACAGCTAGAGCATAAGGCACTTGAGCTGTTAAATCATTATTCCAGCCTTTATGAGCTACAACTGCTATACAGAACGTATCTCGCAAGTCGAAAGATTTGACTACTGCCCAATCTTTCTGAATTGTCCCAACTCCTCTAGAAGTGTCTTTTACCCGTCTACTATGATTTTTCTGCTGTCCAAGTGTCCAGTCGAATAATCCAGCTCCGTCTTCCTGATCCTCAGAAGCTTCGTATTTTTCAAGAACCCTATCTAAAAATCTATCTGGTGATTCTTCTTTTTGACTACATTCCCAATGTAACCAAGTGGATAAATATTTGCGTTTATTACGCCGTGTTCGACGTGGTTCAGCTTTATAAGAAAGTGTAATCTCAATAAGAATATCAAAAGCTTCTGCTGGAGATAGCAGTTCTTCTGGAATGATCACTTGATAAATATGTGCTTGTCGCGCTTGGATTAGACTATCCCCATTAGTAATCAATGTCACACGATTAGGTGCATTACCAAGCGCACGCTCAAGATTAGGCAAACCGTATCCCATCATACGGATAGCTGAGGAAAGATCAGGTTCATCATTAGCCCATGCAGGTAATCTTGCTGATTGCACAATCAAAGCTTTATAGAGCAAGCAACTTTCCTGTGGGAAATTAGATGCCAAGGCTGCTGCAATATGAGTCACTTTAGGTGCTGCAAAGGAAGTGCCGATATTATCCGCTGCAACTGCTGGCGCTCCCCCAATCGTCGTCCTTACTAACTCGGGGCAAACATCCGTAGGTGTAGAAAAGCTAGGCGGATTCCCCTCGTCCTTGACGAGATCTCCGCCATACTCAACGACTTCAGGCTTTATCGAATCCCAAATGCCATAGCCTGTGCAGGAAAATGCTGAAGGATAGTCTTGTAATGCCACAGAAGTAGTCGGTGGACGATTATAGGTACAATGAGCGATCGATCCTACAGTTAAAGCTTGAAAGCTTTGGGCAGGATTAGCGATCCGAGACGAATCCTTTAGTAAAAAATCTGGATATGCACACCCTTCCTCAAAGTGCTTTGTGAGAGCCTTGCGAGTAATACTCAGTCCTGGAAGTCGAACAGTAGGGAGGTTTCCGGCTGAAACAATAAAAAGAATGTCCTTTTGCCAAGCAAGGTAATCTATTTCAGCAGCCCAAGCACTCATGTAAGTTCTTCGACAAGGGGCTGAACTATTAATTGAGTGATTAAAGATGCGAGTACTTGTTTGGGAATGATAGAAATCTACAATGTCATTTAAGACTTCTGGTATGTATAATTTGTCCGGAAACTTGCAATCCTGTCCTAAAACCCTGGCGTTTTGAAGCCAACAGATTGCTGTTTGCCGACCAGTACGTGGAACTCCTTGAGGATATAAAACTGCTCCAGAGACTCGTGTACCATGCCCACCACCTGATACACGATCTACTTTTTGATCAGTCTCATTAGGAACCCATGATCGCGAGTTATTGCTATCTACAGCAACTCGTAAGAAACGATGGCTTTCTTGGATGCCACTGTCAATGATGCAGACCTTTGGAGCTAATGGCGGCGGCGGCTCAAGTGTAAATGGAGGTTGATCACTTGTTGCTATAGTACGATCGGCTAATGGTTCAGCAATTTGATCTGGTTCGCTAACCTCAAAAACATAGGGATAATTGACAACTAAATCTTTCAAGCCCTTGCCAGAAATCTCAATGCGACTAGAGAAACTATCGGGCAAAAGTGCAAGATGCGAACGATCATCATGGTCACCAAGCAGAAGGAATGTTCCATCAAGCTTTCTTACAAAGTCTTCAAAATCATTTTCTCTATCGAGTTGTAGCTTTTCCCATTCCTGCAAAGTTTGGTCACGCCTATCAGTCCATCTAGCAACCTTACGAGCGTATCTCTCAGGGTCTTCATTCTCTTGTTGGCGTGGATATTCTGAAAATTTAGAATTTAGACCTACACAGGCAATGCTGACATCGACTATGTAAATGTGATCATCCAGAATCTGATCCCATCGAGCAAGCAAATCTGGCGACAGTATGTATTCTAGACGCGCAAACCTACCTTCCAATATGTTCCAGATTTCAGCAACTTGAAGGTTACCTTGAGCCGTAATAAAATTTTCGATTTTCTGCTGAAGCTGGGTTAACTCTGCATCCGCTGAAGCGCCAAGAATATAGCCATCTTCCAGTTCAAGAATGACTTCAATACCAAACTTTCTTAATTCATCTGCGTCAAATGATTTTGGGTCTACTTGAAGTAAAAATGAAGGGACATTTGGAATATCCGGCATTCCTTCTTGCCGACGTTTTTCAAGGGTATCTTTCCAATCAGAAATAATAGAGGATACAGAAGACTTGAGCTTCCCGCCATGGCCGCCTGCATCTCCTCGATTGGCATTAGAGCGATCAGATCGCCGAGGTGGTCTTCCAGGACGCGCAAAATCTGCTTTTGTGAGTCTTAGTGGAATGTGCTTGAATTGTTCCGATCGCTCAGACATGAGAAGCTAAAACGTCTTGAATTGATTCTTCTAGATGCTCTTGGATGACTAACTCTTCTCGATCCAGAATGGCTCGTTTCGCAGCGTCTTGAGCAACCCTGACAACCTGTGCAGCCGAGAAATTGATCATCTTCTGAATAATCGAGTTCCAATCGATTGAGCCAACTTCAACCGAAGAGAGTGTCTGCTTCAGGATAACCTCAATTTCTCGCTCTGTCGGTTTTGGTACTTCAATAGCATCATCAAATCTTCGCCATACAGCTTCGTCTAGAAATTTAGTTAGATTAGTTGCAGCAACTAGCAACCCATTTGAGACCTCATACTCGTCAAGTAGCTGAAGGAATGTATTAACTACCCGTTTAATTTCACCAACTTCCTGGCTATCTTCGCGAGATTTTGCCAATGCATCACATTCATCAATAAAGAGCAAACATGGAAATGCAGTAGCAGTCTCAAATACTTCGCGTAGGTTAGTAGCAGTTTCTCCTAAATAGGAAGATACCATTGCATCGAAGCGAACTTTGACCAAAGTTAAACCTGTATTCCAAGCAATACGCTCGGCTCCCATCGTTTTGCCGCATCCTGGAGAACCGTAAAGCAAAATCTTTTGGCGATAGCGCAACCCATGATGGGCAAGTCGATCACGAGCAGCGTATTCCCGTTCAATACGGCGAAATCGTGTTTCTACGGCATCGGCAAGGATCATATGATGCCGCAAATTGTCACGAGGAATCGTAACAATAAACGGATGATTGAATCTATGTTTACTCGATAAGAGGGTGAGAGTATGTGTGTCGGATGCTTTAGACGCGGCTCTCTCTAAAGAAGTTGAAGGGCTTTCTCGTACAGAGTCTGATGATGAATTTTCGGATTTGGCAAGATGGGTGCTTTTCCGCAGAATGCTTTCGAGTTGATTAGCAAGGATGGTATGCCCTAGCTTGCGTTCTTCCTCTACCACGATGGACAACATGCTTTGTATCGCCTGTGAGTCATCACTGGCAACAGCACGGAATAAACGCTTTAACACCTCTCCCTTCATTCTTCAACCTGTCGCCCACAGCCATACGTTCTACTCTTACGATACCTAAATCTCCTGGAATCTTATGAAAACCTTACAAAATTAAAATGTGTCCTCTATTTTTTGGATTGGCAGCGATGTCTAACAATCCCCTCACCCCGCGCCAATTCCGCTGCTGCGATGTCCAGATTCTGCCGCGTCGCCTCTAGCCAGGCTAACGCCTCCAGCGGCACCACCGCCAACAACCGCAGTGCCATCGTCACCACCTCAGTCGCATCTGCGAACTGACCGCTCGCCAACTGCTGCTGGACAAGTTGCTCCTGTGCAGGTGTCAACTAAATCTGCATCAGGTTCTAAGCCTCGTTCTCTCGCCGCGCTCTAAACAGTAGCGCCACCTCCTCAGCAATCTGCGCCTCCCGATCTCACACCGTTAGCGCCTCCAAACTGCGTCATAAAATCAAAATCCTTAGCTGCGAAGCGTGACTGGGAACTGTTGGACGAGCTTGTCGCGCACCTTTTGGTGAACTGGCTCGACATCTGCCTCCGCCAGCGTGCGGTCAACGGCGCGGTAGCTGAGGCTAAAGGCGAGACTACGCTGACCGGCTGGGACATTTTCGCCCTGGTAGCGGTCGAACAGCTCGATCGCGGCGAGAAGCGGTTTTCCCGCTGTCTGCATCGCGCGCGTCAGCTCGGAAACAGCGAGATCAATCGGCGCGAAGAACGCTAGGTCGCGCTCCACCGCCGGGTAGGGGGAATAGGCGGCGAAGTGGACGGTGCCCAATGCCGCGATCTGGTCGTAGAGGAGACCGGCTTCGAGCTGGAGAGCATACACGGCGTCGGGAAAATCGCGATCGCGCCGCAACTGCGGATGCAGTTGCCCAAAGCGGCCCAATTGTTCCCCATTAAGCCAGAGCGCGGCGGTGCGGCCGGGGTGTAGCCGTGGCTCGCTGGGGTCGGGCTGGTAGTCTACCTCGAGACCCAGCCGCGCGAAGGCACTTTCGAGCAGGCCTTTCGCCTCGTACCAATCCATTGGCACCGGCTTGCCGCCCGTGCTCCAGCGACCCTGGGGCTGGCGATCGCCCCCAAACACCGCCGCAATCACTTCCCGCTCCTGAAACGCCCCGTCAGCCGGGGTGTAGAAAACTTTGCCAATCTCAAAACCATTGAGGACGCCATTGCCTTGCGAGAGATTGTACGCCAGAGCATCCAGCACGCCGTCGAGCAGGTCACGACGTAGCGCCGCATACTCGCTCAGCAGCGGATTTTCCAGGCGGATGTCTGCAAGCTCCGGCTTCACCAGCGAGTAGTGAATGAGTTCCGTCAGACCCACGGCCCGCAGCGCGGCTCGGACACGATTGCGAACCTGAACCTGGGGCGACAGTGCGCCGGGAGCCGTCTTGCTGGGTAATGTTTCGTAGAAGCGGTCATAGCCGTAGAGCCGCGCCACTTCTTCAATCAGGTCAATCTCGCGTTCGAGGTCGCGATAACGGTAGGAGGGAATTTCGACTGTCCAGACCGTTTCTGAACCGGCAACCGGTGTGAGCTGACAGTTCAGCGCCGTCAAGGTGCGTTCGACATCGGCGGCGGTGAGTTGACCTGGCCCCGCCTCTGTTTTCACCGGCCCCAGGATTTGTTGCACCCGTGCCAGTCGCAGCTCTAGGCGGCGTGTCCAGCGGTCAGCCGGTGGGCGGGCATCGGCGATCGCCTGCATCGTCGGTTGCGCCCCCGCTAATTCCACCATCAGCGCGATCGCCCGGTCATTCGCCAGCGCCAGCTCGGCCTGATTGACGCCGCGCTCGTAGCGGGCCGAGGCCTCCGTCCGCAAGCCCTGGGCGCGGGCCGAGCGGCGAATCGCCACCGGGTCGAAGAGGGCCGCTTCGAGCATGACATTGACGGTCGCGGCGTTGACCTCGGTGCTCGCGCCGCCCATGACGCCCGCCAGCGCTACCGGCTGGTCGTTGGCGGTGATCAGTAAATTTTGTTCGGTCAGGGCGCGATCGCGGTCGTCCAGGGTTTGCAGCGTTTCCCCTGCTTTTGCCAACCGCACGCCGATCGCCAGATTCTCGCGGCCGGTGACCGCTTGCAGGCGATCGCGATCGAAGGCGTGCAGCGGTTGCCCCCACTCCAGCAGCACGTAGTTGGTGATGTCCACGACGTTGTTGATCGGTCGTACCCCCGCCGCTTGCAGCCGCTGCTGCAACCAAGCCGGAGACGGCGCAATTTTCACATTTTCCAGCACCGTACCGATGTAGGTCGGGCAGGCGGTGGCATCACTGACGTTGACCGTGAGCGCCGGTTGGCTGGCGAGGGGCTGGGGTTGAATCGCGGGCAAGTTGAGCATTGCGCCTGTGAGCGCCGCCGTCTCGCGGGCGATGCCGACCATGCTCAGGGCATCGGCGCGGTTCGCGGTCGAGGTGAGGTCGAGTACGATGTCGTCGAGGCCGAGCAGCGGTCGCACATCGGTTCCTGGCTCCAGGCTAGCATCGTCGAAGATGTGGATGCCCTCGGACTTGGTTTCCAGGCCCAGTTCCGCCAGGGAGCAGATCATGCCCTCGGATTTAACGCCGCGCAGCTTCGCCGGTTTCAGCTTCAGGTCAATGGTCGGTAAATAGGTTCCCGGCGGCGCGACCGGCACCAAAATATCGGTGCGGACATTGCTCGCGCCACAGACGATGGTTGCCGGTTCCTCACGACCGAGATCGACGGTGCAGACGCTGAGCTTGTCGGCGTTGGGGTGGGCCTGGCGTTGCAGGACGCGACCGACGACGACGCCATCGGCGAGCTGGCGGCGATCGCGGATTTCTTCGACTTCAAAACCCGCCATCGTCAGCCGGTTCGCCAGCGCTTCCGGGGGGAGGGTCACCGCGACGAGTTCGCGCAGCCAGTTCAGCGAAATCAACATATCAGCGTGGCGTGCCTTACCTTTAACCAGCCATCATCTTAGCGGTTCTGGCGATCGCTTGTCGCTGGCTGGCGGCTGATCCCAAATCCGTATCGTGAACCCCCGACGCCGCCATATCGGGAGGGTTTGAAACCCTCCCCGACGCCGACTGGGTTATGACCCCCAGAACCGGGATTGTCGCGATCTCTGCACAATTATTGGCCGTTGACGGCTAGGCTGCCTTTACTGTGTCACGCAACGCGGTGAGGGCAGTCCGCAGTGGCTCTAGACGCACTACGCCCGTCCAGCGTTGCACTTCCACGCCATTTTGAAACGCGATCAGCGTCGGGATCGCTTGCACATGGTGGGTGCTAGCGAGGTCGCCCCATTCATCAACATCGAGCTTGGCAACGGTCAGCCAGTCGGCGGCTTCGGTGGCGAGGTCAGTGACGATCGGGTTCATGACGCGACAGGGGCCACACCAGGATGCCCAGAAATCGACGAGCACGAGGCGATCGCTTTGCAAAACTATTGGCGCGAAGTTCTCTGCCGTCAGCGTAATCGGTTGGGGATTGGAGTTGGAGTTGGTGTTCATTGTGAGGAATTCCCCTTTACTTTTGAGGTTTACTTTTGCTGTGATTTGGGTCGAGCGCGAGTCGCTTCAGTTCTGGGTGTCATCGCGGAGGGAGCGCGATCGCCCCCCGCGATAATCTCGACCCCGCTAAGCCGCCACCGTCAGCTCCTGAAGCGCCGCGATGATTTCTTCCGGCGCGAGGCGCTGCTTATAATCCGGCTGGACGTGAGCGCGAGTCACGACGCCATCGGGCGCGAGGATGTAGGTGGCCGCCAGTGGCAGCTCGAAGCTGTCGTCGCCATTGTGCGCGGGCAGATCCAGGCCGAGGCTGTCGTAGACGGCGCACAGCTCAGTCGGAAGCTGGAAGACGAGACCAAAATCTCGTGCAACGCGATTGCCAACATCGCTGAGGACTTCAAACTCGAGGGTGTGCTTCTCGACGGTCGAGAGTGAATTGTCCGGCGTCTGGGGCGAGATGGCGACCAAGGTGGCTCCCAGTTGCTGGATTTCTGGCAGCGCTTGTTGCAGGGCGCGCAGTTGCAGGTTGCAGTAGGGGCACCACTGACCGCGATAGAAGGCGATGACGACGGGGCCCTGAGCCAGCAGTGCCTGTAAATCAACAGTCGTACCGGTGGCATTGGGGAGGGCGAAATGGGGGGCGCGATCGCCAACATTGACGCTCTGAGTCGCAATGCCAGATTCAATCAGGTCGCGAGCTGCCGCCTGCATGGTGGTTTTTATCTCCTCTGGCAGCTTGGCTTCGATCTGACGGTGCAGGTCAGCGAGTTCTTGGGTGAGATTGATCATGACTCGATTCTCCTTTTTTGAACGCTCGTTCCATTTTTGGGAAAAACAAGGCACTGGTGGCTCGAAGGGGTATGCCATTGGCGACACCTTCCGAATCCCAGCGACTGAGCTTTCTTGGCTCTGAAGTTATTAAAACCCGGCAACCTGAAAATTGGCTGAGCAACAACTGGGCAACTCAATTAAGAGTGCTCCAGAAAGTCAATCATCCCGACGCTTTCTCAGGCGTATAATTTGCTTCCTGGAGCACTCTACAAATGCCACGATCTAGCTCCGTGCTAAAGCAGCTTCACCGCGCCGGTACAGCTCACGGGCATAGTCTGTCCAAGCGCCCTGACCCCAGTACCGGAAACAACTGGTCTGGACAAGCAGGTTGTATAGCAGCGCTTCTTGATAGTCTTCCCGCTGCGTCGTGGCGGGATCTTGCGCCACCAGCGGATCAAATTTGGCATGGAACTTGGCGCTGAGCTGGTTCATCGGTGCTAAGACATTTTCATAGCCGCGCACCCAGCTCAGGTCGTTCGTCCAGGACGCGCCGTCCATCGAGAATTGATGGTCGCTGTCATTGAGTTCTTGGATCGCCTGGGCGACAGCTTCTGGCGTGGCCGCATCAGGATCAACCCGTTGCCAAATCTTATGCTGTTGCATCGCTTGGCAGGTCGGGTAATCCTCTGGGCGCACCCCCGCCGCTGCGAGTAATTCGAGATACTCGGTGCCATTGACCCCAACGACCCCGGCGGTGCTGCGACCGTTTTCCTGGATCTCGTACCAGAGCGGCTGGAAGTCGCGGGCGTATTCGTTCATCATCACGCCACCATTTTCGCCATCGGCGATCTGGCTGACACAGGTGGGGACTTGGCGATCGCCCAGGGTCTGCTTGCCGCGCCCTTTCGCTTCATGATAGGGCTGCATTTGCGCCACCAGCTTCGTGTCCGAGCCTTGAGTTTTGATCAGCGCCAGAATGTCGATGGTTTCGCCGCGCGAGTTGCGCGCGATCAGACGATTGGGTAGATATTTGTCCTCGTGATGCAACCGCGAGCCATCTAGCCGCTCGACAGAATCTTCTTGCACCAAGAGCCAACGGTAGCCGCATTCCTTCAGGGCTTTGATGTATTCATAGAGCGTGTCGGGGTTGTTGGGTAGGTGCATTTCCGGCGGCGAGAAGCCCTTGACGCGGCGGAGGGCGTCAGCGCCGAAGGTCGCGGCAAAATGGTGCTGCCAGGACTGGATATGCAGCTTGATGTCCGGGATCGGCGTCGAGGGGACGACCGCGTGGCTCCACAGGGTTCCTAGCCACTCGACGTAGGGCTGATATTGCGGCTCACAGAGGCGCTGGAGTTTGCCGAGGATGTCCTGGCGCTGCATCTGCTGGAAGCCCCAGAACAGGTTGCCGGAGTAGTCGAGCATGATGCGGGGGTTGCAGCCATTCGCAACCAATTCTGGAATCCAGTCGCCCATACGGCTATAGCACCAGGCAAAGGTACCCGCATTGTGGTTGTCGCCCGTGTCGGGGTGCTCGAACATATGCTGGAGGTTCGAGATCGGCTCGCCGTTGGCTCCGGCGGGAATGGTGGGCTGGTGCATATGGAGCGCGCACGCAAACCCGGCGGTTATTTGATCAAAGTTGAGATTGGTCTGGGGCAAAAAAACGGGGTCGTCGTGTTGGACGAGAGCACGAATCTCAGCTTCGTGGCCGCAGATGTTGGGCTTACCGGCTCGTAACGGTTCAAAACCATCGAGGCTGGGATTGGGAGCGGTAGCAATCATAGATACTGTTCCTTACTGGGATTCACTGGTGATTGGGCGAATCGTGGTTGACTGCACCCAATTCAACACAGGTGATTTACTGCCGATCCTAGCGTACAAATCTGGGCTGGAATCAGTTGACTCGTAAGCTTTAAGAGTTGTACGTTGCTTGACTCGGTTCGTGATGTTTTTGTGAGCGATCGCTCTCCAGAAACCAGACCTTATGTGAAGAAACGCTAAAAACTGGTCTGAACCCGCTCATTAACCCTGACTTGCAGGAATGCGATCACTCCCAACTACGGCATTAGGAGAAGAACCTGCAATCATTTTAGCCCCCTCAGTGAACTGTGGCAACAGACAACACATTTCATCGCAGATTGATCGAGACAAACTGTTTTAGCTCATCAAAAATCGCCGCCAATCATTTCATTTCTGACCATTCAGCTTTGGAAATGAGATGCCGATTCAAAATCCACAAGATTCCCGTATTGCAGATACTCAAAACTCAGAAATCAAAACTCAGAAATCTGCGTAGCGCTCCTAACGGCGGTGAGGTGAGTGGTAGAACGGCTTCTTAACCACTCGTGCAGGGTAGGGGCGATCGCGAATCTCGACCATCAACTCCGTCCCGACTTTTGCCAACGGGGTCGGCACATAGGCGAGGGCGATCGCCTTGCCGAGCGTCGGCGACAGGGTGCCACTCGTGACCACCCCGACCGATTGCCCGTCTGCTAAGACCGGATAGCCGTGGCGGGCGATATGACGACCTTGCATTTCTAGCCCCACCAACCGGCGCTCGACCCCTGCTTGCCGCTGGCGCTCGAGGACGGGGCGACCGAGAAATTCCCCTTTGGTCTCCATATGTACCAGCCAGCGCAGACCGGCCTCGAGTGGCGTCGTCCGGTCATCGAGATCCTGACCGTAGAGTGCCATCGCCGCCTCTAGGCGCAGCGTGTCCCTGGCACCCAGGCCGCAGGGGGCGACACCGGCCTCGCAGAGGACTGACCATAATGCTTGACCGGCTGCTGGAGCGAGCATGATTTCAAAGCCATCTTCGCCTGTGTAGCCGGTGCGAGCGAGAAATGCCGGCTGACCCAACACATTCGCGGTCAGATGCCCAAAGTTCGGCACCGTGTCGAGATCCGCACTCACCAACGGTTGCAGTTTTGCCTGGGCGGTCGGCCCTTGCACGGCGAGTAGTACCCGCTCTTTGGAGAGATCGGTCAAGACAACCGGCTCGGACTCGAAGTGAGCGAGGAGCCAAGCTTTATCACGAGCACGGGTGGCCGCGTTGGCGATCGCCATGCCGTGCTGCTCGCCGCTCTCGTCCTCGCCTTGGTAGTAAATGATCAAATCGTCAATGATGCCCGCGTGTGAATTGAGCAACACGGTGTACTGGGCGCGACCGGGCTGCAAGCGGGATAAGTCGGAGGGAACCAGCATTTGCAAATGGGCGAGCAAGTCACGACCCCGCAGGGCGAACTTGCCCATGTGGGAAATGTCGAAGATCCCGGCCTGTTGGCGCACCTGAGTGTGCTCTTGATTGAGGCCTGTGAATTGCACTGGCATTTCCCAGCCTGCGAAGTCGGTCATGCGAGCGTTCTGCGCCTTGATCAGGTCGTAGAGCGGTGTTTTGGCAAGTGATGCGGGCGATTCGGACTGAGCCACGGCTAGCCCTCCTGTTGCGATGGAATGTGCTGTCTAACAGCTTAGAACACCGGCCGTTAGCCGTTGTGCGGCGGGCGACGAGTTTGTTTAAGATCTGTAACGTTACGACCGGACTGAGCGGCTCGCGGCGATCGCCGCAACCACAGTTCACTGACTGCAACCCATTCTTACCCCCAAATTTGATGATTACTCTCTGGCTCACGCTCACCAGCGGCTGCGCTTGGTTTTTGAGCAGTCTGGCTGGCGGTGGCAGCGCTCTAATCTTGATTCCGGCGATCAGTTTTTTGTTGGGCACAGCAGCCATCCCACCCACGATTACGACGGGCATGATTTTTGGCAACGGTCAGCGCGTCTGGCTCTACTGGCCGAGTGTTAACTGGTCACTGACCGCCTGGTATCTTCCCGGTGCTATCTCTGGAGCAGTGCTGGGCGCTTTTGTCTTCAGCCGCACTCAGATCGAATGGCTCAGCCTCTTGCTTGCCCTGTTTCTAATCAGTTCAGCCCTGGGCTACCTGCTGGGCCAGAGTGTGCCCTTTTTGCAACCACGGGCTTGGTATTTTTTACCCCTGGGCGGCTTCTATGCCTTTGCCTCTGGTCTGATTGGGAGCACCGGGCCGATGTTGCAACCGTTCTACTTGGGCTACGGCTTGGTGAAAGATGAATTACTGGCGACGAAATCGCTGCACGTCTTGGTCGTACACGCGGTCAAACTCGCGGCTTATGCGGCTTTTGGCGTCTTGCCGCTGCCCTACCTCGGCTATGGCGTGGCAATTGGTTGTGCCGCGCTACCGGGCAACTGGCTGGGTCAGCAGGCGCTCCAGTACGTCAGTGAGCACCGCTTTCGGCAGTTGGTGATCGTCTTCATCGCCCTCAGCGGTGGGCTGATGCTGTGGCAACAGCGGCAGTTCTGGGCGTTTTGGTAAACCGTCATTGGCCTTAGCTCAGAACCGCATTTCGGTATGATAAGAAGATTAAAGCAATCTTGCGTGCCCGCCCGCTGGGTAGGCGGCGCGATCGCCTGAATATCTGCGCGACTTTTTCTAGGAGAGACTGATGCTGACCCTCAAAATCGTGGTTTATGTGGTTGTAGCCTGCTTCGTGGGCTTGTTTGTTTTCGGCTTCTTGTCCAACGACCCGGCGCGGACGCCGAATCGTCGCGACCTCGAATCCTAAGCCATTTCCGGTAGCTGGCGTGGCGAAGTCGCTGCTGCGCTGCCGATTTTTCCGTGAGGGGCAAGCTTTGACTTGCCCCTTTTTGCGTGTCGGTTTGCGGGGCTTGTGCGATACTGACCTGAGCCACGTCAACCTCCTATGTCCCAACCCGCTCCACCGCCTGAGTCTGCCCCTGTGATTCAGGTTGCGCCCGCCGCTGCTGTCCCTTCAATCTTTGCGCCTGCGGCTGACGCGCTCACGGCGGCTGTGGCGGCTCCACCATCACTGCCGATCACGACGGAACGGGCGATCGCCTCCCCTAGAAACGCACCGCCGCCCTCGACTGTACTCAGCGGGCAGCCCGACTCAGAAGCACCATCCACTGTAACCCCTGGCACTCCGACGATGGTGTCCGACGCGAGCCAGTCTCCAGAAACACCGTCTCTCCATGCCCACCCCCCAACAGGTGAACCGAAAGCGTTACGTGCTCTCCAGGTGAAGCCCAGCCCATCACCATGGTTCGATCACCTCGAACGCGATTTAGCAGCAGTACAGACGCTTTTCACCCTGAGTGGGGCCGCGACGCCCGAAAAAACGTCATCAGAGGGTGCGGTCTCTGAGATTTTTTCCTTCCCCATGCACGTTGATCTTCCCCCCCCAGCGCCTGAAGCGGCGATCGCCCAGCCTGCCGAGTTGGCTGCGGCCGCAACCGATCCCAATGTCCTGCCACCGGCGAGTGGTGCGCCGGGTACGGCCTCGGAGCTGGGCCGACCAATTTCCATCGGCTATACCCCACCACCCGATGTCTTTGGGGTGCTGCCCGACTTTGCCATCGAGCCAAGCTATAACTTTGCGCCGCTGACCATTGAGCTGCCAGCCCCCGCAACTGCGCCGCTGGCTACTCTCGATCAGGCGCAACTGGACTGGGGTGAAGCCGCTGGTTCATTGCAGCCGACTCCGCCCGCGCGTCTGCGTGCCCAAAGCCGCGACGGTGAGTTGCGCGAGTTTGAGTTTCGCTCGCCGGCTGAGGAAGCGGCTGACACGGTGGATGAGGCTGAGGAAGCGGGCGCAGCAGCGACAGAAGCAGATACCGAAGATGGGCGCACTGAGCTGGAGCGCCTGATCGAAGACCCGCCGCGTGTGCCCGAGCCGGCTCCTTTGCCGGATGCCACGGTTGAGCCAGCCGATGCGATTGAAATTAGCGCCGATCGCCAGCAGTTCAACGAGCGTCAGCGGATTGTGACGGCGCAGGGGGAGGTAGTCGTGCGCCTAGCGAAAGGGATTCTCACTGCCGACCGTGTGCGGGTGAATCTGCCCAATCGCTATTTGGTCGCTGAAGGGGATGTCGCACTGCGGCGGGGTGAGCAGGTTTTGCGGGGCGATCGCTTCGAGTATCAGATTGTTCAAGACCAGGGCATCGTCTTCAATGCGCGCGGCGAGGTCAACCAACGCCGCACTGACCTCGATTTTGCGCCGGTGCTGGCGAATGACCCAGCAGCAGATACGATTTTACCCACGCGACCGCTGAGCGATCGCGTCCTCGCCGATCAGCCGGTCGTCCCGACCCCGGAAGAAGGCTTCCAACTCATCCTCGGCGGGCTGTCAGTTCAATCCAACCCCGACGGCACCCTAGGTAGTCCGACGGTGCAAACGGGCACGCGCGGCGATGTCTACCGGGTTCGCTTTGAGGCGGATTATGTCGAATTCGACTCCGAGGGCTGGCAAGCGACCAATATCCGCTTCACCAACGATCCCTTCTCGCCGCCGGAACTGGAGGTGCGCGCCGACACCGCTGAGCTGACACGGCTCAATGAGTTCCAGGATGAAATCATCACCACCAACTCGCGGCTGGTGTTTGATCAGGTATTTTCAGTGCCGATTTTTCAAGATCGCATCCTGATCGATCGCCGCGAGCAAGAACCGGGCTTGTTCAATATTGGCTTCGATGACGATGATCGCGGCGGTCTGTTCATCGAGCGGGGTTTCACCATCGTCAATACGCCGCGCATCCGCTGGCGACTAACGCCGCAGTACTTTGTCCAGCGGGCGATTTTTGAAGAAGGCTTCTTGGATCTCGATTCCCTCGGCGTCCGTAGCAACTTCGATGTCTTCTTCGACGAGCGCACGACCCTGACCGCTGCCACCTCGCTGACTAGCCTGGATGTCACTCGCTATCGGGAAACCTTACGCAATGACCTCCGCTTGCAGCGAGCGCTCGGTCGCCTGGATCGTCCGCATTTCCTGACCCTGCAATACACTTTTCGCGATCGCCTCTTCAACGGCTCACTCGGCTTCCAAACCGTGCAGAGCAGCTTCGGGGCCATCTTCACCTCGCCGGTCATTGCCCTCGGCACGAGTGGCGTCAATCTCACCTACCAAGCCAGCGTCCAACGTATCACCGCCGATACGGATCGCGCTGACCTACTGCTCCCCGACCGCGAGGACGACCGCATCACCCTGACCCGCTACCAGGGGGCGGCCTCCGTCACGCGCGGCTTCACGCTCTGGAGTGGTGAGGCATTGCCGCCGACTCCCGATGAGGGCCTGCGCTTCACGCCGCGACCGGTGCGCCCGTTTGTGAATCTCACGACCGGTCTGACGACGGTGGCGGCGCGCTACAGCAATGGCGATCGCCAGGAACTGGTCAGCGGCACGATTGGCTTGCAGGGGCAGTTTGGGCATTTTTCACGCTCGTATCTGGATTACACGGCGTTTAATGTCAGCTATTCCAATTCATTGGTGGGCGATCGCTCCCCCTTCCTCTTCGACCGCTTCGTGGATCAGCAAGTCGTCTCCTTCGGCGTCACCCAGCAGCTCTACGGGCCATTCCGCGTCGGCTTTCAGACCTCCTACAACCTGGATACAGGTCAAGAAATCAGCACCGACTACACGTTGGAATATAGTCGCCGCACCTTCGGCGTCATCCTTCGCTACAATCCCGTACTCTCAGTCGCTTCATTCCTCGTCCGTGTCGGCGACTTCAACTGGCTCGGCACCCCGGAACCCTTCGGTGGCTCCGGTATCCGGTCGGTTGTTCAGGGGGTCACCCGCTAGTACCGCTGCGCGGAGTTCTGAGTTCTGAATTCTAAGTACTTGCAATACGGGAATCCTGGGGATTTTGAATAGGTCTCTCATTGCCGCCGTCCTGTACTAGCTTGCAAATTTGTTCCCCTGTTGACTGGGGCGAAGCAGAAGTATCCGCACTGAGGCAGCGAAGTGACCCGCGCCCAGGGATGCTTGATAAACTAGGCGGGAAAGTTGTTACCGACGAGACAAAGCTGGTGCTAGACGAACAAGCCAAGAAAGCCAAGAAGGAAATGCTCCTGAAGATCCCGCACGGTCTCTATGTCTGCGGGGTCAAGGATGGTGAGGACTTAAACGCCTTCACTGCTAGCTGGGTGATGCAGGCCTCCTTTGAGCCGCCGCTGGTGGTGAACTGCGTGCGCGGCGATTCGGGTTCCAATGCCATGCTCAAGAAAAGTGGAGTTTTTACGCTCACAGTTCTAGAAGCGGGTCAGAAAGAGGTCGCAGCGAAGTTCTTCAAACCCCAGCATCGCGTCGGCAATAAGCTGGCAGACATTGAGTTCAAGCTAGGCGCGGTTACGGGCTGTCCGGTGCTGGAGGATTCGTTGGGATATGTCGAATGTGAAGTGGTCGGCGCTGTTGAGGAAGGCGATCACACAGTCTTTGTCGGTAAGGTCGTGGGGGCGGGCATTCACCGCGAAGGTGAGCCGCTGCTGCTGGAGAGCACCGGCTGGAAGTATGGTGGCTGAGGCAATGTGAGCGTTGCGATCGCCCCCAACATTACTAGCTGGATACCGATTGAGAGAATATTGACCCTGTAGGAGGATGCCATCATGCCATTTATCAAAGTGCAGTCATCAGCCGCGAGTCCCGACCGCAGCCAGGTCGAGAGCTTGCTGAAGTCCCTGTCGGGCAAACTTGCCAGTCACTTGGGGAAGCCAGAGTCCTACGTGATGACGGCGTTTGAGCCAGATGTCCCCATGACCTTTGCCGGAACGACAGATCCCACCTGCTTTATGGAGGTGAAGAGCATCGGCACCATGAGCGCCTCGCAAACCAAGGCGATGAGCCAAGATTTCTGCCAGCAGGTGAATGCGGCTTTAGGCGTGCCGGTTGAGCGGATCTATATCGAGTTTGCCAATGCTGAACGTTCGATGTGGGGCTGGAACGGCGCGACGTTTTAACTCACTCGCCGCGTTACCCAGACATCGCCAGAATTGCCATTTGACCTGGGACGCCCATCTCAGGTTGAACGGGAGAATTGGTCGGTAAGGGTGCGGTGGCTAGCTCGGTGAGCCGCGAACTGTACTTTCGGCAAAGGGCCGGAGCGGTGGAGTGGGTCATGAAGATACGGCCGATTTGGTTCTGGCTGATGCCGCTAGTGGTCGGTGGGGCGGTGATGACACCGCCATCAACCGCAGTGGCGCTCACCCAGGCGATCGCCCGCGAGCTGAGCTACCAGCTTTATATCAACCCGCGCTTTGGATATGCAGTCCTCTACCCACCGACCGTCCTGGAACCGCAACCGCCACCCGCCAATGGTGATGGTCGGCGCTTCGTTGCAGTGAGCGGTGACATTGTGATGACCGTATTCGGAGCGCATAACTTTAACCAGCTTGACCTGAACGCCCTGTAGCAGGCGGAACTGGCGAGATAGAGGCGCGAGATTAACTATCGCGATCGCGGCGAGAACTGGTTCGTAATCTCAGGCTACGACGGCGACAGGGTTTTCCATACCAAAAAAATGCTGATTCCGGGCACGACCCCTAGCCTGCAAACAGTGCTTCAGGTTGAGTCGGGAGCGTCGGTTCTGTGGCTGGGACAGCCGCCGCTGCATCGCCATCACTCTCATCAATCGAATCGACACCCGTTTCAGGCACGGTTTCCGGTTCGGTCTCCGCCGCCGCGTCTGACTCAGGGGTCATCGCAGGCACTTCATCCGCCGCCGCTCCCTCATCCATTACCGGTAGCGTTGTCGAGGGGGTGGAGATTTCTGGCTCCAGCGATGTTTCTGGGGAGGTGGCGGTAGATTCCGATTCATCAGCGGGTTCAGGGAGAGAGGGCGGCGACTCAGGTTCATCCTCAGTCAGTTCTGGTGTGGTTGGGGCTTCAGGTTCAGCCGGGGGCTCCGGCGGAGTGACCTGCGAGTCAGTCGGGGAGACTGCTGACTTACTAGGTTCGGGAGCGGGCGGCTGATAGCCGGGTTCGACGATGCCACGGGCTGCCTCGACGGAGAGTTCGCCCCGGGTGAGCTGGGCGATCGCATCCTCAAAGTCGGGGTCATAGGTGATCAATCGCGCCGTGGCATTGAACGAATTACCCAGCGGCAAGCCATCTTCGTCGATGAGTTCGAGCTTGAGCCAGTTGGTTCCCGGTTGGAAGCCCTGAAGATAGACGGGCTGCCACTCATTGAGCGTGAAGCTCTGATTATTCACGGTGACCCGCACCCGCCAGTCGCGCACTGCGTCGTCGGGGTCTTCCTGAGCCACGAGGTGCAGCGGCGCGTTCGCCAAGTAGAAGTCGAGCAGAATCGGTTCCGCGCCGTAGCGACCCCGAGGACTGCTGTAGGTCAGGACCGGTTGATCGGCGGCGGGGGTATGACCGGGCGTGGGAGTGAAGACGTTGAAGCTGCTCTCGGCATAAGCACCGGCATTTTTGAAGCTCTCTTGCCAGGGGCGGACGGCGAAGACGCGCAGGGTGTGCGTGCCTGGTTCGAGGTCATCGAAAACGATGGGCTGATCGAGGTCGTAGATGTCTTGGGGCGGCTGCTCGTCAAGGTAGAGGTGCAAATGTGGGCCGAGGCCGAGGGTTGCATCCTTATATATAGGTAAGTCGCTGACCGTCAGTTCGACCGCGACGCGGGTGTCTTGGAGCGTTGCGCCGTTGGCGGGGCTGGCGATCGCCACCTGCGGCTGATAGTTGGCGAGCGCCGGTTGCAGTTGGCGAATCACGGCAGGGGGCGCGGCTTCCGATAGGTTGCCGGTGCCGGTTTGAGCGTCGAGGGTCGTGCCCGTGGTGTTGGGGATGCGATCGCCGCCTCCACAGCCACCCAAACCGAGGCATAAGAGCAGCGTCAATAGTCCAACCAGCCAGTTTTTCATGAGTGTTGGGTGTTGATTCGCGATCGCCATAATCCCCTTCTGACTCCTACCAGTGTGTCCAGGAATCTTGCTCAGAGCGGTCTTCCCTCGTATGGCACTATAACGGAAACCGGAACGCTCAGACGGCCCAGTTTACATACCCCATTGCGGTGCTTTATTAAGATTAAGGTTGTATTGCGAATTGTAAAGAAACGTGGAGTGGCCTTGACTTTTGCAGCCGCCGCCGAAGGCTGAAACCCGCTGAAGATGAGAGCTGGAGCAAGTTTAAATATTGTTAAGTCGCCCCTTTGCTCAGAAAAGGCACGATTTATCATCTACAGTTAAGATGTTCCACAAACCTGTGTTAAGACGAACATCCTGAATTGCTTAATTTTTAGGGATGTAGCGAGCTTACTAGCGGCTCCAAACTAGTGACTCGCAGTTTTTAAGCACATATCCCCTCCGGGGGATAGATCCCAAATTGCTCACAGTTGTCTAGGGAGGAGAACCCTCATGACAATTAGTCCTCCACAACGAGAGGCAAAGGTTAAAGTAACGGTCGATAATGACCCGGTACCTACTTCATTTGAGAAGTGGGGCAAGCCCGGTCATTTCGACCGTACGCTGGCGAAAGGCCCCAAAACCACAACCTGGATTTGGAACCTACACGCCGACGCCCACGACTTCGATAGTCAAACCAGCGATCTCGAAGACATCTCGCGCAAGATTTTCAGCGCCCACTTCGGGCACTTGGCAGTCGTCTTCGTGTGGTTGAGCGGTATGTACTTCCATGGTGCCCGCTTCTCAAACTACACGGCTTGGCTACAAGACCCGATCAATATCAAACCCAGCGCCCAGGTGGTCTGGCCCATTGTCGGTCAGGACATCCTCAACGCTGATGTTGGTGGTGGCTTCCATGGCATCCAGATCACGTCAGGCTTCTTCCAGCTCTGGCGCGCGTCTGGCTTCACCAACGAGTTCCAGCTTTACTGCACCGCGATTGGCGGTCTGGTGATGGCCGCGCTCTGCATCTTTGCGGGCTGGTTCCACTACCACAAGCGTGCTCCGAAGCTGGAATGGTTCCAGAATGTGGAATCGATGCTGAACCACCACCTGTCGGTGCTGCTTGGTTGCGGCTCGCTGGGTTGGGCGGGTCACCAGATCCACGTCTCGCTGCCGATTAACAAGCTGCTGAACGCGGGCGTGGCACCGGAAGATATTCCGCTGCCGCACGAGTTCATCTTGAATTCGCAGTTGATGTCCGAGCTGTACCCCAGCTTTGCGCAAGGTCTGAAGCCCTTCTTCACCTTGAACTGGGGCGTCTACTCTGACTTCTTGACCTTCAAGGGCGGTCTCAATCCTGTGACCGGTGGCTTGTGGCTGACGGATACGGCACACCATCACTTGGCGATCGCCGTCCTCTTCATCATTGCCGGTCACATGTACCGCACCAACTGGGGCATCGGCCACAGCATGAAGGAGATCCTCGAAGCGCACAAGGATCCGCTATTAATTGGCGGTGAAGGTCACAAAGGTCTCTACGAGATCCTGACCACCTCCTGGCACGCGCAACTCGCCGTTAACCTGGCGATGCTCGGCTCGCTGACGATTATCGTCGCGCAGCATATGTACGCGATGCCGCCGTACCCCTATTTGGCAACGGACTACGGCACGCAACTCTCCATCTTCACGCACCACATGTGGATCGGTGGTTTCCTCATCGTTGGTGCTGGCGCGCACGGTGCCATCTTCATGGTGCGCGACTACGACCCCGCTAAGAATGTCAATAACGTTCTCGACCGGGTGATCCGCCACCGCGATGCCATCATTTCTCACCTGAACTGGGTGTGCATCTTCTTGGGCTTCCACAGCTTCGGCTTGTACGTCCACAACGATACGATGCGCGCCTTCGGTCGGCCCCAGGATATGTTCTCCGACACGGGGATCCAACTCCAGCCGATCTTTGCCCAGTGGGTGCAACACCTGCACACCATGGCTCCAGGCGGTACCGCGCCCAATGCGCTAGAACCGGCGAGCTATGCCTTCGGCGGTAGCGTCGTTGCTGTCGGTGGCAAGGTCGCGATGATGCCGATTGCGCTGGGTACGGCGGACTTCATGGTTCACCACATCCACGCCTTCACGATCCACGTCACGGCGCTGATTCTGCTCAAGGGCGTGCTCTACGCTCGCAGCTCGCGCCTGATTCCGGACAAAGCCGAACTCGGCTTCCGTTTCCCCTGTGACGGTCCGGGTCGCGGCGGTACCTGCCAGGTTTCTGGCTGGGATCACGTCTTCCTCGGCTTGTTCTGGATGTACAACTCCCTCTCGATTGTGATCTTCCACTTCAGTTGGAAAATGCAGTCGGATGTCTGGGGAACGGTCTCGCCCGACGGCACGGTGTCACACATCACGGCTGGCAACTGGGCACAGAGCGCCATCACCATCAATGGTTGGCTACGAGACTTCCTGTGGGCACAAGCCTCGCAGGTGATCACCTCGTACGGCTCGGCACTGTCGGCTTACGGCATCATGTTCCTCGCCGGTCACTTTGTCTTCGCCTTCAGCCTGATGTTCCTGTTCAGCGGACGGGGCTACTGGCAAGAGTTGATCGAGTCGATTGTCTGGGCGCATAATAAGTTGAAAGTTGCGCCAGCGATTCAACCGCGCGCTCTGAGCATTGTTCAGGGTCGTGCTGTTGGTGTAGCTCACTACCTCCTAGGAGGGATTGTGACGACTTGGGCGTTCTTCCTCGCGCGCATTCTGGCGGTGGGGTAACGACCCGAAAGCGGCTAGCGTTGTAGCCATTCGGTTACAAGCCTGCTGCCGCTTTCCGCTCCTGGCTGCGGCTAAGCCTCCTTAGTCGCAAGGTAGCGGGCAACAACAACAACGATGAGACGCGCCATTGGCGCTCTCACAGTGGTTTAAGTAGGAGATTTCCTGAAAGGATTTATGGCGACTAAATTTCCCAAGTTCAGCCAGGATCTTGCCCAGGACCCGACAACTCGTCGGATTTGGTACGGGATTGCTACAGCCCACGATTTTGAAAGCCATGACGGCATGACGGAGGAGAATCTTTACCAAAAGATCTTCGCCTCCCACTTCGGTCATATCGCGATCATCTTCCTCTGGACTTCGGGCACCCTGTTCCACGTCGCCTGGCAAGGTAACTTTGAGCAGTGGATCAAAGATCCGCTGAATGTCCGCCCGATCGCCCATGCGATCTGGGATCCCCAATTCGGTGAAGGGGCTGTCGATGCCTTCACGCAGGCTGGCGCTGCCAACCCCGTTAATATTGCCTATTCCGGCGTCTACCACTGGTTCTACACCATTGGCATGACGACCAATAACGACTTGTATCAAGGCTCGATTTTCTTGCTCTTGCTCTCGTCCGTCATGCTCTTCGCGGGCTGGCTGCACTTGCAACCCAAGTTCCGTCCGAGCCTGTCTTGGTTTAAGAAAGCAGAGCACCGTCTGAATCACCACCTGTCAGCGCTGTTTGGCGTTAGCTCGTTGGCTTGGGCGGGTCACCTGATCCACGTCGCGATCCCGGAATCACGCGGTCAACACGTGGGTTGGGATAACTTCCTCTCCGTGAAGCCGCACCCGGCGGGTCTGATGCCGTTCTTTACCGGTAACTGGGGCGTGTACGCACAGAACCCGGATACCACGAGCCATGTTTTCGGCACGTCCGAAGGCGCGGGCACGGCAATCTTGACCTTCCTCGGTGGCTTCCACCCGCAGACGGAATCCCTCTGGCTGACCGACATGGCGCATCACCACTTGGCGATCGCTGTGCTGTTCATCATTGCTGGTCATATGTACCGCACCAACTTCGGCATTGGTCACAGCATCAAAGAGATGCTGAACTCCAAGGCTGGTCTGCTGGGCGGTAAGAGTGAAGGTCAGTTCAATCTGCCTCACCAAGGTCTGTATGACACCCTGAACAACTCGCTACACTTCCAGCTCGCGCTGGCGCTAGCGTCTCTGGGCGTCATCACCTCGCTGGTGGCTCAGCATATGTACTCGCTGCCGCCGTATGCCTTCATCGCACAAGACCATACGACGCAGGCGGCTCTGTACACGCACCACCAGTACATTGCTGGCTTCCTGATGGTGGGTGCGTTTGCTCACGGTGCCATCTTCTTGGTGCGTGACTACGACCCCGAACAAAATAAGGGCAACGTCCTCGACCGCGTCCTCCAGCACAAGGAAGCGATCATCTCGCACCTAAGCTGGGTCTCGCTCTTCCTCGGCTTCCACACCCTGGGCCTCTACGTCCACAACGACGTCGTGGTTGCCTTCGGTACGCCGGAGAAGCAAATCCTGATCGAGCCGGTGTTTGCTCAGTTCATCCAAGCCTCGCACGGTAAAGTGCTCTACGGCATGGATCTGCTGCTCTCAAATCCGGACAGCATCGCCACCACGGCTTGGCCGAACAATGGTGCGGTCTGGCTGCCGGGTTGGCTGGATGCGATCAATAGCGGCGCGAACTCGCTGTTCTTGACCATCGGCCCTGGCGACTTCTTGGTTCACCATGCGATCGCCCTCGGCCTGCACACCACGACCCTGATCCTGGTGAAAGGCGCTCTGGACGCCCGTGGCTCCAAGCTGATGCCGGACAAGAAGGACTTCGGCTATTCCTTCCCTTGCGACGGCCCCGGCCGTGGCGGTACTTGCGACATCTCTGCGTGGGATGCCTTCTACCTCGCCATGTTCTGGATGCTGAATACGCTAGGCTGGCTGACCTTCTACTGGCACTGGAAGCACCTCGGTGTCTGGTCGGGCAATGTGGCGCAGTTCAACGAGAACTCGACCTACCTGATGGGCTGGTTCCGCGACTACCTCTGGGCAAACTCTGCTCAGCTGATCAACGGTTACAACCCGTATGGCGTGAATAACCTCTCGGTTTGGGCTTGGATGTTCCTCTTCGGACACCTGGTCTGGGCGACCGGCTTCATGTTCCTGATCTCTTGGCGCGGTTACTGGCAAGAGCTGATCGAAACCATCGTCTGGGCGCACGAGCGCACCCCGCTGGCGAACCTGGTTCGCTGGAAGGACAAGCCGGTGGCACTCTCGATCGTCCAAGCTCGCTTGGTGGGTCTGGCGCACTTCACGGTCGGCTACATTCTGACCTATGCCGCCTTCCTGATTGCCTCAACGGCAGCTATCTACGGTTAGCGCGCTCCCAGCGACTGACTGGTTAGATTAATCGCAACGCTCCTCAGCCTTTAGGTTGGGGAGCGTTTTTCGTCAGACTACGGCGGCTCAGCGCGGTCAAGTTGTCAGTCTCGTTGCGTCTGAATTACTCGCCAGTATCCTGCAATGGGAAGAACAGGATCTAGAAGAATCTATTGAAGGTATTCAAAAAGGGTTGGAGGATTTTGCGGCTGGTCGCTGCCGTTCTTTTCAAGAATTTGCTGAAGAGCAACGGAGCAAGCGTAATCTCTCCGCTGATTCATGACCGACCGCATCGAAATTAGGTGGGCTTGCAGGGCTGCGTCGAGGTGAGCGATACGACGATCGCCCGACTTGCGGTCGGACAACGGCGGCGATTGTTACAATACTTTACTAAGGCTAGCCGCCAATTTCAGAATTTCTTTATCTTGGTACCCATGCCTGACTCTGCTGTGTCTGTCGCAAGCCGCGATTCATCCCCAGCCGCTCCGCTTGCCAGCGAGACCACGATTGAATTGCAACCGGAGCAGATTCGTAGTGTCCTCGACGCGGATACTCTCTCCGCTAGCGAAATCGGTCACTACGATCCCAACCTGATTAACGCTTACTATCGCCGCCATCCTCTGCAAGTTTTGGCGCGTATCGGCGACATCGTGCTGCCGCTGCTCTCCTTTGGCTGGAATCTGCTCTGGGACAAACTTCGCGATCGCCTCCAGCGAAACGAGCAGGCCCGTGCCATTCAGCTCCGCGAGATCCTGACCAACCTCGGCCCGACTTACATCAAGATTGGTCAGGCACTCTCGACCCGCCCCGATCTCGTGTCGAGCATCTACATGAGCGAGCTATCGCAGTTGCAGGATCAGCTGCCGCCATTTCCCAACGAAATGGCTTACCGCTTCATCGAAGAAGAACTGGGGAAACCACCCGCCGAGATCTACGCTAAGCTCACCCCTGACCCGGTCGCGGCTGCCTCCCTGGGTCAGGTCTATAAGGGTGAGCTAAAAACTGGCGAGACCGTTGCCGTCAAAGTCCAACGCCCCGACTTGGTGCGCCGGATCACCCGTGATGTCTATCTGATTCGTGGTCTCGCTGCTTGGGCACAGCGAAATGTTAAGCGCCTGCGGAGCGACCTTGTGGCGATCGTCGATGAATTTGCCGGCCGTATCTTCGAGGAAATGGACTATGCCCTCGAGGGACGCAATGCGGAAGAATTTGCTGAACTCTACGGCTACCTGCCCGAAATCTACGTGCCGCGCATCTATTGGGACTATACCGGGCGGCGGGTGCTGACGATGGAATGGATCAATGGCACCAAGCTCACCAAGCCGGAAAAAATTGAGGCGCAAGGTTCAAGTGCCACTCACCTTGTCGAAATCGGCGTCGCCTGCTCCTTGCGCCAGTTACTAGAACACGGCTTTTTCCACGCCGATCCTCACCCCGGCAACTTGCTGGCGACACCGGATGGCAAGCTGGCCTACCTGGACTTTGGCATGATGAGTCGTATCAAGCCCTATCAGCGCTACGGCTTGATCGAGGCGATCGTTCATCTGGTCAATCGCGATTTTGAGTCCCTGGCACATGACTATGTGCAGTTGGAGTTTTTGGATGAAGGCACTGATCTGCGCCCAATTATTCCTGCCCTCGCTAATGTCTTTGGCAATGCCCTCGGTGCCAGCGTCGCGGAACTGAACTTCAAGAGTATCACCGACCAAATGTCGGAGATCATGTACGAATTTCCGTTTCGGGTTCCGGCCTACTATGCACTGATCATCCGCTCGTTGGTCACTCTGGAAGGGATCGCCATTGGCATCGATCCAGAGTTCAAAGTCTTGAGTAAGGCCTATCCCTATGTTGCCAAGCGTCTGCTCACTGATCCCTCGCCCCAGCTTCGCACCTCGCTCCGCGAGCTGTTGTTCCGGGATGGCAGCTTCCGCTGGAATCGCTTGGAAAATTTGCTCCGTAATGCGGGCAGTTCTGATGACTTTGACTTCGAGCGCACGCTAGATCAGGCTGTGGATTTCTTGTTCTCCGAGCGGGGCGAGTTCATTCGCGATCGCCTCGCTGAGGAACTGGTTCAGGCCATTGATCAATACAGTCGGCAGACCTGGAGTGACTTCTCCACGTCGCTGCGTGATCGCCTTAGTCTGCTCACGAATGGTCAAGCCCCCGAATCGACAACGCCCTCGTCTGTGTCTCCAACTTCTGCCCCAGCGACTGATAGCTGGCAGCATTTGCAGAATATCTGGGGCATCCTAGCAGAAATGCCTGGGTTCGATGCCACGCGCGTGCTGGCGGTACTGCCGCAAGTCCTAGTCAAGCCCGAAATTCAGGAACTAGGCCAGAAGGTGGCGAGCGGCTTGGCACAGCGTTTGGCCGCGCGCTGATCCGCAGTCTTTTCCTAGATTCTCCTGTGGCAAATGGGAATGGCCGTGCTGCTCACCCTCCCAAGCGCCAACGAGTCGTGGTTGCTCAGCCGGCGCTGCCGCGATCGCTCCCGGTGAGTGCGGCTTTAAGTTAGGTGGGCATTTGCCCCGAGCGGGTAGGCGCTCATGACTGCTGGTGGTGGCTTGACGCCGCTACCAGCAGTCGTTATTTTAGTGGCGGCGTGCGGCCCCGGCTGGGTCTAGCAACCTTGGCAATGTTTTGATCTGATGCGGTTTTGGGAGCGGTAGTCGCGATTCGCTGGTCAGTCTCGTTAAGCTGAGAGTAGCCGGGTCTGGTGATCGCGGCTACTTCCGATGCCTAGGCCGTGGATTTCCCTCCTCTGAGTTCTTGCCTGATGTCTAACGAAATCAGTCCCGACCCCGAAAACATCCTTGAGCAACTGCGTCAGGGCCGGATACTTGTTGTCGGTCGTCGCCGCAATGGCTTGATTCTCTTCAAACGCCGTCACGCCGAATTTGCCGGTCCGGGGGCGATTGTTGGCGGCATTTTTGATGACGTTGAAGATGTCCTGCCGATCGGCAATCTGATGTTGACTGTGCCCGAAGATTCAGAGCAGCGCCAGCACGCCTACAAAACGCGCCGCCAGTGGATTTTGCAGACGCGGCAGATCACGAGCCAGCCCGATCCCGAGGAGCGCGCCCGCGAAATCATCGAGCGCTTTGAGATGTGGTTCAGCGCGGAGATTACCGAGCGCATCCCGGACGATGCTTTTGCGTTGTTGATTGGTGTCTTGCCGAGTACTGTGAGCCAAGTTCGCCAAAGTCGGCATTTGTAGGGTAGGAGCGGGTTTTAAACCCGCTCCTACCCGCACAATTTTTATCATAATTGTTTCATTTTTGGCTATCCTGGAAACCAGAGAGAACCCATTTTGTTGCCCCGACTTCCGTGCGGGGTGTGACCTGATGTCTAGTCAACCCGCCATGCTCACCGCCCGCGCTCTCAGTGTCCAGTACCGTAGCGTCGAGGCTTTGCATCAAATCAATCTCGATTTGCCACCGGGTCACCTCACTGGCATCATCGGCCCCAATGGTGCGGGTAAAAGCACGTTGCTCAAAGCATTGTTGGGTCTGATCCCCGTGGCTGGCGAACCGGCCTGTTATGGCGATCGCCCGCTGCAAGAGCAACTCGCTGAAGTTGCCTACGTCCCGCAGCGATCGCAGATCGACTGGACCTATCCCGCTACTGTCTGGGATGTCGTGATGATGGGTCGGGTTCGCCGCACTGGCTGGCTGCGTCGCTACTCAGCCGCGAGTCGCCACATTGCTCGGCAGGCGCTGGCGCGCGTCGAAATGGCGGACTATTGTGATCGCCCCATCGGTCAACTCTCTGGCGGTCAACAACAGCGCGTCTTCCTCGCTCGCTCGCTGGCACAGGATGCCCAGATTTTCTGCTTTGATGAACCCTTCACGGGCGTGGATCGCAAGACCGAGGCGACGCTATTCCAGGTGTTTCAAGCGCTGGCCGCAGCGGGCAAAACTGTGCTGGTCGTGCATCACGATCTGGGCGAAGCGATCGCCAACTTCGACAACCTCGTCCTGCTCAATCGCGAGCTGATCGCTGTCGGCCCCCGCCACGAAGTCATGCGCCCCGAAAACCTCTACCGCGCCTACGGTGGTCATATCAGCTTCTTCCAAGGCGCGGCGATGCAGGCGGCGTAATGGACAGCCTGAATCTGCTGCTCGAACCGCTGCAATACAGCTTCATGCAGCGATCGCTGATCGTGGCGATCGCCGTCGGCGCGATTGGGGCAATCGTCGGCAGCTACCTGATCGTGCAGCGACTGGCGCTCCTCGGCGATGCGATCAGCCATTCAGTGCTGCCGGGACTGGCGATCGCCTTTTGGCTCGGCGGCAATATCTTCATCGGTGCGTTTGCGGCCTGTGTCGTCGCGACCACCTGCATCACCCTCATTCACCTCTACTCGCCGATCAAGGAAGACACGGCGATGGGGATTGTCTTTTCGGCCTTCTTTGCCCTAGGCATCACTCTGATCACGGTGATTCAAAAGATCACAAAATCGACCTCAATCACTTCCTATTCGGCAACATCCTCGGCGTCACCGCCAGCGATGTGCGCGATACGCTGCTCGTCGCCATCCTGGTGATCATTCTGACCGCTGTACTGTACAAAGAACTCCTCTTCTACACCTTTGATAAAGGCGGAGCGCAGGCGGTCGGGCTGCCGGTGCGCTGGCTGGATCTCAGCCTCATGGTCTTGATGAGCCTGACCATTGTTGCCAGCCTCAAAGCCGTGGGCGTCATCCTCGTGCTCTCGCTGCTGATCACCCCGGCGGCTACGGCCTATCTGCTCGTGCCTCGCCTGCACCAAATGATGGCGGTGGGCGTCGGTCTCGGGGTGCTGGCGAGTCTCAGCGGGCTGTATCTGAGCTATTTTTACAATCTGCCCTCAGGGCCGGCGATCGTGCTGGTGGCGACCGGATTTTTTGGGCTGGCGTTTTTGTTCAGTCCCCGTGAGGGCCTGTTGACTCAGCCGCAGGTGGTGCAGTTCGTATTGCGGCCATGGCGATCACGCCGCAATCCTCACGATCCGGAGCGTGAGTGACCGTAACCAGCCCGGGATTGTCGCTCCTTATTCAGTATCCCCACCCCGCTGGCGACGCGCCAAAATTTGCCCTGGCTGACCGGCCGCCGGAGCGGTATTTTGAGGGAAAGCAAGGCAGGAGGTCAGTCATGAGTCAGAACCAGGATTCGGCAGCGGCCGCTTGGCTGCTTGCAGATTTAGACGCTCAGATTACGGCAGCGCAGGCAGCGGGCGATCGCCCCCGCGAAGCCACAGCCCAGTTACAAAAAGCACTCTACTGGCTAACCGAGCAGGATTGGCAGCAGTCTGAGCAAGCTTTTGGCCGCGCCGCTGAGTTGGCTGAACAGGATGGTCGCTGGGATCTCGTCGCCCAAGCTCGCTATGCCCAGGCGATCGCCCTCGAACGCCACTCCGACCAAAGCGACGCCGCTCGCACCATTTATGAACAAGCCGCCCAGCACTTTGCCGCGACGGGCAACCCAGAACAAGCCGCCCAAATTCGCGCTCAACTCGCTGCCCCAAGCGCTCCCGCGTTTGCTCCCAGTGACCCTGAGCGTTGGCAAGTGTGGTTTGCGGAAATCACGGCGCGCCTCGGACGTGACCTCAATGCCTTGCTGGAGTCGGCTGCCGAGGCTGGAGCCAGCCAGCAGGCGCAACTGCACGCCAATCGCGCCAAGCTGGCTTGGCTGACTAGCGAGCCGGAGCAGTTGACAGCCAGCTTGCAAGCGGCAGTAGCATCAGCGGCGGCGAGTGACGATGCTGATCTGGTTGCCCAGATCGAGACTCTGCGCCGCACTTTGCTCAGCCAGCAGGCGGCGGCTGAGGCCGGTGATCCCTTTTCGGCGCTGCTGGCCCAGACGATGCAGACGGGAGATCTGCCGATTGCAGGCGATCGCGTCCTCCAACGTGCCCTGCAAGCCTTGCAGAAAAAAGAGTACCGCCAGGTGCTCACCCTTGCCGAAAGTGCTCGCCGCAATGCGCTTGCCAGTCGCGACGATATTCACTATCTGCGCTACCTGTTTGCCTGTATCTTCATCGCTTTTGCGCGGGATGGGCTGGGCGATCGCCCCGGCGTCATCGAAATCTTGCTCACCGGCAAAACCACCCTCGAACGCGAAGGTCAAACGGTCTTTGGTCGCCAGATTGTCGAGCTGCTCGACGGGTTAGCCATACGCTGGGGCGAGGCCGCACTGCACGCGGCACGGGTCGCCTATCGCCGCCAGGTGCAGGCGCGCACCCAGCTACCCGAGTAAAGTGACGTTTGTGATTGTTGCTTAAAGCGTAAACTCGGCAAACTCGTCGCTCTCGTCAGCCTGGGTAGCCGTCGCGGCAGCGGTTGAATATTGCAGGCCGATGCGATTCAGCAGATCAGCGAACTGGAGCGGCGGGTTTTGCTGCAAGACATTGAGAATGCTGATGAAATCGCGGACAATCTCGCGCGGCGTGAGGAGTAAATCAGCGCCGAGACGGCTGGTGACTGCTTGTTGAAAGGTCTGGATCTCGCGATCGCCCACCCCCCCGGCATAGCCATAATGCTGACGATGGATCGCCGCCAACTGCTGCAACAGCGCTGTGATCTGCGCCGCACTCAGCGGATCAAGCACGATCGTCGGTGCCGTATTGTCCTGCAAGCCATTTTGCAAAAAGCGGCTACGCTCCAGTCGCGATCGCCAAGCCGGATCGCTATAGAGACCGCGCCGCTCATCTTCCACGAACTGCGGCGTACCGCCGATAAAAAAGCCCAGCGAATCGGCCTTGCCCTGGATCGTGTCGTTGAACATCGCCAGCAAACGGTCGTAGTTGCTCTGGCGCGAGCGGCTGTGCGAGACCTTGTAGAGATGTACCACCTCGTCAAGAATGACAATCAGACCGCGATAGCCGATGTCGGCCGCAAATTTCGCCAGCAACTTCAAATAGTCGTACCAGGTGTCGTCATCGACGACTGCGCGTACATCCAGCGCCGCCCGCGCCTCGACCTTGCTGGCAAATTCGCCGCGCAGCCAGCGCAGGACGGCATCCTTCTTGGCGGTGTCATCTTCACGATAGCCGCGCCAGTAGGCAACGATCACGTTAGCAAAGTCGAAGCCATGCACCAGCCCTTCGAGATTACTGACCACGGTGCGAATGCTGGCTTCCACCTGTTGGTCAAATTCGGAGTCGCCGGGACGGCCGTCGGTAGTTTGCGCGACTTGGTTGAGGATGCTGCTGAGCCATTTTTCCAAGATCAGGGCGATCGCCCCCCCACGCGGACAGGTGCGCGTCGCCAGATTTTTCAGCAACTCGCGATAAGTTGCCACCGCCTGTTGCCGACTGCCCGCCAGCCTAAGTTCTGGTGAAATATCGGCATCGGCGACCACGAAACCGGCTTCCATCGCGGCGTTGCGGATCAGTTGCAGCATGAAGCTCTTGCCCGCGCCATAGCGCCCGACCACGAAGCGAAAGGCAGCTCCCCCAGCGGCAATATTGGCCAGATCCTGTTTAACAGCCTGCAACTCGGCCTCGCGCCCGACCGCAATCTGCTCCAAACCGACACGCGGTACAACCCCAGCGGCGAGGGCATTGAGCAGGGCAGTGGACACGCGCTTGGGGAGTTTGGGCATGATGAACAGGATGATCGGTCGCAGCTTAGCGGCAAAATTATAGCGAAACCCTTTTGAGAAATGGGCTGCGCGGATTGGGGATCGTGAGAACCGATATACTTAAGAACAATCGTACCCTCTCCATCTTAGTTGGCTCTCGCCCGGGTCGAGGCGCAAAATCAAAACTCCATCCCTGAGTGTTCGCTTTTTCGAGCAACCGATTTTCAACTCCTCGAATCACTATCCCCCAGGGAGAAGGCGAGCACGATGCGAAATGATTGGCTTTCGAGGGTTGATGATCTGGGCACGTTGGAGCACCGGGCCTTTTGCGGAGTTTCGGGCGGTGTTTGAGCCAGCTCGCCGGGACTGACCATACACACTTAGAGCAAATCTTGACTTATCTGGCGGGTCTGGAAGCGCAGATCGTCATCTGGGTGACCACAGAAGCCTATGATCGCGGAGCTCTCCTGGAATTACGGTGAAGAGTGTACAACTCTTAGCTTCAAAGCCCCTCTCCCGTTCCTGGTTTCAAAATACAAGGGGTTGGGGTGAGAGTTTTGTCTGTCAACCCGATCCCCATCAGCGGGCGGCGATCGCGCTGCCACGGTTCGGTTCTACTCTCGCGAATCATGCCGCCAGCCGATACCATCGTAGGGTTGCATTAGAGCTTGGGGTGACGTGCAGATGGCCGGTTGACCGGGATCTGGGCATAAGCGGCCGGGCGCGATCGCGGTACGGGGGAAGGCATGAGAGATGCCGATTGGCTGGCACAAACAATCAACCAGGTTTTGAGTCGTCAGGCTGGCGATGGGCAGCCTGCAATGGCAGCAGATCGCTCGCCAGAATCGGCTTTGGCGCGTGCACAGCGGCACTGGTGCGGGGCGATCGCGTCCCTAGAACGCTTATTGGCACGCAGCCTACCAGCCGGTGACCAGCAGGCTGGACTGATCCTGTCGGCACCGACCCCGATCCTCAGCCAGCCAGAGCTACTGGCGCGCTTGCATGTCGGCACCTTTGCGCCTCAGGCTCTCACCCAATTGATGTGGCGCTCCTTGCGGTTGCCAGCGGCGACCGCCTCACCGACGCCGATGGCGATCACAGAGTATCCGCTGTTTCCCATCGACCCGCTGGCGAGCGAACAGTTTTGCTTGGTGCTGACCGCGCCGTTTTCCTTGCTGATCGCCATTGGCGAAGATGATCACGGCAATAGCAAATTCTACTTTGAGTTCGCCCCTGAGGTCGTGCAGCAGGCTTGGCAGGTGCTGCGATCGCGCGTGCAACTCGCCAGCCCGCAGCAGCTTCCGGCACTGGAGGTCTGTGTTGCCCAGTTTCCGCCCGTGATCCCTGACTACCGCCTCGTCACCGCCTTTGGCAATGATTTGTTAAATTGCCTGCCCGCCGCGAGCGTGCCGCGTGCCGAGTCAGGCCCACGTCAGGGCAGCTCAGGGTTGCTCGAGGCTTCGGCGGCCCTCGAGACCGACGGCGAACTCAGTGGCGAACTCGAACTGTTGCAGGCCTTGACGCACGAAATCCGTACGCCGTTGACGACGATTCGGATGTTGACGCGCCTGCTGTTGAAGAAGCGTGGCAATCTGACCAAGGAGGCGGTCGAACGCCTAGAGACGATCGACCAAGAATGCACCGAGCAAATCAACCGCATGGAACTGATCTTCCGGGCGGTGGAGTTGGAAACGCGATCGCCCGCTTCGGAAGATGTGCCCCTCGCCCCGATCGCCCTCCAGCAACTGATCCAGCAATGCGTCCCTCAGTGGCAAAAACAAGCGCAACGTCGCAACGTCACCCTAGACGTGTTGATGCCGGATCAATTGCCAACGGTGGTGAGCAATCCGATCATGCTCGACAAGGTGCTCATGGGCTTGATGGAAAGCCTGACCCGTAACCTGCCGCTCGGCGGCCAGATCCAGGTGCAGGTGGCGACCGCAGGTCATCAACTCAAACTCCAATTGCGCTCGGAGGAAGCCGCCTTTAGTAGCTCGCAGGCCCTGGGGCAATTACTGATGTTCCAACCCGAAACCGGCAGCCTTAGTCTCAATCTCAATGTCACCAAGAATCTCTTTCAAGCCATGGGGGGCAAGCTAACGGTACGTCAGCACGCCTGTCGTGGTGAAGTGCTGACGATCTTTTTGCCGCTCGGGAACAAAATAACTGTTGCGTAAGCTCTCGGCGGGGTCGGCTAAAAAGCTAGGCATTACAGGTGTTTGGCACATCAGCCAGCCAGTCGAATCGGGTTCAGCAAGGTCGTCCACTCCCGAAAGCGCCACATAAAGTTACGACTTGTAAACACGATCGGAGTACAATGCCTTATTGGTGTGAGTTGAGCCAGTTCTGGCAGTTGAGCAAGTAATGGCAGCATTAAATCTAGTTTCTGTTCAAAATCAGCCTTTGAAAACCGAGACATTGCTGAATTCGACCGGCGATCGCGAGCGACTCGCGAAGCTCGCCCAGTCGTATCAAGCCGATCAACAATTGAAATACCTGCACCTCCAAGCCGAGGTTGAGGTACTCCTCCAGCAACTCCGCGCGCTTGAGCAGCGCCGCCAGAGGACAGAGCAACACGTTCACAACTAAGTTTTTGCTCGCAGCCACAATCTGCGATCGCTCCCGCTGTTGGTCACGTCCAGCAGCGGGTATTTTTATGGTTCCAAGTCAGCCGTAGCTTGCTATAATTCTGAGTTTGCAAGCGCGTGTTATTTCCATAGGGAGGAGAGTGCGACATGGCTCGGATGTATTACGACGAAGACGCCAATCTCGACTTGCTCATGAACAAGACGGTGGCGATCATCGGTTACGGTTCCCAAGGTCATGCCCATGCCTTGAACTTGCACGACAGCGGCGTCAAGGTCGTGGTCGGCTTGTATCCGGGCAGTCGCTCGCAGGCGAAGGCGGAGGCCGATGGGTTGTCGGTGCTGACCGTGGCCGAAGCCGCGCAGACGGCTGATTTGATCATGATCCTGCTGCCCGATGAAGTGCAGAAGTCGGTCTACACCGCCGAAATTCTGCCGCATCTGAGCGCCAACAAAGTCCTCGCCTTTGCCCATGGCTTCAACATTCACTTCGGTCAAATCATGCCGCCCCCCGAGGTCGATGTGATCATGGTCGCGCCGAAAGGGCCGGGACATCTCGTGCGCCGCACCTATGAACAAGGGGAAGGCGTGCCCTGCCTATTCGCTGTGTCACAGGATGCTTCGGGTGAGGCTCGCGATCGCGCCATGTCCTACGCCAAAGGCATCGGCGGCACCCGCGCCGGGATTTTGGAAACCAGCTTCCGCGAAGAGACTGAAACGGATCTCTTCGGCGAGCAAGCCGTACTTTGCGGCGGCCTGAGCGCGCTGATCAAAGCCGGGTTTGAAACCCTGGTTGCTGCTGGTTATCAACCGGAGCTGGCTTATTTTGAATGTCTGCATGAGGTGAAGCTGATCGTCGATCTCGTCGTCGAAGGCGGCTTGGCGAAAATGCGCGACAGCATCTCGACCACAGCGGAATACGGCGACTACACACGCGGCCCCCGCATCGTCACCGACGAGACCCGCGCCGAGATGCGCAAAGTGTTGCGCGAAATCCAGAGCGGTCAGTTCGCCCGCGAGTTCGTGCTAGAAAATCAGGCTGGTAAGCCGGGCTTCACCGCCATGCGCCGCCAAGAAGCCGAGCACCCGATCGAGGCTGTCGGTCAAGACCTGCGCGCCATGTTTAGCTGGCTGAAGAAGGTATAGCGGCCTTGCTGAATCCGCAGGATGAAATCTGATGGTCAATTGGGAGCTAGAGATGCGACTGGTCGCGTCTCTGAGGTTGTGCCCATAACGATCATCAATGAGTAACCCCCGTTGAGCCTTCTGAATTCTGCTTGCTGAAATTCCTGGGCGGGTTGCTGATGCCATTTGAATATCCCTACACGCTCCGGCTGGCCGATACCGACGCGGCCGGTGTGGTTTATTTCGCCGAAGTGTTGCGGATTTGTCACGAGGCCTACGAGGAAGCCTTGCTCGCTCTGGGATGCGACTGGCGGCAGATGCTGCAACAGAGCGAGTTGGTGCTGCCGGTCGTCCACAGTTCGGCTGATCTCCTCGCGCCGATGTTTTGCGGCGATCGCCTACTCATCATCCTCACCCCGAAGCGGCTCCGCGCCAGTGAGTTTTCGGTTCGGTATCACCTGTTCGCTCAGGACAATCGTGATCGCCTGCTCGCCCGCGCCCGCACCCGCCATGTCTGCATCCAGCGCGCCAGCCGCCAGCGCTGCGATCTGCCGGGGGCGATCGCGCAGTGGGTCGATGGGTCGGCGTGAGGCCGCGATCGCCAACGCGACGGTTACGGTTTACCCTGGTGAGCAGTAGAGGAATCCGTATCTCCGACGCGCAGGCGTGCAGCGAGGCGATCGGTCAAAATCGGTAAACAAATTATGTATGCGAGCGAGGCGTAGTTATGACGGTACTAGAACAAGGAAATATCACGATTCATACCGAGAATATTTTCCCGATCATCAAAAAGTCACTCTACACAGACCACGAGATTTTTCTCCGAGAGCTGATTTCTAACAGCGTTGACGCGATCGCCAAACTCAAATGGATCTCGCGGGCGGGCGAAATTAACGGTGACCTACCCGAGCCAGAAATCGAACTGAAGATTGACTCCGAACAAAAGACGCTCTCGGTCTCTGACAATGGCATCGGCATGACCGCTGAGGACATCAAGCAATACATCAACCAGGTTGCCTTTTCTAGCGCCGAAGAATTTGTCAAAAAGTACCAAGACAATGCGGATCAACCGATCATTGGTCACTTTGGTCTCGGTTTCTATTCCTCGTTTATGGTGGCGAAGCGGGTTGAGATCGACACCCTGTCCTATCAGCCCGATGCCCAGGCCGTGCATTGGTCTTGCGACGGTTCGCCCGCGTTTGAGCTGACCGATTCGACCCGCACGCAGGTGGGAACAACGGTGACCTTGACGCTCATGGACGAAGAGGTAGAGTACCTCGAGGCGGAGCGCATCAAGCAGTTGGTGAAAACCTACTGCGACTTCATGCCGGTATCGATCAAGCTCGATGGAGAGCAGATCAACAAGCAACAGGCGATCTGGAAAGAATCGCCCCAGAATCTCAAAGACGAGGATTATCTGGAGTTCTATCGCTACCTGTATCCGTTCCAGGAAGATCCGCTGCTGTGGGTGCATCTCAATACCGACTATCCCTTCATTTTGAACGGTATCCTTTACTTCCCGCCGATCAAGCCGGATGTCGATGTTAATAAAGGGCAGATCAAGCTGTTCTGCAATCAGGTTTTCGTGAGCGATCGCTGCGATGAAATTATCCCCGAATTTTTGCGGCCACTGCGAGGCGTGATCGATAGCACCGACATTCCCCTGAATGTCTCTCGTAGTGCGCTGACCAATGACCGCACAGTTCGTCGCATTACAGACTACATCGCCAAGAAGATCGCCGATCGGCTCAAGCAAATCTACCGTGACAGTCGGACGGAATATATCCGTTGCTGGCAAGATGTCGGCACGTTTGTCAAGTTTGGCTCGCTCAAGGACGATAAGTTCAAGAAGCAGGTCGAAGACATCATCGTCTTCAAGTCCACCTACGGAGCCAGCGATCCGGCAGAACCCAAGGTTGAGGTTCAAGCTGAAGGCGACGATGCCTGGCAGGACGCGCAAGCGGATAGCAATGACGGCTATACGACGCTTCAGGACTACCTCGACCGTAACCAGGCGAAGCACGAGAAGCGCGTCTTTTATTGCACCGACTCGGCGACCCAAGCGACCTATGTGGAGCTGTACAAAAAGCAGGGCATTGAAGTCCTGTTTATGGACACCTTTATCGATACCAATTACTTCATTCCCTTCCTAGAGCGGGAGTATTCGGAGGTCAAGTTCTCGCGTGTTGACTCGGATCTCGATGACACGCTGATCGAGTCGGATAAGTCGGCTGAAATCGTCGATCCGAAGACCAACAAAACTCGCAATGAGGTGGTCAAGGAACTCTTTGAGCAGGCGCTGGACAATGACAAGGTGACGATCCGTACCGAGTCGCTGAAAGCAGATGACCAGCAGAATACGCCACCGGCGATGATTATTCTGCCGGAAGAAATGCGCCGCTTGCAGGAGATGACGGCGTTGTTGCAGCAGACGAATGTGGAATTCCCAGTCATGCACACGCTGCTGGTGAATACGGCGCATCCGACGATTCAAAACCTGATCAATCTCAACCAAGGCAGCATCGTCGGTGGTGCCGGTGAATCGAGTATGGGCGAGTTGGTGAAGCAGCTTTGCCAGCATATTTATGATCTGGCGCTGATTTCTCAGAAGACCTTTGATGCAGATAGTATGAATGCTTTCATTGAGCGTTCAAACCGTTTGCTGACGCAAGTGACGCAGCGTTTGTAGTCTCAGGGAAGCATCCTACGATTGGCAGATCTACGTTCCTGTGGAATAGGCTCCGCTAAACCCCTCTGTGCGATCGCTCCCGCCACACCGAAACTGGGCTAGGAAAACCGCACCTCAAAATGCCTCCTTTTAGGGGGACTGGGGGGTCTGGAGTTTAAAAGGTATGGAGAGTGCCAAAGTGGGATGCTTCCGGGGGGATGGATTCCGATGTCGCGTCTTTACGATCAGTCGAGGAGGGAGCATCCAGATTCAGTAACGCTGAACTAGCCTACGGTCTACAGCGCGCACGGCTAATACGGCTGCAAATACTGGCGCTGAAAAAACCTGCTAGGATTGCCTCTAGCCCTGAATACTCTGTTGACAAGCAGAGGTTTTGCTGCTGATGCAAGTTGTTGAGCTGGCGATCTACCCGATCAAATCCTGTCGCGGTATCCTGCTTGCCGAGGCCGCGATCGCCCCGACTGGCTTTGAGCGCGATCGCGAATTCATCATCACGGATGCCGAGGGACAGTTTCTGACCCAGCGCCAACTGCCCCAACTCGCCCAGATCGAAGTACGGTGCTCAGGTGAGGATCTCATCCTCGCTGCACCTGCTGTCAGCCTAAAACCGCTGACACTGACGCCAACCTTGACCGGGCTAGAGCATCCGGTACAGATCTTCCGCGATCGCACCACTGCCATCGACCAAGGCGATGCCGCTGCCCAATGGTTGCAACAAGCCCTGCAACTCGACACTCCCGTCCGTCTACTGCGGCAGACCCCCAAATACGTGCGACCCATCGACCCCCACTACGCCACGCAGCCCCAGCAACCGGTCAGCTTCGCCGATGGCTATCCGTTTCTGATCACCAACACGGCTTCCCTGGCTGACCTTAACCATCGCTTGCAGGCCACTTATCCCCAGGAGACGCTTGCCGTGCCAATGAATCGCTTCCGGCCGAATATTGCGATCGCCAGCGACATCCCCTTTGCTGAAGATGAATGGCAGGCGGTGAGAATTGGCGAGATTATCTTCGATACGGTCAAGCCCTGTGAGCGCTGTGTCATTCCCACTACCGACCAGCGGAGTGGACAGCGCAGCCCGCTCGGCGAGCCGCTCAAAACCCTCGCGAGCTTCCGCAAAGTCCCGCAGCGTGGCGTCTTGTTCGGGGTGAATGCGATCGCCCGCTGCACCGGTGTGATCCACGTGGGCGATCCGGTCGAGGTTATTGCCCAGCGTGCTCCAGCCGCCTGAGTGCCCGGCCCCCTTGCTCATGCCTTCACTCTCAGAAATTAACCTTTGGCATCGCGAAAAGCGGCGTTGGCTGTGGATTGCGATGCAAGTCCGCAACTCGGTGATCCCGGTCATCTGGCCGCGGGTGCTGCTCTGCGGCAGCTTTGGTCTCGTCGTCGCGGCAGCCCGTGCAGCCGGTTGGCCGGTGGCGCTGCCAGCAGAAACCAGTGTCGTACCGAGTCTGGTGCTGAGCCTGATGTTGGTCTTTCGGACCAACACCGCCTATGAGCGTTTTTGGGAAGGGCGCAAGCAGTGGGGGATGCTGGTCAACACCGTTCGCAACTTGGCTCGGCAAATTTGGGTGGCGATCGCTGAGGAGGAGCCGCCCGATCGGCAAACGAAAATCGCCACCCTGCGCTTGCTCATAGCCTTTGCGATCGCCACCAAACTGCACCTGCGCGCCGAAGAAGTGAATGCCGAGCTGAGACCGCTGATGCCAGATGCCTGGTGGCAAAAACTGAAGACGATGCACAATCCGCCGCTGGAGATTGCCTTCTGGATCGGCGACTATCTCCAGCAGCAACACGAGCGGCAATGCCTGAATACCTACCAGTTGACCGCCATGTTTCAGCTTCTGGACGCGATGGTCAATGTCCTGGGTGCCTGCGAGCGCATCCTGAAAACGCCGATCCCGCTTTCCTACTCGATCCATCTCAAGCAAATGCTGCTGATCTACTGTTTGTCATTGCCGCTGCAAATGGTGGATACCTTTGGTTGGTGGACAGCGCTGCTGACAGCGCTGATCAGCTTTACCGCCTTCGGGATCGAGGAAATCGGGATTCAAATTGAGAACCCCTTTGGCTACGACACCAATGATTTGCCGCTGGACGACATCTGCCGCACTATGCAGATCAATATCGAAGACCTGATCACCCTTGCCCCTTGCCTGCGACATTGGCAAGGCTCTACCAGTCTGGATCCCAGTCCATCACTTGATCCCAGTCCATCCGAGGTCTAAGTGATGATCGCCAATTACCCCAAAAGTTGCACAAGTTGGGAGTCCTATCGCACAATGACCGGTAAGCGTTTCCTCGCACTGGCGAGCGATCGCATAGGATAAATCGCGTGCAACCAGCGACTGCTCTTTGGATCAACCATCAACGTCAACGCCGACTCTGGCTGGCTGTCGGCCTAACTGTCACGCTGTCGAGCTGTAGCGCGACCGGCGCGAGCCGCGTACCCACCGCCGATGAGGTGAATTCGCTCGCGCTGGAGCTGAGCCGTAGCGAATGCGAGGTTATGGCCTATGCCCGTGACCCACAACCGACGAGTTTGGAACTGCGGACTGAGCCAAATGAAGAAGCTCCGGTGATCGTCGCCCTGCCGGATGAAGCGGTGATCGAGTTGACTGTGACGATCGTGATTGCCCAGGACGAATGGCTGCGCGTTGACCGCGCCGTGAGCGAAGCCGACCGCCTGGAGTTTGCCGGTCAGGGCTGGACACCGGCTGAGCAGCTCAGCCTCCGCACCAAGGGCTACGACACCGACGGCGTGCCCCTCTACGCCAGCGCCAACGAGGAGAGCCAGGTGCTAGCCCAGCTCCCGGCTGATTATCCGGTGACCTTGGTGAGTTGTGATCGCGATTGGGTGAAGGTAGAAACCGAAACAACCCAAGGCTGGCTTGCTCCCCAGGATCAGTGTGCGAACCCCTACACCAGTTGTTCGTGAGCGCACAGCAGACAATGATCGCGCTAGAGCGCCAGAATCGTCAGACGTTCATTGCTGGCGAGACGATGGCGGTCACTTCACGCCATCAATTCGATGTATTGACCTTGCTGCAAGTCTGAACGATGCACACAATTGGGCGGGTTAAAGGCTTGCTTCGCGGGAGAGCGATGGCTGGGGAACTAGCCATGCCGAGGGTGGCGTGAGCACCGCCCTACAATGAGAAGGCCGTCCCCATTTCGGCGCTCGTAGCCATGCCTTATCACCCGCTCCACCACAAATACCGTCCGCAGACCTTCGCGCAGCTCGTGGGCCAGGCAGCGATCGCCGCCACCCTGACCAATGCGATCGCTAGCCGCCGCATTGCCCCCGCCTACCTCTTCACTGGCCCGCGCGGCACCGGCAAAACCTCGTCGGCGCGTATCCTGGCAAAATCGCTCAACTGCCAGCGCAGCGAGGCCCCCACGGCGGAACCCTGCGGGCAGTGTGAATCTTGTCGGGCGATCGCCAACGGCTCCTCGCTGGATGTGATTGAAATCGACGCCGCCAGCAACACCGGCGTGGACAACATCCGTGACCTGATCGAACGCGCCCAATTTGCGCCGGTCAGCAGCCGCTACAAGGTCTACGTCATCGACGAGTGCCATATGCTCAGCACCGCCGCCTTCAATGCCCTGCTAAAGACGATCGAAGAACCGCCGCCCCGCGTCGTCTTTGTCCTGGCGACTACCGATCCGCAGCGCGTGCTGCCGACGATCATTTCCCGCTGCCAACGCTTCGACTATCGCCGCATCCCGCTGGCGGCGATGGTTGCACATTTGCGAGCGATCGCCCAGCAAGAATCGATCAACATTGACCCCACTGCCCTCACCCTCGTTGCCCAGATCGCCAACGGCGGCCTGCGCGATGCCGAGAGCCTGCTCGACCAGCTCAGCCTGCTGCCGCCGCCGATCACGCCAGAAGCGGTCTGGGATCTCGTCGGTGCCGTGCCCGAACGCGATTTGCTGGCGCTGTTGCAGGCGCTCCGCAACGGTTCCCCGGAGGCCGTGCTCGACCGTTGCCGCCACTTGTTGGATCGCGGCCGCGAGCCACTGGCGGTCTTGCAGAGTTTGGCGAATTTTTATCTGCATCTGCTCATTGCCAAAACGGCCCCTCAGCGCGGTGACCTGATCGCCGTCACCCAGGCGACTTGGACGGCGCTGTGCCAGGAAGCGGCAGCTTGGTCAGTTCCGGAGATTTTGCGCGGGCAGCAACAGCTCAAAGCCAGCGAGGGTCAACTGCGCCAGACGACCCAGCCGCGCCTCTGGCTGGAGGTCGCGCTCCTAGCGCTGCTGCCCGCTGCGAGGGAGGGGATTCAGGAACCAACCGGGGCGATCGCTGCTCGTCCGGTCACTCCGGTCACAACATCGGATCCCACGACTGCCGCACCATTGCCCACCCCAGTCGCTGCGTCCTCGAAACCGTCACCAGCGGTTGATGTGACACCGTCTCTCTCACCGCCAGAGCCAGAGCCGCCGGTACAACCAGAACCCGCCACCGTACCGGAACCCAGTATCCCGGCTGAGCTGGAGCCAGAGCATCTGCTGGCGCTGTGGCAACAGGTGCTCGATCAGGTACAACCCAACAGCGCCAAGGCTTTGATCAGTCAGCACTGTCTGCTCCTCAGCGTCGAACCGGCGGCGGCGATCGCCATCGTCGGGGTCAAAAAACCGGCGATGCTGAAGATCGTCAAAAGCAGGGAAGAAAATATTCAAACCGCCTTCGACCAAGTGTTGACACCGCCTGTCAAGGTGGAGTTGCAGGTTGCGGCGGCTGGGGCGAAGGCGGCCAACGCACCGACATCAAGCCCGTACGACCCCCGCCCGCGCCACGCCACGCCCAGCGTCCGCGAGGCCGAGCCACTTGCACCACCGCCATTGCCTGACCCGCCTGATCTCGACCCAGAACCCGCCCCAAGCTCACAAAATGGCGATCGCGCCGATGCGTCGGTCAACCCGTCTGTGCCGTCAGCGGTGATCGCGACAGAACCCGCCCCCGCTGCGACCCCACCCACCTTGGAGCCAAGCGGAGCAGCTCCGGCCATCGCCCCCGAGCCACCGCCCCTCGCTCTCAGTGACATCGAGGCGGCGGCACAAAAGTTTGCGACCACGTTTAAGGGGGAAGTGATCGAGCTGGATCTCGATTTGAATGTCGGGACTCGGCCAAGCCAGCCGATAGTCGCGTTGCCAATACCGGAGCCGGATGTGGCGATCGCCAGTGAGGACGACGAAATTCCCTTTTAAGCCAACCTGGGCGCGCAGCGCGTTGCGAAAACGGCAACCCCGACCATGAATCCCCACAAGAGCCGTTTTAATCGGATTGAGGCCAAGGCACTGCGAAATACCCCATGCCATACCGCTCGCCATGTGCCTCAATGTCCCCCCAGAATTTTGAGTTGCAGGAAATCACTGATGATTTTACGACCTCAGACTTGCCGTCATTGGCTGAGCATCGCCACCTTGGGCAGCGTGATCGCCCTCAGCACAATGGCGATCGCCCCTCAATTCATCCAGGCTTGCAGTCTCTTGCCGAGCACCCAACCCACGCCGCTGAGTCAGCGCCTCGAAGTCATTCCCGACACTGCTCAAGGCGATGCCAACCAGCCCACTGAACTGATTGCGCGGCTGCGTCGGCAGGTCGCAAATTGGTCGCAACAGCCGCTTGAAGCGATCGCGCTGGTGAGTGCCGAGCGACAGCGCTGGTCAGACGGTTGCTTGGGGCTATATCTGCCGGATACGGCTTGCTTGGCGGCGGAAACGCCGGGCTGGCAGATTACCTTGACCGTGGACGGGCAGGAGTGGCGCTATCGCACCAATGAACCCTGGCGGGAGACGGCTGGTGAAACCCCGGAGATGCAACAGGGGTTCACCTTGTTGGAAAATGGCGTCGAAGTACTGCCGGCTGCGACCCGAACAGCGGTGTTCGCTCAGATTGCGACCGACTATGGCGTCGCGGCGGAACAATTGCGCCTGACCCTGGCCTATCCCAAGGTTTGGGGCGGCTGCTTTGGCATTTATGAGCGTCCTGCCCAGCCTTGTACCATGCAGGCCATCCCCGGCTGGCAACTGGTGATCGAGAGCGAGAGTGGCGATCGCGGCTGGACGTACCACACCAACTTGGACGGCAGCGATGCCCGGCTCAATCCCGGACTTTCCTCGGCACGTCCAGCGGAAACCTCGGTGCAGCTGGAGTGGCAACCGTAAGCTGAGACGGTTGTTGATAAGTGCGAGTGGCGTGAGAATCGCTCTGGGGAAAAGCTGGAGTGGCAACCGTAAGCTGAGACGGTTGTTGATCGCAGTATGAAGTTTTGCAAAGTCTGCGCTACCATAGCGAGCGGTATCGAGCGATCGCCAAGCACAAGACAGTTCGGCAATCGGCCCAGCGCTAGCTCTCGCCATGGCGCTGGCGTCGGGACGGTTTAGAACGGTCTGCGGGCGATCGCGCTGGTGGCTCCACTTGCCAATGCGTTAACTGTCCTGCCGATGGACAGTAGCACTCGGCATCGCCCCTAGGGTAAAAAGGAGTTCAGCCACTGAGCTGACGCTTGCTGACCGACAGACCGCACGCAGTTTGCCATGACCTCATCCAGCGACATCACCATCTCATCCCGCATCTCCCCCTGGCTCGGCCGCCTGGTCTACCCGCTCGGTAGCTATGCCCTGTTACCGCTCTATTTTGGTCGGATCGACATCTCAGGGCAGGAGAATATTCCGCGCTGCGGCCCGACCATCCTCGCGCCGACCCACCGCTCGCGTTGGGATGCGATTATTGTCCCTCATGCCACCGGGCGTTTGGTCAGCGGTCGCTACCTGCGCTTCATGGTCTCAGCCGACGAGATGTGTGGTTTGCAGGGCTGGTTCATCCGTCGCCTCGGCGGCTTCCCGGTCAATCCGCAGAGTCCCGGGCTTGAAAGTCTACGTCACACGGTTGAGTTGCTCTGCCAGGGCGAGATGCTGACGATCTTTCCGGAGGGCAATATCTTTCGCCAACCGACCGTCAGTCCGCTCAAGCGCGGTGTCGCGGTGGCCGCGTTGCAAGCGCAAGCAAAGTTGAAGCAACAAACCGTCAAGATTGTCCCGATCAGCCTGCACTACTCCGATGAGTATCCCCGCTGGGGGAGTAATGCGCGGGTTGATATTGGTGAACCGATTGACGCGATCGACTACTACCACGGCTCGCTCAAGCGCGACTCCAAGCATCTGACCGCTGATCTCGAGCTGGCGCTGAAAGCCCTGCACGAGGTTGAGCGACAGAACAACCAAGCGTTAGCTTCAGTGGCCTGAGGCTTCCATGAGCGGGGTCAGGCTCTGGGCTTGAGGCGGCTCACTGGAGCAGATTGTCAAAGATATTGAAGAAATTAATAAAGCTGAAGAAGCCGCCGACGGGCGCGAGGACGGCACCGAGCGCGTCGGAAACGCTGCTGAGCGCCGAGCGGTTGACGATCACGATGTCATTGTTCAGGAGCACCGGATTGTCCTCCGGGTTGACGTTGCTCGCCAGATCGACCTCGATTTCGCGCTTGCTGACCGTACCATTGGTATTGAGCCGGATCAGTTCGATGCTGGAGCGACGGGCGCGATTGTTAAAACCACCCGCCGCCAGTAGCGCCTGATTGAGGGGTGTATTGGGCGGTAGCTCTTGGGTGCCACCGCTGACGACCTCGCCGACGACATTGACGCGAATCGTGTCGGGCGAGAAGTTGGCGGTCGCCAGCGACTGCGCTTCGGTGACATCAATGGCCGCCGCCTCCGGGATCAGGATCGTGTCGCCCGCTTGCAGTAGCGGGTCTTGGCTGAGGTCTCCGGCCTGAAGCAGTTGCCAGAGGTCGATGTCCACCTCCTCGATCGTGCCGTCGCGGGTGGTGCGGCGCAGGCGCAGGCGGCGCACATCGGCGGTGGGTGCAATGCCACCGGCAACGGTGATCGCGCGGGTGACTGTCGGCGGTTCTTCGCTGTCCGCGCCGACGGTATAGGAGCCGGGGCGGGTCACTTCGCCGACGACCGCGATCTGGAATGGTGCGGTATCGCCGGGGGCAAAGCTAGCATCGGCGAGTTGGCGGGTGGCGATCGCATCGATCTCCGTCGCGGTAGGGATAAAGACCTGATCGCCATCGCGCAACACGATGTCCTGGCTCAGGTCGCCCTCGCGCAGCAAGTTCCAGAGGTCAACGCTAAAGGTTTGGGGAGTGCCCTGATAGTTACGGCGGATCTCGATTTGGCGCACATCGGCGGCGAGCGTGACGCCCGCCGCCAGCCCGATCACTTCGGTGATCGTGGGAAATTGGCGGTTGCCGTCGAGATTCACCGTGTAGGAACCGGGTTGCCGGACTTCACCGGCGATCGCCAGCTTCACCGGACGGGGCGACACCAGACCCACGGTGACAATTGGCCGCACCAAAAACTCGCGGTAGCGATCCGCGAGGCGGGTCGCGGCCTGCTCGAGGGTGAGGTCTTGTACTGAAACTGTGCCGACCAGCGGCAGATTCAACGTGCCATCGACTAGCACCGGGTACTCGTCGCTGTATTCCGGCACGATGAAGATGTCGATGCGGACGCGATCGCCCGCTCCCAGCGTGTACGACGCATTAGTCGGCAAGCTCACGGGGACGGGTTCAAACTGCGGCAGTTGGGCAACCGACGTTTCAGCATGGGCGAGCATCGGGTTTACCCACAGCAGCAGGGCGATCGCGCTCGCGGCGAGTGGCGGTTTCAATGACTTCACGGCCGTTCTCCCTGGCGATCGCCCACAGCATCCTCAGCGTCGGCACTGAAGTAGCGGTGGTAGTAGTAGTAGGAGCCAGAGCGGTAGTTCTTCGCGCCATTGGCGATGATGCCAGTCACCGAGGCTTGACCGACTTTTAGCCCTTCGATCGTCTGTTTCAGCAGCGTGCGATCGGTCCAGCCCAGACGGGCTACCAGCAGCATCACATCCACCTGCGCGGCGAGAAACTTAGCGTCGGCGAGACCGAGCAGCGGCGGCGTGTCGAAGATGACCAGATCGAAGCGACTGCGGAAGTGGTCGATTAAACGGCGCATTTTCTGGGACGAGAGCAGGCGCGTCGGGTCAGGGGGGATCTGGCCAGAGGCGAGGATGAACAGGTTGTCATCAAGGGGCGATCGCTGAATCACATCATCAACCTCAATGTCCATCGAGATCGCGTGCGACAGACCCCAGACATTGGGCAGGTCGGTCATGGCGTGGATCTGCGGGCGGCGCAAATCGGCATCGATCAGCAGCACCCGCTGACCCATGGCGGCTGCCGCCTGCGCCAGGTGAACGGCGGTCGTGGACTTGCCCTCAAGGGGCACCGAGGAGCTGATCACCAGCGTTTGCAGCGGCTTGTCGGGGGTTAGGAATGAAAGGTTGGCATTGAGCGTGCGGAAGGCCTCGAGGAAGGGCGAGGCACGATAGCGGCGACCGGGGGACGGCAGCGTCACCGGCGCAGCGCGTTCGCCGCCGCGTCGCGCCTTGAAGTCTTTGCGGTAAGGGACGACGCCGAGCAGAGGCAGCTTGACACTGTCCTTGAGGTCTTCGGGCGAGTGGAAGCGTACATCCAACTTCTCCGCCACCAGTGTTGCGCCGATGCCCGCCAGCAGCCCCGCGACTGCCCCCAGCAGGATGCCTCGGGGCACATCCGGCGCGATCGGGTAGTAGGGCATCTGGGGCGCGAGCAGTAACTCCCAGGACATTCCCGACTGGGCGGCTTCGATTTGTAAGTCCTCCTGCACGGAGAGCAAGCGATTGAGGCTTTCGGTGGCGACCTCGAGGCGGCGTTCGAGATCGGTGTGCTGGCGTTCGAGGGCGGCCATTTCTTGGACGCGGCGGCGGGCTTCGACTTCGGCCAGCGCCAAGGCGGCAGCGCGGACGTTGAGAGTCTGTTCGCGGTTGGTGGTGTCGATCAGTTGTTTGGTCAGGTCGAGGCGAATCGGGTTGGGTGAGGCGACCATCGCTTCGGTGCGATCGCCCACCGCCTCAGTGCCCAGCACCGCCGCCGCTTCCTGGCGCAACAAGGGCAGCAGATTATCGCGACGGTCATACAGCACTTGCAATTGGGGGTTGCTGGCGGTGAAGCGAGCGGATTCCAGGGCGATCTCGGTTTCGAGGCGCTGCAATTCATTGAGCAAGGTTTGGTAGCGCGGCGCTTCGCTCAGTGCCGCGACGGTAATCGCTTGCTCCAGTTCTAGATCCAGTTGTTGGTCGAGTTCCTGTTTGAGCGTGCGGGCCTCGCGCAGTTCGGTGGTGGTATTGGTGCGCTCCTCACGGACTTCATTCAGGCGGTTCGCCGCCGCCTGTCCCTGAGCATCGGGATCGAGCAGATTGTTCTCTTGCTGAAAGGCTTGTAACTCGGCCTGTAAATCATCGACGCGGCTTTCCAGCTCCGGGATTTGCTCCTCCACAAAATTGAGGCCTTTGCGGTTGCCGGTCTGTTGCTCAACCTGCGAATAGGCGATGAAGCCGTTCGCAATTTCGTCGAGGACGAATTTGATTTTTTCGGGGTCGGAATCTTGGTAGCTGACCTCAATGATCTTGGTTTCCAGTAAGCGACCGATGCCGATGCCGTTCATGAGGCTGTCGTAATCGACTTCGGGATAGCGCTCCTGAATATTTTCAACAATCGGCCCCATCTGTTCGGGGCTGATCAGCACCTCGATCTGGGTGTCATAGTCGAGTTGCAAACCCAATTGACCGAGGAGGCGATCGCTAAATCGGTCAAAGCGCTCGTCGCTGGCGATCGGCTCCACCAGCAGCCGAAACTGGCTGCGGTAGGTAGGGATTTCGTTGATTACCCGCACGATCACGACCGAACCGACCGCCGCGCTCACCAAAAACAGCAGCCACCAGCGCCGCCGCAGCACCGAAAGCGCCTGACGAAGATTGAGGGCGTCTTCTCCTGCCTTGAGCCCGCCCGAACCGTCGGTGATCGCACCCGGCGGCAATGGTGCCCCGCCAGGAAAGGGAGGTTGAGAATTCAGGTTGGAAACCATAGCAATGAGGGTACAAGATTCGCCACAGCGGTTTGAGAACGGCGGGTCGGCTTGTTTGCAATCCTCATGATAGACAGCATCGGCCCGAATCGGCGCGATCGCCCGCTGACAATCTTAAACGGAGGCAAACAGCTCCAGTGAGGCCGCCACGTGCTGGCCGGGCCGGTAGTGGCGCATGATATTCGAGGTGTCATAAAGGATCGCGCCGCTGGCGAGAGCGATACCCAGTCAGAGATTTGCAGCTTGCTCACACCCATAGCTGCTGAATAGGATAGGCATCAAAAGCTGCATCGGCGCTCACAACAATCAACAAATTTGTAATTGCCTGGGAAGCCAGCATACGGTCGAACGGATCGCGATGGTGCAGTGGTAAGGATAGGTAATGCTCAAGGTCAGCAAAGGAAAGTGGCAAAATCCCAATTTCCAGTTGCGTCAAGAAATCAGACAGTTCTGAAAAAAGGAAATCCAGTTCTAGCTTTTGGATTGAGAGCTTTATGGCTATTTCCCATAAGCTGACGATACTGACTGTAACGTCATCGACATTCTCAATGTCACTTTTAACACTTGCTCTCAACCTTGAATCGTCACTCAGAAACCATAGTAGAGTATGGGTATCAAGAAGCATTATCTGTAACCTTTGAAGTCTTCTAGAGGCGCATCGAAATCGTCGGCCATCCAAATTCTTCCCTTCAGTAGCCCTGCTTGGCGTTTTTTCTGGATAGACTTGTTCTCTGCATGGGTGGCTGCATATCGCTCAGACAAAACCTCAATGTAGTGCAGTACCTCTGCTTGCAGCGACTCCGGTAGTGCTGCTAATTTCTCTAAAATTGAATTTGCCTCTCAGCCTGCCCCGGGCGGCAGTACTGAAAGGCAAGGAGTAGGGTAGTCACTACCTGAATCGGTCGTGACCCACCAGCCTAGCTCGTACAAGATGGCGGCAATGAGAGTCCCATGCAAAATCCCCGGGATTCCCGCATTGCGAGCACTCAGAACTCCTTGTAGCGGGACTAGTCGCGCGACAAGGCCATGACGATCCGCAGGATGTACCAGAACAGCAGGGCGACCGAGGCAAACAGCTCCAGCGAAGCCGCTACGTGCTGACCGGGTCGGTAGTGGTGAATGATATTCGAGGTGTCGTAGAGGATCGCGCCGCTGGCGAGGGCAACCATGAAGACGGAGAACAGCAGCCCGAGGCTAAAGCCAAAGATGAAGCTGCAAATGATCAAGCCCAATGCCAGGAAGCCGCCCAGGGTGAGAATGCCGCTGAGGAAGGAAAAGTCCTTGCGGGTGATGAAGGCGATCGCCGTCAGGCCGGCAAACATCAACCCCGTCAGCACCGCCGCCGTCGGCAGCACCGTGGGATCAGAGTAAGCCACCGCAATAAAAATCAGCGGAATGAAGATGATCGCCTCAAACAGAACGTAGAGACCAAGACCGAGATACTGCAATTGCAGCGATGAAGTGCTCCGCGCCAGACTCCGCGCCATCCAGCCCAGGAGCACAAAGGCCCCCAAGACCAGCATCCAGCCAATGCCGCTGCTGGCAATGTTGATCATCACGGGGCCGAGCAGCGGCACGAGGAGGATCTCCAGCACCAAGAACGCGGCAACCGCGCCAGCGAGATGGAGGTAGGTCTTGCGGATAAAGTCGGCGCGTTCGCTCGGTCGCGCCTGGGCAACAGTTACAGCCGTCATGGAATGTTATTTCTCCCAAACAACAACGCGCTAAGATTTTGAGGAACTGCCGAGAGCAAGACTCCAGACAGCACTTGTTTCTAATGTAGCTTGTGTGCAAATGGCTGGGGAGTGCGATTCGCAGGATTCTAGTGGAGGCAGCGAGATGGCCTTTGATGTGGGTCGGTTCTTCCGGGCGTGCAACCCGAGCAAGACGCTGGACTACCAACGCGATCGCCAATACTACATCGCGGCGCTGGTGCGGCAAGAATACGGGCTGGAGCAGCGACTGGCGACGGAGCAGGCGCAGCGACAGCAGGCGCAGCGGGAGCGGGAAACCCTGGCGGCGGCGAACCAAGTGCTCGCGGACGCGAACCGCGCCGCAACGGTCAAGAATCGCAAGGCCGATCGGCGGCTGCGGCTGGGGACAGGGGCGCTGGCGGCGATGTTGGTGGTCGCGGGTGGGGCGGGGCTGTGGGCGCGGGAAGCCCGTCAGGACAACCGCCACCCAGGAAGCAGCAACCGCCACTGAGGCGATGCAAGCCGCCGAGGATGAGCAGCAAGCGGCTCAACGGCAAGCAGAGCAAGCCAAGACCGAGGCAGAGCAAGCGCAGACCGCCGCCAAGGACGCAGGCCGGCTGCAAACAGCAGCCGACCGCTTAGCAGCTGAGGCCGCAGCGGCGGCGCAACAAGCCCAAGCAGAAACGACAGCGGCGCAGCAGCAAGAGCGGGCGGCGACGGCGGCGGCGAGTCGCGCCGGACAACTCGCCACGACTGCTCGACAATGCCTCCGACAAGCCGAGGTGCAAGCATGGGCCTCGCGGCGGCAGGCCCAGGACGCCGACCAACGAGCGACGGCGGCAGACGCGCAGGCGCAGCAAGCACTACAGCTCCGGGACGAGGTGGCCGTGGCGACCGAGCTGGAGCGGCAGAGCAGTCAGATCTTGCGGCAGGCAGAAGCTCGCCCAGAAGCCGCCCTGGTGGCGGCGCTGCGAGCGGGGCGGCGGTTGCAGACCATCGCCGACCCCAGCTCACTCGCCGATCTGCCCACGGCTGGCCCGATCTACACCTTGCAAACACTGCTGGATCGCGGCATGGTGACCGGTCGCGCCATTGGCTCCCATGACCAATTCATCATCACCGCCGAGGACGGCACCGCGAAAATCTGGGACTGGCAGGGCCGCGAACAAGCCAGCCTGCAACATCAGGCTCCGGCTCGGGGCGTCGTGCTCAGCGCCGACGGCCAGCGCCTGATTACTTATTCCGAGGACAACACGGCGCGGGTTTGGACCTGGCAGGGGCAGGAGCTGGGCACGATCGAGCACCCGGCGGCGGTGCGCGGTGCGGTGCTCAATGACGATCCGAACAATCCGATCGTCTTTACCTATGCGGCTGACGGCAGCATTAGCTTCTGGCCGATCCAAGACCTCGACCAATTGCTGGCGCGGGGCTGCACCTATCTCGCCGCCTACCTGCGCGCCCGCCCCGAACTCAACCAGGTTGGCAGCGAGGCGGAGCGCCAGCCGCTCTGTCCCGCGATCGCCGCACCCACCAGCCGCCGATCCGACCCCGGCCCGCGCTGAGCGGCAGCCCGCCATGTTAGCCATCGAGCCACTCTCCAGGAGATGACCGTGACGACCCTCAGAGACGAGCTAGACGCCGCGCTCGACCAAATCCCAGAGACTGACTTGGCGAAAGTTTTGGTGTTGGTGCGATCGCTTCAGCCCGCACCACAACCCACGGCCCCCATCTGGCAAGCCTACCAAGACTCCAAGCAAGAACGACAAGCGGTTGATCGTCACCTTGCCGACGCCTAGTACCGCTACGGGGAATTTTGAGTTCTGGGTTTTGAGGTTTGAGTGCCTGCAATACGGGAAGCCTGGGGATTTTGAATAGGCATCTCATTTCCGCCGCCTTGTACTAGATTCCTGACCCGCGCAGATATTCTGCGGCTCCACTAGGAATCGTCGCCCTGCTAGGGCGGGGAGGATGTCAAGGGTGACTGTAAATGCAGTCGATATCGTGGTCGGTCAACTGTGCCGTCGGTTTGTCGAGCACTAGCCGTCCGGCACGGATGCCGAGGACGTGGTCGCCGTATTGCCGCGCTAGCTCGACCTGATGCAGATTACAAACAATTGTCAGGCCTTCGCGGGCGCAGAGCGAGGTCAACAGTTGCAGGATTGTGTGCGCTGTTTCGGGGTCAAGGCTGGCGACTGGCTCATCGGCGAGGAGCAAGCGGGCGCGCTGGGTCAGGGCACGGGCGATCGCCACCCGTTGCTGTTGCCCACCTGAGAGCTGGTCAGCACGCTGAAAGGCTACCTCCAGTAATCGCACCCGTTCTAGTGCCAGCAGTGCCTCCCGCTGCAAGCTGAGCGGAAAGTGCCCCAACCAGCAGCGCCACAGTGGCAACTCCGACAAGCGCCCGCCGAGGCAATTTTCTAGAGCTGTGCGGCGGCGCACGAGATTGAATTGCTGTGCCACGGTGGCGATGTGGGCGCGGCTTGCTCGCAGTTGTGTGGGTGAGCAGCGGGTCAGATCATGATCGCCAAACCAAATCCGCCCCTGCTCCAGCCGCACTAACTGCAAAATCGTCCGCATCAGCGTCGTTTTACCCGCGCCACTCGGCCCCAGCACGACGGTAAAACTCTGCGGTCGGATGGCAAAGCTGATGTTTTGCAGTACCGATCGCCCGGCATAGGTTTTGGTCAAGTTTTCGACTACTAGCATGGGTAAAACAGCGGTAAGCTTGCCGAGAGTTAAATGTTATTGCCAGCGCCGTCGCAGTGTGGCGCTGAGGGCGTCGATGCCGCTGACCATCAGCAGGATCAGCAGCAAAATTGTCGCCAAGCGGGCAAAGTCGAGGAGTTTCAGGCTGACGAGCAACTCGTAGCCAATACCGCCCGCGCCGACGATGCCGAGAATCACCGATGAGCGCACATTGAATTCCCAAAGGTAAAGGCTGATGCTGATCAAACCGGGCAGCGCCTCCGGCCAGACTGCAAAGGCAAAGGTTCGCCAGCGATCGCTCCCCGTCGCTTCGATGGCAACAATCGGCTCCGCTGGCAGCGTTTCAATCAATTCGGCGTAGAGCTTCGCCATCGAGCCAGTGGTATGGAAGGCAACGCCCAGCACGCCGGCAAAAGGGCCCAGTCCGACCACGGCAACAAAGAAGAGGGCGAAAATTGCTGTGTCAATGCCGCGCAAGAGATTGAGCAAGATCCGCAAGGGGGTCGCCAGCCACGGCCAAGGTGTCGTGTTGCGCGCCACGAGAATTGCCAAGGGGCTAGCCACAAGCATCGCCAGTCCGGTGCCGATGATGGCGATCGCCAGTGTCTCCCAAGTCGCCCAGAGAAAGCTCGGCAACTCCGAAAAATCCGGCGGCCAAATCCGTGTCGTCCAAGCGGCGAGGCGCGGCAAGCCCTGCCACAGCTCACCGGGTTCAATCTCGGCGGTGCGCCAACTGGCGATGAGAATTGCGACGGCGATCGCCAGCGCTAGACTCCGCAACACAAGCTGGCGCGGACGGTTTTGTCGCCGCAGTTGTGCCTGTAGCCGCGCCTCAATGTCGCAGGGGGTGGCAGGCAAGGGCGATCGCGGCGGGCGATCGCCCGCCGCCGCACTGTGCTGGGGAAGTTTTGACATCACTCATTCAGGTTCAGGTCAGCGTCAGTCCCCTACTCCAGTTTGCCAACCGCTTGGCCAGCCGCCTGGATCGGCTCGTAGTTCGAGCCATCGGAGCTGACGAAACCGGTGTAATTTTCTGGCAGCAATTCCTCAGCCTTCGCCGCATCGATGCCCTCGAGCGCGGCTTGCAAACCCGCAATAATTTCTTCTGGCAAGCCGCCTCGCACCGCAATCGGGTCATTGGGCAGCGGCTCCGATTCCCAGATGATTTTCAGCTCATCTTTATCAATGCGCTCGGTGCTGTCGAGCACATCCAGGTTGCGGTCAAAGTCGGAGGCGATGTCTACTTGCTCGCTGAGCACGGCGATCGCCTGTGCAGCGTGTGAAGCGCCCTCGTTGTATTCAAAGACTTGCTTAGGATCAAGACCCCGACGCTCAAACTCAGCGGTCGGCACCAGCCAGCCGGAGGTTGAACCAACATCCGCCAGGCTAATCTTCAGCGGTGCGTCAGCCGCTTGGCTTTGCTCGATCGCTTCGTCCAGGGTCTCAAAAGGTGCATCGGCGCGTGCCATGAGCACGGAGAAGTAGGTAGGTTCATCTTTGTACTTGACGGTAGCGATCGCCTGGATCTCCGGGGTCTCGTGGTTTGCCAGCACATAGCCCCAGGGACCAAGCCAAGCCACATCCAGAGTTCCGGCGCGGAGAGCTTCCGAGATACCCACCCAGTCTTCGGTGACGGTGACATCGGCTTCGAGGCCGACGGACGCGGCTAAATATTCAAAAAACGGCACGAACTGGTCGCTAGTCTCATTGGGTGTGGGGAAATACGGCCCGACGCCAAAGCGCAATTCGGTCAACTCAGCCGCATCATCGGTCGCGGGCGAGGTGGTGCAAGCAACTGCTAGCACGAGGCTCAGACAGCCCAGAATCAGATACTGAAACCAACGGCGAACAGTCATCACGTGTAAACCTTGCAAATGGTAGATAGAGGATTTATCAAATCACAGCAATGGCAGAACCAGGCTTCAAGGTAGCAGATTCAACCTGAGGAGTAGTTGAGTCTAAGGTTGGAGAATGCTGAGACAGGCTCGCCGTTGCTCGTGAGCCGCCATCGATACCGAATTTGAATGACCCGCCTTTGAAATAAGGAGGATTGTCATGCCAGCCACCAGGAATAGTGGGTCAAGGCTGTGATGTCAGCTTGCATCGTGAGTGAGCAAGGTTCGCCAGCGCGCTTCGAGGACATCTTCATGCCCATCGCCGCTTTCAAAACAGCGGTTCACCCAGGGTTCAGCGGCTAATTGCCAGAGCTGTGCTGCCGGTTGTCAGCCTGGGGAATCAGGCTGAGGAATGCACCGCAGCGCTAATTGGGCGGTGTCGCCCTAATCTGCGGCGATCGCGCTGGCTCCGGGAACAGCGCGCGAAAACCCTGACGGCGCTTCGCTGGCGCTTCTGGCGTGATATAGCCCCAGAGGCTTTCCCAGTAGAAAAAAGCCACACCGGGAAAACCACGCTCACGCGCCAGCGTTACTTGCTCCTGGATCATCGGCATCGGCATTGGTCGCCGTAGCGTGCCGCTGAGAATGCCGATACTCACCGGCACCCGTTCGCGGGCAAAAGTCACGGCGGGTTGTTCGAGTTCGGCGAGGAAGCGATCGCGATCAAAGCGATAGGCCTGCAAAATGATCTCGTCCACAATCCCCTGCTCGACCCAAGCTCGCCAGTTTTGCAGGTAATGCTCAAAGGAATAGCTCTGCGAGTTGGGCGAGAGCGAAACGATGCAACTCGGCTTCACGGCTTTGATCGCGGCGTAGATGTCCGCCATCAGCTCAGTGAGCTTATTCGCCCGCCAGCCCATCCACTGCGGGTCGCGAGGATCATCGGGCGGGTCAAAACTGTTGTGCTCGCGCTGATACAGCTCAACCGTGTAGGGGTCATAGCCCATTTCCACCGGCATCCCAAAATGGTCATCGAGCTGGATCCCGTCGAGGTTGTAGTTCTCGACTACTTCCAGGATTAGGTTTTTGATAAATTCCTGCACCTCGGGATGCAGAGGATTGAGCCAGGCTTGCTGCACTTGCAGGAGCTGCCAGACCGGCGCGCGATCGCCCAGCTCCCGCTCAAGCGCGTCGGTGTACTCGCTCTCGGTCTGGCGATCGCGGCCATGTGTCAGCCAATCCGGATGCTGGCGCGCCAGGGCCGAGTTCACCGGGGTCATCAGCCCGTACTCAAACCAGGGCAAGACGCGAAAGCCCCGCTGATGACCCACACGGATTAAGGTGGCGAGCGGATCGGTGCCCAGATGGAGGAGGGCGACCAGCGGCATTCGCGGACGACCGCTGGCTTGCTGGGCGATCGCGCTGGGATGTAGGGTCAGTCCCCGATTCCAAACAACGGGATAGAGGGTGTTGAAGTGGAGATCGGCGAGGCGGGCGATCGCTCGGGAAATACCCCAGGGTACATACAACACGCCACTCGCAACATTGGTCAGCCAGACACCCCGCTGCTCAACGGCAGTGGGAGCAGGAGGAGCCGGGCGCTGCCACCAAAAACCCAGCGCAAAACTCAAGGCGAGACCCAGAACGACCAGGGCACGCAGCCAACGGCGAGGAGACGCAAAGTTCACAACAGGGAGGAGGGAGTTAGGATCGCTTCTATCCTAGTGAGCCGAGACCGATTTGACAGCGGCCGAGCGTCGATTATGTTCAAGAGACGACTAGCAAATTGACCAGAGTAGTTTTAACGAGCGCGCCGACGAGTGCTGGGCGTCGAAACCGCCGCCGCCCGACGAACTGGAACTACCGGGGTCTCAGCGAGTGGAATGGTGAAGTAGAAGCGACTGCCCTGAGCGCGGCCTGCCGACTCCGCCCAGATACGACCGCCCCAGCGCGTGACGATCTGGCGGCAGATTGCTAGACCGAGGCCGGTGCCGCCCGTAGTGCGTTGCAACGCGCCCTCTTCCTGATAGAACAGATCGAAGATCGTTTCCAAGCGATCCGGCTCGATCCCGCGCCCCGTATCCGCCACGATGACCTCGACACCCGTTGCCGTCTGGTGCGCGGCTAAGGTGACTGAGCCACTAGGAGGAGTGAACTTGCAGGCATTGTCGAGCAATTTTGCCAAGACCTCGACGAGCCACTCACCATCGGCCCGCACGAGCGGGAGATCAGCGGCGATCGCCACTCGCAGTTCCGGTAAGTTCTCCTGGCGCTGGCGGGCATTAATATGGCTAAGGCCGAGATCGGCGCACTCCTGTAGGCTCAGCGCCTCAGGATGCCAATCAACGCGGCCGCTTTCGAGCTTCGAGAGGGTGAGAAAGTCCTGCACTAGCTTGCGCAACCGCTCCGCATCCGTCAGCGCCGTACTCAGCATCACCTGCCGCAACTCCGCCGACATCTCCGGCTCACTGGCGAGGCTTTCGAGGCAGACCTGGATGGTTGATAAGGGGGTGCGGAGTTCATGCCCGGTGATCGCGACGAGGTTGGTGCGGGTGCGGTCGAGGGCAGCAAGCTGTTCACTGAGGGTTTCTAGGCTGGCATAGGCTTCGGCCTGGATGGACGCCGTGCCGATTTGTGCGGCGATCGCCTCCACCAAGCCAACCTCCTCCGTTGTCCAGCGCTCCAGCGTCGGCCCGCAGTGGTGCAGTTCCACCATACCCAGCAGTTGGTCTTGGTAGGAGATGGGCACCAGCAGCCAAGAGACCAAAGCCGCATCCTGCAACAGGCGTTGCATCGGTCGGCTCGCCGCTTGCAGACGTGGCTCGTTGGGGACATCTTCGACGCTGATCGATTCACTTCCCGGGCGATCGCCTGGAACAGCGGATTCGCCGCCAGCAGCCAAGTCTCGCCCGCCAGCGAGCGCACGTTGGTGTTGCGAAACTCGTGGCTGATCGTCGCCTGTGTATCCTCCTCGCGACAGCGGTAGATGATGCAACGACCAGCGCCGAGCACCTGCCCCAGCTCGCGGCAAGCGATTTCCAGCACTTCATCGGGATTGAGGGAGCGACGAATCGCCACGGTCATCAGGTGAATCAGGCGCTCGCGTTGCTCTTTAGCAGCGATCGAGCGATAGGCCTTGAGCAGCTTGTACTGACTGACCTGGAGGTAGCTGACGAGGCGGCTGACAAAGGGATCGGGGTTGTTGAAGGCGGTCACAGCGTCCGGGGCTGGGTGCGATCGCGCCCTAGGTCGGTCGAGGTCGCACAGATAGCGATCGCGCGCCGCTGCGAGCTTCGTCTGCAACTCCGGTCGATAGCGAGCAATCCGGTCGAGCAAGAGCGAGGCCGCTTGCATCGCCACCGTGCGGTCAAACGTCCAAACCCCTTCAAAACGACGATTGGAGTCCAGCGCCAGCTCCTCACTGCGACCAGCCAACGAAGTCCGTTCGCGGCAGATCAGGCAGTTGGCATACTGCTGGCTGAGGACGACCAAGTGCCACTCTCGAGCCAGAGCGTCCTCGGCCTCAAAGGCAACAGTTTCGTAAACGCCAGAGTGGTGACGAAACTCGGTTTCAGGAGCTGCCAAGACATACACTTGCTCACTTTTGGCCGCGATGCGCTCATAGCGGTGCGCTTCTTGGCGATAAAAGCGTTCCTGCTGGAAGCTGGCGATGACGAGCGGCGCAGTCTCATTCGCCAAGACCTGGTCTTCCATCGCGTGCGATAGCGCCGTGAGCGAGGTTTTGAAGAATATTTGCGGCCGCGCGTCAGGAAGGGCTTGCAACAACTGCGCGAGTACAGAAGTCGAAGGGTTCATGGACGACACGCTAGACTTGGTTCCTGACACAGTTCATTTGCCGCAGAGTCGATCGGCGGCAGCCGTGCTCCTCCCGGAAAGCATCCAGGAGTCATTGCCGGTGAGACGATCACTCCTCTGTCGCGCCGAACGTACGACAGCGAGTGAACCTAGTTTTGTTTCTTAATCTCTTAATCCTACAGAAAAGCGCCTCATTTCCCGATCGGGGGGTGGGGGATTTTTCGTCATCGCTGCTGACTCCCAAGCGCGTCGCGAGCGACGGTAGGGCGCTGGCACAGCGGGCGATTGTCCCCTTGTGGCAGGGTGAGCCGCGCTGCCGCACCTTTACAAAAATTCATAAAATTAGGCGGGCATCAGGGGGGCGATCGCTCCGTGGGGCACCTCGAAAAGCCCAAAATCGGCGGTATGCTTGGCGATGCTTGGGTGGTTTATGGCGATCGCAACCCACCCGATTCCTCAGTATTTTTACATTTTGAGCAGTCGATAGTAGGCGTCTCAGATTTCATTGCAACCTTTGAGCTGCAACATAGAAAATTTCCTAATTATTAGGAGCAATTGCTCCCAGGATGATGGCAGAAGCCACTGGAAGCAGTAGAAATCTCAGCGGGCGAGCCGTATTGGCTCGTGACGCTCGCGTATGGCGTCCTCATCAAAACGCCAATGCTAAAACGCCAACGCTCACGAATTATCCTTGAGTCGCGCTGTGATCGACGATCGCCCGCGCTACAAGCAGGTTTTCAAGGTCGATACGCAAAGAGGGCCGGTGCAGTCCATGCAGATTTGCCAGCTATGACGAACGCGATCGAGCCGCTGCTGATCGCCCGCGCTCTCGCCAGTTGGGGGCACGGTCGGCTAGCGCTAGGATGGGAAAATCAACTGGGGATCAAAAAACAAGCATGGAGCCAGCGGCTGTTTTGCTAGCGGTCAATGGGACGCTGATGCGAGGACTGGAGCTGAATCAAAATCTGCTGGCGGTGGGTGCTCAGTTTGAGCGTGAGGCTGTGACTGCTCCCTGCTATCGCCTGTGGTCGATCGGCGATCGCCACCCCGCGATGCAGCGGGTCGCGAGTGGCGGTGCCGCGATCGCCCTAGAAGTCTGGCGCGTCTCCGCCGCCGGTCTGCTGCAAATCCTGCAACAAGAGCCGCCGGGTCTCTGCGTGGGCAAAATTCAACTTGCCGACGGCGAAATCGTCCTGGGCGTGCTGGGTGAAGCGCACTGCTGTGCCGGTGCGTGCGAGATTACCCAGTGGGGTGGCTGGCGTCGCTATGTCGCCCAACGCGATCAGAGTGGCGTAGAGGCGCTGGCTGGGGGTTAGGATGTCGCTATTCCTTCTTGTTATCTTGGCGATCGCCGCTAATCTGTTCTGCCGCAATCTGATCATCGAACCGATCGAACTCTTCTCCCTCGGGCTCGGGCCGTTGTTGAAATGGGGGGCGATCGCGCTGCTGGCGCTGGGCATCAGTTGGTGCCTCGGCGACTAGTACCGCGTTGCGGAGTTTTGAGTTCTGAGTTTTGAGTTTTGAGTGCCTGCAATAACCGCGTTGCGGAGTTTTGAGTTCTGAGTGCCTGCAATCCGGGAATCCTGGGGATTTTGAATGGGCATCTCATTGCCGGTGGGGGCGAACCCAGATTCAATCCGGTCTCCAGTAATTGAAGACCCTCACCCAACCCAAGCTGGGAGAGGGCTTCTGGCTCTCTGCTCTTGGCTTGGGAGCAGGGCTGGGGATGAGGGCGGCGACTTGGGTGCCAAGCACAGGATTGGGGAGCAATGACAGCTTGAATCGCATCGCCATTTATGCTGTCCTTTACTAGCCTGGTGCTCCCGTTCACCCCAGCATTCCCCCTCCCTACACGGGCTGGACAACCGCTGCCGAGGTCTCAACGCGGGCATAGTCTGGGACGCAGTTGCGGTGCATATAGGCCGTGTATTCGGCTGTATTGCGATCGCAGCGCTCGTCATCCCAACCGCAATAGCGCTGCAAGGTCTCTCGCAACGCGGGCAGCGCCGGGAAGCCGTAGTCAGCTTGGATGGCGATCGTCGTGCGGCGGCGCGTGATGTCGAGAAAGGTATGAGCCAGTTCAGCCCGCACTGCATAGACAATCTGGGCACGAATATCCGGCAGGGCGGGGACGATCGGGGCGGCCAAGTCTGGGTCTGATTCGAGCAGCGCCAGCACCTCACCCGCTTGCGCGCCGTAAAGCGTGAAGAGGTGCAAAACAGTTTCGGCGCTGACCCAGTGGCGATAGTGGTTTACCGCCGCCTTGATGCGTGCATCGGTCGGCAAAATGCAACCGGGTAGTGCCGTTTTCAGGGTCGGGCAGGGGGGAGCCGTCCGGTTCAGGCGCTTGAATGCCCAATCCACCAGCTCTTCGCCAACGTGGCGATAGGTCGTCAGCTTGCCGCCGATCAGCGAGACGAGGTTTTGTACCCCTTCCGACTGGTGGTCGTAGAGGATGTGGCTGCGGGTCAGTTCACTTGGTTTTTTGCCTTCGGCATAGGGCAGCGGCCGCACGCCGGAGTAGGTGAACTTGACATCGGCGCGGGTGAGATTCGCTGTGGTGATGATGTGGTTGGTTTCGGTGAGGAGGTAGTCGATTTCCGCGTTGTCGGCCTTGAGGCAGTCGAGATCGCCCGTGAAGGGCAAGTCAGTCGTGCCAATCAGCACTTTACCCAGGAACGGCAGGATGAAGAAGGGTCGCCCATCGGTCTTGGCTTCGACATAGAGCGCGGTGTCGGGCATCCCCGCGAAGCGATCCACGAGGATGTGGCTACCCTTGGTGCCGCCGATCTTGCGCGTTTTGCTGATCGCTTGGGGTTGCCCCTGAGCAAGGACGCGATCGACCCAGGGGCCGGCTGTATTGACGATGACTGTTTGGTCAAGGCTGTTGAGGGTGAAGGGGGTGTCTGTGAGGCGATCGCGGCATTCAAGCTGGGATAGGCGCTCACCCTCGCGTCCCAAGCTAGTCACTTCGACATAGTTCAGCACCGTCGCCCCATGCGCGCGGGCGTCGAAGATATTTTCAAGACAGAGCCGCTCGGCGTATTCGGCCTGGGCGTCGTAATACTGTGCGCCGCCTTTGAGCTGGTCGGTGTCGAGGGCGCGAAAGAGTTGCTCAAAGGCTTGTTTTTGCAGCATCCGGTGCAGGGGCACGGTTTTGTCGTAGCTGAAGATGTCGTAGAGGATCATGCCGGCCCAGATTTTCCAATAAGGGCGCGATCGCTCGCCATAGACCGGCACGGTCAGCATCAGCGGCTTGACTAGGTGGGGCGCATTCCGCAGCAACAGTTCGCGCTCGCGGAGCGATTCGCGCACAAGGGGAAATTCAAAATATTCGAGATAGCGCAGCCCCCCGTGGACGAGACGGGTAGACCAGCTTGAAGAGCCGCTGGCGAAGTCATTTTTCTCGATCAGAATCGTTTTCAGACCGCGCATCGCGGCATCGCGCGCCGCAGCGGCACCATTCACACCGCCACCGATGACGATCAGGTCGTAGGTCTCATTTTGGATCGCTGAAAAATCGCGCATGATCGTTGGCAATAACGGCAAGTAAGCTGAGGAAGCCGTATCCAGCTTTTCTCCCTTATGCTAATGCTTCTTTTGGGCTGGCGGTCGGTTTGGGGACTGGACGCAGCCGTGAATTTTTGATGCCCAGCTTGGGGGTGGCGAGCCAGGATCGAAATTGACCCGATGCACTGGGTCAGGCCGGTCGGCGAGGTTCCGTCAACCAGCCAAGGCTAATTCAGGACAGAAACGGGCGATCGCTTGCCAAATCTGCGGCCGCACATTGCCCAAGCTGTGGTCGCTGTCCAGTTGTACGAGTTCGACCCAGGGGCGATCGCGCTGGTAGTCTCGTGCTGCCTGTATGGGGACAATCGCATCCTGCCGACCGTGCAAAATTAATGTCGGCAGGGGGCGTTGCAGCGCCGTCTCGTCGTAATTCGCCAAATCTTCGATAAAGCCGTAGTCCAGCTCTTGCTGGCGCTGCTCGCCGTAGTGGTAGACGCTCAGCCGCCGGGTGGTCTGCCATTGCTGCCACTGAGTGGCACTGAGGCGCGATCGCCAGGTAGGCAGGAAGTTGAAAGCGGGTGCGAGACCGATCAGCCGCTCGATCTGCGGGCATTGCTCCGCAAGCCAGGCAACGGTCAGACCCCCAAAACTGGAGCCGATGGCGATCGCCGGTTCCTGTAGCGGCAGTGCTGCCTTCGCCTGGGCAAGTTGGCGGCTGAGGGTGAGGTGGCAGAAGCCGCCCTGATTGAGATCGAGGATGCGCAGGGATTCGCCGCACTCCGCGAAGCGGGCGCTCAGATACTGAGCCTTGGCGGACTGGGGGCTGGAGGCGAAGCCGTGGAGATAAAGGTAGGTCGGCACCGGAGCAGATTGCGGCTGAGATGAGGCTAAGTTACGTTAACTAAAATTACGCCTGACGGTTGGGTAATCACCGCCGGAAATGTAATCATAGTCATAGATCTTTAAAGAAGTGTGAAGCGTCATGGCAGAGAAAAATCATTCTTGGCAGGGCAGCCCCAATGCGGGGAAGGTGCTACTGCTCTTGGCTGCCGCCAGTGGTGTGTTGATTGTGCTGACGGGCTTCGTCAGCCAGTAGGCGTGCTGGCGATCGCCGCTAGGGCAGTTCGTAACGATAGACCGTGCAAAAGTCGAACAGGACGCCGACAAGGCTCCAAGTCAGGCCAATCACGAGACTGCCGGTGAGCGGGTGGCCACTGCCGAAGGTGGCGAGAAAATAGAGCACGCTCAGCGTGCCAGAGTGGGCGATCGCCTGCAAGCCAGGCAAAAGACCGATCCCAGCCAGGAGCATCAGTGCTGAACCGGCGAGGACGATCGGCGTCGCAAAGCTGAAAAAGGCGGTTAGCGATAGTGATCGCAGGATATGGAGTGGACGTTTCATCACAATAGACACTCCCGCATCGGGGCAGCGATCTTCACCATCAACTTTACGGACGCGAGCGGCGATCCCGGTCAATTTGTTTTAAATCTTAAATTTTCATTTAAGTTCTTGGTGAACATTTGGTAACTACTCGCTGGCCGGCTTGCTGACCGCCGACCAGTAGCCGCTCGGCAGCCATTGTCCTCCCGCAGCCTCGATGCGGGCGCGCGTCATCCAATAGGCCCAGGCCCGCCCTAGGGCTGCGCCCGTCGGTGCGAAGATCGGGGTGTAGCGGCGCTCATACTCGTTTTCAGCGGGCGATCGCGCGGGGTCATAGTCTTCGAGAGCGTCGAGCTGTTCCAGGGCCGCCGCCGCCCGCAACTGCAATAAAACGCCCTCAACACGGCGATCGCCCTCCGTCAAGGCTGGATAGCCTAGCGGTAGCGCATAGAGTTCGCCGCGCGTCCAAGCCGGTGTCGCCGCCACCACCCAAGGCGCGCAGTCGGCGTAGTTGCATTCGCCCGGCTTCAGAGTTCCGTAGACGAAGACATTCAGCAAATGCTTAGAGTGCTCCAGGGAGTTAATGATCCATACGCCTAGAAAAGCGTACAGCGGCTGCACAATGTCAAGCCCGCGCTGCTTGAGAATAGCAAACAACTGTTCGATGTGCCAGCGCCAGCAGTACCAGGTAATCACGCCGATATTACGTCACGGGCTGTACATCAGCTTTGACCGAGCACGCTGACGAGTCTTTCTGTTCTATAGGAACGGGGAATTGCTAATTCTGAATGCCCCTGCTCAATGGCTCGACGCAAAATGTGTTGCGAATCTGCTTGGCGCGGTAGAGGGCGGTATCAGCGACAGCGATCGCCACTGGTGGTGTGATCGCCGCCGCCTCGCCGACCACCGTGATCCCTAAGCTAAAGGTCAAATAAGGACTGGTGGGCGAACTGGCGTGCGGCAGTGCCAGCATTCGCAACGTCTGTTGCAGACGCTCGGCGACAGCGATCGCCCCTGCCTGGTCAGTATTCGGTAGCACCAGCAAAAACTCCTCGCCACCATAGCGCGCGACCAGGTCACCCGGGCGATTGACACAGGCGTGCAACATCTGCGCCACTTCTCGCAAGCAAGTATCGCCCTGAACGTGACCGTAGGTGTCGTTGTAGGCTTTGAAATGGTCAATATCGATCAAGATCAGCGCCAGGGGTTGGTGATCGCACCGCCGCCGCCGCAACTCGGTTTGTAGCACTATCTCCAGTTGGCGGCGATTGGCCAACCCGGTCAAGGTGTCGGTGGTGGCCGAGCGCTGCAACTGGACATTGAGCTGCTGAAGCTGCTGCTCCGCCAGCTTGCGGGCCGTGATGTCGTTGAGCACACCGATGATACAGGCTTGCCCGTCGAACTCATGGACACGCGCCGCGATCACCACGGTGCGGCGCTCACCATTCGGCAAGCAAAAAACCGTCTCAAAATCCCGCAAGCGCCCAGTTTCTCGCAGGGTCTGATCGTAGTATTCATAATCGGTCGGCGAGACCCAGAGATTGAGTTCGGCGCAGTTCCGATCCACGATCGCCGCAATCGGGCGGCCATAAAACTCGCTGAAGCTCTCATTGACGTGCAGGCAGTGCCCCGTCGTCAGGGTCACAATCCAGGCGGGTGCGGGATTGGCATAAAAAATGGTGGAGAATTGCGCTTCTAACTCACGCAGGCGTAGTGCGGCGGTCTTGCGATCGCTGATGTCCGCCACCGTACCAAACAGTTTCAGGGTTTGTTCTCGGGCGCTGCCACGGGCTTCACCTCGGCTGAGCACCCAGCGCTGGCTGCCATCCGGACAGATAATGCGGTGCTCCAACTCGTAGGGTTGGCTGCTGGCGATCGCCGCCGCCACGGCAGCCTCAAGCGGCTGGCGATCATCCGCTGGCAGCCGCGACAACAACTCGGCATAGGTCGGTGACACTGGCACCCGATCGTAGCCCAAAATCCGCGCCAACTCCGCCGACCAAACCATCAACCCCGTCGCCACGTCTAGCTCCCAACTGCCGACTCTAGCCAGCCGCTGCGCCTCCTGCAACTCCGCCTCGCTCGCTTGCAGCGCCAGTGTCCGCTCCTGTACTTGCGCGGTGAGATTCTCGTGGTAATGCTGCTGGAGCGCTTGCGCCTGCTGTTTATGGCTGATGTCTTGAAAGATATTCACGGCATAGAGTACCCGACCGTCCGCCGCTAGGATCGGTGCCGCGCTGATTTCGAGCGGGATGCGCTGCCCGTTGACCCGCATCTCAATATCATCGGCATTGGCGACCAAACCTTGTAAAGCCAGAGTGATGGGCAATTCTGCGGATGGGTAGGGTGTATCAGTTCCAGCCCGGTGGAGGGGATACTTAGTCAAAACCGTTTCGGGGGACTCTTCCGCCGCCACCTGACCCAGCAACTTCGCTCCCTGCTTATTGAGCAAAACGAGTTGGCCCGCCGCATCAAAAACGCTGACGCCAATGGGGAGATTGTTCAGGAGTTTGACAAACTTGCGCTCGCTCGCTTGCAGCGAACGGAATGAGCGCTCCAGCTGGGCCGTGAGCTGCTCAAAGTGAGCGCGCAGAGCCACAATTTCTTGTATGCGGCTAGGGGCGATCGCCGGCATGAGGTGATCACGCGCATAGCCTTGCATGGCCTGACTCAGACTGAGGATCGGCCGCGCAATTTGTCGGGTCATCCACAGCCCAAAACCGACGGAGCTGAGGAGCAACCCCAGGCAAAGCAACAGGGTGCGTCGTGTCTGAGTGCCAATTTCACCCATAAAATCGGCTTCCGGAACCACCACCACGAGCCGCCAGTCGAGTCCCCGGCCGTTCTGATAGGGGATGACACCGAGAAAACGCCGTTCACCATCGATCTGCGCCACCATTTGCTTAATCGTGGTCAGATTCGTCAGTTCACCCACATTGTCGGCCAGATAGCGAGCCGAGCTGCGAACCATCGCATTGCGGCTATCTGTTGCCAAGAGACGCCGAAACTCAACCCGTTTCGGTTGAGCATTATTGGTGGATCGGTAGGTGGTGAGGTAGCTGGCTTCTGTGGCGGAGGTCGCCACGAGTAGACCATTTGCTTCGGTAATGAAAATCTCACTATTGGGACTCAGCTTGAGATTGCTCAGAAACTCGTTGAGATTGTCCAGACTGACATTGACGGAGAAGACGCCGAGGAGCGATCGCTCAGCGTCGTAGATCGGCGTGAAGTAGTTGAGCGTGAGGATGGGAGACGCCCCGATTTGAAATGGCTCCGTCCAACCGGACTGACCGGTGCGGACGGCTTGACGATACCAGGGGCGATCGCGCACATCGAGATTTTGTAGTGTCTGCACTCGCTTCACCAGACGACCAGAACTGTCGATGGTGTGTAGATGCAGTTGGCTCGGCCGGTTGGGGTCTGAAAGGCCGGCTTCGTAGGGCAAATCATCCTCGTCCAGCAGGGTAAATCCGTCCAGCAGGGTAGAACCATTGGCAAACTCTGCCGGGAGGACGCGATGAATCGTTCTAAAGGAACCCTGGGGGGTTCCGACTAGCAGGGTCGCGATGCCTGATGTTTGTCGCTGCTTCAGAATGAGATAGCGATGCACGCGGTCGAGATCGTCGAGATCGATCAGGTCAGCCTCAAGCGCAGTGAGAAAGCGTTGGCTGAGCTGCGATGGCACCGCTAGGTAGGTGTCAAGTTGCTGGGTTACCTGGGTCAGGGTGGTGCCGATGAGCTGATGGGTCAAGTCGGCTGTTGCCGCGCGACTGTTGCGAAACGAAAGATAGCCAACCAGAGCGGTGACGCTCGTGATTTGCAACACGAAGGGAACAACGAGAAAGGCTCGCAGAGAGATACGCATTACGTCGGGGTCATATGACGAGCTGGGGGGGCCGCCGAAGTCGGTTGCGTGCGTGGGCGAGCTGTCTAGGCGGCGGCTGGCTCGGTCAGGAGCGGGTCGAGCTGTCCTTGACCATCAAGTTGGTAGAGGTCATCACAGCCACCGATATGTTGGTGGTTGATGAATATTTGGGGCACACTGCGGCCACCATGCGCTCGTTCGGCCATGCGCTCACGCGCGGCGCGATCGCCATCAATTTTGTACTCGGTGAAATTGACACCCTTCCACCAGAGCAATAATTTGGCTCGAATGCAATAGGGGCAGGTCTGCCAAGTATAGATTTCGACATTGGCGCGCATCTGTTCTGGGTGGCGGCCGAGCAGAGGATTGAGAAAGTCAAACATAGGAAACTGATCCTAGAACAGTACTTGTCTCACATTGTAAACATTCCATGACATCCAGCTTGCCGCCGGTCACACGATTGCCTTCGCACTTTAGCATTTGACAAAGTTGGCGACCGTTGCGAGGAGCTGTGCGTCGTCAAACGGCTTGGTCACATACTCCGTCGCCCCAGCCAAGCGCCCTTGCACTCGGTCGAAGGCACCGTCGCGTGCGGTGAGCATGACGATCGGCAACTGCTCGAACTGCGGTAAGCTGCGAATCGTGCGGCAGAGTTCTAGGCCGTCCACACCGGGCATCGTGACATCGAGTAGGAGCAGCGCGACCGGCTGGTTGTAGATGGCAGACAGCGCGTCTACAGCATTGTCAGCGACGAGAACTTTGTAGCCATCGCCCAACGCCTGCTGGATCTTGGCACGGGCGATCGGGCTGTCGTCCACGACCAGAACTGTTGGTGTTGGCTTGCCTGCCGTCATAAGCATTAAGAAGTTTTCTCACTACAAATGTGGTTGGTGCAGATTTATCAAACGCGCCCTACCTTATTATTTCTCGAACTTGTCACGCTTGCAGGTTGGATTGTCATACTTGACCCACACAACTGGGAAGATCGTGGCTGGTTGTTCCCGGCTCGTGAGCGACCCGAGGGCAGATGAACCGCTAGAGTCCGTGTCCATTAAAGGCGCTAGTACAGGACGGCGGCAATGAGATGCCCATTCAAAATCTCCAGGATTCCCGGATTGCAGGCACTCAGAACTCCGCAACGCGGTCATTGCAGGCACTCAGAACTCAAAATTTAGAACTCAAAACTCAGAACTCAAAACTCCGCAACGCGGGTTACGGGTGGCGGCTCCCCGAAGCTAGCAAGAACCTGCTCCAACGCCGGGAGCAGCCGGTTGACTTGTTTGGCGCGGATGAGTAAATCCCAGATTGGCTCGCATTTCTTCCAGCCACCCGCATAGGCGATATGGCGTAGGCGGTCTGGCCAAGTAGATTTCACACTCGCCCCCCGAAAAATCGCCTCCCAGCGGTAGAAATCGCGATAAGCCTGCCAATAACCGGCCTCGAGCGCTGCCGGACTCAGCCGCATGGGCTGGTAGACGACGTGGCGGGTGTCGTAGTGATCCCAGTGGGTGCTGGTGATGCGACCCTGAGCCTGCAAGCGCTCGTAGAGGGGCGTGCTCGGATACGGCGTCATGATGTGGAAGGTGGCGGTTTCGATGCCCTGGCTCACGGCCCAGTCAACCGTGCGGCTAAAGACCGTTTCATCATCACTGTCCATCCCGAAGACGAAGCTGCCATTGATCATCACGCCAGCGTCGCGGAGTCGCTGGACCGCCGCCGTGTAGTCGCGATTGAGGTTGTGATACTTGTTTTGCTCGCGCAGGTTTTCAGAATTGAGCGTCTCAAAGCCGACGAACAGGCTGCGGAGTCCCGCTGCCGCCGCCTGTTCCAGCAAGCCCGGTTTCAGGATCGACGTGACCGTCGCCGCCGCTTGCCACACCCGCCCCATCCCTTTCATGCCCGCAAAGAGTTCACTGGCGAAGGCGGCATTACCAAAGAGATGATCATCGAGAAAGTAGAGGTGACGGCCGGGGAGTTGGTCGATTTCTGCCAGCGCGGCATCGACGGTTTGGGTGTAGAAGGATTTACCCCCGGCGTAGAAGGCATCTTTGTAGCAAAAATCGCAATGGTGTGGGCAGCCGCGCGAGACGACGAGCGAGTTGGGTACGAGGTAGAGGTGGCGCTTGATCAGATCGCGGCGGAGCGGGGGGACGCCAACGAGCGATCGCTCCCTCGATCGATACCGAGGCTGCGGCGCACCGGCCCGAAAGTCCCGTAAGAAAACCGGCCAAGTATCTTCGCCAGGGCCGAGGAAGAGGGTATCGGCATGAGCACGCGCTTCCTCGGGCAGTGCCGTGACATGCAGGCCGCCGAGTACGACATAAACGCCGCGATCGCGGTACTGGTCGGCGATCGCATAGGCCCGATAGGCATTGGTGATGTAAACCTGAATCACCACCAGATCCGGGTCATCGTCAAGATCGAGCGGCTCGACGTGCTCGTCCTGGAGGTCGATGTCATCGTCAGGGCCGAAGTGGCTGGCGATCGTCGCCAGGCCGAGCGGCGGAAAGAGGTGGTACTTGATCGGTCGCCAGAAGGGACTTTTGGCCTCAGTCAAGGCTGGCAGAATCATTTTGACTTGCATAATTTCGGACTAGCTTTCAGGGTGAATGTGCTGCTCTCTCGGACAGAGTGGGAATTTTTGGGCGGGTCGGTCGGCCGCCGAGGGCGGTGGCGTGGCGGCGCTCGATGGGGAGAGGCGCTGGAGTCAGACTCTATCCTGGAGCCAAAAGTGGCGTCAACACCAACCTCGTCCCAGCTTGTGGCGGTGCAGACACCTCAGCCAGGGCAACGCCAACAACCCCCTACAATGACGGCAGACCATCAAGAGGCCGTATGTCTGACCCCCGCCGCCACGCCCCCGCAACCCAACGCAACCGCGAGCCGATTCTGGCAGTTTTGCAGCGTGTCTTGCCGCCGACGGGCACGGTGCTGGAAGTAGCGAGCGGCACGGGGGAGCACAGTATCTTTTTCGCGCCGCGCTTAGCGCCGCGCCGCTGGCTGCCGAGCGATTTTCCGGCCGAGCAACTGGCGAGTATCCGCGCCTGGCAAGCGGCCGCCCCGGCTGAAAACTTGTTGCCGCCGCTGCAACTGGATGCCAGTCAGGCGACTTGGCCGGTGGAGACGGGGGCGATCGCCACCGAACTCGCCACCGAGCCGATCCGCGCCATCGTCAACATCAACATGATTCATATCTCGCCCTGGACGACGGGGTTGGGTTTGCTGGCGGCGGCGGGACGGATTTTGCCAACCGGCGGGATTCTCTATCTCTACGGGCCGTTCCAGATCGATGGTCAGCACACGGCACCAAGTAACCAGGCTTTTGATGAGTCTTTGCGATCGCAAGACCCGGCTTGGGGCGTCCGCGATCTAGCCGCCGTGACCGCAGCGGCCGCCGCCGCACAACTGGAATTTGTCGAAACGGTCGCGATGCCAGCGAACAACTTTTCAGTCATCTTCCGCCACAGCTAAGGATTCTCGATTCACGGTTGTTGGCGATTTTGACCTTTGGTGCAGTTGGGCTGATTAAATCCGCCATTTTGCTGAGTTAGGGCGGCAGGCCCGCGAAAAAAAAGATTTAGAATAGTAGTCCTGCAAAAAAACCGCTTTCAGTTTCATAAAATTTTATTTCAGTAGCTGATGCTACTGTTATTGCGAGCTTAGCAGCGCGCACGATATGTCAGCTCAGTAAAACCCACTAATCCGGTTATAGAAGATTGGAGACATCATGTATGGAATACAATCTCCAGGAGACTGGCGATCGCTACCGCATCATCCTTCAGAGCCTCGGCGAAGGCGTCTGGGAGTGGGATTGTGTGGACAATGTGGCCATTGTTTCGCCGCAATTCCTGGTGATGCTGGGCTACGCACCGGATGCGGACGCGAAAACCAGTTGCCAAGATTTTTTGGTGGGTATCCATCCGGATGATGTCGCCCGTTTTCAAGCTGCCAAGCAGCAACATTTGACCGACCGTTTGCCTTTTGATGTTGAATTTCGCGTCCAGCATCGGGCCGGACACTACATTTGGTTGCGGAGTCGGGGACAGGCGATGTGGGACGCGCAAGGACAGCCGCTGTGGATGGCAGGAGCGGTGGAGGAGATCACGGCGCGCAAAGCGAACGAAGCCGCTCTACAGCAACAAGCACAACGGGAGCAAGCCTTCAATGAAGTCGTGCAAGCAATCCGCAGTTCGCTTGATTTGGATGCGATTTTTCGGCTCTCCGTCACGCAGATCGCGGATTTTTTGCAGGGTGGTGTCTCGATCGCACGGTATCTGCCGGAGCAGGGATGCTGGCGGCACTGGGTCAGCTATAGTCACGGCAACGGCTACTTTGATGAGTTGGATCGCGAAATCGCCGATCTAGATAATCCCTTGGCGGCTCAACTCAAACAGCAGCAAGTCGTGCGGATCGACGATACCGCGACGCTCCACGACCCCACCAACCAGGAACTAGCCACGCAGGTTCCGGGTGCGTGGTTGTTAGTGCCGATTGTGGTGGAGGGGGTGGTCTGGGGCAGTCTGTCCTTGGCGCGGGCGGCTTGCCCCGATCCTTGGCCGGCAGATGATATTGAGCTGGCACAGCGGATCGCTGACCAACTGGCGATCGCCATCCAACAAGCCAACCTTCACCAACAACTCCAAGCCGCCCACGAGCGCAACGAGTTGGTCTTGCAGAGTGTGGGTGAAGGAGTTTGGGACTTGGATCTGACGACTGACTCAATGACAGTCTCCGCACGCTATCGAAAGATTTTCGGCTATGAGGCGGATGCGGCAATACCCATAAGCTTCCCAGCCAGGCTGGAACGCCTTCACTCCGACGATCATGAGCGGGTGCTCGCGGCTTGGCAGCAGCACCTGGAAACCAATTGTCCTTACGATGTGGAGCTACGAACCAAGCATCGCGAAGGACATTACATTTGGCTCCGCGAGCGGGGTCAGGCGATTCGCGATGCGCGCGGGCAACCCGTCCGCGCCGTCGGCACGATCGAGGACATCAGCCAGCGTCGTCAAGAACAGGAACTGCTTAGCCAGCGCGAAAGACTCCTCGATCTCTTCTTTTCGCAATCCCTGGATGGCTGCTTCTTTATGATGCTGGACGAGCCGATCCACTGGCACGACGGCGCTGACAAGGAAGCCTTGCTGGATTACATCTTCGACCACCAGCGCATCACGCGGGTCAATGAGGCGATGTTGGCGCAGTATGGCGCGACGTCAGCCGATTTTTGGGGCAGACCCCGGGTCAGATATTTGCCCACGACCTCGCTCACGGTCGGGCGGTGTGGCGGCAGTTTTTTGATGCTGGGCATCTGCCGATCGAGACGGACGAGCGCAAATTCGATGGTACGCCGATGGCGATCGAGGGGGATTATGTCTGTCTCTATGACGATGCTGGACGCATCACTGGGCACTTTGGCATCCAGCGCGACATCACCGACCGCAAACAGGCTGAAGCCGCGCTGCAACAGTCGCAGCAGCAGTACCAGGATCTCGTCAACTCCATCGACGGCATCGTCTGGGAGGCTGATCCGGAGACGATGCAATTCACCTTCGTCAGCCCGCAGGCGGAAGCGCTGCTAGGCTACCCCGTCGAGCAGTGGCGCGAACCTGATTTTTGGGTGAATCACCTGTTCCCGGCTGATCGCGAGGTCATGTATCGCACTTGCCGCGAGCAAACCTGCCGACCGGGCGATTGGGCGGGACGGGAGCGTGCTTTGCAGTATCGGCTGGTTCATGCCAATGGTCAGCCCGTCTGGGTGGAGGACATTATTTGCATCGAGGCGGAAGGCTGCGAGGTGAAGAAGGTACGGGGTCTGATCTTGGACATCAGCGATCGCAAAGCGGCGGAGCTGACTCTCCGCCAGCGTGAAGAAGAGTTTCGCGCTCTGGCGGAACATTCGCCGGATTGCATCATGCGCTGCGATCGCCAGTACCGCTTCCTTTATGTCAATGCCGCGACAGCCATGCTGGCTGGTTGTTCGAGCCACGATTTTTGGGGCAAAACCAGTCAGGAATTAGGCTTTCCGGAGGATCTCGTCAGCCTCTGGCATGGGGCAATGGAGCGTGCCTTTACCACTGGACAGGAGCAGTCGCTGGAATACACCCTCCCCTTGCCGACCCATCAGATGACGGCCTACTCGCGGATCGTGCCCGAGTTTGCGGCTGCTGGCTCCGTGACCTCCGTCCTGATCGTGGCGCGGGACATCACCAGCCTGAAACAGGCCCAAGATACGCTCTCGCTCCAGGCCGAGCGGGAACGGACGCTGCGGGCGATCGCCCAGCACATCCGCGAAACCCTCGACCTCGAGGCGGTTCTGGCGACCGCCGTAGCCGAGATCCAGCGCACCCTCCACGCTGATCGCACCTTGATCCTCCAGCTCAACCGCGATCGCTCCGGGGCGGTTGTGCAAGAAGCCGTGCGCGACGGTTATCCGCCGCTGCTGGGCATGAGCTGCGAGAATGAGTGCTGTTCGGTCGAGTGGTACAACACCTACCGCTCTGGGCAACCGCGTCTCCTCACTGATCTGACGACTGAGGGTTGGAGTGCCTGCATCATGAGGCAGATGCGTTCCAGGGGGGTGAAATCCCAGCTTGTCGTGCCGCTCGTCCAGCAACAAGCCGATAGCTCGGTCGATCTCTGGGGGTTACTCATCGCCCAAACCTCTGGAGATCAACGGGTCTGGCAACCCGACGCGATCGACTTGGCGCAACAGGTGGCAGGGCAACTGCGATCGCCATCCAGCAAGCCAACCTCTTCGAGCAGTTGCAACAGGAACTCCGGGAACGCCAACGCGCCGAGCAAGCCTTGCGCGCCCGCAACCGCGAGCTGGCCATTTCCAATGAAAACCTCGCCCAGGCGACCCGCCTCAAAGAGGAATTTCTCGCCACCATGAGCCACGAAATCCGCACGCCGATGAATGGCGTGATCGGGATGCTGAACCTCCTGCGCGGCACTCGCCTCAGCTCCGAGCAGCAATATCAGGTTGAGATTGCGCAGTCCAGCGCCGAGTCATTGTTGAGCTTGCTGAATGATATTCTCGATTTTTCCAAGATTGAGGCCGGTCGGCTGGAGCTAGAGCAGCTTGACTTTAACCTGTATGAAACCATCGGGGATGCAGCCGATGCGATGGCCCTCAGAGCGCAGGAAAAAGGCCTGGAATTGATCCTCGATTTGAGTGGTTTGACGCAAGCCTGGGTCAAGGGCGATCCGGGACGCTTGCGACAGATTGTCACCAACTTGGTGGGCAACGCGATCAAGTTCACCGAACAGGGGGAAGTGCTGATCGAATGCGGCTTGCAGACCGTGAAGACTGGCGTGACCCTGACCGTCGCCGTCAGCGATACCGGCATCGGCATTCCCGCCGAGAAACAGGCGAGTTTATTCGAGACCTTCCGGCAACTGGATGCCAGCACGACCCGCAAGTATGGCGGTACCGGCCTCGGTCTGGCGATCGTCAAGCAACTCTGCGAGCTGATGGGCGGCGAAGTCCGAGTCGAGAACGAAGTCGGGTGTGGCAGCCGGTTTACCGCGACGGTGCAACTGCAACTCAGCCAACTGCCGCAACCCGAGTTGCCCGGCGTGGATTTGCAGGGCTGGTCGATCTTGTTCGTCGATGACAATGCCACCAATCGCCGCGTCTGGGGCGATCGCCTCACGACTTGGGGCGCGCAGGTCGTCCTGGCGGCGGATAGTGCGAGTGCGCTGGCAGCCGACCGCGATCGCCAGGTTCAGGGCCTGCCACAGTACGATCTGATTCTGGCTGATGCCGGTCTGCCCGCTCTCGCTCAGCTCGCACTCGGCCCGCCGCTGATTTTGATGGTTGCGCTCGGTTGGCAGCTCCAAACTAGGGAGTTGGCGAGCCATGTTTACCTGATCAAACCACTGACAGCGGCCAAGGTCGCCCAGGCCTTTGGTCAGCTTGAGCAGGGCGATCGCGCCTCCATCCCCCGATCCTCCCCCGCCATCGCGCTGCCCCAGCCAGCCGTCATTCCCCGGCTCACCTTGCCCGCGCAGACGCGCCTACTCCTGGTTGAGGACAATCGCGTCAATCAGCTCGTGGCGCGGGGCTTGCTCCAGCAGCTTGGGCTGACCGTAGACGTGGCAAGCACAGGCCGCGAGGCCTTGCACATCCTGGCCCAAGCAGCGCCCGGTGACCCCTACGAACTGATCCTGATGGACTGCCTGATGCCGGAGCTGGACGGCTACGAGGCGACGCGCCAGATTCGGGCTGGGGCGGCGGGTGATCGCTATCGGCAGACGCCGATCATTGCCATGACGGCGAATGCGATGGCGGGCGATCGCGACCAATGCCTCGCCGCTGGCATGAGTGACTATCTCGCCAAACCCATTGATCCCCAAGCTCTCACCGCGCTGTTGATCGCCTGGCTGGGTTCACCAGCCACGTCCCCCGTGAGCCAACCGCCCGAACCCGATGCCCAGGAAGCCGCCGCGCCGGTTTTTGATCTCGATACTCTCTTGGCGCGCTTCAGCGGCTACGAAGACTTAGCCGTTGAGACCTGCCAGTTTGTGGTCGCAGATTTGCCGCTGCAACTCCAGATCTTGTCAGATTTGGCCACGGCTGGCGACCTAGAGAAGCTGGCCTGCCAGGTCCATGGCATCAAGGGCATGGCCGCGAACATCTGTGCTGAAGCCTTGCGGGCCGAAGCCTGGGTGCTGGAGCAGGCGGCGAATGCCGGTGATTTGAAGCAGGTGCGCGATCGCTTCCCCGCTCTAGCAACCGAGTGCGAGCGGCTGGCAGCGGCGATCACAGCTTGGCGATCGCCGTGAATCTCCCCCCGAATGCGAGTGGGCCTCCCGCCCCCTCAGCCGACCGCCGTAGACCTTAAAATGATCATCATTGTTGCTCGCGGGCGTGTGCTGTTTTGAATCCTGCCGATTATCCTGAAATCGACCTCGCTCCCCATATCGAGCAAGCTGTCCTGCATCCCGCCACGACAACCGAGCAGGTGCAGCGCGCCTGTGCGGAGGCGGTGCAACACAACTTTGCCAGCGTCTGCGTCTATCCGGCTGCGGTGGCGATCGCGGTCGAAGCACTGCACAATAGATCGCCGCAAGTGTGTACGGTCATTGGCTTTCCGACCGGGGCGACAACAGCAGCGACGAAGCTCTACGAGGCGCACGAAGCGGCGGAGCAGGGGGCAACGGAGTTGGATGTCATGATCAATCTCGGTTGGCTGAAATCAGGCCGTCACGATGAGCTGCATCGCGAAATCGCCCAAATCTGCGAGGAAACGGGGCAAACCGTCAAAGCGATTCTCGAAGTCGGTCTGCTGGCTCCCGACGAGATGCGGCAGGCGGCTGAAATTTGCCTCGATGCCGGGGCGAGTTATCTGAAAACAAATACCGGCTGGTTTGGCGGCGCGACGGTTACGGCGGTCAGCGCCCTGCACGACTTGACGCGCGGCCGCGCGGGAATCAAGGCGGCGGGTGGGATTCGCACGGCATCGCAAGCACTCGATCTGATTCTGGCGGGCGCGACCCGCTTGGGCACGTCGCGGGGGCCGGAGTTACTCGCCCAGCGCGATCGCCCCGCGATCGCCCCGGAGCCGCGCCCATAAATTTCGGCATGAGCCAAACCTATCAAGCCACGGGTATCAATCTCAAAAGCCTGCCCTTCGGCGAAACGGATCGTCTGGTGACGGTGCTGACAGCGGAATTTGGGCTGTTGCGAGCCGTCGCGCCGGGCGCGCGCAAGCCGAAGTCGCGACTGCGCGGTCGCATCGAGCCGTTTGTGATCAATCAATTGCTGGTGGTCAGGGGGCGATCGCTCGACCGTATCATCCAAGCCGAGACGCAGCACTCCTACCCCGGCCTGAGCAAAGATTTGGCGAAACTGACAATCGCCCAGTACTGGGCCGAAATCGCCCTCAGCCTCGGCCTCAGCGACCAGCCCCAAATCGAACTCTACGCGGCGCTCAATGCCAGCCTGGTGACCCTAGAACGCCAGCCCCACCAGAGTCCTGAAGCGGCCGCCCGCCTGCTCGCCTGTCTGAACAGTGGCGTGCTGCAACTGCTGGCGGTGGGCGGCCTGACGCCGCAGTTGCAGGCTTGCTGCCGCAGCGGTCAGCCGCTCACGCCGGTCATCGACAATCCCGACTGGCGGGTCGGCTTCAGTATCGAGGCGGGTGGCTTAGTGGATTTGGCCGTCTTGGCTGCTACCGGTAGCCGGATGCGTCCGACGGCTACGCTCACAGCGGGCGAATTGATCACCCTGCGGCAACTGACGGATCTGGAGCATTTGACCGGCGATCGCCCGCCGCTCCCCCTCGTCACGGGTCGTAAATTTGAGCACTTGTTGCGCCACTACGCCCAACATCACCTCGGCAAAGCGATTCGCTCGGCCGCGTTAGTTGATACCTTATTTATAGATTCGTAACTTCGCAACTGGCTCGTTGCCTGAGTGGCGACTGGCTCGCTGGTTGCTCCGACGGCATTCGCCGGCTCCCAACGCATGACACTTTTTGAATCCGAGGATCGCTCCGCGATCACTACGGAGCCTGCCCCTGACTGGACTGCAACCGCTGCTCCGGCCCCCCACCCCCCCGAGGCAGACGACGCAGTGGAGATGCCCACCGAACGCGGTTTTTTGCCCGTTTTTCGTAACCAGCGCTTCCTAATCCTTTGGGGCGGCCAAGTTTTTTCACAACTGGCAGACAAGATTTATTTGGTGTTGGTGATCGCCCTGATCGCCAGCGACTACCAAGCGGCAGGCGACAAAATCGGCCCCTGGGTCGCGGCGGTGATGATCGCCTTCACGATCCCCGCCGTCCTCTTTGGTTCCCTGGCTGGGGTCTATGTCGATCGCTGGGCGAAGAAGGAGCTACTGGTACTCACCAATCTCCTGCGCGGCGGTCTCGTCCTCAGCCTGCCCCCCTTGCTCTGGCTGCCCCAGAGCCAAGGTAGACTCTGGGACGTCCCGGCTGGCTTCCTGGCACTGTTGGCGGTCACCTTTTTCATCTCGACGCTGACGCAGTTCTTCGCCCCGGCGGAGCAGGCGGCGATCCCGCTGGTCGTCGCTCGCCGCCACCTGCTCGCCGCCAACTCGCTCTACACCACCACCTCGATGGCACTGCTGATCGTTGGTTTTGCGGTCGGTGAGCCGTTGCTGGCGATCGCCGACCGTTGGGTGATGCAGTTCGGCTTTGCCGCCGACATCGGTAAAGAACTATTAGTCGGCGGCTCCTATGCCCTCGCTGGTCTGCTGCTGCTGGTTCTGAAAACAGGCGAGACGCAGGCAGCGCGATCGCCGTCTGAGAGCCACCCACTCCAGGACATCGCTGACGGCATTCGCTACCTCAATCAGCATCGCCGCGTCCGCAATGCCCTGATCCAGCTCACCATCCTCTTCTCGGTTTTTGCCGCCCTAGCGGTGCTGGCAGTTCCGCTAGCCGCCTCGATTCCGGGTTTGAAAGCGGAGCAGTTTGGCTTCTTGCTGGCGGCGGCCGGTGTCGGTCTCGGTCTCGGCGCGGCGATCGTAGGACATTGGGGAAACCACGGCTCGCGCGCCCGCTGGAGCCTCTGGGGATCGGCAGGTTCAGCTGCGATGCTGGTCGCCTTGGCCTTGTTGGGCGATCGCCTCTGGCTGGCGCTGTTGATTACAGCCGGGTTGGGCGGCTTCGCGGCCCTGATCGGCGTGCCCATGCAGACCACCATCCAGGCAGAAACCCCCGAAGCGATGCGCGGCAAAGTCTTCGGCTTGCAGAACAACGCGGTTAATATTGCCCTGTCACTGCCGCTAGCGCTGGCGGGCGTCGCCGAGACGATCTGGGGCTTGCAGCCGGTTTTGCTGGCTCTGGCCAGTCTGTTCGTCGCAGGTGGACTCCTAACCTGGTATATTTCCCGTACAGGAACGAGCGCGGCGGCGACGTCACGGCGATAGTGCGATCGCGCTGCATCCGTGCGTTGCTACTGTCAGTGTTGGCTCCTGAATGCACGTTGCTTGGCTGGGAAAAAAATCGCCCTTTTGTGGCAATGTCACCTACGGTCGCGAAGTGACCAATGCCCTGCTCGAGCGCCACTATCGCGTCAGCTTTTTGCACTTTGCCCAGACGGAAACCGACGTCCGCAACTGGCCAGACTGCCCAGAAGTCACCCTGCCCTACCTCTACAAATCGCAGGTTTATACGATTCCCAGCTTGCGCTCCAGTCGCGTCTTCACGGAAGCGCTGCACCAGTTCCAGCCTGATCTCGTTCATGCCTCACTGACCCTCTCGACCCTCGATTTTCGCCTCCCGGAAATCTGTGCCGCCTTGGGGGTGCCCTTGGTCGCCACTTTTCACCCGCCTTTCGATAGCAAGTTTCGCAACCTCAAGTCCAGCACCCAGTTCCTTACTTATCAGCTTTACGCCCCTTTTTTGGCGCATTACGACCGGGTGATTGTTTTTTCGGAACTGCAAAAAGATCTGCTGGTGCGGCTCGGAGTACCGACGACAAAAGTTGCCGTGATTCCCAATGGTGTCGATGTGCAACGGTACAGTCCCGGGGCCTCTGATTTTAAACAACAAGTCCGTGCCGAACGGCTCTTTGTCTACCTCGGCCGCATCGCTACGGAAAAGAATGTCGAGGCGATGCTCAAAGCCTGGAAAGCCGCCAATCTGAGTGTCAAAAATAAACTCGTCATTGTTGGTGACGGCCCCCTCGCTGGTGCCTTACAAAGCTTCTACGGTGCGGCCGACGGCATTATTTGGCACGGCTTCGAGGGCGATGAACAACAGCGCATCCGGATTTTGCGCGCGGCGGATGTGTTCGTCTTGCCCTCGTTGGTTGAGGGTCTCTCTTTGTCGCTCTTGGAGGCAATGGCTTGTGGGGTTGCCTGTGTTGCCACGGATGCGGGGGCGGATGCAGAGGCGATCGCCGGGGGCGCAGGCATCGAACTGGACACACAAGCGGTTACCCGCCAACTGCGGTTGCTCTTCCCACTCCTGAGCGAGCACCGCGAATGGACGGCACTGCTGGGCAAGAAGGCACGTCAGCGAGTTCTGGAGCGCTACACGCTCAGCCGTAATATCACTCAGCTCGAACAGCTCTATGCTGAATTAGTGCCATTACCTCCGGTTCGCCTCAGCCATCGAGCTTGACGGAGGAAAGGTTAAATGAATCCGCAGTCGTCCGTCATTTATTCAGCCAGCCACTAGCATATGGGGGTATATGAATTGCTAAAGATCAATCGATCAATAACTTATGGATGACCTTAACCGGCAACTGAGCCAACTCAATCGCAAAGTCGATTTGCTCTACGATACGGTCGAGAGACTCAGCAGCCAAGTGAGCGAGCTATTGTTTAATGACACCACCCAACGTGTGGATTCTCTGCATGGTGTCGTTGAGCAGCTCAATCATCAAGTGAGCGAGTTGCTGTCGCTCAACCGCGATCGCCCGTCTGTACCCTCATTCACACCCACCCATGCTGAGCCGCAACCAGCCCCAGAGACGGAGCGTTTGTTCCCAGAACCGGGCGCGGGTGTCGCACTGCTTCAGCACAAAGATATTCTGATGGATGGAGACCGGGGCGATCGCCATTGGGATCGCAGCAGCGACGAGCGCAGCCTCTCTCCAGAAATCCAAGTGCGGCGACTGACCGCCCAAGTCACAGCGGCCTACAATCGCATTGCGGCCCTGGAAGAGCAATTGCTCTCCTTGCGATCACCCCACTAACCGCTGCTTCGCGGCATTGTATTGACCCAGCGTGGTTATTCAGCAATCGCCTCGACAAGCAAGATGACCCCGACTGAAACTCGTGCCGTTATTCGTATGGCCGTTCAGGCTTGCATGGCGGCGGATGCGGCTGCATTCGCTTCACTGTTCGCCACTGACGGTCAGTTGGTGCTGCCAGGGCAGACGCTCACCGGTCGCGCTGCCATCCAAGCCACGACCACTGCCTACCTAGCCACGCTCACGGCGATTGAGATCGAGCTTGTGCAGATGATTGTTGAAGGCGATCACGCCGCGATCGCCTGGATTTGGCAAGCCACTCAGACCGCGACGGGCGATCGCCAGCAATCAGAGAACGCGATTTTGCTCGCTTTTCGGCGTGGCTTTATTACCTCTTGGCGCGAATATAGCGCTGTCACTGTCACCGTGTCGCCGCCAAGCTAGTACCGCTACGCGGAATTTTGAGTTCTGAGTGCAGACAATAAGGGCATCCTACGGATCCTGAATGGGTATCTCATTGCCGCCGCCTTATACTAGTTCCCAACCGCTAGCAATTTCGCAATCTTATGGCCTAGTCACCCAGAGAGACTCGCTTGCTCAGCGCCTCATTCTCTCCCCTCCCCAAGAGGCAATTGCGGTTTTTTGAGGTTCATATATTGGCAGATGTGGCTCGATTTGAAACGCGTTTCAATGCTATTAAATGCGTTACCAATTCAGAGGAACCACAAATGCTAAGTTGGACTGTCGTTTTCTTAATTGTTGCGATCATAGCCGGTGTACTCGGATTCAGTGGCATCGCGGCTGGTGCCGCCGGAATTGCCAAAATTCTATTCTTTATCTTCCTTGTAGTTTTCCTCGTTTCCCTAATCATGCGCTTCGTCCGGACAGCCTAAGTTCTGAGTCGAACGGCTCGCTGGGTGTATCCTGCCTTGGCGCGATCACAGCCCTTATCCGCCCTCCTTGTTCCCAACTCTGGGCAAAGCAACAGGGGGATGAGGGCTTCAAGTAGCATCGGGTTTATTGATTGCCGATTTGCCCACAAGCCAATCACGCCATCTGCCTTACTCAAAGAGGCGAAAGTAGGGATAACGAACCGGGACACCCGGCTCCTTCTCAAGGTCAAAATTGATCACATCCCAACAGGGATCATCGGGAGGATCAGCGCTGAAGACGACCGGCAGCCCATAGAGACGCGGATATTGGGATTCGGTGCTGCTGTTGCGCCAGTGGGTGCTGCGCTCGAGGTAAGCGCTCACTAGGTCACGGTAACGATTGGCAATGATCACCCGCGTCGCCCGATAGCCCTGTGTGTAGAGGCGGTCGAGGGCTTCGTGGATCTCGAAGCGAATGCCATCGGGATGGGTATGCTGGCGATACCAGTCCTGGTTCCACTGCCGCCAGTGACGCCCGGATTGCAGGTGAATCAGTTCACCCGTTTTCGGATCAGCCTCAAACGCGCCGTGGCGAGGACAGAGATAGGTATCGGTCAGCGTTAGTGCGGGTATGGTTTGGCGGCAGTGAGGGCACTTAATCTCTGCACCGAAAATCGGGTACTGTAAAGCAGGATTCATCATAGCGACAGCGCTCTCATCTTCCGGTCGTTCGGGGTTGAACTGTGGCTTCATTATATCTGCTCTGCCTGACCGACCCGATCCCGGCCTGAAACCAACCGCCATGCTTTCAGACGCAATTTGTAATCAAAACTCTTCCGTGACTGCTTATTGGCCCGCCCCCGATTTGACGGCTGCTGCCTTCGTCGCTGCCAATGCGACCGCGATTGGTCATATCGAGCTGGCTGCTGGTGCCAGCATTTGGTACGGTGCAGTCCTGCGTGGCGATGTCGAACGCATCAGCGTTGGTGCTCACAGCAATATCCAAGATGGTGCGGTGCTACACGGCGATCCGGGAGCACCAACGGTTCTCGAAGATTACGTCACCGTTGGGCATCGAGCCGTGATTCACTCCGCTTATATTGAGCGTGGCTGCTTGGTCGGCATCGGGGCGATCGTGTTGAATGGCGTGCGAGTGGGGGCAGGCAGCATCATCGGTGCGGGCTGCGTTGTGACCAAGGATGTGCCCCCGCGATCGCTCGTCGTCGGCATTCCGGCCAAGATTCGTCGCGAAGTCTCCGAAGCTGAAGCGGCTGGTCTCATCGATCATGCCGAGCGCTACGAGAAGCTGGCCCTGGTTCACGCCGGTCGCGGCACCAACCTCGGCTTCTGTTGAAAATTCTCAGCCGCCCCTAGGCAAAAGTTACAAAAATGTTGAAAAATGAAGAGAGTGTGAAGATTGTTTTAACAAATTAAGGGAGGAGATGCGTGATGGATTGGCGAATCTTGGTTGTCTTGTTGCCAGTACTGATTGCCGCCGGTTGGGCGGGTTTTAATGTCTTTGCGGTCGCCTTCGACCAGGCCCAGAAGTTCCTCAAGAGCCGCGCTTAAGCTGTTGTGGCGACTTGGGTCAGTTCGACAGTTGCCGCTGGCGGCGTCTAGTTGGGCGGCCTAGCGGGAAGGCCGAAAGTCTTTCCCAGTGAGCCAGGAGCCATCACGATGGTTCCTGGCTTCATCGTTGCTGAGGGATCTCAAAACAGATGCAGCCGCTGCCATGATGTTGGCTCGGCCTGATCGCTGTCAGTCTGCCTCGTTTTCGTGCTCTTCGCCATCATCCGGGTCTGGATTGTCCATCTCTTCCTTGAAGCCGCGTAGCGTCTTGCCCAAGGCGCTGCCCATTTCTGGGATTTTCTTGGGGCCGAAGATGAGAATGCCGACCACGGCAATAATAACGACCTCGGGCCAACCTAAACCGAACATAAGCCTCTTTCCTTGCATTGCCGCCCGCTAGCTGCGCGGCGTGCGGTGCCAGTCTCAGTATAAACTTTGATTGTATTTCGGTCTGCTTATCCGGCGCTTGCCCCTCTGATGTCTGAACCTGCCACGCCTAGCCTTCGTGACGAACAACACCCGCTGATCCAGAAACTCGCCACGGCGATCCTCGCGACCTGGCAAGAATCCCTGACTCTCACGCCCTATCACTTGCCGGAGGATTTGGGCTACGTCGAGGGGCGGCTGGAGGGCGAACGGCTGCGGATCGAGAATCGCTGCTATCAGAGCCGCGAATTTCGCAAGCTGCATCTGGAATTGGCGAAAGTGGGCAAGACCCTGGATATTTTGCACTGCGTCATGTTTCCGCGCCTCGATTACGCGCTGCCGATGTTTGGTTGCGATTTGGTCGGTGGTCGCGGTCAGATTGGTGCGGCGATCGCCGATCTCTCGCCCACGCTTCCTGACCGCCAGCTCCCCGCTCTCTACCGCCAGCAACTCACGCAATTGCACCGACAGCCTTTTCGCAACCGCGCGAGTTGCCGACCTGGGGAGACATTTTTTCTGAGTTTTGCCTGTTTGTGCGTCCGGCTGATGTTGTGGAGGAAGACGGTTTTCTCGCTCGCACGCAAGCTATGCTCGCTCTCCACTGTCAGCTTGCGACTCAGACGCCCGCCCAAACGGAGACAGCTGCCCGCGAGGCGAATTTAGCCGGTCAGCGCCGCTACTGCACCCAGCAGCAGCAGAATGATAAGACGCGCCGTGTGCTCGAGCAAGCCTTTGGTGACGCTTGGGCCGAGCGTTATATGACGACGGTGCTGTTCGATTTGCCGGTGGCGGATTAAAGGGGAGCATCCCCGTTTCGTAGCCTTGCGTTTCTACGGAACAGGCTCCGCCAACACCCTAAATCGCTCTCCCAAGCCGGGCTACTGTGTACACACGAGTCCTGAAACCCTGGCGATGAGCTAGTTGCACTTTCTTGAGTCAACAGCCACGCCAAGCACAAGTTGCAGGAGTCGGAACGCCTTATCCAGCCTTCCTCGCACCCATTTTGGCAGACTAAAATTCAGCGAGTCAGCATCCTGATTTATGTGTATACGGTAGCCCTTTTTGGGAGAAGCGATTATCTTGAAAGTCAAGGAAACCGATCAAAATATTGGCTGTCCCTGATCTCGAAAGTAGCCATCAGGCTGGGGGATCGCGAGCCGTGACGAGTTCGTCCGGCCAAGGAGTGCGAGATTTCAGCAGGGCCTTCAAACAAGTCAGCAGTTCTCTCGCACAGGCAATCAAGGCCACTTTCTGCTCATTCCCCTGGTCGAGGAGATGCTGATGCACCGTCCGGAGGGGCGGGTTATGATGCACCGCTAGCGTCGCTAGATAGAGTGCGGAGCGCACGAAGGCCCGACCGCCCCAGGGCTTGCGTTTGCCGCGATAGCGACCATGATCGCGATTGAAGGGCGCTAAGCCGACTAAAGCGGCAATTGGTTTGCTGTTCAGCTGCCCCCACTCCGGCAGGTCGGCTAACAGGGTCGTGGAAACTTTGCTGGCGGCGATTCTTTTCGCCACTGAGCATCTCGACGAGTTGCGGTCGCCGTCTGACCCAAGAGGGGGGTAGTCATCAGGGTTTCATACTCCCCACTCGCTTCACAGACCACGGTCTAATCTGAACCATCTGACAACGCTTGCCACAGTTGTTTCCCACCTTCACTGCTGGTTCGGGTCATCGACATCCAAGCGGTCTTTACTGACATCAATGCCCAACCAGCGATATGCCGCTTTGGGAGTGGACATGGCAAGCGCCTATAGCGTCTAGTACAGGACGGCGGAAATGAGATGCCCATTCAGGAGCCGTAGGATACCTTTATTGTCTGCACTCATCACTCAAAACTCAGAACTCAAAATTCCGCGTAGCGGTACTAGCTTGTTGAAGCAACCGCTCCATCCACTGCACTCATCCTTGTGCGATACGGTCTCCCAGGGGAACCAGGCGATTTTTTGAGTTCTCAGGGGATGCATCGTCGGGCTGACCCTCACTTCTCTACGGATTATGACTGAGCCATCTGCCAAGGGGATGCGGTCTGGCACGACTACTCTCAACAGACAAGGGGATCACCATTTGTAGCCTAGCCGATGGAATGCTAGTAGGATTGACGGGGCGATCGCGCCCAGCCACCGCTCAAAATCGTTAAGCTACTATCTTGAGGGGATGTCCGCCGCTTGCCATGGTCATTTGCCGCGCGTCGCGGCCTAGCGATTAATTCATGTTGAATCCGAGCCTGCGCCAATTAATCAGTTACCTGCGACCCTACCGCAACAGGATGTTCGCGGGCATCGCGGCACTCTTCGTGGTGAATATGCTCGGCGTCTATGTTCCGCTGCTCGTGCGCGACAGTATCGAGCAACTCGAGGGCACGCTGAGTTTTGGGCGCATTTTGGGTTATGTTTTGGTGATCGCCCTGCTCGCCTCCTTGGTTTGGGTGATTCGTATGGGTTCGCGGTTAGTCATTTTTGGCGTTGCCCGCCAAGTCGAATTTGACCTCAAACAGCGCCTCTTCCAACACATTCTCCGGCTCGAACCGGCTTACTTTTTCAACAACACGATTGGCGATCTCATGAGTCGCACGACGAGCGATGTGGACAATATCCGCCGCCTCGTCGGCTTTGCTCTGTTGAGTTTGGCGAACACGATCTTTGCCTACTCGCTGACCCTGCCGTTCATGTTTTCGCTGAATGTGCGGTTGAGTCTGTTGGTGCTGCTGATTTACCCGCTGATGTTGGGGGTCGTGCAACTGTTCAGCGGCCGCCTCCGCGACGAGCAGCGCAATGTCCAGGATGCCCTCTCCGACTTGAGTCAGACGATTCAAGAAGACATGAGCGGCATTGCTTTGATCAAAATCTATGCCCAAGAACTCAACGAACGCTTTGGCTTCCAGGGCAAGAATCGCCGCCTGCTGCAAGCAAATCTGCACTTGGCGCGATCGCGCAATTTGCTCTTCCCGCTGATTGAAGGCTTAGTCTCGCTGTCACTCCTAATCTTGCTCCTCGTCGGCTCGAATGCCATCGAGCGCGGCGCGATTTCGATTGCCGATTTCATTGCCCTCATCCTCTACGTCGAGCGTTTGGTCTTTCCAACCGCACTGCTCGGTTTCGCCATCACCACCTTCCAGCGCGGCGAAGTCAGTATCGAGCGGGTCGAGAGCATTCTCATCGCTGAGCCGCTTGTGCAAGACGCGGGGGATGCGATCGCCCTCCCCCCCGAATTGGTCGTCGGCAAAATCACCGCCCGCAACCTCTGCTACACGCACCCGGGGACAGATACGCCAGCACTCGACGGCATTGACTTCGAGATTGCCCCCGGTGAAACGATTGCGATCGTCGGCCCGATCGGGGCCGGTAAATCCACGCTGGTCAATGCCTTGCCGCGCCTGCTCGACATCGCCCCTGGTCAGCTTTTTCTTGATGATCGCGATGTGACCCAGATCCGCCTGCGGGATCTGCGCGAGGCGATCGCCTACGTTCCCCAAGACAGTTTCCTATTCAGTGCCACGGTCAACAACAATATCCGCTACGGTCAACCCCTCGCAGAGCCAGATGAGGTCGAGCAAGTCGCGAAACAAGCACAAATTCACCCGGAAATCATCAATTTTCCGCGCCAGTACGAGACGCTCGTCGGCGAACGCGGCATTACGCTCTCAGGCGGTCAACGCCAGCGCACTTCACTGGCGCGGGCACTCTTGGTCTCGGCCCCAGTCATCGTTCTTGACGATGCTCTCTCCAGCGTTGACAACCAGACGGCAACTGAAATCCTCAACAGCTTCACCAGCGCTCAAGAACAGACGGTGATCTTCATCTCGCACCAACTTGCAGCGGCCGCTACGGCTGACCGTATCTTTGTCATGGATAAGGGCAAGATCGTCCAGATTGGCACCCATGAGCAACTCAGCCAACGCCCCGGCCTGTACCAGTTTCTCTGGGAGCAACAACAGTTAGAAAAGGTGCTGCAATAGGGCGATCACCTTGGAAGCATCCAAAATTGCTCAGGACAGGACAAAAAGTGGTGCGAAGGGAAGGAAAAGGGGGTTGATCAGAAAAGCAAAATCTCCAAACCCTCTTCATGAAAGAGATTAACCGAATCCGTGAAAGCCTGCGCCCCTATCTGAAGTGGCACTGGACTACTAACGGGTGATGAAGGCTGTAAGCCTTGGCTACCGCCGTGAGCTGGTGATGGTGACTGTGCGCTGTGGCGATCGCCACTATCCCACTGTGCGAACCGACGTGGTGGTGGACAAGCTACCCCGCGAACTCGCCCCCAACGACGACGACTTCCAGACCGTGCTGCGCGGTGCAGTCACCACCGGCTTGCCGGCAGCTTATTGTTGGCAACTCTTCCACCATATGCACACCTTGCAGCAGCAAGCACCGGAGCCAGTCGTTGGAGTGCAAACCGATGCCGACGGCGGCGCTCGTCTTCTCAGCGGCGGCGTATTTTTCTCTGGACGTAGGCTACCGTGTACACATAACTTGAGATCCTTCCTGACCGAACTGCGGTCTACCTAACTCAGTAAAAGTCGGACTGGACGAGGCCTTCGGACTCCTGAAGCCTGCTGTAAAAGTAGGGGCGAAACCAAAAAAGTAAAACCCGCTAACGGCAAGGGTTTCAGGACTTGTGTATACACAGTAGCTGGACGTAGGACAGGGTTCCCGGATTGCGCGCGTTAGATTTGGAAATATTAACTTGGCGATCACCCCCAACTCCCACTTCGCCCCTAGCGAGTCACAGTCAGCTCTCAGGGAACTTTCACAATTTATGACTATAAAAGAGTTGTTGGGTTGCATCGCTCGCTGTTCGCGCTGTCTTTTGCTACTCTTCAGGGCTTATCCATGCCAGCTTTTGCGCCGACTCATCTCCGCTCGCTGCTGAAGGCACGTCTCTCCCGACGCATTGCCTTGTGGGTCTTTGCCAGCATTGTGTTTATTGAGATTGTCATTTTGATTCCATCCTACTGGCGGGAAGAAAAACGGCAGTTGCAGCAATTGCGCGAAGTCTCACAGAGTTCGATCAATACGATCGCCTTCTGGAGTCAGCAAGACATTGGTGAGAAGAAATTCTTCGGAAAAGTCGAAATACTGCTCAGTCAATCTGACATTATCAAAGGCGTGGCAGTTTATAACGCCAAAGCCGATCTAGTGGATGTGATTGGCTTCGCACCAGAACTCAGGCTGCCGGATTTAGACGGAAAACTGGTTAACAGCAAGCGCAGCGCTAGTGGTCAGTATTATGACGTTGTTTGGTCAGGCCGTTATTTCAATACCGACTACTCACTCATTACCCGCCTCGATGCCAGTAGCGTGCAGGTCGAGCTATACAAGTTTGTTGGGCGGATTGCAATTTTAGTCATTGTGATTGCGGTGTTCGTTACGGCGACGACGATGATTGTCTTAGGTCACTTGGCGATCGCGCCCGTACTCCATTTGCGCGACGATCTGATGAGGGCGGGGGATGCCCTCAGCCAAGACCAAACGCAGGGTCAGTTTTACTCGTTTGATTGTCAGCGGCAAGACGAACTCGGCGAGGTCATGCGCGCCTTTCGACAGATGTTCGAGCGGGTCGCCTGGGAGATTAGTCAGCGTAAAAAAATAGAAACCGAAATCCGCCTAGAACGAGAGAAAGCCGAGCAATTATTATTGAATATTTTGCCAGAGTCGATCGCCACTACCCTCAAAGAACGGAATGGAACTATTGCTCAGGGCTTTGAAGAAGTCACGATTCTGTTTGCCGATATTGTTGATTTCACCAAGATTTCTGCCCAAATTTCGCCCGCTGAAGTGGTATCGTTGCTGAACCAAATTTTCTCGCGCTTCGATGACCTTTGCGATCACTTGGGACTCGAAAAAATCAAGACGATCGGTGATAACTACATGGTTGCCGCCGGTCTACCCATTCCTCGCGCTGATCATGCTGAGGCGATCGCTGATATGGCGCTGGCGATGCGGAAGGCGATCGCCGACCTCAGCGATCACCTCGGTCGGCCCCTGAGCTTACGCATTGGCATCAATACCGGCTCTGTCGTCGCAGGGGTCATCGGCACCAAAAAATTCATCTACGACCTCTGGGGTGATGCGGTGAATGTTGCCAGCCGCATGGAGTCCCAAGGCATTGCCGGGAGCATCCAGGTCACAGCCGCGACCTATGAGAAACTACGCGACCAATACTGGCTCGAAGAACGCGGCACGATCGAGGTCAAGGGCAAAGGCGCGATGCAGACCTATCTCCTGCTCGGTAAACGCCTCGGCGAACCCACCTCCCCACCGCTCAGCTCAACCTGCGATACCTAACTCCACGATCTCTTCCTATTGAATGGGATAGCATCTTGGTGTACTACTGCGATTGGTCAACGGCTCTTGATGTAATAACAGTGATGAGACGACCGTGAGGCTGGGCATGAGTGGTAAACCGCAGTGGCGAGGCCATGTAAACGATTCCTTCAACCAATTCGGCTTTCTGGTGCTCGGGCATCGCGGCGTAACAGCGCTCAAATTCTGGGGAGCTGAGGCGATCGCCATTTTCCAACGGCGGACAGAGGTTCGATTGCAGCGGCATCGTCGTTCTCGACCGGAGGCTAGTACCGCTACGCGGAATTTTGAGTTCTGAGTTTTGAGTGATGAGTGCAGACAATACAGGCATCCTACGGATCCTGAATGGGGATCTCATTTCCGCCGCCTTGTACTAGGGAGCAGTTTTATTGTAGTTGGGGAGCTAAATGCGATCACTCAGGAGTCGCCCGCGACGATAGTGACACCAACTTCCGCATTAGTGGCATCAGCCGCGCAGGCTGTCCTTGCGCGGGATGTTGTTAAAAATGCGATCCAGCTTGACTATGCAGTATTGCGGCGGTCGCAACCAGGACTTGAACTGGGCGAGTTGCCGACTGGCGCGGCCCACTAGGGTTTCTGAGTCGGGCGGCGGGGCATAGACGAGGTGTTGCTGGCTGTTGTGGAGCGCCGCGATCGCGCTTTCAACCTTGAGCGGCAATTCTGTCGTCAGGCGCAGGGCGATCGCCGCGTCAGATTGCGATTGCACATAGGCCGGGGTCAAAAAAGGCTTGTAGATTGGCGCTTGCGGTGTCAGTTGGCTGGTAAAGGCGAGGGTCAGGGCTTGAACCGCACGACGCGCGGGTAGTGCTTCTGGCCCCATCACCTCCTGCATCAGCGTACTCTGTCCGACGATGCTGTTGCGATTGGCGATGTCGGTGACGCTCATGTGGGTTGTCCCGATCGCCGTCATCAGATACTTCTCACCGGGCAGATTCGCAAAGGGGCGCAACTGATGGTCGAGTGGCGGGGCGATCGCATCGTTGCTGCTACTGAAAATCAGCGTCGGCGTCGTGACTTTTGCCAGCCCTTCCTGACCGAAGAGGTTGCCGATCAAGGGATTGAGCGCCACCACGCGCTTGACGCGGCGATCGCGCAGACGCATTTCACTGTAGGGCAGTTCGCCGGCCGCGCATTGCAACCAGTCTGCGGGAGCGCGCCCCAGGGGGCGACGGCGCTGGCAGAAGGAGCGCAGTTCACGCAGATTCAACTCCCCCCCCGCTAGAGCCAAGGCGGTGAAGCCACCCAGGGAGTGCCCGATCGCGATCACCTCGCGCGTGTTGAACTTGTCACGGAGGTAGCCCCAGTCGCGGCTCATCCGCTCTAGTTCGTCGAGCAAAAAGCTGACATCGCGCGGCCGATCGAGGAATTCTGAGGCGGGCAGAACCTCCTGCGGTGAGAGCTGTAGAGAAATCTCAGCTAAGACTTCGATATTGCTCCCCGGATGTTCGAGGGCGGCGACGCTATAGCCATAGGAGGTAAGGTGCTCGGCGAGATAGGTCAAGAAGCGGCGATCGGCAGCAAAACCGTGCGACATCACGACGAGCGGGCCGCGCGAGTTGCGACTGTAGTAGAGATCGACCGGAATGCGGCGGCGGCGGCGATGATCGTTGAGCACGATGGAGCGCCGCCGAACCTCGTGGGAACCGGGCCGACTGGGATCAAAGCTGACCCCGAAGCGCTGCGCTTCGGGGTCAGAGATGGCTAGCTCCTGCCGCAGGAGTGGGTTGAGGATGCGGCTTTGGAGATGAGCCAGGTTTAGTTGCAGGGTAAGGTTAGCGGCGGCGGCGGCATCAATTTTCAGCGCTTGCTGCGGATAGACGCGCAGAAAGCCTAGGACGCTCAAGCCATCTGCTTGGTGGAGGGTGAGGTAAAGCGCCGCTTTGAGATCCGCAATATCGCTATCGGGCAAGGCTTCTAGCAGTTGCTCGACCAGCATTTCGCCGTCACGGGAGGCTAGCAACTGGTCGAGAAAGGAGTCGGCGACACTGGGGTCGATGTAGAGGCGGCGACTGAGGGCGTCACGAAGCTGGGGGGTAAAGGCGCGGCGTAGATTGACTAATGACTCGGGGATCTCGCCCGTTTCTGCAAAGGTTTCGAGATCACTCACCCGGACGGTCTGTTCGAGTGGACCGAGTTGAAGGGATACTTGCTCAGCGGCGCGGGCTGCCTCGGGGCTGAGGCTGGCGATCGCCAGCGCGGTCAAGCCACCCCAGAGCCAGTGTCCCCAGCGATAACGGCGGTGAGGGCAGGGCAAATGGGAGCGGGGGCGATAACGGCCAACAATGGGCAAGTTCCAAGCGTTAATATTCAATCTCACCGCTTAACCTTGACTAAGGAATCATTATGGGAGCTGCGATTACCACCTGACAGGGTAAATCCGGAGCGTAATCAGGGCACTGCGGGAGTTCCAGGCCGTGAACCAATGGTTGACTTTTAGTGTACGCAAGTCCGCTGGCGGGTGACGGCAACTGCTTTACGTTTCTTTGTAAAACCGGCGACCTTGAATTTTGACGCCGCCGCCCTAACATCAGTGCCCTCAAACTGATTTGAGGCGCACGAACGCCTTTGAGTTGGCGTTAGTATGCCCCAGGTCGCCTGTCACATCTGCATCTGATGTTACGGTTGCTGGGCTATTTCGGGATTGGGCTACTCTGGTTTTTATTGGCATTGACTCGGTGTGATTGATGCGGTGTTATTGATGCGTGGCGATCGCCACCGGTTCGATTTCAAAGCGATAGTTTTCAATCACCGGGTTGGCTAGCAGGCGATCGCACATCTGGTCGAGTTGCGCCTGGGCCGCCGCCGCATCCACCGCTGCGAGCCTCAGCTCAACGTACTTGCCGATGCGGACATTCTGCACCGTGGTAAACCCCAACTGATGTACCCCAGACTCCACCGCCACACCAGCCGGGTCGAGCACAGAGGGGCGCAGCGTAATGTAGATGCGAGCAGCATAGTCAGTCATCAGCGGCACTCCAAGACGGGGTTTTGATCCTTGCCCCATCGATTTTAACGTCTGGGTAGGGGATCGCTGACTGCTCAGTCCAGCCAAGGGCGCTGTGCGGCCCAATACTCTGCCGCCGCAACCCTTGGCATCTAAGATCGGGCTATCTGCGATCTACCATCTTGGCGCGCGACCTCATGCTCAGTTTTGATCTCACGGCTTATCCTTACACTTCCCAGCGACGGGTCTGCGTGGGGTCGCGCGGTGCCGTGGCTACCAGCCAGCCTTTAGCCACGCTAGCGGGCATGGAGATGTTGCTAGCCGGGGGAAATGCTGTGGATGCAGCGGTGGCGATGGCGATCGCCCTCACCGTCGTTGAGCCTACTTCTAATGGTATCGGCGGCGATGCCTTGGCACTGGTCTGGGATGGTCGCCTGCACGGTCTCAATGCTTCGGGGCGCAGCCCGGCGCAACTCGATCCCGCCGCCTTTGCTGGGCTGACCAAGATGCCAGAAGTGGGTTGGCCGGTCGTGACTGTGCCGGGGGCGGTCGCGGCCTGGCGATCGCTCTGGGAGCGCTGGGGTCGCCTGCCCTTTGCCCAGCTCTTTGCTCCGGCGCTGCGCTATGCTCGCGACGGCTTTGCTGTTTCCCCCGTGACCGCGACGGCTTGGCAGGCGGCCGCCGCCCGCTATTTGCTGCTGGCTCCGCCGGAGTTTCAGCCGTTCAAAGCGGTCTTTTTTCCCGGCGATCGCGCCCCGCGTCCAGGAGAAGTCTGGGCGAGTCCGGCCCATGTCAAGACGTTGCAGGCGATCGCCAGTACAGGCGGTGAGAGCTTCTACCGTGGCAAATTAGCCGGGCGTTTGGTGGACTTCGCGGCGACTACTGGAGGTTGGCTGAGCGCTGCTGACTTGGCCAACCATGCGGTCGCATGGGTCGAACCGCTGGCGACGACCTATGGTGACCTGACGGTCTGGGAGCTGCCTCCCAATACCCAAGGCCTCGCCGCGTTATTGGCGTTGAATATTCTCCAGGGCTGCGACCTCCAGCAATACCCCCGCGAGTCAGTCGAGAGCTATCACCTGCAAATCGAGGCAATGAAATTAGCCTTCGCGGATGTTTATCGCCATGTGGCTGACCCGGAACATATGACCGTCAGCCCCGCCGAGTTGCTCGCGCCCAGCTACGCTGCTGCGCGGCGGGCGCTCATCCAAGCTGAGGCGCAAACTTTTGTAACATCGGGGCTACCGCGCGGCGGAACGGTCTACCTCTGCGCCGCTGACGGTGAGCTGATGGTGTCGTTGATTCAGTCCAATTACAATGGTTTTGGCAGTGGCATCCTCATCCCTGACACGGGCATCGCCCTGCACAATCGTGGCAGTGGCTTCAGTCCTGATCCTGATCATCCCAATGCCGCCGCGCCTAACAAGCGGCCGTTCCATACAATTATTCCCAGTTTTTTCACCCGCGACGGTCAGCCCCTCGGCCCATTTGGGGTCATGGGCGCACCGATGCAGCCACAGGGCCACGTCCAGGTGGCGGTGAACCTGGCGAACTATGGCTTAAATCCCCAGGCGGCGCTGGATGCTCCTCGCTGGCGTTTTTTGCGGGGCGATCGCGTCTTGCTGGAGTCTGCGGCTGGAGCGGAGTTGGCGACGGCCTTGGGTGATCGCGGTCACAACCTCACTCTCAGCCCCCGCTATGAACAATTCGGCAAGGGGCAGATCATCCTCCGCCACGGCAAAACCTTGGTGGCCGCTTCGGAGCCTCGTGCGGATGGTTGTGCTTTGGCTTACTAAGTAATGGTGAAGATCAACGCGGCCAATTTGAGGCGAGGAATTTGACTTTCTAAACGTAGAAATATGCCTTGGCAGACTGGCCGCCTGGGTTGGGTTAGCGCTACGTCACTCAACAACCCTGAACTGATGAGACGCCTTAGGAGTGAGCCTTGATTAAGTTCCAAATTTTGAGTTTTGAATTTTGAGTGGCAGAGCTGACTCAAAATTCAAAACTAAGAACTTAAAACTCATCCCTTCCTTAGTAGTCGTACTCGAACAGAACCTGTACCCAATGCGGTGGGCGCGTGATCGGGTTGCCGAGGCGGTCGAAGATGAGTAGAGCGACCAAATGCACCGCGAACATATAGAGCAGATTGTTGAGCAGGACGATACACAGCACGAGGCTCTGAATCAATACCGGGCCGGGTTGGCTGAGGATGCCTAGTTGGATAAATGCCCAGTCGATCCAGACGGTCATTTGGTTAATCGCATAGATCCAGACATTCTCGCCGATCACGATCGATGCCAGCCAAAGGCGAAAAAAGACACCAAAGGTACCGAGTAGCATCCCGGTGGCGATCGCAAAGTACCAACTACCACGCCGCCGCCAGATCGCGCCCAACTGCACGCCGAGTAAGCCGAAGGGAATCACGTACTGAATGCTGCGCGTCGGCCCCATCAGCACCGAGAGCAACAGACCCGAAACCAGCGCGCCCATCCAAGCTGCCCGCTGACCGCGTCGCAGGTAGATGAGGGCAATGGGGATCGGGAAGAGCAGGCGCAGGATCGGACCCAGGGGAAAGTAGTAGTTGATCAACCAGATCAAGCTGGCGGCACTGGCCAAAAAGGCTGTTTCCACGACGACCAAGGTGCTGGTCGCCACTGGCTCCGGTTCCGTAGGTGGGAGCAGGCGATCGCCCGACACCTCCACGCTCGAATCGTCATCCGCATCAACCCAGTTGACCTCGCGATCGCCGGTCTCGCTCTGCATCGTTTAAGTAATGGCGCGCTCAAGCGCTTGCATGTCCGGAATCCGTAGCACATCCTGGTCGCGCGCGATTAAGCCTTTTTTCTCCAGCTTGGTCAGCACCCGCGTCACGGTCTCGCGTGCCAAGCCACTGAGGCTACTCAACTCGCGATGCGGCAGGTTGGGAATTTCTGTGCCCTGGTCGCTGGTTTTGCCCTGACCCTCGGCGAGAAACAAGATGGTGTCGGCGACGCGCGAAACACTATCGGCCTCCCGCAGGCGGAGGCGGCGGTTCACCTGACGCAAGCGGGTCGCCATCAGTTGCGCCAAGCGCACACCCGCCAGCGCCTCGTTGCGAATCAGATCGACAAAATCTTGTGAGGGCAGGCTACTGATTTTCGTCGGCGTCAGGGTAATCACGTCGGTGGAGCGTGGCACCTCGTCCAGAGCCGCCATTTCGCCAAAGACCTCGCCCTTGCCGATGATATTCAGCGTCACTTCCTTGCCGTCCAGGTTGTAGGTGCGAATCTTCACCCAACCGTCCAGGATGAAGTAGACAGAGCCACCCCAGTCGTTTTCCAAGAGGATGACCTGGTTCGACGGGTGTGTGCGCGTCACGGCGTGACAGGTAGCGGAGCCGATTGCCTCTTCCGGCAGCCCGACGAAGAAGGGAGCCGTATCGACTAACTTTTGGACATCGGGATCGCGAACATTGGGACGGTCTTCCATCGGAGATCACATATGAACCGGGCGGGGATGCAGAAAAGCGCGAACCGCAGCCAGTATTCTGCGATCACCCAGCCTGTGGTTGCAAAGCACAGGCTGACTCTCCTACTCCTAACTGATAGGATACTACCGGTCGCGGTGGCAAGTCGTATCGATTCGCAAACCGACGATCGATTTCGGGGTATCAGTCCGGTGATCCGGGGTCTGAGGCCTGTACGTGCGATCGCCAAGTGAGGCGGTAGCATGATGATTAGGGACTGTCCGTAAACTCAGCAAGGGGCGGCAGTCGGGCGCGCGAGATATATCAGTAAGGTTCTACCGCTGTGACTTTCCAGGAGATTCAAGCACTGATTGCGGACATTGATCGGGTTTTGGCGGCGGATGACCCCGCCCCAGCCGACCAGCAAGCCGCCCTCGAACAAGCTCGTAGCGCCCTAGTCAGCCTCCGCAATCAGCAGGCGGAGGTGACTCCGGCAGAGCCACCTGACCTACAACCGGTGGAGCGCGAGACAGCAGCAGCGATCGCCCAAGCCGTCATGGCTCAACTCAATCGCCAACGCAGCGACTGGTTGCAGCCGGTGCAGCAGGAGCTCGAGCTCCTGCGTCAACAGCGTCAGGCAATCACACGCGATGTCCAGCGCCTCGAAAACCAGCAAACCCAATTGATGTCCAACTTCCTACAAGTGCTGCTAGGCCGCTGTAGCGAAAGTTTGCGGCGGCACATTGCCAAGGCATTACAGGCATTTGAAGCGCAGATACTCGCTACGCAGCGAGACGCCCTCGCCAGCCCAACTGATCCCTACGCTCCCCTCGCGATTGGCTCGCCTCTGCAACAACTCGAACGCCTCGAACAGCTCCGCGCCCTCGAACAACAGGCCGATGCGCTAGTGGGCAGCCTGGATCGCACCTTTCACAGCGTTTTTAGTAGCCTCGAAGGGGACTTGCAGAGCTACCAGCAGTCCCTAGCGCAAGCGCTGGAACGGATGCACGCCCTCGGTCAACAGGGCGAAGCGATTCTGAGCTACTACGTCGGTCGCAGTGCCGCGTCCATTCCCCCAGATGCGCCGCCGCTAGCGATGCCCCTGCAAGTCGAGCGCTCCCAGCGCTCACTGGAACCGCTGCTGCCGGAGCCAGTCTCCCCAGCAGCCGACGCACCGCCTGCCGAACGTGCTGAGCGGCCAGCAGCCGAGTCAGGCGAGGAACCATTTTTGTACCCTTTTGCGGGGGTTGAGCTGGCTGGTGAACCGGTTGCGGCGATCACGCGCGACGAGGTTGATGCCGTAGCGGATCTCCTGGCGCTCGACCTCGCCCCGGAGCCGCCCTTAGAGAATGCGGCTGGTGGTGAAACTTGGGACGAATGGGATGAGCAACTCTTTAGCACCGACCTGCCAGTTGAGGCGCAGCCCGACCCCGAGCCTGAACCCCTAGTGCTGACCCCGCCACTTTCCCCCGCTGCGGTAGATTCTGACGCTGCCAACAGCCCGCTGCCGGTACGACTAGAAGATGCTCTGTTTGACAGCCAACACGATCCTGCGACGCTTGCCAGTGAGCGTGCACTGGAGATGCCCCGCCCAGCGGCGCAACCCCTTGAAGTGGTGCTATTTGGCGATCGACCCCAAACGGCGGTGGAATCGGTTGCGGCTGAGCCAGTCGAGACGCTCGAGGCGGCGATCACGACCGTTGGCGATGTCAAAGACACCATCGCCTCGCTCAGTGAATTGCTCGAGCAAGTCTACCAAGCGCAAGCGGAGGTGGCAGCGGAGATCGCCGCTGAGGAGGGGGGTGATGAGGTCGCAGCAGTGACGGAAGATGTTGCCCTCGCCGCCGCCAATGAAATTTTGCTCGCGACCGAGGCCAATGATTCGGTGCTGGCCGCTGAGTGGGAAGACGTGCTCGATGCCGAGCAAATCCGCCAACTGGATGAGGATTTGGCGCGCTTCGGGTCGGAGCCGGAGTCCCCCGCTCCAATTGAATCCGCGACAACGCCCCCTACCCGGCGATCGCCCGCCCCACCCAAGGAGAGCCTCGAACTTGATGTCTCGCCCTTCGCCCCTCTGCCTAGCCCCCAAACGGCGGCAACTGAACCGGCACCGACGCCTGTGCACCCGGAGCCAACGCTGATGGACGATATTTGGCAGACGGCCGAGGACAGCCCGCCAGTAGTGGATGCGAGTGTCATGGATCGCTGGCATCTGACAGCTCCCAAACCGGAGCCGCCAGCGGTTGGCGAACCCATCGGCAAACAAGAACTGGCCCCCTGGGGAGAGGCTACAGCCGCCGCGGAGCCGCTGGACTGGGCGGATGCGCCCGAAATCGGCATGGAGTTGGCAAGCGAGCCAGCAGCAGTGAACGAAGTGGACATTTTCGCGGACAATCCCGAAGATGTAATTGTCCCGATTGCCAAACCGGCACCGCTGTCGATTACCCCTGTTCCGGCAAGGCTCGCGGAGCCAACGGCAACCGCCCCGAAACCTGCCCCTGCAAGCACCCGCGACGCGGCGGCCCTAGACTTTGAGATCGCGGCACCCGAAGACGATGGTGATATCACGGCACTGGCGGACGCCACTGTCATTCACTCAATGGCGGAACTGACCGCTGAACCCTGGTCGGACACCGAGCCGACCTCCGCACCCTCCTAGCCGTGAGCGGCAGCAGCGAGCGCCGGAATGCCGTCGGCAAAATCATTCTGAAGGCAGTCCGGTGGTAAGTTGGGACGAATCTATGGACAAGCAAATGCCAGCGACGGCTTGGTATCTGGGTTTGGACATTGGCACGGCAGCGATCGCCGCAACGCTGCTCGCCACTGACTCCGGGCGTCTCTATCCCCTCTATTGGTCGGCTCGCACGGGCAAAACTGCTGAGCCGCCGACTGCTCGCCTACCTGCGATCGCCTACTTTGGCTGCGACACGAGCACGGGTTCACTTGCTGCTCGTCGTCTTGCGGTGGGTGCCCCCGCCCTCAAATTGGCCCGTCACACCGCTGGCATCTGGTTGGACGGGATGAAACCCTATCTGAACACGGCACTACCATTCTACAGCCGCAAACGCCGCCAGTGGGAGCCGCAACTGCTGGGCTATGGCGAGCAACCCGTGCCGTTGTTTTGGGTGCAACGGGCACTACAAGCGATGGTGGCGACGCTGACTCCTGCGGGTCGCAAGCACCGCTATGCCCTGGGGGCTAAGGGTTTGACGGGTGCGGCGCTGCGCGAGATTTTGCTCAACCTGCAAGGGGTGATCGTCAGTTGCCCAGCCGGTTGGAGTGATGCTTACCAGTTCAATGTGCGCGAGGCTATTCTTGGCGCGGGTTTAGTGCCCCATCCTGCGCAAATCTTTTTTCTCGCCGAGGCCACCGCCGCCCTGCTCGAAAGCTGGCACCAGGGCTGGGTCAGCGGCGATCGCTCGACGCTCGTTATCCACAGCGGCACCAGCCACACCGAACTGGCGATCGCCCGCCTGCCCGCTCAGCCCGCCGACTGGTCGCAAACGGCGGTCAGCGCTGAATCCCTCGCCTACGGCAGCAATGCCCTCAGCTTGGACATTTTTAGCCATTTGCTCTATCCGCAATGGCAACCCGAACAGAGCTTTTTGCAAGAACTCGCCTTCGAGCCGCCGCAGCCGGGGCAGCCCGACAGCCCTCGTCGCGAGGAAGCTTTTACCGCCCTGCAAATTTTTCCGGCCGGGCGATCGCTCCTCGCTACCGCCTGGCGTGTGGCGCTGATCTTGCGACGCCAGCCCGAACTCGCGACCCACCTCGGCCCCCAAGCCTGGTCTGTCAGTCGCACCGCGCTGACGACCACGATTTTTGAGCCGCTGGTGCAGCCCGTCAACCAAGCGGTGAACCGCTTGCTCAGCCAACAGGGCTTGGCGGCGGACGCGATCACCCAGATTCTTTTCAGTGGCGGCCTTACTCCCATCCTCCTGCCGGCGCTGCAACCCTGGCTCGCACGCAAATTTCCGCTGGCGTCGTTGGTCCGCGCCAGCGAAAGCCAGCCTGGTCGCTTGGTGGCGCGGGGCTTGGCGCGCTTGCCAGCCCATCCCCAACTCCTCGACCGTCGCCAGCATCAGTACAGCGACTACTTCCTGCTCGCGGAACTGCTGACAGTGCTGACCGATGCTAGCGTGGTAACCTGGCCCGACATTGCCCAGCAGCTCGAACAACGCGGCGTCAACACCCGTGCCTGCCAGACGCGGCTCACGGCTCTGCTCACGGGCACATTGCCGCCCGGCCTCTTGCCTGACCCAGCGACCACACCGCGCTTGACGCCTGACTCGCGCCGTTGTCTGGAATATCGGGCGATCGCCGCCGCCCCCCTCAGCCAACTCGATGCCGAGCAGCGCTACCATCCCAACCACCAACAGAGTCGCCGCCTGCAACAATTTCTCGCGCTCGCGCTCACGGGAGCGACTCAGAGTCTCGGCGAGCCACTGAGTGCGGATCTCCAGGCGATCGCCCACCCCGAACCTTGAATTTCTCAGTCCAATGCTGTCACCACGCCCACCAAAATTTCCCCACGCTCATTGATGAATTTTTAGGTTCTAACTGTGCTTTTTCAAATCCAGCATACGCTCACCTACCACTACAGCCAGCCCGTCACACTGAAACCGCAGATTCTGCGCCTGCGACCGCGCACCGACGGTCAGCAAACCCTGCGCGCCTTTCAGCTCCAGCTCGACCCGGAGCCTTTGCAGGTCGCTGATTTGACAGATCTCGATGGTAATGCGATCGCCCAACTCACCTTTGCGCAGCCGACCGAACGGCTGAAGATCCAAGTTAACAGTACGGTTGAGACACATTGCACCAATCCCTTCAACTATCAATTTGACCCCTGGGGCTTGCATTTGCCACCAGACTATCCCAGCGAATTGCAAAGCCAGCTTCAGCCCTATCTGACCGTCCCTGCTCTAGCCACCGACGGTAGCACCACCCAGCTCGCCCAGAGTCTCTACCAAGCGACAGACGGGAATACCAGTGCCTTTTTGAACGCTCTCAATCAGCGTCTCTACACAGATTGCCAATCAATCATCCGTGAGACCGGCGAGCCTTGGCCGCCTGACCTGACCTGGCGAGAAAAGCGAGGCTCTTGTCGTGACCTCGCCGTGCTCTACATGGCTGCCTGCCGCAGTGTCCGGCTCGCTACTCGCTTTGTCAGCGGCTACCAGGAGGGAGACCCTGACCAAGACAACCGCGACCTCCACGCTTGGGTAGAGGTTTACGTCCCCGGCGGCGGTTGGCGTGGTTTTGATCCCACGCATGGGCTGGCGGTGAGTGATCGCCACATCGCCCTCGCCGCGAGTGCGATTCCGCGCTACGCCGCGCCGACGCCCGGTGGTTTCGTCCCGCTCCAGAGCCGGGAGCCGGTACGATCGCACATCGAAACCGATATTCAGCTGCGGGCGATCGCCCCCAACTCCCCCTAGCCACCACCCACAAAATAGACTGAGCCTCTTGACCCGATTGCTGACTATGCGGTTTGGATCTAAACCAGGTCATAGAGGCGGCAAGGTGGAGGCTCCCTCAGTGGTGGTAGGCTTGCGGTTGGCTTTGCCGGCGGTCTCGCATCCAGATTGGGGCTTCTCGCTCGTTAAAGCGAGCGACTGAAGCGATCGCCGACCTGACTCGGATTGGGCGGCGGCACGAACTCATTGCCTTCGAGTTCAGTAGCAGGCGGCTCTGGGGTGAGTGGGCGCGAGGGATCAACGGACAAGGGCAGCGTTTCATCGGTCTGCTGGTTTATCCCCTCTGCCGTGACCATCTTGGCGTCGGAAATGAAGAGGACAAAACGCAGGGGCTGACCAACGCGGCGACTGACAAAGCTCTCGATTTCGCGGACTTGCTGCGGCGTGATTTCGGTCGCCGTTTGCACGGTGAGATAGACAATCTCCGGCCGCTGGCTCCAATCGATGCGCGTGCTGATCAGTTGCACATCCTGTTGACCGATGGTGATCGTGCTGCGAACCAGCAATTGCTCAACAAAATCACGTAGGCGTGCCTTCCGCATCAGCTCGGCGAAGTTGGTGGCGAGCGGTATGGCTAAAACGATAGTCGCCAGGAATGCCCAAGCGATCGAGCGACTCATCTCGGTATAGCCTGCCAAAATGAAGATGACCATGCAGGCGAGAATAATGCCCAGCAGGTTGGTGAGATAGAGGAGCATTGCCCCTTGGCTAAAGGCCCAGAAGCGCTCGTCGGTCATTGCCTTCGCTAGCGACAGGCCGACCACGCACAGCGGCGGCATCAGCGCCACGGCGATCGCTGTTCCCGCTAGGGCATCACTCACCCCCGGCCGCACCTTGGCAAAGCCACTAATGCCACCCGCCGCGACGGCGATCGCCAAATCCACCAAATTCGGCTCGACGCGGGCCTGGAACTCGGAACCGAAGGAGGGGATCGGCGTCAGCATCCCAATCAGCGTTGATAACCCGATGGCGAGCACCGTGCCGCCGACTGCTGTGGTCAGCGAGTTGCGGAACAGCGGGATATCTGCTTCTAGAGCGGCGAAGGCGATCGCCCGGATCGGCAGCATCAGCGGCGCGATCAGCATCGCCCCGATGATCACCGCTGTACTGTTGCCAATCAGACCAAAGGTGGCGATCGCGCAGGAGCTGATAATCAGCACCACATAATTGAGCGTCCAAGCCGCATCGGCAGTCAGTTCGCGATGCAGGCGCTCGCCTTCCTTGTGGGCGACAGGTCGGGGCAAAAGGCGGTGAGACAAGGACTTGAGGTGGTGCATGAGGGTGCGGTGCAGTAGCAACCGTCTGGTAAAACTAAAGTAGCGTGAGGCAAAAATCAGCGCGGCGATGAACAAGCAAATTTTATTCGCGATTTTCACCCGTGCAAAGCGGGCAGGATGGCAGTTGCCGCAAGGCTTACTGGTGCTAGCCGCCAGTGCTCTGGCCGCGAGCCTGACGGGTCTACCAGTCCTAGCTCAGAATATTGACAATCTCGACAGTCAACTACAAGTGCCGGGCCGACCGCCCAACTATGAAGCCTTGCGGCGCGAGGGCGATCAGTTGATCGCGCAGGGCAATGCGGCCGAGCAGCGTGGCGATTACCTCAAGGCGATTGACCTCTGGCGTCAGGCAATCGTCGTCTTTGACCGCGCTGATGACTGGCGTGGTCTGGGTCTTGCTCACGATTATATTGGCTTGACCTACGCGCGGCTAGAGCGCTGGGACGAGGCCGAGTTTGCACTGCGGCGGCGACTGGCGATCGCCCGGGATCGCGGCGATCGCCAGGGCGAGGTTTTCGGTCTCAATAATCTTGGCACCGTGCTACTGCGCTACGACGACACCAGCGGCGCGACCGCTAGTTTTCAGGAGGCACTGGCGATCGCCCGCGCCCTAGAGAGCATCGAGGGTCAGGGGTTGAGCCTGAGCAATCTCGGTCTTGCGGCCACCCAGCGCGGCGACTACGATCTAGCGATCAAGCGCCTCAGCGAAGCCTTGGTATTTCGTCGCCGCGCGCCCGATCCGGTGGCGCAGGCAAATACGCTCAATCTGCTCGGGGCCGCGTATCAAGCCGATGGTCAGCCGGATGAGGCGATCCCGGAATATCGCCTCGCCCGTTGGTATGCCCGCGAGGGGCGGGATCTGGCGGGTCAGTTCCGCGCCAATCGGGGCCTGACGACCGCCTATGCCGAGCGCCAGAATTGGCCGTTAGTCTTTAACACCCTGGAGGAGTGGCTGGAACTGGCCAGTGAAAGCAATCAGCCGCGCCAGTCGCTGCAAGCCCTGACGCTTTCGTCGCGTTATTTGACCCGTTTGGGAGATTGGCAGCAAGCTAGCCAAGTCTATCAGCAGGCGATCATCCTAGCTCGTCAATTGCGCGATTCCCAAGCCGAAGCGGTCTTAGCCAACGAACTCTCGCAATTGGTCTACGGCTATCCCTTCGGCGTGCCGCAGCCGCTTCAGTAGTGAATCCGTCGCCGCTCAGCGTCCTTGCATATATTCCAAAATGCCCCGGGCGATCGCCTGAGCCATTTGACTCCGGTAGGCTGGATTGCTGAGATTGCGCGCATCGGTGTAGCCAGTGACAAAGCCAACCTCAACCAGTACCGCTGGCATCGCAGAGTAGCGGAGCACATAGAAACGCGCCTGCCGCACACCGCGATTGCCTGAAGGCACGCTGCGGAGGATACTGCGCTGGATCACGTCGGCGAGGCGGCGGCCACTGGTGTAGTAGTAAGTTTCAACACCATTGACCTCGGCCCGCTGACCGCCGACGGCATTGGCATGGATGCTGACAAAGGCGTCGGCTCCCGCTTGGTTCGCCATCTGGGTGCGACCAGCGAGGGTGACGAAATAGTCGCTGTTGCGAGTCAGCATGACATTGACACCCTGCTGCTCAAGGATGCGCGCCACTTCCAGCGAGATCGGCAAGACCACATCCACCTCGCGCAAGCCGCCAATGCCAATCGCGCCGGGATCGCGGCCGCCATGCCCGGGATCAATGACGACCAAGGCGCGACCATCGCGAGGGCGACGGGTGGAGTAGGAGTAGGGGTTAAGACTGGGCGGCGGCGGCGCTGAGAAGCGCGGTGGCGGTGAGGCAACCGGGGGCGTCAGGGGCTGACGGGTTTGCCAACTGCGGGGCACATTGATGTAATCGGGGCGAGCCGGGGGTGGAACCGAGATTTGGGCCTGAACCGCGCGGGAGGAGGATTCGGCGTTATGGGTGGTGGCGTCGGGAGGGATGAGGGCGGTGTGGCGGCCAGCGGGTTGCGGGGGGTGAGGGTGACCCCAAAGCCGCTGGGAGTGGCTAGCCAGTCTGAGGCGGCGGTCGTGGTTTCTAGCGTCAGGCGGGCGATCGCACTCGTTCCAGTTCCCACAGCACTGAAGCGCACATTCTGAACCCCATGCTGATTCAGCGGTAGGCGCTGGTCTACCAATTGAACTGGCAAGGCGACGCCGACTAAATCAACCTCCAGCTGATTGGCTCCGGCTTGTCGCACCTGGATGTCGCGCGGGAGATCGTCGCCGAAACGGGTGAAAAAGCCGGTCGCTGTCACCTGGAAATACTCGTTCCCGTTGCCAAGGGGCTGGCGCTGAGGAAGCGGCGCAACGGCAGGGGCTGTAGCCGTCGATGGGGTATAGCCCGCCAGTGGTTGGGGAGTAGGCAGATTGACGCTCCATTCCGTGGGAGCGAGACCCTCGAATTTGACTTGGCTGGGGTCGAGGGTGTAGCCAGGAACCAGCTCAATGACGATGCGGGTGGTGCGGGAGTCGAATTGGCCGATGCGAATACTGGCGATCGCTCCACCCACGGCCCGCTCTACGGTCGGGTAATTGAGCACAGTTCCCGGCAGATCGATGACCAGACGGGACGGATTGCTGAGCAGTTCGGCACGAGGCTGAACATTGCCATCAGTGGTGAAGGTGAGGCGATTCTGTTGCGGCTCGAAGCGCCAGTGAATCAAGCGGCCGGCGCGAGCGGGGAGCGCAACCAGCAAAAAACTGAGGGTGCTGAGAAGCAGCCAGCGGAATTTCACGATTTGCTTAGACTCCTAAACAAGCAGGGAAGAGGCAGAGAACGGAGAGTGTGCCCAAACTGACTCAAGATTGCTCAAGATTGCGCGGGTCAAGGGCGTCGCGGAGACCGTCACCGAGCAGATTGAACGAAAGCACCGTCAACACGATCAGGAGCGCGGGCGGCCAGATCAACCAAGGCTGCAACACCAAAACTGAGGCATTGGTGGCGGTGGAGAGGAGATTTCCCCAAGAGGGGTCAGGTTGTTGGATGCCGAGGCCGATGAGACTGAGCACGGACTCCGCGACGATGAAACTGGGAATCGCCAAGGTTGCCGAAATGATGATGTAGGTCGCCGTTTGGGGGATGACGTGGCTGACGATGATGGACAGCGAGTTGGCACCCAAGGCGCGCGCCGCCATGACAAATTCGCGTTCTTTCAGCGAGAGCACTTGCCCGCGAATGATGCGCGCCAAGCTAGCCCAACTGACAAAGGCAGTGATCGCGACAATCAGCAAGAAGCGTTGCGCGCTGGTCAGGCCGGGAGGCAGGACGGCGGCGAGAGCGATCAAGAGGTAGATGGTGGGAATGGTCATCAGCACCTCGACTAAGCGCATGACCAGGGTATCCACCCAGCCCCCAAAGTAGCCGGAGATACCGCCGACGAGTGTGCCGATCGGGACGGAGATCAGGATGCCGATCAGACCAACGCTAAGGCTGATCCGACCGCCAAACAAGATGCGGCTCAGCTGGTCGCGACCCTGTTCGTCGGTGCCGAGGAGGTTGAGGCGACCGGGACCGAGGGTACCAAAAAGATGGCGGTCGAGCGGGATGCCGGGGATGAGCGTCGTTGCCTCAAAGTTTGGGGGCAATGGCAACTGGATTTGAAAAAGATTGTATTCGGGGCCTTTGGTGAACAGACGTAGGGGGGAGGGCTGGTCAAAATCGACCATGAAGCGGCGATCGCCCGTGTCCAGATCGGTCGGCCCCTGCGTCGTCGGGTAAACGTGCGGGCCGATAAATTCACCCTCGACTGTACGCCAATAGATCTGCGTCGGCGGCAGCAGCGAGCCATCGGTCTGCGCTCCGTAGGGATCGTAGGGCGCAAAAAAATCTGCCCCTAGCACGGCGAGGTAAAAAATGATCAGCAGCAGCGCGCCAAAGCGAGCGAGGGGATTTTGTCGAAATCGACGCCACCATTGCATGGGCAGTGAATTGAGATGAAGATGACAAGCACCGGAACCAGTCCAAGGCTCATCAGGTTTGGATATTGCACCCAAGATTACCGCACCGTAGCACATTCAGTGCAAACGTCAACGATCGAATCATGCAATTTGGGGTTGATATTCCCCCTCACCCCGTTCGTGTTCGATGACGAAAACGTTGGAGTAGAGGTTGGCGATGATCTGTTGGCCTTGTTGGGTGAGCGAGAGATACTGAAGCGCGTCTTGGATAAAGGGATAAACAGCATTCCAATAGAACTTGGCATAGTTACGCCGTAGATCGCCAGGGTTCTGAAAATTCATCACCTTATTCGCGCCAGTTTCCTCAAACTCGTAGAACAGGGCGCTGATTTTCTTGAGGTAGCGCGGGTCACTTAGTTGGCCGATCAGGTCAGAGGCGCGGATCAAGCCCGGATAGTTGAGCGTGGTGTTGCGATCATCCTTGTTGGGAACGGGGAAGCGGGTCAGTTCGATGCTGCTCTTGATCAGCTGAGCATCAATGAGGCGATGACCGCCGAAGCGCTCGTTGATGAAGAGTTTGCCGCGATCAACGTGGTAGGGAGTGAGCGAGGCATCCGAGCAGCCAGGGGGCAAATGCACCATTTCGCCATTCTGTCCGGTTGCGTAGAGGCGTTCACGCTCATTGTCTTGGCGGCAGACGCCTTTGACATAGCCGATGTCGTGGCAGACCAGCGCGATCACGAAATGCAGCCAATCCTCGCAGGAAACACCCCCTTCGCGGATATGCTTGCCGCGCAGGATTTCCTGGCCGACGAGGGTGACGAGGATTGAGTGCTCAACATTGTGGTAGAGGGCATCGCTATTGGCGATGTTCTCCATTGCCATGCTGCCAGCCCAAGCGATGATGTCCTCATAGTCGCTCTTGAGACCGCCATAGGTGCGTCGATAGCCTTCGCGTAAGCGCGTGACGAACTCATCGATGAGAATTTCGGTGGCGTTGAAAAACATCCCTGATCCTCGCTGATCGTCCTAGAAGAAGTGAGCTTGAGATTGTGGGCAAGCGATGTACACAGCTATTATCGCGAAACCTTCTCCTTATTCTGGCTCAATTCGGACAATTTGTCTGGCGCGCGATCGCCACCAAGCGAGCCTAGCAGCCGATTTAGGCGTCGGTGCTCGGTTTATCAGCCGTTTCTTCGGCCGCCGTTGGTTCGCTGGCATCGGTCGTTGGGGCAGCGATTTCTGGCTCTGGTTCAGCAGCGGCTGGCGCGGCGACGGCGATCACCTCACTGGGCAGGTCTTCATCGCGCGGCGCTTCCGCCAACTCGGCTTCATCCTCGCGACTCCCCACCAGCTCGTCGTCACTGTCAGTCACCGGCGGCGCGATCGCTTCCGGAGCTGGGGAAGTCAGGGGTTCGGGGGATTTTTTGACGCGCCGGATCGGCAGGTTAGCGATCAGGGCGGTAGCGCGATCATTACTTTCGAGCGCGAATTCGGAGCCGTCAGCATCGATCTCCACATAGCGCGCCACGACCGCCAAAATCTCCTGCCGCATCGCCTCAATCTCCTCCGGACTGAGACCAGCCCGGTCGTGGGAGATCACCAGCTTCAGGCGTTGCTTTGCCGTGACGCGGCTACTCGACTCGCCCCGCCCGAAAAGTTGCTCGATCATAGTTCTAATCGCGATGGAGAGTTGCCGAAACGCACGAAAAATCATCTTGCTTCAAAAGTCGCTCGTCATCTGTGAACCATGAGCCGTTGGCCGGGAGCCGCGATCGCGGGGAATGTTGACTCTGACGTCTGACTTCTGCACTCACCTACTAGCTCCGAAAAAAGCGCTTAATCCGATTGACCAGATTGTTATGCGCCGCCATCAGGTCGAGAAAGGGCACCTGCTCCCCCTCAAGCCGCCGCGCAATGTTGAGAAACGCCATCGCCGGGAGCGTGAGCTTGCGTCCAGCCACAATCGGTTCGCCGCGATTGCTTGCCACGATCACCCGCTCATCATCCGGCACGATCCCAATCAGCGGAATCGCCAGAATCTCGAGCACATCGTCCACACTCATCATGTCGTTGAGCTGCACCATTTCCGGTCGCAGGCGATTGACGATGAGTTGAATGTTATTGATGCCATGCGCTTCCAGCAGACCAATCACCCGATCAGCATCCCGTACCGCCGTCACTTCCGGCGTCGTCACGATCAGAGCTTCCTGGGCGGCGGCGATCGCATTGCGAAATCCCATCTCAATGCCCGCTGGCGAATCAACAATGATATAGTCATGAGTTTTGCTCAGCACATCGATCAACCCTTTCATCTGCTCAGGATTGATCGATTCCTTAGTGCGATTCTGAGCCGCTGGCAGCAGCGCCAAGTGGGGCTGCCGCTTATCCTTGACCAAGGCCTGTTCGAGGCGACACTGCCCCGCCACAGCATCCAGAGCCGTGTAGACAACGCGATTTTCCAGACCGAGAAGCAAGTCAAGGTTGCGCAGCCCAAAATCTGCGTCTACCAAAGCGACCTTGCGCTTCTGCATCGCCAGGGCCGTACCCAAGTTGGCGGTAACGGTACTTTTGCCGACGCCGCCTTTGCCAGATGTCGTAACGATGATGCGACTCACGAGTTCAGAATTGGGGGGATTGCATTCAGAGAGATTTCCAGTGTAACGGTCGGCGGTCGCTTCGGCAGTCTAGGTTCAGTCTTCTGGGCCTGACCATTGCCATTTTCCCTAGCCTGACCCAGCGGTGGCCGTAATACCAAATCCGGTCTATATCCCCCACCAATCAAACCCCTCACACAACCCTTGCCCAAGCTGGGAGAGGACTTCCGGCTCCCTGCTCGAGAGCAGGGTTAGGAATGGGGAATACGCTGCTTGGGTTCCGGGGATAGAATTTGGTACCAACTCCTCACGCTAGCGAGCCGTCCGCTGGCATCTCTTCAGATAAATACTAGCGGTTTATCTTTCAGAGGAGCGAAGGCCTCGGCATCAAAGCGATACAAGCTAGCCGGACGGCCGGCACCGCGCGACGCCTTCTGACCCGTTTCCGACAAAATTCCCAGCTTTAACAAGCGTGCCCGGAAGTTGGAGTAGTCGGCAAAGTTTTCGCCGAGCACAGTGCCATAAAACTGATAAATCTCGTTGAGGGTAAAGACCTCCGGCAGGACATCAAAGGCGATCGGACTATATTCGAGCTTGTTGCGGAGACGACGATAGCCGTAGTCCAAGATGCGATTGTGGTCAAAGGCCAGCGGCATCACCCGATCCACCGGCTGCCAGGCAGCACTCCCAGCAGCGTCAATCAGCTCCGCCTCAGCGTAGCGCACCAAGGCGAAGTAACTGACCGACAGGTAGCGCACCCCAAAACTGTGCGGCGATTCGCGCGGATCGCGACCCGGCTCACCAAAAGTATAGAGCTGCTCCAGGTAAAGGTTGCGGACACGAATTTTGGCTGCCAGCGTGCGATGGGCAGCATTCTCTAGCGACTCGCCCTGACGCACCAATGTCCCTGGTAAGCTCCAACAATCCTCATAGGGCGCATGGGGGCGCTTCACCAGCAAGACGAGCAGCCGACTCGACTGTGTATCGACTGAAAAAATAACGTTGTCTACCCCGACCTTGAAGTCAGCCAGCTCGCACTCTCGGGTGGGTAAGGCACTGGGATCGGGCGTCACGACAGGTTACGGCAACTACTTTTCACTGTAGAACATTTCCCGCGCTGTCAAGCGATCGGGCTAAGGTCGGGAGTGATGATGACTGCGGGTGTCTGGCTAGAAAAGGCTGACCCTGCTGGCAGCGCCAAACCAGCTCGATCTGAGATACACCCTGAATACCCGTAAGCTGACGTCGGCTCAACACCGAGCGGAGTTTTGAGTTCTAAATTTTGAGTTCTGAGTGCCTGCAATACGGGAATCTTGGGGATTTTGAAGGGGCATCTCATTGCCGCCGTCCTGTACTAGAGCGAGCACACGGTCAAGAACGGCACAGCAACCCTGAAAGATGGCAATAAGTAACAGTAGTCACCAAGCACAGTGGAAATCACTCACTAATAGGCTTGGTGTTCTTTTTTCTGAGTCCCGAATTTCTGAAGCAGATATTTCCTCTTCAGGGGTCTCTAGCTCTACCCAGGGCACTGCAATCGAGGTCGCTCCAAGTTCACTGGGATTGTTCGCAAAACCACCTTGACCTAATAAGTAAAGCCGACTCTGATTGGTGGCGATACGGTCATTCGTTGACTGTACTTGGCAGCCGCTGATGATTTGGGGTTCGATCATTTCTGGAAGCCGAATTTCGGTCAGAAGCAGACTGTTGGTCAGGACGAAGATCACGCCGTCAACTCCAAGCTCTGAATCGGCCGTGAAATCACTCTCAGCGGTACGACGGCCTTGAAAATTGCGAAAGCCGAGGATACCAGCCGCGCGGACAAAGATACTCCCCCCTTCACCTTCGACAGCGCTGGCGACAACATCACTATTCTCCGACAGGACAGCAAGAATAAAACCGCCAACATCTAGCCGCATATTGCCGCCATTGCTACGACCAAAGGCTTCTGCCGAAATTTCACTATTGTTGCGTAGGATGATCGACTCCAGTACGCGCAGGAAAATGTTGCCCCCTTGGGCGGCGGTCGTGGTTGCACGCAGGCGACCCTGATTGATCAGATCGATTGAGCGGGCGTTAATCTCCAAGTCACCGGAAACCCCAGAGCCGCTGCCACTGACTGTAATTTGACCGCGATCGCGTACCAGTAGCTCGCCAGCATTGATCTGCATCCCACCCGCGCGACCCGAACCCGACGACTCGAAAATGAGGCGACTCTCGGCACCACTGGCACTCGTACCACTAACTTCTAAACGCTCAGTGGCATTGATCTGTAGTCGGCCTGCTTGTCCTGAACTGACCGTCGAAGCGGAAATCTCGCCACCATCGCGGACAGCCAGCCGAGCTGTGCTGATCGTGAAGTTACCCGCGTTGCCACCCCCAAAGGTATCGGCTGATAGACCACTACGGATCTGACCGTCGGGACTAGTCCCAATAATTTCCAGAGACTCATGGGCGGTGATGCTGACACTACCGGCTTGACCGACCCCAGCCGTCGAGGCAAAGATACTGGCACCATCGCGGATTGCCAAGCGATTGGTCGTGACATTTAGATTGCCAGCATTCCCGGTGCTGGTAGCGCCGAGAAAAATCCCGGTGGAAGCGCCATTGTTACCAGTCAATGTCAGCGAATTTGTCGCACTGATGTCGATGCGGCCGCCCTGACCGACTCCTTGACTGAAAGCAGAAATCAGCGAGCCATTGCCTGCATTCACCTGCTGAGTTTGGAGCGAAATTTGACCCGCACTGCCAGTTCCACCGAAGGTATTAGCAAAGATAAAGCCACGATCTAGGTTAATGCTTTCAGCCACATTGAGCGTGATTGCACCGGCGTTTCCTGGCGCGTCTGTATTGGTATACAGACCAGCACCATCGGTAATGTTGAGATTACGAGTGTTGATGCTAATAGTCCCGGCATCGCCATTCGCGCGCGATCGCGCTGAGAGTTGCGCATCGTTGCTTAGATTTACAGCGCCACCAGGAGCACGCACTACAATTTGACCAGCATCACCGGGGCCGAATGTATCGGCTGAAATCGTTTCAGTAATCTCAATCGTACCGGACGCCAATAAACGAATATCGCCAGTATTACCAACATTGGCTTCAGTCGAGATCGGTGCTGCAATGCGGAGATTGTTACGGGCGTCAAGAATGACTTCAGTGCTATTGCCAACCAGATTGCGTGCATCAATTTGCCCCCCCGCCAGCAAGTTTACATCTGCGACTGCTAGGGCTGGATTGGGCGCATAGTTATTGGTGAGTAGTACCAGTCCGTCAGCGACATTGTTGATAATCTCGCCAATATTGATGCTTCCATCGGTGGCTGGCGGTGCAAAAGCGGTACCAACAATGATCGTGTAATTTGCTCCGACTGTACCGAGTGGAGTGCCAATTGCGAATGGATTCATGCCAGCACGGACATCCAGTGTAGCCGTCGTTGTGCCGTCAATGATCCGAGCTGTTCCATCCGCTAGCGTTACAGTCGCTAATGCTGGAAAGCCGATGGGGTTAATCGCATTGCCGGTTCCATCGGGGCCGGTAATCACGGCCCGGGCGAGGTTGACCCGACCGGCAGCGAGGATGTGTAGTGAGGCTCCTTCGTAGTTATTGAGATCGACATCACCGAGCGATCGCACAATCGGATCATAGGGACTGAACAGGTCGCCCCGCGAACCATCCAACTGCTCGACCCGGAAACTGCCGCCACTCCAGTAATGGGCATCGCCCCCTACCGCATTGTCGCTTCGTAATACTAAATCGCCGCCCGCGTACAGCCCACTGTCAGGATGGTTGAGCGCAAAAATATCAACCTGCTCGTTACCCTGAACCAATAAATCGCTGCGTGCAGCGGCAATGAACGGGTCAGCTTCTGTGTCACGAATTCGCAAAGATTCCAATGCTTGCAAGGTCAGATCGCCGCCGGCTTGCAATTGACCATACAGATCGAGATGGGTCGCTTGCAAGGTCAAATCATCGCCCGCTACCAAGTTCCCCTGACTGGAAATATCGGCTTGGTTCGCGGTGCCATGTTGCAAACCGGGCGTAATATTAATGGTCAACAATGGTGATGGGGCTTCTGGGTTTGTGGCGCTAAATTCCAGGCCATTTTCAAACAACCAGCGAGTGGCTGTCGAGGCAAAAAATGAGCCGGGAATATCGAGCTGAGCATTGGGTCCGAAGAGGATGCCGTTGGGATTGAGTAGGAAGAGATTTGCATTGCCTGCGATGCCCAGAGTGCCAAAAATATGGGACGGATTGCTGCCGGTGATGCGGCTGAAGATGTTGGCGATGCTGTCAGGATTGGCGAAGTAGACGCGCTGGAGGTCGCCGATGTTGAATTCCTGGAAGCTATGAAAGAGATTGGCTCCCCGAGTTGCGCCGCCTTCAATCAGGTCGGCGGGTAAGCCGTTGACGGTGGCGTTGGGAATGACCTGACTGCCCTCGGAGCCGAGGGTGTTGTCAGGAATGATTTGCGCGGTTGCGGCTAGGTTGGCATTGATCGCGAGTAGCCACGCTGTTGCAGCGGCGGCGCTTCGCTTGAAATTGACATTGGCGATCGCACCCATGATTTCACCTCAAGACAACCGGGGTGATCGCCTATACCGTGATCACCCCCATCCAGTTCTCAATTGCAGCGAACCGATTTTATGCAGGACGTGAAACTAACCGGGTCTCAATCTTGCAAGCTGGGATTGCTGACATCTAGAGGATAGCAGTCCGGCGTTGATGCTCAGTTGCCCAGCATCATCTGTGCTGGTGCTATTGAACTAGAGTCCGCTGGCAGTATCACCAGGGGTACCATCTATGGGGAGCACCCCAGTTGGGCAGCCCTAAGCCCAAGTGCCTCTGGGGGGTCGCTTTTTTCTCCCTGCTGCTACACTTTTTCAGGCTGGGCATTGTTTCTGTCATGCTGCCAGTGAGCGCGGTTGTCCATCCACCCCATGAACATCCTCTATCTCTCCCTCGACGAGCGCCCCTGCAACTATGACTACCCCCAGGCGATCGCCCGTCTGCAACCCCAAATCACCCTCATCGTCCCCCCCAAGTCCCGGCTCGGAGTCAAAAAACAACCCGCGCCGTTAGACAAGCTCTGGGCTTGGTTGCAAGCATCCGTCGGCAATTGTCAGGTCGCGATTCTCTCACTGGAAATGTTGGTTTATGGGGGATTGCTGCCCTCGCGGCTGCACCAAGACGACACCGCTACCTTGCTCAATCGCCTCGCTGGTCTGCGTGCTCTCAAGAATACCCAGCCGCAACTGAAGATCCTCGCCAGCACGCTGATCATGCGGACGCCAGCCTACGACAGCAGCGAGGAAGAGCCGGATTACTACGCAGAGTTCGGCGCGCGGATTTTTCGCTGGGGCTGGCTGCACGACCAGCAGCAGCGCCAGGGCTTAGCTGACGCTGAGGCGGCCGAGTTGGCGCGGGTGGACGCCGAATTGCCCGCCGCTGTTCTCGATGACTACCGCCAGCGCCGCCAGCGCAATCTGAGGGTGAATCAGGAAGCGATCGCCCTCGTCGCTCAGGGAGTCATCGATTTCCTCGCCATCCCCCAAGACGACTGCGCCCGCTACGGTTTCACGGCGCTGGAGCGGCAACAGTTGACGCAAGCGATCGCCCGCCAGCGCCTACAGCACCGCATCCACCTCTACCCCGGTGCCGATGAGGTCGGCTGCACTCTGCTGGCACGCGCCTACAGTCAGCACCAAGGCGAGTCCCCCGGCCTCTACCCGCTTTACAGCAGCCCTCACGGCGCGGCAACTATCCCACTCTACGAAGACCGACCGCTCAATATCAGTGTGCCTGCTCATATCCTGGCGGCGGGCGGTCAAATCGCTGCCTCTCCTGAGCAGGCGGCGGCAATCCTCGCAGTCAACACGCCGGGGCAAGTGATGCAAGAGGCTTGGGATCATCCGGCCCAGGACATCACCTACACGACGCACCGCAATCTGCGCGTCTTTGTCGCCCGTGTAGCGAGTGAAGTGGCGGTGGGGCGGCCGGTGGCGATCGCCGATGTCGCCTTTACCAACGGCGGCGAGACAGAGCTGATAACGATGCTGGATGATGCCGCCCTCTGGGATGACCTGCTCGCCTATGCCGGTTGGAATACCTGTTGTAATACGCTCGGCACCGCGATCGCGACGACTATTTTAGGGCTGGGGAGTGGGGAAGCAGGGGCGATCGCCACTCAAAAATCACTCGCCTCCTCGAAGACTGGGCCTATCAAACCATTGTGCGCCAGGAAATCACCCAAGATTATTTACCCAAGATCGGCGCTTCCTATTACGACTTCAACGGCCAGGAAACAGCCGTCACGACTGAAATCGCTCGTCGCCTCAAATCTCATTGGCAAACCACATTTCAACATTCTTTTCATCACTGGGATGTCTCACTGCAAGTCACTTCACCCTGGCAACGACTTTTTGAGATTGGACTCACCATTATCTGTCAGCCAGTTTTGCCCCGCGTCTCTACCGATTTGTAGATCAGAGCCTTGATTTGAATATGCCACGAGAGTGATGGGCAGTCACGAATTACACCTTATACCTAGGTTAGGTTCACTCCAGCAGGGATTCGCTGCTAGGGGTGATTAATTTGGAGAACTCACCATGAATTTAGAAAAGGTTAGTCATCAGTTGAAATCGCTGCTCTGTGTAGGGATTTTGACCTTGACCTTGCTTTCAGGCTCAGCCTTTGGCTTGAGCGATCGCGCCTTAGCAGTGAACAATGCGGCTGAAACGGCTCAGAACAAGGTTGAGCAAGGGATCGATGCAGTGGCCGGCGAAGGCACGACTCAACAAATGAGAGGCAAAGCGCAATCCGATGTTGGTCGCGTCCAGCGCCAGATCGGGGGTGCTGAGGGTCAAGTCGAAGGGGCAATGAATCAAGTCAAGGGCCGAGCCAAGCAAGATCTGGGTCGTACCCGCAATGCTGTAGACGAAGCGAGTGATGCTGCCCAGGATTCAGCAGAAAACTTCATGGACAAAGTGGGCAATTTCTTCGACTAGGAATTGGCACTTTTGATAGATGCAAAGTTACTAATTCGGAGAAACATCATGAGACATTTTGTACAAAGCGTCCTGAACAGCCTGACCCAGACGCTCCTAGTAGTATTGGCTTGTACATTATTGCTGTGCAGTGCCGCGACACCGGCTCTAGCATTTGGTAACTCAAATGACCAGACTGGCGATCGCACTGCCAAGATGGAGGATGTCAAGCAAAACACCAACCAGGTGGCAAAAAGCGGCCCACGCGATATGGAATCAGTCAAGAACAAGTCACAATCTGGACTGAATGGTGTTCAGGGCAGCAGCGAGCGCGACCAGATGCACAACTCTGCCAACTCCAGTGACAAAACGACGGTTCGCGAGCAGGTCGGCGAGGCTTTGAAGCGAGCCAATCCAGCAAGCTAAGTGGTTAAAACTTCTAGCACAAGGCGGCGGAAATGGGATGCCCATTCAGGATCCGTAGGATGCCTGTATTGTCTGCGCACTCATCACTCAAAACTCAGAACTCAAAATTCCGCGTAGCGGTACTAACCGTCATTCTCGACTCTGGGTGAAGAGCGCTTCCAGAATTGCTGTTTTTTATCCAGAGATTTGAGCTTTTTTCGGAGATCCAGTTTCTTAGAGAGACTGGATCTTTTGCATGAGTTGTGATTCTTGAGTCCATTCAAAGCATTCACTCCTGACAAATTTCCCCCTCACAACAATCTGCTCCTGCTTACCAAGTCAGAGCTGTGATCCCCAGCAAGATTCCTGGTAGTAGGAAAAACACCGTAATGATGTAGGCAATAGCGAGATACTGATGTTCTGAGGCGATCGCCGCCAAGGCTTCAGCTCCCTGAAGTGGCAAATGACGGAGAAAAGGAATGCCATAAATAATGACAACTCCCAACACGTTGTAGACCAAATGCACCATGGCAATCTCCAGCGCTGGTACAGCCTCCGCACCAAACACCGCCGTCGCCGCGAGCAGCGCTGTCACGCAAGTTCCGATGTTGGCTCCCAGCGTAAACGGATAAACCTGCGCCAGCTCGAATACACCAGCGCCAGCAAGTGGCACCATCAAACTGGTGGTGGTCGAGGAGGACTGCACTACGATCGTGATCAGCGTCCCGGCTAGAATGCCGACCATTGGGCCGCGTCCGATCGCGGTGTGGAGAATATTCCTGGCGCGACCCACCATCAATACCTTGAGCTGCTTGCCAATGAAAGTAATTGCCAAGAAGATCAGTCCAATTCCCAGCCCGATCAGCATGATGCCGTCAAAGGGAGCGGGCAGAATATGCGTTGTCGCTGTGAACAGATCGACAGGCGGACTGGTGACGGTTTTCACGATATTCAGATTTTTGATGCTCATCGAGCCGCCGCCGACAAAGAGCGTCGCCAGAAACAAACCAATTTTTTCTAGCGGGTGAAAAAGAATTTCCAGTGGCAGAAAGATCAGAACACTGAGGAGGTTGAAAAAGTCGTGGACGGTCGCAGCAGCAAACGCTTTTCTAAATTCAGCCTGGTCAGCAACGTGACCGAAGCTGACCAAAGTATTCGTAATAGTTGTGCCAATATTGGCCCCCATGACCATAGGTACAGCCGTCGCCACGGGTAAGCCGCCTACCACCAGACCAACAATGATTGAGGTGACCGTGCTGGAGGATTGGATGAGGGCTGTGGTGATCGTTCCCACAAGCAAACCGAGAAAGGGGTTGGTTGCGAAGGCAAATAGTTCTTTAGCTCGTTCACCGGCTGCTGAGTTGAAGCCAGCGCCGGTCATGCTAACAGCAGCGATCAGTAGATAGACGAGAAAAATAACTACAAGCCACTGCAACACGGCATTTTTAGGGCTTGGGATCTCTACGTTTTGACTCGCTGGTTCTACAACTTGGCTCATGAGCTAAAAAGCAAATATTGAACTTGAAATTTCCATTAACAATCGGGCCGGTTTTCCGAGCGCTCTCCAGAGCTGAGTGTTGCTCCTAGCACAAGACGGCGGAAATGAGAGGCCCATTCAAAATCCCCAGGATTCCGGTATTGCAGGTACTCAGAACTCAAAATTCAGAACTCCGCGTAGCGGTACTAGCAACCACTCATAGCCCGCTACAAACTGTTGCTTCGCGGTCTGCTCGACGATATTGCCGTGGGCGACGATCACGCGCTGAAAATCCCAAGCGATCGCCCGCTCCACCGCCGCGCGAATCTGCTCCTTTTCTCGTGAAGCGAGCTTCTCTAAAATCGATGGGCGCAACTGCTGATAGGAACCCAGCAGGCGACCGGCGAATTGTGTCAAGAGCGGAAAGCTGCTGTCGAAGTAAAAAGCCGTATCCGTCAAAATCAAGGTGCGGCTGATCCGGTGAAAAAAGATGTATTCATTCAGGGCGGCGATCCCATTCGGTGTCAGGACATTGACCCCTGCAAAGGCGCTACATTCGAGTGCCTCACCGATCACTTCCCCCGTCTTCAGCTCGCGGTCAATCGCTAGTTCCGGCTTTTTTGCCCGCAAACCGGGAGCCGCCAAAAACTCAGCCTCTGGGTAGCGCGCTCGGCAATCAGCCGCGAAGCGGTAGTGAAATGAATTCGGGGCGATGATGTAGCGCACGGTTCCCAGGGTATCCAGTTGTGATTGGAGTGAGGCATCGAGGGCGATCGCCGAGATCAGGGCCAACTCGCCCGTCGCCAAACGCACGACGGTCATGCGGGTGCCGACCTCCAGCCCTAAATATCGCAACGGTTGTTCCGCGACCCAGAGATCGGTATCCACCGCTCGCAGTGTCGGCATAGCAGTTCCCTCGAGTTGGATCAATGCACCTGAACGCGATCGACCAAAACCTCAATCGACAACGCAACGAGGCAACTTTTTGGTTACCTAAACTGTAACTTCCCGGTGGTTGATGATGAATCCCGGCATACTGAAACGTAAATTTTGACGAGCGGCTCGCTTTGCACTGTTCATTTGGGAGGAAATCAAATGTTTAAAGATGCCCGCGATGCTCAGATTGCCTTTCTGGCACTGTTTTTGTTGCTGGGGGTCAGTACCCGCGACTGGACGCTACACCCGTCGCTGTTGCTGGCGACGATCGCCAGTTGCCTGCTGGCGCAATGGCTGAGTACGGTTCTAATCCCCTATGCGCAACAGCGACGGCTCGGTGCGGCGATCGCCCCCGACACCCGCCCCGTCCCCTTACTCTCGCTCCCCGGCTGGCGTAGCGCCCTGATCACCAGCCTCGGACTCTGCCTGCTGCTGCGGGCGAACTCACCGCTGACGATGGCGATCGCCGGGTGTCTCGCCATTGCCAGTAAGTCCCTGTTGCGTTACCAGGGCAAGCACTTTTTCAATCCGGCCAACTTCGGCATCATCGCCGTGCTCTTGCTGACGCAAAATGCCTGGGTGTCGCCCGGTCAGTGGGGCGCAGAGCCGATCTATCTTCTATTTTTTGCTGGTGCAGGCTGTCTGGTCTTGGGCTGGGTCGGTCGTTGGGAGACTTCCGCTGCCTTCTTGGTTAGCTATGGCGGTCTCGAAGCGGCGCGATCGCTCTACCTTCACCAAGCCTGGGACATCTGGGCGCACCAATTCAGCAGCGGCAGTCTATTGCTCTTCGCCCTGTTCATGCTCACTGACCCGCGCTCGATCCCCAATGCCCGTGGGGCGCGGCTGCTGTGGGCGGTGGCGATCGCCCTCAGCACTTTCGTTTTACAACACCAGTTCTACCTACCAACCGCGATCTTCTGGTCGCTATTTGCCCTCGCGCCGCTGACGCCGCTGCTCGATGCCCGCTGGCAAGCGCCAGCCTTTGACTGGCGTGCGGTATATCGGCGCGATCGCCAGACGCTGGCAGACGGTTAAATCCCGGCCTCAGTTCTATTGTTGCAATTTGCAGAGGAGAAATTTTCATGAACATGAAAACGATCGGGCGAGCCGCCGCTACGCTGCTGCTGAGCCTGTTTGGCTGCGTCGCGCTGGTTGCCCCGGCTTGGGCCTTTTGCGGCTTCTATGTGTCCAAGGCGGATGCAAGTTTGTACAACCAGGCGTCGCAGGTGATCATCGCGCGGGATGGCGATCGCACGGTTCTGACGATGGCCAATGATTACCAGGGCGAGGTCAAAGACTTTGCCCTCGTTGTTCCCGTCCCCGTCGTGCTGGAGGAGGAACAAGTCCACGTCGGCGAGCCAGAAATCATCGAACGGCTCGACACCTTCAGCGCCCCGCGCCTAGTGGAATATTTCGACCATAATCCCTGTGACCCAGTAGCCTTGCCGGCACCAATGCCGCAAGCGCCTGGGGCCGCCCGCGGCACAGCGAATGAAGCCTTAGAATTTGATGATGCCGAAAGTCTTGGCGTCACGATCGAATCACAGTTTTCGGTCGGCGAATACGACATTCTGATTCTGAGCGCCCGCGAGTCTGAGGGCCTGGAAACTTGGCTGCGGCAAAACGACTACCGCTTGCCGGAAAATGCCAGCCGTTTGCTTCAGCCTTATATTCGCGATGGCTTGAAATTTTTCGTGGCGCGGGTGAATCTGGAGGAGTTTGAAGACGGCGATTTCCAGCGGCTGCGACCGCTAATGATGGCCTACGAGTCGTCGCGATTTATGCTGCCGATCCGTCTCGGCACGATGAATGCAACCGAAGCTCAGGACTTGATCGTCTATCTGCTCTCGCCACGCGGTCAGGTGGAGCTAACCAACTACCGCACGGTGCGGATTCCGTCTGATGAAGAGTTGCCGGAGTTTGTCGAGGACGAGTTCGGCGACTTCTACAAGGCGATGTTCACCCACAGCTACGACCGCGAGGGCAAACGTGCAGCCTTTCTAGAATATGCTTGGGACATGGCCTGGTGCGATCCCTGTGCGGCGAATCCGTTGACGCCGGAGGAGCTGCGCCAAGCAGGGGTGTTTTGGCTGAACAATCTCCGTCCACAACCAGGACAGCCACGCCGCCTGCCCGCACAACCCGGCCCGCAAAATGTGTTCATCACGCGGCTGCATGTGCGGTATACGCGCGATCGCTTCCCCGAAGACCTCCGCTTCCAACAGACGGCCAATCGGGAGAATTTCCAGGGACGCTACATCATCCGTCGGCCCTATCGCGGCGAGATGGAATGTGCAGCCGCCGACCCCTATCGACAACAAGTGCGCGATCGCCAAGCCCGCGAAGCAGAAACGCTGGCGAGCCTGACGGGTTGGCGACTCAGCGACATTCGCCGCAAGATTGACACCCTGCCGACGCCTGAAGATCCGCGCCCCTGGTGGCAAGACCTCTGGAGCGGGCGCGGGCGGCTGAATCCCGGCTGAGAGCAGCCATCCCCACCAGCCAAAGTCTAGGCTAGCCTGAATAGTTACGTAGTTGGCGGCGTCACCGCCACCACCCTGACCGATATTTTCTACATTGCTCGTAGACATACCCAAAGCCTCGACAAAGCCAAGCAAGCTGTTTCAGAAACGCTGACAGCGATGGTCATTTGTCCAGTGGACCGGGGCATTTTGGAATCGGCATTGAATTCTGATTACGCCGACTTTGAAGACGCGATTCAAATCTTCAGTGCCGTCGCCCAAGGACTCGATGCTATTGTCACGCGCAATGCCAAAGACTTCAGGGGCAGTACTCTACCCATCTACTCTCCCACCGACTTCCTAGACCAACTCGCCTCCTCAGATTCATGAGTAAACCCACCGCTATCCCCTCTGTTTCCGTCACCTACGCCCAAGACGTTTCCTCCACCAAAGCCAACGAACTGGGGATGCGCCCCATGCAGGAACGCGCCTACCAAAAAGCGCGGCGAATCAAATCGCCGCCTGCCTCTGGCAAGAGTCGGGCGCTGATGTTCATTGCCCTTGACAAGCTGGAGAACCAGGGACTGAAACAAGCAATCGTCGTGGTGCCGGAAAAAGCGATTGGCTCCAGCTTTCACAATGAACCGCTACGCCGGCAGCTACACTGACGAAATCATGGCGGTGCTCAACCCCAGTGAGAAAACTATCCTCCACATCCCCAACGTCAATTCTCGCGAGAGCACCAAGGACAAAATCAAAGAGGCTCTCCAGGATCTATGGTGATAAGCTGGGGCTTTCAGAGCTGAAATTCCCACCTGATAAGGTATTCAGGAATTCACCCTGAGGAATTCTGTATCATGACTATACTTCCCTCCAGCACAATTCCTGGAGAGCCAACTCCTCCAGTCTCACTTCTCAGGGCGATTGGTAGGCCTTCGCCCCAATCACCCTAGTCCAAGACGGCGGAAATGAGAGACTGATTCAAAATCCCCAGGATTCCCGTATTGCTAGGACTCATGCGAAATCCGGATCGTGAACCCCGAAAATCGCCACATCGGGAGGGTTTGAAACCCTCCCCTACCGTATTCAAAATTCAGAACTCCGCGTAGCGATACTAAGTACCCATCGTCCAGGAGTTGATATAGATCTCCTGCTCCGGTGTCAGGCTGTCGATCGCGATCCCCATCGCTGCCAGCTTCAGCCGCGCGATTTCCTTGTCCACGACTTCCGGGATCGAGTGCAGACCCGGCTCCAGCTTGCCCTGATTTTTCACTAGGTACTCACAGGCGAGTGCTTGGTTGGCAAAGCTCATGTCCATCACAGCGCTGGGGTGACCCTCTGCCGCTGCCAGATTGATCAGGCGACCTTCGCCGAGCACGACGATCGACTTGCCGCTCTTGAGCTTGTACTCCTGCGTGAAGTTGCGAACGTCTTTGATTTCCGTTGCTTCCGCGCCGAGGCTCTTGAGGTCGATCTCGATGTCGAAGTGACCGGAGTTGCAGACCATTGCGCCGTCTTTCATGACCGCGAAGTGTTCAGGGCGGATGACGTGCTTATTGCCGGTGACGGTGATGAAGAGGTCGCCGATCGCGGCGGCTTCGGCCATCGGCATGACCCGGAAGCCATCCATCACCGCTTCGATGGCGCGGGTGGGATCGATTTCCGTGACCACGACATTGCCGCCGAGGCCGCGTGCCCGCAGCGCCGTGCCCTTGCCGCACCAGCCGTAGCCCGCGACCACGATGTTTTTACCCGCCAGCAGCATGTTGGTGGCGCGGATGATGCCGTCGAGGGTGGATTGCCCGGTGCCATAGCGGTTGTCGAAGAAGTGCTTGGTATCGGCGTCGTTGACATTCATCGCCGGGAAGCTGAGCACGCCGTCCTTGAACATCGCCCGTAAGCGCACGATGCCGGTCGTGGTTTCCTCAGTCGTGCCGATGATGTCGCTGAGTTGCGGCTGGCGCTCTTTCACTAGCGTCGCCACAACATCGCTGCCGTCGTCGATGATGATGTTGGGGCGGTGATCGAGGGCCGTTTCGACGTGGCGATGATAGGTGGTGTTGTCCTCGCCCTTGAGCGCATAGACGGGAATGCCATGGTCAGCAACGAGGCTGGCGGCAACATCATCTTGGGTCGAGAGGGGATTGCTGGCGATCAGCAGCGCGTCTGCGCCGCCATTTTTCAGCGCGATCGCCAAGTGTGCGGTTTCAGTCGTGACGTGGCAGCAGGCCGAGATGCGAATGCCTGCGAGTGGCTTCTCTTCAGCAAAGCGGTCCTGGATTGATCGCAGTACTGGCATTTCGCGACCCGCCCACTCGATGCGCTGCTTGCCAGCGACAGCGAGTCCAAGGTCGCGAACATCGTATTTGGGGGGCGTAACAGTCGTAGTCATAGATTTTCGTGATTGGTTTCCAGTATTCTATTCTTCATCCCCAACCGCTGTGGGAACAGTTCGTGGGCGATCGCCCGTCGGCTGCAATTCTAATCGGAGATCGAGGGGCAACGGCCTCGTGGTCAGCAAGCCAATCTCCAGTATTACTGATCGTTGGCATTCCTGGCTGAGTGTGAACCGAGCCATGTGGTGGTTGGGTCTCGCTAACCCGCACGTGGACTCCAGGGACTATGGCATCGACACCGATCGCAACGCGCCGACCAACAGCAGTCGTTTGCACCGCCGTCGAGGGCTTCCGTCCCCGGCGTGCTGCCGACGCCGCGCAGACCTTGACTTTGCTCGAACGCGATCGCCAGTTGCTGCGCGCGCTCGCGGCTCAACACGACGGCACCGTGCTCCAGACCTTCGAGAGCGGACTGCTGCTCGCCTTTGCCAGTGCTGAACAAGCTGTGCTCTACGCGATCGCCAGCCAAACTGCCCTCGCCCAGGCTGGGGCGCAAGTTTCCCCCCGCGATCGCCTCGATCATCGGCTCGGCATTCACCTCGAAAATGTCGGGGATCGCAGTGTGGCAACCGCAACCAGTGATCCGCTCGTCGTCCGCTTGCAACGGCTCGCTGCCCCGGGTGGCATCTGTCTCTCGCAGGCGGCTTACCAGGCTGTCAAGCACCATCTCAAACTCAATGTGACCGATCTGGGTCTACACTCGCTGGCAACTGCTGCCGAACCGAGCGCCGTCTATGCGATCGCCCCTCCGGCGCGTCCGATGATTCGCGCCAATGTCCTGGTGACCTACCGTACCCGCGAACCCGACAGCATATTGGCTAACCAGTTGTATCAGGCGCTGACCGAAGCGCGCTACCGCGCCTTTATGGCGAGTGATGACCTGTATGGTGATCCTGGCTGGGTGTCCTGGCTGGAACAGAAACTGCGCGGCTGCGATTATCTCCTGTTCCTGCTCTCGGAACAGGCGCTGCGGAGTGAGATGGTGGCTGAAGAATGGCGGCGAGCGCAGGAATTGCAAGCCCAACATCCTGCTGGCAAGCCCTTGCTCTTGCCGATTTGGGCGGGGTCTGCCACTGATGTTGCGCGCCGTGCGCCCTGGCAGGATTACCTCGAACAAGAACCGCCCTGCGTCTGGCGATCGCCCGCTGAAACCCCAACCCTGATTGCCACCGTGCTCGATCTATTGGCGGGCGGTCTAATGGCATCGCCCGTGAGGATGGGCGAGATCATGCCCCGGCAAACTCCGGCTCCAGCCGCAACGGCTCTCCCGTTGCCCGCCGCGATCCCCGAATTACCGGAAGGTCAAGTCGAGGTTGGCTCTGACTTTTATATCGAACGTCCGCCCTTGGAAGCCCGCGCCCGCGAAACGATTCTCCGACCGGGGGCACTGATTCGGATCAAAGCGCCGCGCCAGATGGGCAAAACCTCGCTGCTGGCGCAAACCCTCCACTATGCGCGCCAGCAGGGCTGCGACAGCCTCTCGCTGAGTTTCCAATTGGCGGAGCGATCGCTCTTCCGCGATCTCGACCGTTTTTTGCAGTGGTTCTGCGCCAGCATCGGCCGTCGCCTGGGTTTACCCAATCGGCTGCGGGAGTTTTGGGATGAGATTTTTGGCAGCAAGGATAACTGCACTGCCTATTTTGAAGAACAGATTCTCAGTAGCCTGGAGCGACCGCTGGCGTTGGGTCTCGACGAGGTGGACTGCATTTTCGAGCATCCCGACTGCGCCGCTGATTTCCTGGGGATGCTGCGGGCATGGCATGAGGACGCCAAAAATCGCCCCGTGTGGCAGCGGCTGCGGCTGATCATCGTCCATTCCACCGAAGTCTATGTGCCGATGGCGTTCAATCAATCCCCCTTCAACGTCGGGTTACCCCTCGAGTTGCCAGAATTTAACGCCGCTCAGATGCGCGAACTCGCTGGCAGACACGGACTCGACTGGCAGACGGAGGTAGCGGAATTGATGCAACTCGTCGGGGGACATCCCTACCTGGCGCGCTTGGCGATGTATGCGATCGCCCGCCAAGATACCACCCTCCCCGAACTACTCGCCACTGCACCCACCGAAGCGAGCCTCTACAGTGATCACCTCCGCCGCCACTTCTGGCAACTGCGCCAGCAACCGCGCTTGGCAACAGCGATGCGTGCCGTAGTCAACAACGACCAGCCGCTCCTGCTGCCGTCTGACCAGGCCTTCAAGCTGCATAGCATCGGGCTGGTCTCGCTCCAGGGCAATCAGGTTCAGCCGCGCTGTGAGCTATATCGGCGCTATTTTCGCGATCGCCTGCTCTAGCGCTGTGATGCGGCATTCAGAAGGCAGAATTTAGAAGGCAGAAAGCCAGATTTCTGAGATTTCGTGCTGCTCAGATGAGAAACCGGGTTCTGTACCAGCGCTCTAGAATGGGAGCCAAGGCAGACTCAGAATCATCATGGTACAAACACCGACCAAACCCCTGACGCTGGCGGAATTTCTCGCCTTGCCCGAGACCGAACCGGCGAGCGAATACATCGACGGAGCGATCGTCCAAAAGCCGATGCCCCAGGGAGAACACAGCCTCATCCAAACAGAGTTAGCATCCGCGACCAACCAGATTCTAAAAGCTGAACGCATCGGCAGAGCCTTTACCGAGCTACGCTGCACATTTGGCGGTCGGTCGCTCGTTCCCGATGTTGCCGTGTTTCGGCGTGAGCGGATTCCGCGTCGGGAGAATGGTGGGGTGGCAAATGTGTTTGCGATCGCCCCCGACTGGACGATCGAAATCCTCTCGCCTGACCAGAGCCAAACCCGCGTCACCAAAAATATCCTCCACTGCTTACAAAATGGCACGCAGCTCGGCTGGCTCATTGACCCGGCGGAGCGAACTGTGCTCATCTATCAGCCGGAGCAGGCGACAACCATCTGCGACGAGCCAGCCGCTGGTCTGCCCGTCCCCGAGTTTGCCCGCGATTTTCGCCTCACAGTCGGCGAGCTATTCGGCTGGTTGCAGGTCTGAGTGGCTACCTGAAATGTGCTCTACGGGCAGGAACGATGCTCAAGTCTAGAATGGGAGCAGCGGCGCAATCCGAGTCTGTGTGGGAGTCTTGAATCATGGTACAAACACCGACCAAACCCCTGACGCTGGCGGAATTTCTCGCCTTGCCCGAGACCGAACCGGCGAGCGAATACATCGACGGAGCGATTATTCAGAAGCCGATGCCCCAGGGAGAACACAGCTTCTTGCAAGCTGATTTGACCACCAATATCAATGCGGCGCTCCGACCCCAGCAGATTGCCCGCGCGGTTCCTGAGCTACGCTGCACATTTGGCGGTCGGTCGCTCGTTCCCGATGTTGCCGTGTTTCGGCGTGAGCGGATTCCGCGTCGGGAGAATGGTGGGGTGGCAAATGTGTTTGCGATCGCCCCCGACTGGACGATCGAAATCCTCTCGCCTGACCAGAGCCAAACCCGCGTCACCAAAAATATCCTCCACTGCTTACAAAATGGCACGCAGCTCGGCTGGCTCATTGACCCGGCGGAGCGAACTGTGCTCATCTATCAGCCGGAGCAGGCGACAACCATCTGCGACGAGCCAGCCGCTGGTCTGCCCGTCCCCGAGTTTGCCCGCGATTTTCGCCTCACAGTCGGCGAGCTATTCGGCTGGTTGCAGGTCTGAACTTTAGAGCGTCTCGGTTCAGTCGGGTGTGAACCTGGCGCTATCCCGGCCGCAGTCCATGTGATCCGTAGCCGCCCCGCTCCCGCCAGTGCCAGTGCCAACCGCAAACTTCGCGGCTGCTATTGTCAGCTTAGAGTCGCCAAAAGTCGAGCCGCCAGCCGGGGGGGATCTGCGCTTGAATGAAAGGTGAGGTTACTGGAACGTCAAGCCAATGAGACAAGCTGCCGCGAAGCAGGGCGATCGCATCATCGCCAAAGATACACATGAGGTGATGGTGGCGTCTGGTGCAGGTGAAGTCGTGCGCCAGCAGACGCATAATTTTAGCGGGCCGCTCCAGCAGTCGCTGAGCACGACCGTATTTATACAAGGCAAGCCAGCGGCTGTCGTTGGCAGCGTGGGCATCAATACACCCCGCCATTCGGTACTGTCGCCTGCCTCGCGCTTCCGCAAAACGCCCAGCAACCAGGGAACCGTGCTCGCAGGCAGCCGCACGGTGCGGGTGAATGGTCAGCCCTTGGCGCGGGCGGGCGACATTTGCAAAACCTGCAATGATCCCAGTGACCAGCCGATCGGTAAGATTCAGACCACCGGCACCGCGACGGTGTTTGCAGGCGGTTAGGCGATCATGCGACCACCAAAGCTCAGCCTTCGACAAACCCGTATCTGTAACCGCCACCACCAATTGGCATTGACCCGGCACGCTCTCTTCCAATCCCTTCTCCCAAGCTGGGCGAAGAGGAGCTAGAAGTCTCTCTCCCAGATTGGGAGAGAGACTTAGGGTGTTGGCGGAGCCTGTCCCGTAGAAACGTAGGGTTGCTAAACTGGGATGCTCCCCGAAAAGACCTTCTCGTCGCAGGGACATTTCAGCAGCCACACCCAATACCACGCCACCACTCTACACAATCACCCTTCAGTAAACCAGTGCCATCCCCAGGTGCTTTAGTGCTGACTCGGCGGCGATTTTTTCTGCCTCTTGTTTGCGGTGGGCGCGGCCGATACCGAGTACTTTTTCATTGATTTTCACGCCGATGGCAAACTGCTTGGCGTGGTCGGGGCCGGACTCGCTGACTAGAAAGTACTGTGGGACTTGTTGGTATTGAGCCAGCGCCCATTGTTGCAGGCGGCTCTTGGGGTCGAGCAGCGGCCCAGTACCTGTCCGGGTGAGGGTGGGGACGAGTCGCTCTACGGTGACGGCGATCAGTGGATGCAGGTATTCGCGGGCGGCATGGATCCCGGCCTCACGGAAGTAAGCTCCGATCAGCGCCTCGAAAGTATCGCTGAGCAGGGCTGGGTTGTTACGACCGCGATCTTGCTCAGCGCCCCGGCCTAGGAGCATCTGCTCGCCAACGCCGATTTGGCGGGCAAAATTCGCCAGTTGCCGCTCGTCCACTAGCAATGATCGCAAGCGGGTCAGTTGCGCCTCGCTCAGGTAGGGATAGCGGTCAAACAAAAATTCGCCGACCACGAACCCCAACACGGCATCGCCCAAAAACTCGAGGCGTTCATTGTCTGCGCCCTCACTGGGGCGTTCGTGGGCGTAGGAGCGGTGGGTCAGGGCCTGACGCAACAGGCTGCGATCGCGAATCGGCGGCAAGGCAGTCATAGATGCAAGCGATGGCGAAAACTCGAGAGCATAAAACCGACAATCGCGCCCAGCTTCGGTCAGCTTAGCGCGATCATCGCTCAATCCAGATTGTCACAAATTGGGAGTCAGTGTAGTAGCAAGCCGGAACCAGTACGACACCAACGTTTTGAGCCAGAGGCAGCCATTTGACGCAACAGGCCGGGCGTGATCACGCCCTTTTGCCGCCCAACGCCGCCTGCCAATCCCGGAGGTTAGAACCGGTCTAGACCTCGTAGGGTTCCTTGCCGGAGAACTTGACCGTAGCCGGTTCCGGATTGCTACCAATGTTGCGATCAATCTTGCCAACATAAGGGCGACCCTCGTTGACTTTCTCGGGGAAGACGCCATCCGCCGGGTGGAGGTACTGGGTTTCGCCGTTGGGATAAATTCGATAGATTTTGTAATCTTCAATCTTCGGCTTGAACTTGGTGCGAAGTTGCGTCCCGAGCGCCAGGCACTGCTCTTTGCGTGCGAGGTAGAGGAGATTTTCGCCCTCGTTCATGATCGCCGCGCCACCGGTCGGCATCTCAAAGACTTGCTCTTTGCTGCTCGTCCAAGTGATCGCGTATTTCTCTTCAACATCCGCCTTGGTCAGCAAGCCACCGGTGCTGCCGCCAAACTTCGGGGGGTTCCCAGAAATAGGTTCTACCATAGCTGTCTCTCAAAAACCGTGTTTTCGGAATGCTATCACTGTGGCTTGACCCGATTGTTGTTTTGTCAAGAACTGTAACAGTTGCCGCAGCCCGCCACGCTCAGGTCGCTGCTTACGGGCAGTTGGGGGCGCGAGTCCCGTCCGGCAGCGTTGCGCCACAGGTAAACGTACTGTCCAAACTCGTGTCACGCAATACAATGCCCTCCAAGTTCGAGAGCGTCAAGTTAGTTTCGCTGAACTGGGTGCCGTCAAAGATCGCCTCACGTAGGTCGAGACCGGCAAGATTGGTGCGCTGTAGAAGCGCTTGGCTGAAATTGGTGCCGACGAGCGATCGCGCTGTCATGAAGATCGCCCGGGTCAAGTCAGCGTTGGTAAAGTTGGCTCCATCCAAGACGCTGGTGCTGAGGTCAACATTCGTTAACACGGCACCGCTGAGGTCAGCATCCGTCAGGTCAGCGCTGCGAAAACTCACCTGCGTCAGATCCGCCTCGCGCAGATCGGCTTGGGTCAAATCAGCACCACGCAGCGCCGCTTGCCGTAGATTTGTGCCGCGTAGGTTGGCACCACTGAGGTCAGCAAATCGTAGCTCAGCCCGGCTCAGGTCGAGACCACTCAGGTCAGCCCCGGCGAGATCGCAGTTTTGGCACTGCTTCGTTTCTTGCAACCTGGCCAAGTCCGCTGGCTCGAAAGCCTGGGCGGGTAGGCTGCTCAGTAGGGCGATCGCGGTCAAACTCAAGGCAACGAGATTCGGATTCATGAGAGTTTACCTCACTCCTGGCTAGACTATTCTCTCGTTACTCAGGGGCGATCGCCTACTCCGGACAGTCTCTATTTTCATTAAAGAAGGGACGCGATCCTATCGCGTCCCTGCAACCGTGAGGCTAGGGTAACAACCAGACCAAGCACTTAGTAGCGGTTCATCCCCGGCTTGTAGACAATGAAGCTGACCGTCTGGCATTGCTTGATATTGTCGAAGCCGACGACGCGGATATAGGAGTTGGAATACTCCTGGCGGCACTCGCGCACTTCGTTAAGCACATCTTGCGGCGACTGAGCATCAAACAGAGGCAGCTTCCACATCGTCCAGTGGTGGTCGCTCGGCTGGGGATTTTCCTCAAATTCCACGGCCGGGATGTAGCCCTGGTCGATCATGTACTGGATCTGCTTGGCGATCTGCTGGTCGGTCAGCGGCGGCAGATAGGAGAGGGTTTCGTAGCGGCGCTCTTTGGGCAGTGTTTTCATGGTGACGGGTGATCCTTCTGAATGGGGTAAGCGGGAATTTAGGCATCGGGGGGCGTTTCTTCGCGATCGCCCTCATCGGCTTCGGCTTCAACCGGTAATTCAACTGACGCCGGGGTCGCGGTCTGGGTCAAGCGTTCGAGCACTTGCCGCCGCCGCTCAACATTGGCGTTCTGGATGCCAGCGCGGGTGATCTCCGGGAGCAGGTCAAGCACGGACTCCGCCAGACTTTCGCGGACGGTCAAAATCCGGAGCACCAGTTCTTTGTGTTCCGCCATCAAGCCATCGAGATAGGCTTCGCTATCTTCCAGCTTGTGGCTGGCGGAGTATTGCCTTAGCCAGATCGCTTGACCCGGGTTCGTTTCGCCGAGCTGGTTGACGATCACCAAGATCGCTTGGTAAGTCAGGTAGCTCTGCAACATCCGAGCCGTATCGCGAGCAACTTTTTTGGGATACATGCGCGCTGGGGGTCGAGTAGGGGTGCTAGGCGGCTGAGGAGGTTATCCTCTATACCTCTAGCACCCGGCGATGGTCTAGAGTGTATCCATCGTTTCAAACTCAAACTTGATCTCCTTCCAGAGTTCGCAAGCGGCCTTCAGCTCGGGACTCCAGCGGCAAGCTTCGCGGATCACGTCGTTGCCTTCGCGAGCTAGGCTGCGGCCCTCGTTGCGGGCCTGGACGCAAGCTTCCAGGGCAACGCGGTTGGCCGTTGCACCCGGAGCATTGCCCCAGGGGTGACCCAGCGTGCCGCCACCAAATTGCAAGCAGGAGTCGTCGCCGAAGATTTCCACCAGCGCTGGCATATGCCAGACGTGGATACCGCCGGACGCGACCGGGAAGACACCGGGGATCGAAGCCCAGTCTTGGGTGAAGAAGATGCCGCGTGAGCGATCTTCTTCGATGTAGTCTTCGCGCATGAGGTCAACGAAGCCAAGGGTGACCGCGCGATCGCCCTCCAGCTTGCCCACGACCGTACCGGAGTGGAGGTGGTCGCCGCCGGACATCCGCAGGCACTTGGCGAGAACGCGGAAGTGCATGCCGTGATTCTTCTGGCGGTCGATGACGGCGTGCATGGCGCGGTGAATATGCAGCAACAGACCATTATCGCGGCAGTACTTCGCCAAGGTGGTGTTGGCGGTGAAGCCACCGGTGAGGAAGTCATGCATAATGATTGGCGTGCCGATTTCTTTGGCGAACTCGGCGCGTTGCATCATCTGCTCGCAAGTCGGCGCGGTGACGTTCAGGTAGTGACCTTTGATTTCATTGGTCTCGGCCTGAGATTTTTCGATGGCTTCTTGGACAAAGAGGAAGCGATCGCGCCAGCGCATGAACGGCTGCGAGTTGATATTCTCGTCGTCCTTGGTGAAGTCCAGACCGCCGCGCAGGCATTCATAAACAGCACGACCGTAGTTCTTCGCTGAGAGACCCAGCTTCGGCTTAATCGTGCAGCCTAGGAGTGGGCGACCGTACTTGTTCAGCTTGTCGCGCTCCACGGTGATGCCGTGGGGCGGGCCTTGGAAGGTTTTCATGTAGGCGACCGGAATCCGGAGGTCTTCCAGACGCAGAGCACGCAGCGCTTTGAAGCCAAAGACGTTGCCGACGATTGAGGTCAGCATATTGGTCACCGAGCCTTCCTCGAACAGGTCGAGGGGGTAGGCGACGAACATGAAGTACTGGTTGTCTTCGCCGGTCACGGCTTCGATGTCGTAGCAGCGACCTTTGTACCGGTCGAGATCGGTCAAGCCGTCTGTCCACACGGTTGTCCAGGTGCCGGTTGAGGATTCCGCGGCAACGGCTGCACCCGCTTCTTCGGGGGGCACGCCGGGCTGAGGGGTCACCCGGAAGCACGCCAGCAAGTCAGTATCCTTGGGCGTGTAGTCCGGCATGTAATAGGTCAGGCGGTAGTCCTTAACACCAGCCTGAAACCCGGATGATGATTTCGCTTGTACCATGTCGTTGATTCCTCCTCGGATCAATTGGGGCGTCTAGAAAAAGCTGTTCTGGTGACGGGGGTCAACCATCCGCGCGGGGGCACTGACAGGTCGGCGAACACCGTGCCGGCGCAGTCCAGTGACTCACGCGCTCCGCCCGAAATCCGCAACAAATCGTCAGTATTTGGGTGAAGATAACTTCAGCCAAACTGAATGGTTAACAGTCGTTTTTACTTGAGATTAAGCTTAACACGAACTTTAGACCTTTTTGACAGTTAAATTTAGCGCGATCGCCTCATTCGTCATCGTAATTTCTACTGAGACTGATTAGCTTATTTAATCTTAATTAATCAGCGTAAACAAATGTAAATTCCAACCTCCAAATAAGGAGCTGGGAACAACCCAAAACAACACTAAAAGTGGTGCTGGGTGAGCTACTGCGACTCAAGACCAGTCAAGGTTTGGCGGCCGATCAAATAATCCGCTACTCTGGCAAATCTTACCTTGCGAGTCAGCTCATGCCGGAATGGCAATGACTGCACAATCTCTGTCGCATTACTTCATTCAATGAACTGAATGGATCGCCAACCATTTTCCACAACAGTAGGCTGAGTTTTCTAAAAATAGCTCGTGTGATGGTGATGTGATCTCGAATAATTGCTACTGTTTTTGTGATAAAGCGATAGGCTTGTTAATACTTTTTAAGATCTTTTGCAGTGCCAGCTCTCGTCACTGTCAATGTCGGTTGTCCTGATGCCAGGAATTGCCGGAGCCGGTTACGCAGGCGGCTCTTCACGCTGATTCAAGGTTTGTCCTTGGGGAAATAGTGTCATCAACAATTGGTTGACATAGACCTTGCCAAAGATGGGAACGCCCGGCGCTTTGGTTATGCGCTGCTCGACCACAGGGGGCGGCTTATTCACGGTGGCCGCTAGCGTCTCAACGGGGGCGGTCTGTTCAGGCAACTCCCAGGGGTCGGCGATCGCCGCCGCCTCGGGTGCAGCGAGAACTTCGACCTGACGCGAGACATCGCCGAGGAGTGAACCAGCGGGCAGCACCTGCAACGCCGCGACGTCGGCATTGAAGATGGTGCTAGCACCACCAACACAAGCATTGGCTCCGATCTGGCTCTTGCCGACGATGAGCACTCCCGGCCCCAGACTCGCTCCCACCCCCAACTCGATCGTGCCAGCGTAGGCATTGAGGATGACCCCCATACCAATGCAGGCTCCGGCACCGACGATAATGCGGCTGTTGGGAGCCGCACACAAAATCGCACCGGGCGCGATCGCCGCGCTCGGGTCGATGATGGTGTCACCGCTGACGCGCACATCAGGTCGGTGAGTGGGTTGCAAGGGCTGCAAAGTCATGTTGGAACAGGAGTAGGAACCGCAACAAATCCAGCAGCCAACCGTGCCGCCGCAAACCCGGCAAACGAACCGCTGCTACGGGCGTTGGATCACGGTTTCCAAGACGCGCCGCTTCGCTTGCGGATCGACGCCGATCAGGCGCACATATTCGCCTTGATGTTCCTGAAGGCAGGCCTCAAGATGGGCAAGCACATCAGCTTCCCGCGTGGACTCAGTGGTCTCGCAAACGAGCCAGGACTTGGTGCGGTAACGGCGCGGGCTGGCGTGCTCCGTCCCGATCTGGTAGCCCTGGGCGAGGAGTGATCGCACCTGTTGCACTACCTCGACATCCAGATCACCCTCGCCTGTACGCGAGGTTGCGTAAGTGGCTGTTGCCGTAGGCGTTGCCGTAGGCGTTGCCGACGCTGGGGTCGAGTACATGCCATTCCCGTTGGTCGGTGTGCTGCTTTCAGGACGCTGGATGACAGTCTCTAGGACACGCCGCTTCGCTTGTGGGTCGATGCCAATCAGCCGCACATATTCGCCGCGATGCTCGTCGAGGCATTTTTGCAGCTCCGCCATGACTGCCGTTTCGCTGCGGCTGTCGATAGTAGGGCAGACCAACCAGGACTTAGTACGGTAGCGGCGGGCATCAGCGTGTTCGGTGCCAATTTTGTAGCCTTGGGCGAGGAGCGATCGCACCTGCTGCGCGAGATCCGCATTCAGCGAGGCACTGGACTGAAAGCCATTGCTGTGACTGCTTTTAGCAGCTCCCACATCATGGCTGGCGCTGGCAGTCATGGGCTGGGATTGCCCAGGCTCATCACCCGGCCGTTGTACAACCATTTCCACAACCCGCCGCTTGGCTTGCGAGTCGATGCCAATCAACCGGACGTACTCACCGACGTGAGCGTCGAGGCAAGCTTGCAAATCTGTCAAAACTTGGGTTTCATGGCGACTGTCGATGATGGGACAGACGAGCCAAGACTTGGTGCGGTAGCGGCGGGCGTCGGCGTGCTCACAGCCGATCTTGTAACCCTGGGCGAGGAGCGATCGCACCTCCGACACCACTTCCGAACTCAAGCCACTCGTGACCGCACTGCTGCGGTGGCTGCCATTGCGACTCGCCGCCGCGCTGGACTGGGGAGCTGCATGAGTTGCCCGGTGAGCTTGCACGGGTTGGGCACCCGGGCGTTGGATTACGGTTTCTAATACCCGACGCTTCGCCTGCGGATCGATGCCGATCAAGCGGACATATTCGTCAGCGTAGTCAGCCAAGCAAGCGGCAATCTCAGTGAGCGCCGTTTGCGGGCGCGTGGCTGTAATCGTGGGGCCGACCAACCAAGAGCCGGTTCGGTAGCGTCGCTTGTCAGCGTGTTCGAGACCGACTTTGTAGCCTTGGCCCAGGAGCGATTGTACCTGAGTGCTCAGTTCGGAATTCAACTGCATAGTGCCTAACTCTGATTCGTAACGTTCTCCAGCTGCCAGACGACTGCCGCCATCCGATTCCAACTCATTGCGGATCGGCAGCAAGCAGGTCGGATCCTCCGCACAGCGATAGCCAGCGCGGAGGGCTTCATTGATTTCAACCACGTGGTTGGCAAAGGCGCGATCAGCGTCTTGGACGCTCGGCAGGCGATCCGCTTGTTGCTGATTGACCACAGTGGCCCCGGAGGGCACGTAGCGGCCGGGCGGGATCTCTACATCCTGAATCAGCGCGTGCATCATGATAATGCAGCCGTTACCAACGCGGGCATTGAAGACGGTCGAGCGGAAGCCGACGAAGCAATCATCGCCGACAAAAGCCGGGCCGTGAATCAGCGCCATGTGCGTGATACAGGTGTTGCGGCCGATCCAAACTGAATAGTTGCTACCGTCGTCGCCAATGACCCGCCCTTGCTCAAGGCCATGAATGACAACGCCATCTTGGATGTTGGTGCTGTCGCCGATATGGAAAGGAAAGCCCTCGTCAGCCCGGATGGATGTGCCAGGGGCGACCAAAACATTTTTGCCAACGCGAACATCACCGATGATGTTCGAGAAAGAATGGACGTAAGCGGTGTCATCGACCTGCGGTTCGGTCAGGTCTTTTGACCAGGGGGTGGGTGGTGCCGCCCGTCTGCGGACTACCATGATTCTAATCTCTCCAAACTCAGGCCGCTGCAACCCTCTGAACAATCTGTCCAGTCAGGCAGCAGGATTCAGCCTTGTTGTAGGTAGCGGTACTCGTCTTTTTTGCTGTAGGTCAAGCCGGTATCCGTCGAGACCGTATCGATGATGCCGACCACTAGGGCATCAATGGGCGATCGCTCGCGACCATCGGGGTCAGCGGCGATCGCCCGGCGACTAATCAGTACCCACTCGCCGATGCCAGCGCCGACACGGTCAGCCGCCACCTCGTAGCGAGACTCTAGCTCACCATTAGCGGCAACGAACTGTACAACCAGCAACTTGACTCCCTGCATGGTGTCGAGTTTCTGGGTGCTCACGACCGTCCCGAGAACCCTAGCGATCTGCATTATTTACCGACGGCCCAAAGCGCTGGGATTGACGCTTTCGCGGAACTGTTCCACGGCTTCGGTGTAGCGAATCGGCAAGACATACTCCAGGTTCTCATGGGGACGCGCGATGATGTGCGTCGAGAGTACCTGACCGCCGTTGACGCGCCGGACATTTTCCACACCCGCCGAGACGGACGCTTGAACCTCAGACACATCGCCCCGCACGATCACGGTGACGCGGCCCGAACCAATCTTTTCGTAACCGACTAGGGTGACGCGCGCGGCTTTCACCATTGCGTCAGCCGCCTCGACGACAGCTGGAAACCCGAGGGTTTCGATCATTCCAACAGCAATTGACATAAATTATGTTCCTCAATTAATGGAGAAACTGATAATGGTGGACAGATTGGAGACCAGAAGCTCCAGGGAAAATAGTTCCGCAGACCCCAACTCAGTAGGTTCGGAACTGCTCAACCTCTTCGGTGTAACGAATCGGCAAGACGTATTCTAGATTCTCGTGTGGACGCGCGATAATGTGGGTCGAGAGGACTTCGCCGCCATTGACGCGATTCGCCGCTTCAGTACCGGCTGAGACTGAAGCCTGCACTTCAGACACATCGCCCCGCACGATCACAGTGACGCGGCCTGAACCAATCTTTTCGTAACCGACTAGAGTGACGCGCGCGGCTTTCACCATCGCGTCGGCCGCCTCGACGACAGCCGGAAACCCGAGGGTCTCAATCATTCCAACAGCAATGGGCATAGTTATCTAAGCTCCTAACACAACAATTCACGCTCGATCGATCGCGCCGAGATCCTCAGCGCTGAAAGCTCGTTCGCTCAATTCACTTGAGTATCTAAATTTACGAGACCAATCCAAGCGGCTCTCTGCAAGCTTCAAATGATCAAAGTCGCCGCGTGCTCCCAACGGCAGTTGTGGAGGATTTGGAATTGAGTCGGTAGTACGTCTCCCGCCAGCGCCCCAAGCGCGCATACAATCGCACCTGACAGCGCGCGGACTGCAATCTCTCAACGGGGACGGTGAAATTTCATACTCTAGAGAGAAGCATAGGAAAAAGGCGTACACTTTGACAATATAAATCTTAATGATATTTTCAAATTGAACAGTTAATAAAAGTTAATGAGTCAAACGGGGGTTCCCAGTGCAACGGTCTGTGGGCAGGGATTTTGAGGCGGCTTCAGAGTGTCCTATAATCAGTCCATTGCGCGCCAGCGATCACCAACCGCCCCAAATTTTGCGCCAATGATTCAACTTGCTACTTAAGTTTAGGGCTGAGTAATTGCTCGCTTCGATGTAACACAAGCCAAGCCCGCTCAGTTCGTTTGTGCGCCAGTCGTTTAGCGCAGCTCGTCTGCCGAATGGGAGCTTGACGGGTTGTGGGTGCGCTCTGCCTGAGTGCCGCTAATTGTTAAGAAGCCCCAGCATTGTTAAGGTTTGAAAATGTCTGATTTTTTGTTGTGGAGCAGTTGGTGGATTCCATTCTACGGACTGCTCGGCGCGCTCTTCACGCTCCCCTGGTCACTGGGCATTATTCGCCGCAGTGGACCCCGCCCCGCCGCCTACATCAACTTGGTAATGACGGCGATCGCCTTTTTCCACGGCTCCTTCGCCTTTTGGCATTCCTGGGGTCACCCGCCCCAACAGCTTATATTCCAGTGGCTGCAAGTCGCCGACCTCAATCTTACCCTCACCATTCAGCAATCGCCGATCAGCCTCGGCGCGCTCGAACTGGTCGCCGGTATTAGCCTGCTGGTGCAGATTTATGCTCTCGGCTATCTGGAAAAAGATTGGTCGCTGGCGCGCTTTTATGGACTGATGGGTCTTTTTGAAGCCGCGCTGAGTGGCATCGCGATCAGTGATTCCCTGCTCCTCAGCTATGGGTTGCTCGAAATTCTCACCCTATCTACCTACCTGCTGGTCGGCTTCTGGTATGCCCAGCCGCTGGTGGTCACGGCGGCTCGCGATGCCTTCCTGACCAAGCGGGTTGGTGACATTATTCTGCTGATGGGCCTGGTGGCGCTCTCGAGTGACGGCGCGGGCCTGAGCTTCAGTCAACTGGAGACCTGGGCAGCTACTGCCCCGCTACCGCCCGGGAGTGCGGCTCTGCTCGGTCTCGCCCTGATCGCTGGCCCGACGGGGAAGTGTGCCCAGTTTCCACTCAACCTCTGGCTGGATGAGGCGATGGAAGGGCCAAACCCAGCCGGCATTATGCGTAATTCGATTGTGGTGGCGGCTGGAGCTTATGTGCTGATCCAGTTGCAGCCGGTCTTCACCTTGTCGCCGGTTTCGTCGGATGCACTGATCCTGATCGGCACGGTCACGGCGATCGGTGCGTCGCTGATGGCGATCGCCCAGATCGACATCAAGCGCACTCTCTCCCATGCCACCAGTGCCTATCTCGGTTTGGTGTTCATCGCGGTTGGTCTCGGTCATGTGGACATCGCGCTGCTGCTGCTCTTTAGCCATGCGATCGCCAAGGCTCTCCTATTTATGAGTATCGGCGCGGTCATTCTCGGCACCAGCACTCAGAACATCACCGAAATGGGCGGTCTCGGCCGCAAACTCCCCGCCACAACCACGGCATTCGTCATCGGCGCGGCAGGGCAGGTCGCCCTGCTGCCGCTGGGAATGTTCTGGACACTGAAACGCTGGCTCAGCGGCACGTGGTTGATTCCGCCTTGGCTGCTCATCGTGCTCTGCTTTGTCAATGCTCTGGGTGCGCTGAATCTCACCCGCGTCTTCCGTCTCGTCTTCCTCGGCCCGACCCAACTCAAGACGCGTCGCGTCGCCGCCGCGCTCTGGCCGATGGCGATCCCGATGTGGCTGCTCACCATCGTTGTGTTGCTCGCCCCAAGTGTGCCGCTCAACTGGCGCTTTTGGCTGAGTCGCCAAGCGCCCCTCGCTGATGTCGGTCAGTGGACCACCGCTTGGGGTTTGCTGTTGCTCGTTGCGGCTGGGCTATTGGGGTGTTGGCTCGGCTTTGCTCTGGAGCTACAGCGCGCCGCTGCTCGCCCGACCCAAAAATCACTGCGTTTCCTGCAAGATTTGCTGGCTTATGACTTCTACATCGCCCGTGTCTATGACTTCACGGTGGTCTGGCTTGTGTCAGCTACCTCGTCGCTCGCGGCTTGGTGCGATCGCTACGTGATCGATGGTGCGGTCAACCTGGTCGGTCTGGCAACGATTTTTGGCGGCAACACCCTCAAGTACAATGCCTCCGGCCAATCGCAGTTTTACATCCTAACGATTCTGCTCGGGGTTGCCCTGTTGCTCTGGCTGGTGTTTAACGGCGATTGGGATCTGCTCTTTGACGCTTGGCGATCGCTCGCGGCCCATTAATCTCCCGAATCGGTTCCCCTAGCAAACCCCGAAAATCGCAAGATTGGGAGGGTTTGAAACCTTCCCCTACGGTACACTCCTATGCTTAGCGTCCTGATTTGGGGCCCGTTTGGCGGTGCTCTTGCCCTTGCCCTGCTGCCTGCTGACTGGTCACCGGCTCGCTTTCGCCAGATCGCGTTGGCGATCGCCAGTCTGATGCTGCTCTGGACGCTGGCGATCGCTTGGCAATTTGACCCGGCTCCGGCCACCTGGCAATTTTCGGAATCCCTAGCCTGGTTGCCGCCGCTGGGATTGCGCTACTCCCTCGGCCTGGATGGTCTTTCATTTCCGCTTATCTGCCTCAACAGCTTGCTCACGGTCATCGCGATTTACAGTAGCGCCGTGGAGCGATCGCGACCCCGCTTTTACTACCTGCTTTTACTGCTGCTGAGTGGCAGTGTCGCAGGAGCTTTTCTTGCCCGGGATCTACTCCTGTTTTTCCTCTTTTACGAACTCGAAATCGTCCCCCTCTATTTTCTGATCGCCATCTGGGGCGGCCAGCGGCGGGGCTACGCGGCGATGAAGTTTTTGCTCTACACCGCGATCTCCGGCATTCTCGTCCTTGCCTCATTCTTGGGGGTCGTTTGGCTGACTGCCGCCGATAGCTTCGCTTACGATCCGCAGCTCGCGCAGACTCTGCCGCTAACGACGCAACTTTTGCTGCTGCTGCCCTTGCTGGTCGGTTTGCTGATCAAGATTCCCATCTTTCCGTTCCATACCTGGCTGCCGGATGCGCACGTCGAAGCCTCAACGCCAGTTTCAGTACTACTCGCGGGTGTGCTGCTGAAGCTGGGAACCTACGGGCTGCTGCGCTTTGGGATCGGTTTGTTTCTCGATGCTTGGGTGGCGATCGCCCCCTGGCTGGCCACTTTGGCAGCAATTAGTGCGCTTTATGGCGCTTTGAGCGCGATCGCCCAGCAGGACATGAAAAAAGTCGTCGCCTATTCTTCCATCGCCCACATGGCCTACATTCTGCTCGCTGCCGCCGCCAGCACCCCCCTCAGCCTCACCGCCGCCGTTTTTCAGATGGTCAGCCATGGTTTGATTTCCGCCTTGCTCTTCCTGCTCGTTGGCGTCGTCTACGCCAAGACCGGCAGCCGCGATGTCACGGTGTTGCGCGGCCTGCTGAACCCCGAACGCGGTCTGCCCCTCGTCGGTAGCCTGACGATTTTGGCGGCGATGGCGAGCGCGGGCATTCCCGGCATGGTGGGCTTCATCGCCGAATTCATGGTTTTTCGGGGTTCCTTCCCGCTGTTCAAGATCCAAACGTTGTGGTGCATGGTCGGTACGGGACTCACGGCGGTTTATTTCCTGCTCATGATCAATCGCGTCTTCTTCGGTCGCCTGCCCGAGACCTTGGCGAATTTGCCGCGCGTGCAGTGGCAGGAGCGACTCCCAGCCGTCGTCCTGACGCTGCTGATTGTGATCTTTGGCGTGCAACCGGGCTGGATGGTGCGCTGGAGCGAGCCGCAGATGACGGTGCTGGTCGTCAGCCCCGATCTGCAAGCGAGCACGCAGGCTGTGTCATCATGGAAGAGTCAGGCGGTTCGCTTCGCCGCTGGTTCAGCACCGCCGCTACCTGTGGAGGATTTTTAAGGATGATGCCCAAGCAACCGCAACGAGTCGTGACGGTTCCCTACAGCAGCGATACGACCAAACCGGGAGCACTGCTGCATGTGACCCTGGAAGCCGAGCAAGATCTCGTCTGGATCTGGACGCATTTTGCCGACGGACGCAGTGCGGTGACCGGCTATCAGCTCCAATCTCGCTCGCCCAGCGTAGTTTGAGGGGCTGGCTTGACGGGCATGAGCCTGAACGGATCATTGAGATCGTTGCAATATCTTGGTAACCGAGCAATTGCCTTATGGTGACGGCGCAGTTAAAACCCACAAAACGGCATCCCCTGAGCGCCTATATCGAACGCTTAGAAGCAGGCGGGGCGTTGTTGGCGGACTCGCCGCAGAATGTGTTGGAAGTGGTCGGCATTCTCAAAAGCTACGGCGTCGTTTTGGATGCCTACTCGCGCAATTTGGTCTACATCGCCGACCACCAGTTCTTGGTGCTCTTGCCATTTTTTAAATATTTCAACGGTCAGGTTTCGCTGCCCCGGTTGCTCGCCCATTGGTCACATGACCGGCTGAATTTTGAATATGCCGAATACTGCCTGAAAGCCATGTTCTGGCATGGTGGCGGCCGGTTAGATGCTTACTTGGACACGGCAGAATTTCGACAATTAGCGATCGCCGCGATTCGCGCCCGCTGGCAAGGAAACTGGCTCATACAAATCGTTGATCGCCTGTTCCCCGATTTTCTGCTCGAACAGGTGCGGGTCATGGCCTACTACAGTGGCTTGGGACAGTTCTGGCGGGTGATGAGTGATATGTTTCTGGCGCTGAGCGATCGCTATGACCGGGGCGAAATCCATTCCATTCCGCAAGTCGTACAGCACATCCTCGATGGCTTAGTCGCCGCTGCGACGCAACCGATTACCTACGGCGTCCAGTTGCAGGGCCAAAACTATCCGATTCTGCCCGCTACGGCCGGTTTAACCTTTCTCGCGGATACAGCCGTTCCTTACGTCGAAGCCGTCTTCTTGCGTGGCACGCCGTTTCTAGGCACTGTGTCCTACAACGCGCAGGCTTACCAGATTCCCAACGAGCCAGCGCTGTTTACCTATGGCGCACTCTACGCCGATCCTCTGCCCATCGGTGGTTCTGGGATTCCGCCGACGCTGCTAATGCAAGATATGCGCCATTTCTTGCCCACTTATTTGCATGACTTTTACCGCCAGAGTCCGCGCCAAGCGGACGACCTGCGTGTGCAAATCTGTCAGAGCTTTCAGAAGTCGATGTTTTGTGTGACGACGGCCGCGATTCAGGGTTTGGCCCCGCATCCGTTCACTACGACTGATCCAGAAGCACGCGCCGCCAACCGGGCTTATCTGTTGCCCTGGCTCAACCGCCTACAAGCTTCACAGATCGAACGCGCCAATACTGTACCCTGAAGGGGTCTGGGGGCATTGCCGCCAAATTTCACTGGGTGACTGAGAGCGTGTTTGGAAAGTTTGGGCATGGCGGCTCTCAATGGCGTTGGAGCCAACGCCAACAGGCGATCGCAACTTCTTCCAACCAGTACAGCAACGCATCCAGCCAGCCCAAGAGTCGCTCTAGGGGATGCTTTACGTAGCCGCTGGTTTTTGCCTCCACTTCAATCCAGTCCGGCGGGTTGGCGGTCGGGGGGGATTTAGCAGATGGCTGGTGTTCGAGAGCCGCGTCAGGCGGCGTCTCGGCGGCCGACTTTTTGACCGGTGGCACCGATTTAGCGACCGGGGCAGCGTCAGGATTTGGGGTTTCAGGCGGGTTGGGCATGGCGGCGGTCGGCGGCAGAGTCGGTGAGCGCGGGGTAGTCGCAGGCACCGGGGCTAAAGCCAGTTGAGGGGATGCGGGGGGTGTACTGGTATCGATTCGCAATCCGACCGTGCCGTCATAAGTATCTTCCCAAATTAGCCAGGGATCATCGCTAATCGGTTGTGTCTCGGCGGCTGGCGTCGCTGGGAAAGGGTGTTGGCGATCGCGCACAGGTGCAATCAAAACAAAAGGCAGCGGTGGTTCTGCGAACCCGTAGAGTTCCTCCCAACCAAGCCAGGGACTTTTTGGGGGTGGGTCTGCTAGCGCTGGTTGGCTCGGCACACTGGGCGGCTTGTGATTGGTCGGGCGTACCAGCGGCAACTGTTGCCAGCGCTGGCCCCACTGTTGCGGCCGTGCTTCCCAGTTTGCCAAGATCGTATCGAGGCGTGCCATGGTGGTCGCCAATGGCAGCGGCGGCAGTAGCGGTAGTGGTGCCGGGGGGTCTACCGGCAAAGCTGGTTGCCATCTGGGATACAAGCGGGCTTCGTCGAAGAGATCGATGGCGATCGCCACCGGACTCCCCTGTACCCAGCGCATCGCCTGCCAAAACCAGCGCCAGGTTGGCAGTAGGTGATCGCCCTCCGTGAACGCGCTCGGAATCTGGTGGCGCTGAGCACGTTCCTGCTGGACTTGGCGAGCGTAGTAGTAACTTGCGAGTTCGTAGCGTAGTGCCTGTTGGAGCGTCTGCTGCTGCTCTTGGCTCAGACAGTTCAGGCTCTGATTTTCAGCCGTCACGACGACGAGATCGCGGCTGGCGATCGCGCAGGCGATGCCCTGCACCGCAACGGGTTCCTCAATCACAGCTAATGTCCGCTGAATCGGCGCATCGCTAGGGAGCGGTGGCAGATTCTCAGCCGTCGTTGCCGGCAATTTGGGGACGGCTCCCAGCGCTTGACCCAGCTTGCGGCCGAGACTCCGGCTAGTCTGCGCCAGTAAATAGATGGGGTAAGCAAGAATCTGAGCGCTCCAGAGTAGCCAGACTTGCAGTTGACGGGCACTGCGACTGAGGCGATCACTCCACCCGATCGCCTGCTGGTTGAGGAGAGTCAGCAGGCGACTATTGTAGGGACGATCAGGAGTGGACATCGGCGTGGCAGCCTGGGTGAGCAGCTCAAGTTCAATTGTCGCAAACTTTAAGCACCGTTTGGGGACAGGGCGCGATCGCTGGCTCGTAGCGTGACGTGCTTCAGACGGTCAGAATTGGGGTCGTCGTGGGCGAATCTTGCTACGGATCGAGGGTGAAATTGATGCGCCAACGTCGCTCCTGAAGTTCCTGCCAGGAGTAGCTGAGCTGTCCCCGCCGTCCGATGGCGATGGTGTAGAAGTCCGCCTTAGGGACATCCAACCGGAAGGCAAAAACACAATGATCGACGGCTTCTTGGGGATTGTTGGGTCGAGCGCCAGCGGCTGTTTCCCCCGTTGTCAGGATCTGATTGCGGCCGTCGCGCACCACCACCCGCAGATTCCCGGCGATGTCATCGTAGCTGCCTGTGCCGTAGCACTGGTCATCCGCATCGGCAATATCGACATCGATCAGGGTCAAGCTGCCTCGGAGCGCCCGTGAGCCACTGGTCAGACTGCCAAATGAGAGCCGCGCTCCCGATGGGGTACCGCCCCCGATACCCAGCAGACTCCAGAGCACACTGGTTAACAAAAAAGTCAGCACAATCAGTCCGACCCGCTCACCATTGCGGCTACTCAAGGGGTCAATGAGGCGCAGGGCGAGACGGCGTTGGGTTGGCTTCGCCCGATACCGAATCGAGCGTCCGCCGGGATGCTTGACAATCAGCGAGTTGTTTAGCTCTGCACCCGCGTCGGCTGCCGTCGCGAGGTGCTTGGGAACCGACTGGGTGCTCGCGGGCGCGGCGGCCGGCAGGGTAAGGTTCAGTCGAAAGGCAAGATGCCAGGCGGGTTGCGCTTGTCCTACAACACGCCCCTGAACACTCACGACCGCGATATTTTCTGGCTGCAAGTGTGCCAAGCTGTTTTTGAGAAAGCGGGCGATCGCTTCGCGGTCAGGAAGATTCACCGCCTCCACCAGCAGGTTGAGGCGATCACCCTGCCGCAGCACTTTCACGGCGATATTGTGAGCTGCCAGCGACTTGTTGAGTAACGCCGCGATCGCTTGCGGATCCCCTCGCTTCGCCGCCGCCGATAGTGCCTGCACCATCAGACCCAGCCTGCGATCATCGCCGCCGCGATTACGACGCCAACTGAGCCGCCGCGCCGGCATTTATGCCGAGCCATCTTGATCGCTTGCCTATACAGTGCCCTGAACATCGACCTTCAGCTCCAGCCTCGACACCATCTTGTCGCGTAGCGGTGATCGCTAGCCTCAATAAAGATAGACCAAATTGGGCCAACCGCGATGACAACCCGCTCATCCCCACGCTGTCGGTAATCGGGCAATCTAGACCGCGATCGCGTATTGCTTGAGGTCGTTCAGTGAAACGTGTTCGAGAGCACTAGCATGAGTTGACTCCAGAACGACCGGGGGCGCGACACCGGCGACTAGCGCTTGCTGCCAACGCGAGGCACAGAGGCACCAGCGATCGCCAGGCTTGAGGCCCGGAAAGTTAAAAGCCGGAACCGGTGTGCTCAGATCGTTGCCCTGCTGTTGCGTAAAGTGCAGAAATTCTGCTGTCATCTCGGCACAGACCACATGCGCGCCAAAATCGCCCGCGCCCGTATTACACCAGCCATCGCGATAGTAGCCGGTCATCGGGTCGGTGCAGCAACAGACGAGGGGCGTGCCGAGCACATTACTAGCGTCGCTCATAATTTTCTGCGAGGTAAATAGAAGTTGGGTTGGGTTACGCAGCGCGCCAGCGCAATCTTCAGGATCCCAGAAATCGGTTAATAAAAGGTTAGCATTCTGGCAGTGCCGCACGCGCTGTCAACCCCACTCGTCTGTTGCTGGCGCGATGAATCCCTCCGAACAGAATTACCAGCGCTTGCAGAAACAGCTCCTCGTTGGCCTACTGGGGCTGGCGGCGATTTTTTTGCTCGGCATTCTCTGGTATGTCGGCATCGAGGGCTGGTCACTGACCGATGCCGCCTACATGACGACGATCACGCTCTCGACTGTCGGCTTCAGTGAAACGCGGCCGCTGACCGAGCGATCGCGCCTGTTCACGATCGCCCTCATCCTCCTCGGCATCCTCAGCATTGGTTACATCGCCAATCGGTTTACAGAAGCCTTGATTCAGGGCTATTTTCAAGAAGGCATCCGCAAACGACAGCAGCAGCACGTGATTGAAGCTCTGAAGAATCACTACATTCTCTGTGGCTTCGGTCGCACCGGTCGGCAGATCGCGCTCGAATTTGCGGCCGAAGACATCCCCTTTGTCGTCATCGATACTGATGATGAAGCGATGAGCGCCGCCCAACAGCTCGGCTACCCTGCTCTCCAAGGGGATGCTACCTTGGACGAATCGCTAGCGCTAGGGGGCATTGAGCGCGCCGCTTGTATCGTGGTTGCCCTGCGTTCTGATGCCGAAAACCTCTATACCGTCCTGTCGGCGAAAACGCTCAATCCCCGCATCCGGGCGATCGCCCGTGCCAACACCGAGGAAGCGATCCAAAAACTCCGCCGTGCGGGAGCCGATGCCGTCGTCTCGCCCTACATTACCGGCGGTCGCCGTCTCGCCGCCGCCGCACTGCGTCCCCAGGTGATGGATTTTGTAGACGGCATCATCACCGGCACGAATCGCTCCTTCTATCTCGACGAGTTTTTCCTCGCCCGCAACATCTGTCCGCTGATCGACAAGACCCTGAGCGAAGCCAACCTGCGGGCAAAATCGGGAGTGCTCGTGCTCGCGATCCGCCGCTTGGATGGCACACTGATCGGCGGGCCGACGGGTGAAACGCGGTTGCTGGATGGTGACCTGCTGATCTGCATGGGGACGGGCGAGCAGTTGCACCGCCTCAATCAACTGCTGGGCACGATGCACGGTTATTGGTCGCGCGGCAATCATCAGCGTTGAAATGGGAAAATTGATGCTACAGCGCCTACTGCTCTTGCTGACTCCGGCTGCCCCGACTCTGCGTGCTCCTCTGGCGATCGCGCTGGGCGCGATCGCGGGGGCGCTGAGCCGCTACTATCTCAGTCTCTGGTTGACACAACGCCTGGGAAATGGCTTTCCCTACGGCACATTTGTCGTTAACCTCAGTGGCAGCTTCGCCCTCGGCTTCCTGACGCTAGTGTTGGCAAAGATGCGACCAGTTCCAATGGATCTGGTTTGGCTAGTCGCGATTGGCGGCCTCGGTTCCTACACCACCTTCGCAACCTATGAACTCGACAGCTATCGCCTCTGCCTCGACCGCCGCTGGCTGGTGCTGAGCGCCTACTGGCTGGGCAGCCCGCTGCTGGGTCTCTTGGGGTTATACGCGGGGACACTCACGGCGCGACTATTTCGCTAACTCTCTCATGGGTCGCGGCTACTGGGTGCATCCCACTTTGGCGTTGCAGTCGCCCACTCTGCGAGCAGCCGCTGCGCGTCTACATCCCCCGGCCGCTTCTCCCAAGCGGTTTGCAGGGGAGCTAGAAGTCCCTCTCCCGCTCTGGGAGGGGGATTTAGCGTGTTGGCGGAGCCGGTTCCGTAGGAACGCAGGGCTACGAAACTGGGATGCTCCCTGCTCAACTGGCTGCTTCTGCCCAGATTCTCTCTGGCTTTTACGGACTTCTGGGTAATGGATAGGCTGGGGATGAGGGATACAATTCTTGGGTTCCGAGAACAGGATTTGGGATCACGGGTTCAGCGCTTGTTCTAGAAACGCCACGCACTCTGCAACGGTCAGCGTAAAAACGCCGCCTTCGCCCGCCGTAAAGGCTTGATGCCAAATATCGTAGCCAGCCTGAAAGTCGGGAAGCTGATCAGTGGTGGCGAGTAACTCGGTCACACTCGCCTGCAACGCGGGAACCGTGATGGGTAGATGAGCGATCGCGGTACCAAAACCGCTTGCAACATGCGGATTGATCATCTTCAACCCTGCCAAGCTAATGTGGATGGTCTCGGCATCCTCAACCGCGTCGATCTGGACGATGGTTAAAGTTGAATCTGGCTCAACGGCTCGGCTCTGATAAGACCAGACCTGACCGACGGCGAACTCGATGGTAGCCTTTGGCATCGCTGACAAACCGTAAAATTAGCGTGGCAACCGGCTCGGCGGTTCCATAATCACGAACATGAGGGCGCAACTTCGGTCAGTTGCGCCCCCATGCAGTTAGTGAACTAACTCAGATGTAGAATTGCTCTACCACAGACCGGGAACCGGGGCGACTGGCGGCGGCACAGCAGCTGGCGGTGGCAGGGTCGGCGTTGGGGGGTTGGCACCGATCTCAGCCCAGAACTGTTCGACCAGACCTTCGACGGGCGAGGTGTACTGCGTGCCCCAGATCTGACCGTAGTGCAGAGGATTCTCGCACTCGGGGTTGGGGTTATTGACGCAGATGAAGCCACGACGGCTCAAACCCCAGCACTCGAGGTTGTAGTCCTGATCGGGCTCGCGCTCGAAGTCCACTTCGTAGTTACCCGGAGCGTAACCACCATCGGGGCCGGGGCATTCGTCCTCCCCCGAGAAGGCCATCTCGGTTTGGGCAATTAGGGTCGTTGCTTGCTCAGAGTTAGAAGTCTCCGGCAGCGTTTCAGCTAGTGCAGCGGGGGCGGAAAGCGCAAAACCGACACTCACCACACCAGCTAGACCGCAGAGTTGCTTGATCGTTGAAGTTGTCAGCATTTTATCTCTACTGAGGTTTAGCAAAATAGACAGAGAGCCATAGTCTGTCATGAGCATCAGTATAAGTCAAACTCCTCAACCGGAATATCTCCGCTGGGCAGAGTCTGGGGAAACATTAGGAAAAGTTAGGGATTGGCTGACGCTAGGGTGACGAGTTGCCCGGTTGGGGCGATCGCGCGCGGCCTCTCTCGCCCCAAGCCCCCTCTATCAGTGCGACAAGCGGCGATTTGGTTCCTGAGTAATTAGAAATCGGTATCAATCAAGCCGTCAGTTTCGCGAGCAGGCTTGATTGGGGGTAGGCGATACCAGTTCAGGCTGATCAACGGTTGACCGCTTAGGTGGCGTGCCTGCTGCGCTTGCTGGGCGGATGCGGGCGGAGGATCGCCTCACCGTCGCCTGTTTGGGCGGCTGCCGTGTAACGCAAATGGGTCGTGACGCTGCTCTAGGGCATCTGTCCCAGCAGCCAGTTGGCGATCGTGGCGCGTCGCGTCTGGCGGGGGCCAAATTCACCGATCTTGTAGCCTTTGAATCCTAGCTTTTCTTTCAGTAATTGCTTCTTTTCCTTGGGGATTGAGCGGGTCAGCTTGACGCCGGGTGGTCGCTCGGCGATGAAGTCGGGTGGCTCGGGATAGGCCTCGCGCCAATCCGCAGCGACCGCCTGATTGTCCCAGCTTTGGCGCTCGGCATCGTAGCGGTAGCCTAGTTGCCGCCAGACCAATTGGTTGACGGTAGCGTCGTCAACTTCTTCGTGTAGAATTGCCCAAATCGTTTCCGGGGTCAGGGGGGGAAGTTCTGGCATGGGTTGACTCTCGTTGGCGATCGCCCACAACAAGACGCTGGGGTCACAATGCTCAATACTCTACTGTACGCAAGATCCGTCGTGTTGATTGCCTGCTCTGTGGAGACAGGGCGTAATCCCAACGCTTTTCCCGCCCACCAAGACCCAAAACCACGGCAGTGGCTTACAGGTCACCGCCACGGGGCGTTAAACTGGGCAGGATTTTGTCAGCGTTGAAATGACTTGGGGGCAATGACGAACCGCAGCTATGCGATTCTCGGCACGGGAGCGATCGGCGGCTACTACGGCGCGCGCCTGCAACAAGCGGGCTGCGAGGTGCATTTTCTACTCCGCAGCGACTATGAGTGGGTGCGGGCGCAGGGTTTGAAGATTGAGTCGGTGCGTGGCGATTTTGTGCTGCCGACGGTGCAGGCTTACCGCAATGTGGCACAGATGCCCGTTTGCGATGTCGTCGTGGTGGCGCTGAAGTCTACTCAGAATTACGTCCTCCCGCAATTATTGCCGCCACTGCTGAAACCGACAACGACGGTGCTGCTGTTACAAAACGGCCTCGGAGCTGAGGCACAATTGGCGGCTTGGGTGCCGAATCATGCCGTCGTTGGCGGCCTTTGCTTCATTTGCGCGAACAAGGTTGGGCCGGGGCAGATCCGGCACTTGGATTATGAGGCGATCGCCCTCGCCGCCTATCGCGACGGTCATGAACCGGCGGGCGTGACGGCACCGATGTCGGCGATCGCCGCTGATTTCACCCAAGCCGGGGTCGAGGTGCGGCTCCGTGACGATTTGCTCGCTGTGCGCTGGGAAAAGCTCGCCTGGAATATCCCGTTTAATGGGCTGTCGGTGATTCTCGATGCGACGACGGCGGCAATGATGGCGAGTGCGGCGATCCGGGAATTGGCGAAGCTGCTGATGCAGGAGGTCGTGGCCGGGGCAGCGAGTTGCGATCGCACCCTCGACCCCAACTTAATCCCCCGAATGCTGGAGCACACCGCGCAGATGCGGCCCTATCTCACCAGCATGAAGCTCGACTACCATGCCCGCCGACCGCTGGAAGTCGAGGGCATCTTCGGGGCACCGCTCCGCATGGCGGCTGCCCACGGCCTGGCGCTGCCCCGGATTCAGACGCTATACCATCAGCTCCAATTTCTCGACCAGCAGAATCGCGCTGCTGAGTGAGATGAGTAATCTTTAAGCCGTGACCAGCACAGGAACCTGGGACAATGCCGCCTGTACCACTTCTACCCCTGCGCCGGGTCGATGGGCGTGCTCGCTGAGGTAGCGCTTCCAGACCTTGGTTCCCGGCTGACCGGCAAAAAGCTGGAGCAGGTGGCGGGTGAGGCTGTTGAGTTTGGTTCCACGGCTCACCCAATCATCGATGTAGGGGAAGAGGGCTTCGATGACGGCGTGGCGCGATCGCACCGCTGTCGTCGCCCCAAAGAAATCGCGGTCGGCGGTCGCAAAGAGGTAGGGATTGTCGTAGGCAGCACGACCGATCATCACCGCATCGACCTGGCGCAGGTGAGTCTGCGCTTGCGCGAAGTCCACGATGCCGCCGTTGATTTCAATCACCAGGTCGGGGAAATCTTGCTTCAGCCGGTAGACATCCGCATAGCGCAACGGCGGCACGCTACGGTTTTCCTTGGGACTCAAGCCCTGGAGCCAGGCTTTGCGGGCGTGGACACTGAAACGCTGGCAACCGGCGGCGGCGACGGTGCGGACAAAATCGACGAGATCGGTGTAGCGATCGCGCTCGTCAATGCCAATGCGATGTTTAACCGTTACTGGAATTGACACGGCTGACCGCATGGCTGCCACCGCTGCCGCGACCCGTTCCGGTTGCGCCATCAGACAAGCGCCGAAAGCGCCATCCTGGACGCGACTGCTGGGGCAGCCGACATTGAGGTTGATCTCGTCGTAGTCATAGTCGGCGGCAATGCGCGCGCAGGTCGCGAGTGACGCTGGGTCAGCGCCGCCGACTTGCAGCACGAGGGGGTTTTCAGCGGGCGAGAAGCCGAGCAGTTTCGGGCGATCGCCATGCAAAATCGCGGGCACGGTCACCATCTCGGTGTACAGCAGTGTCCGTTGCGTCAACTGGCGCATGAAGTAGCGATAATGGCGGTCGGTGCGCTCCATCATCGGCGCGATGCTGAGGGGAAAGGTGTTCAAGGCTAAAAATTTTGGTAGCAGGAGTCATGCAATACGACACTGTGGACGCGGCGATCGCGCTAGCTCTCGCACAGCGCTTGCAACTCAATCTCGCCGTGGCTTGGCTGATAGGTCGCGTACTTCTCAATTGTCGCTCGGGCGATTGCTCGGTAGCAGTCCAGTGATTGTTCCATTGGATAATCTCCACTGGTTCCCGATCGAAGACAAAATGCAGAGCTGCCCATATCGACCACTCCCCGATGATCGCACGCGCTCAAACCCAGCCTTTGATCTCGGCGTCGGTCATCGGCTTCTCCAGCTTCAGATACTCACTCTTGGCTGAGAGCAGAATGTGCTTCATCTGCACTGGCTCCCCGGCATCGGCGGCGAGAAAGGCGGCATTGAGGGCGATATTGCGGATATTGCCACCGGCGACGCCGAGACGCGCCAGTTTTTTCATATCCAGGCCCTCGGTCGGCGTTTTCTTGGGGAATACTCGCTGCCAAATCGCCGCTCGCTGTTCAGCATCGGGGAAGGGGAAACGGACGCTAAAGCGGATGCGGCGCAGAAAGGCTTGGTCGAGGGCGTCGCGGAGGTTGGTGGTGAGGATGGCGAGGCCGCGATAGGACTCCATGCGTTGCAATAGGTAGCTGACCTCGATATTGGCGTGGCGATCGTGGGAATCTTTGACTTCTGATCGTTTGCCAAAGAGAGCGTCGGCTTCATCGAAGAGCAGAATCGCCCCGCCGGTCTCAGCGGCATCAAACACGCGCCGCAGATTTTTTTCCGTCTCGCCGATGTACTTGCTCACTACCGAGCTGAGATCGATGCGGTAGAGGTCAAGTTTCAGCTCGTTCGCCAAGACATCCGCCGCCATCGTTTTGCCGGTGCCGCTCGCGCCCGCAAACAGGGCGCTGATCCCCAAGCCGCGCCCCGAGTCGCCGCCGAAGCCCCATTTTTCATAAACTTTGGCGCGCTGGCGGACGTGGGCGGCGAGTTCGCGTAGGACGATTTTTTGCCCTTCTGGCAAGATCAGGTCGTCCCATTGCGACTGGGAGGTAATGCGCTGTGCTAGGTCATCAAGGTGGGGACGGGCTTGGGTGCGGCAGGCTTGCCAGAGGGCGCGTTCCAGAGGCAGGGATCTGCCGGTTTTGCCGTTTTGCTGGCTCTGCTGGGCGTGTTGGTTGAGAGCGGTGGCGCTGGTGGCGCGGATGACCGGGGCGGTGAGGTTGAACTGCGAGACCAGCGTGTCGATGTGACCGTTGAGGGTGGTCACTGCCTGCTCACCAAGGCTGTCGCACCAGAGCTGGTGTTGTTCTTTGGAATTGGGCATGCCGACATCGAAGCCGAGCAGCGGGCGCTGTTGCGGTGGGCGGCGATCGCGCACGGTGAGCAATAACGCCGCATCTAGATGTTCTAGCCAGTAGGAAATTGCTGCTTCCCGCGCACCATCATTGCGATCGCCACTATTGCAGTCCAGCAGCAGGACACAGGGGGCGAGGCGATACTCGCGCTCCCACAGCCGCAGCAGTTGGTACAGCTCTTGGGGAGCGGTCGGCAACATATTGACATTCAGCCGGTAGAGGGGCAGTTGAAAATGCTGACAGACGGCTCGGGCGATCGCCTGTTTGCCGCTGCGGTCATCGCCGCAGAGTTGTAGCACGGGTCGAGCGCGACCATCGGGGGCATTTTTCCAGGCGGCAATCAGTTGTTGAGCCACGGCCTGCTGCGAGGGCACGAGGGGATCGGCGGTCTCGATTGGCTCGACGAGGTTTAGCAAGCGCTCGTCCATGACCGTCATGCCGAGCAGACTGTGCAACAATCGCTCGTCGATTTTCAGCGGGCTGTGGGTGAGTTGGCGATTGGGGCTGGTATCAACGGTGAGCAGTTGCCAGCGCCGCAGCGGCCCGTCTGGGGAGATCGCTCGCCAGTGCGGGTTGGGCAAAATGGCAAGTACGAGGCTGAAGGTAGGATAGGTGCGTTGCGGGTCGCCTTGAGCCGCCGCGCAGAGGGGTGCCCAAGTCGCTTCCAGCTCGACACCCGCACACAGGAGGAGCAGATCGCGCTCAAAGGCCGACAGCTCAAAGCGATGGCAAATCGCTGTCAAGGCGGGTACGTCCAAGACCAGCGCCCCTAGCAGATAGTGGGTCAGGTCAATTTCGAGCTGCCAGCGGTACAGAGCCGTGCTCTGGGGTTGCGACTGGCGAGGCAACGGCACTTGAGCTTGGCGATGCGCCTGTTGGGCAAGGGCCGCGCCCAAGGGTTGCAGGACGCTGGTTAGATAGCGTTGGTTGAAGGTTTGCCAGGTGCGATCGCGAGCGATGGGAGTGGATTCCGGGCGCTTGGTCGCGGCCTGGGAGCGCGGTTTTGCCGCCTTGGCCGTTGGAGAACCTGGCTTACGCTGGCGCTGGCCAGCCGTGGGGGGTGGGGCACTCGCCATAGGTTTCTCCGCTAGCCAATCTGGAGCAAGGGACTGATGTACTGCTCAAACGTCGGGCTTTGGGGATCGCGGTCTTGATTCAACAAGCTTTCGGCACCGTCTACCAACAGCCGCGCCAGATATTGACCGGGTTTGACATCGCGAATGGCGATCACCACCGTAAAACCGTCTTCTTCACGTTTGCTCGCCGTAAACTGATAGGTCGCGGGTTCGCTGGCAGCCCGCTGGTTGAGCACAAGGGCGACCGACTGCGCCGCGCCGATGGTGAGATCGGCGGTGACTTCGATGCGACCGTCAAAGCCTTCGCGATCGCTCTCCTCCAGGTCGCGCGCCGCCAGGGTCACGATCGTCGGGCGCAGCACAAAGGCTTCAACATTGGATTCAATCGCCAGCGCCGGTTGCGTCTCCCGCAAGGTGCTCAGAGCGCCACTGCCATTGGCTGGCTGAGCGCGACGGCGTTCCACCGGACTGACCGCCTGGGACTGATGCACGACTTGCACACTCTGGACACCCGCCCGTAGAGCCTCGCTCGGCACTAGCTCCAAGGGCAAGACAATCTGAGCATTGCTCACGCGCGGCGGCGTCACCAGCACGGAGCCGATGCGGACGCGCGTTTGCGCGGCGGCGAGGTTACGACCCCGAATGATAAGGATGCTATTGCGGGCAACGGGCTGGTAGCGACCGGCAGCAGGCAGCACTTGGCTCACAACCGGCCGATTGCCAAAGGGAGCGAGGCTCGGCTGGGTGCTGCCGACTGGCAACGCCCGTTCGGCGGGGGTGTCGCCTTCGAGCAGCACTACGGTCACTTTGTAGGCAACCGAGAGCACGTAGGGAATTTGGAAAAAGCTGCCCCACAAACCCGTCATGTCTTCGAGATCGAGATCACCCATCTCGACCCGGATGGCATCGGGTTGGTCAGCGAGGTCGGAGTCAGCCAGGTAGGCGTAGCTGCTGTCCGTGGTGGTGTCGCGGATCAGATCAGCAGTCAGGTTGCCGGAATCTTCTAGGGTACGAATCACACTACCCAGTAGGCGTTGTGGCTCTAGCTCCACGTCGTTGCCATAGAAGCTGAAGAGGTAGTGCAAGTCCAGAGCCGCTTGCGACTGGCGTGAGACTTCGCCGCGTCGCTGCCGGGCGGGGGTGTGCGAGTTGCCCCAGGCGGGGTTGGTTTCGATCTGATACAGAAAAAGATTGACCCCAGACTCAGGCGCGCCACTCTCGAGATATTCAGGACGAATCGTCGTTACCCGTGCCCCGCTTACATCCGCCTGAATGCTCGCCTGCAAGAGGCGTTGTAGGGTCGCAGTGACGGTGGCGATCGCCAGGTAGTTACTCATCAGAGTTGGGGGCAGGTTGCCGCTTCAAAATTGCCAAGATTTCTTGCACCCACCGCAGACGCTCGGCGTGGTCGAGGGCGAGGATTTCAGCACGGCTCCAGTGGAAGTGATAAGCAATGAGGGCCACTTCCCGGTAGAGCCGTTCGACCGGGTAGCCCGCCACTCCCCCAAGCGCCGCGTCGCTTGAGGGTTGCAACGGTTGAAAACGGCAATTAAGTACTCAAAATCAGCCAAGAACAGGCTACCAACCTGGTCAATCGATGGGTGTGCCCAATCCCCCAATCGCAGCAGGGTGGCTGCCAGCGTGACTAAGGGAGCGGCGGCGGGGTTGGCGCGGACTTGGGGGTGGCGGCTGACATAGAGTTCGTCAGCGCCCGTTGCGAGCCGGAGTTCGCCGTTGCGGTGCAGGCGACCATCGGCGGTCAATAAGCCTTGGGGCAGCTCGAAGGCGATCACCGCTAGCTCATTCATGCTTGTTCCTCCTCCAGACCATTGATCTGCCGGTAGAACTTCTGCAAGTAGTCCAGGTCACCCGCAAACATTCCCTCAATCACGGCTGGGGTCACCTCTTCCAGTGCCCCCAGCTTAACAATGACACGCGCGAGAATGACGACCGTGGCATAAGCCGGATTCATCTTCACGCGCGGATCATTCATCGGCACAATCTCATCCATCGCTCGCGCCAGACGCATAACCCCCGTGCGATGGAGATTCTCGTTGGCATCCAGATAGCCCTTGGGCAGGGTAAATTCAAACTCGGTTTGCATCATCGGCGGACTCTAACCTAGTCACACAGACTAGCTTAATCGCCATCTCGCTCTCTCTAGCTCTCATCAGACAACTCGACCCGCTCAAAGAGTTCACAGGCAATCTCCAGCTCTTCGATCGCCAGATCGCTCCCGCCTGCCTTGACATCTGAAAATTTGTAACTCGTCGGCCAAGCATTTTCAAACACAAACCGCGCCCCCTCCTCCGCATTGTTGCGGTAGACCACCAGGAAGCCATTACGGCGTTGTTGCGCCCAGCCGCCTTCCTGAACCGCTTTGATCCATTTCCAGATCGTCTGCGAAGCAGTCAGACTCCGCACGAGGGTGAAGTTATTCAACTTTATTTGCCCCGGCAGCTTGGTCGTCACCAAGCGACCCATCTTGGCGCTGGCATCCGCAGATCCCCAAGCCTCGGGAGCAACCTCCTGGATTTCAACCACTTCCTGGCTGTACTTGAAGCCCTTGCATTCGCGAAAGAAGGCATCAACCGGGTCTTGGCTGCCATCCAGGGATAGCCCGACGTAAAAGCGGGAGTTAGTGAGGATTTCCGGCGTCTGTGCCATGGCTTGACCTACGAGTTACGATGTTGCGTGAGTCATGTGACTACTTGACGCGATTCAGACCAGCGTGGTAGATCTCGACGCTCTCGCCGAATAGCTCTGTGCTACCGGCCTCCAGCTTGGTGGTGGTGTAGTTGACCGGAATCGCATCGACGAAGTTGAAGCGGGCACCCTCTTCGTTGTTCAACTTGTAGACCACGAGTGAGGCTTCGCAGCGGTTGGTTTCCCAATCGGTCGCGCCCCCTTGCTTGGCGGTGGCGTGAACGGAGCGGAACCAGCGCTGGAGAACATCATTGCGAGGATCAGCGTTGAATTCCAGCGTCACATTATTAGTGGACACGCCCGCGACAGTGGTTTGGACGTCGCTGACAGCGCCCTTGGTGACGCCCGCAGATTCCCCTTCACCCGCCGGGTTGACGGTGATGCTGACGCCGCTGACCTTCTTGACCGGCAGGAGCTGCATCGGGCCAACCGCGCCGCCGCTGAGTTCAAAGTAGAACTTGGAGGAGGTTAAATATTCCGGGGTTTGTGCCATGGGTTTAAAACTCTATGTGTGGATGGACAAATTTTGGCGGGCCAGCAGACGCATTCTTGCTCGCGTCTCGCTAGGCTGAATCAATGATCAATGAGTCAGCGATCACTAAGCGGCAGCTTGCTCCATACCGACGGTCTTGGTGATGTCCTCAGCGACAAACTCGTAGGACTCCACCATCAGATCGCTCCCCGCTGCATCGGTATCAACGATTGAATAGCTCTTGACCCAAGCATTGCGAACATCCCAGCGCATCACCTGGGTCTGACCGTCGGGATCATAGACGGTGATGCCGATGCTCTTGCGCGCGCCCGCCCAGTTAGCATTACCCAGTGCGGAAGCTGGCAGCGACTCGTTAAACCAGTCGTAAACAATGCGGCTGGCGCTGAGCTGGTCGCCGCTCATGTTGATCTCAACGGTCATCGACGGGGTGGTTTGAAAGCCCGATGATGTGGCTTGCCGCAGGGTTCTGCCGCCTTTGGTGGACTCAATCTCGGTGTCGGCACCGGCGACTTGGGCTTCAAACTTGACTTCGGTGATACTGCGGATCGGCAGCGGATCCAAACCTTCAAATTCGATATAGAAGAGACTGGCAGTTGTGTTAGCAGCCATTGCTGACTATCTCCTTATTGCTTGCGATCTTGAGAGAGGGAACGAGAGCGATCACCTGTAGTCGGCGATCACTCTCCCAGTACCAATTGAATCTAGCCTTCGTCTTGGCTCGTCCACTGGCTGAAGCGGAAGATGACGAATTCAGCCGGACGTACCGGCGCGACGCCCACTTCCACAATCAGGCGACCGAGGATCATTGTGTCTGGTGTATTCAGCGCACTATCACACTTCACATAGAAGGCTTCGCGCGGGCTGCCACCCATGAGGGCACCCTGACGCCAAAGATCGGTCAAGAAGTTGGTGACGGTACGGGTCACGCGCGACCAGAGGTCTTCGTCGTTGGGTTCAAAGACCGCCCATTGCGTCCCGGTCTCGACCGACTTCTCGATGTAGCTCATCAAGCGACGGACGTTGATGTAGCGCCATTCGGTGATTTCCGGCTCTACCAGTGTGCGCGCGCCCCAGATGCGGATGCCACGATTGGGGAAGGTGCGGATGCAGTTGATGCCTTGGGGGTTGAGCAGCTCTTGCTCGCGGAAGTTGCAGTCGTAGGCGAGACCGATGACGCCCCGGGGCACTTCGTTGGCGGGAGCTTTGTAGACACCCCGAGTTTCATCCGTGCGCGACCAGACGCCCGTGACGTGACCGCAAGGGGGCACGGCAATCGGACGACCTTGGTTGCGGGGGTTGGGCACGTAGAGCCAAGGGTAGTAGAGGGCCGCGAATTGCGATCGCCGGGCAAACTCTTCACCGAGCCACTCGCTGACATCTTGGGGCTTAACGCGGTCAGGCGGCGGATCGAGCACAACCATGCGGTTAGGCGGATTGGGCAAGTCGCCCGCGGCAGCGCCTTCGCACATACTGACCATCAGCTCCATGACGCCATGAATCTGCGTCAGCGTCATCAAGCCGGCTTCGTAGATCCGCATCAGATCCGGGAAGGCTAGAATCGTGATTTCATCGATTTCAAACAGACCGCGCACGCCCGTGCGGTCATCACGCACCCCTTCCACTTGACCGGGGAAGGTCTCGGGACGCGGGGCAAGGGGCGGCGGGCTGACTTCGTAGAGACCATTTGCCGGGCGGCGTGACAGCGCGCTACCGGCGCGCGAGATGTCGGTGACCAGAACATATTCCGAGGATTCGAGTGCCGAAACAACGTAGTCGGCGACTGCCGTTTCCACGTCGGGATTCATCGACATATGCTCGAAGCGCTCCAGTTCCTCACCAGCTTGCGAGACGACGACCGAGAAAAATTCACCAGAGTCGCGGGTGACTGAGCCTTCTGTATCGCCATCATCCTCGGTTGGCTTCGGCTCACTTTCAAAGATGCGTACCTTGAGCGTGTTGTCCACAGCAGCCGGCAGGTATCCGTTACTGCCGCCGACAGCAAGGGCATCTTCAGGCTCTTGCTTCAGGGAGAAACGCAAGCTCGGACGGCGGGCACGGTTCTCAACCTGGGTGCCTGTTTCTGCCAGCGGTGGCGTCGGCGTGCCCGGCAGTTGGGTGCCGATGCTGGTAATCCAGCAACGACCGCCACCATTCAGGAACCACCCGTAAATGGTGAAGGGCAGATAGGCGTTGAAACTCGTGAAACCATCGGAATTCGGCTTGCCGAAGTACTGCAAGTATTGATCCCAGGTGGTAACCAGCATCGGCTTGAAGAGTTCCGCGCCACCGCGTACATCTTCAGTAAAGCCGACAAAGCCAGCCACAGCCGTCGGCACACCTTCGATCGGACGACTGCCCCGATTCACCTCTTCGATGTAAACACCGGGGGCAAAATAGTCAAGTCTCGCCATAACTTTTACTCAGAATGAAGATCTGCGAATTGCCAGGCCAATAATGACCTGCACGTCTCACCGCAACCACGCACTAGCGAGTGAGCTAGCCTAGTACGTCGGGGGGTAACGCGCCTCACCCATGACTAAGAGACTCCAGGGTCTCCGCGTGTCGCTCACGCCAGACTGGCGCTGGGAAACTCACTTATTTGGCGAAGCCGTAATTAGTTTGGGGGTGCATTGCGTTCAAGGGTAGGGCGATCGCCCGGGTTGGCGTCATTAGACTTTGGTCGAAACTTGCTCCAAGTCACGCGCTCAGCCGAGATTGCTAGCCCTACAGACGGTTCATCCTTGCCATTTGTTGAGTTTTGTATACTTCCTTCCAAAGGTTCTAAAAAAGAGAAGTACGCCCGATAGGATATAAAATTGTTTGCAGAAACGCGCTAAAAATTGGGTTGGTTAGCCGCAAGGACACCTATGGAATTCTTAACAAGTATCAACTTGGAAGTCATTTTTCAACTGCTGTTTGTTGGCTTGATTTTGGTCGCCGGGCCGGTGGTGATCTTCCTCCTCGCCTTTAATGGTGGCGACCTCTAGGTCATCTCGTCAATGAGCGTCTGGTTGCTCAGTCTGGGAACCGCCTGTATATCGGCGCTGCGATCTTGCTGTCCTGCCAAAATATAGTTCAGGCATGGTGAACACTCCTTTCTAGGGGTGTTCTTTTGGTTATGACGCAGATTGTTTTGGCACGACTGTTTGCTGCGGCAATCAGGCCCGGGGTAAGGTGCGACTGACCTTGGCGGGGCAGAGAATGCGATCGCCCTCGCGATAGCCGACAAAGCGCACATAAACGAGATCGCCGACCGCAATCTGTTCACTGTCTGCTTGGTGTAACTGCGGATCATAGAGCACCTGCTCCCAAGCAGAGCCAATGGGTTCGTAGCCCCAGGCGCTGAGTAAGTTTTGCAGTGGCGCGAATAGCGGGACGAGATTTTTGGCCGGCAGTGTCGGCCGCGCCTCCGCCATCATCGCGGCGGTCGGATAATTCATCAACAGCGTCTGTAAATGCCGGAAAGTCTCGTCTTTGACATCGGCTGTTAACTGCGTTGACTGCTGCTCCAGATCGGCACGCAAGCGCCGACACTGTTGTTGCAGCTGATCCAGCTCGTAGCGCTTGGACTGGAGTGCTTCATTGTCCTCAGTAAGCTGCTGTTGAAGCTGGGCAGTTTGTTGATGCGCGCGATAGACTCGATCCACCTCATTGGCAAGCTGCTGCTTCAGGGCGAGCAGTTCCTGCTGCAACTGCTCGGTTTGCTGCTGGAGCGTCGCTCGCTCCGCTGCCATATGACTCAATTGCGGTAGAGGGCGATTGTACTGGGAAAGCAGTTCCTCGAGGCTCCATTGCAGCGTCGAGGCGAGATTTTGCAGCTCTTCCAGCGTCAACTTCTCGAGCTTGCCACGTCGGGCCTGGAGCAAGCTGCGCGGGGTCAAGCCGGACTTGCGTTGCAGGGCATTCCAATCATTGAGCTGAACCGTCTCAAAACGGCGACGCAGCAGCGGGTCAAACTCGTAGCTCATTGCCGCAGCGGGAGCACTCTCGGCTCCTGCCTCGCGCTGGCGAGAACCCAGGATCGCCAACACAAAAACCGTGCCGCCGAGCCAGAGAAACCAACCGAACCAATAGAGATTGGGCGCTTCGACCATGACTCGCTACTCTCGTTCTACCGCTGCTCGGGGATTGTGGCGCGGGCTGATGCCGCCACCCCAGCGTCCAGTTCCCAAGCCTCAAGCTGGTTGCTGTCGCTAAGCTACGGAAAAAGCCGCTATAATCCACAACGAACCCGGCAAACTGCATTTATCATAATCGCAATTGTGCCTAGTCTGACACACTCCTAGCTCGCTAGGCTCGGCTTAGCGCCACTAAGGTTTAGAATTCACGTCAATGACGCCTGCAACGGCTTGAAATTACGAAAACCTTCGGGATTGCTGAACTCAACACGCTTGCTATGTCACTGATTCGTCTCTGCGCGCTCGTTATCTTGGGCTGGCTACTGGCTGATGCGGTGGCGGCTACTCCGACTGCACGTCAGGTAACAGCGACCGGTGCGATCGCCCAACTCCCGACTGAGAGCGCGGCGCTGCCCCGCCTGTCACCCTTCGAGGTGGCGGTATTGCGCGAAATCGACCGCGCCCGCACAAACCCCAATGCCTATGCTGATTGGCTTGAGCGCCAGCGACGCTACTTTGATGGCAATGTCCTCCGCCTGCCCCGTCAAGCGCCGATCCAAACTCAGGAGGGGATGGCGGCGTTGGACGATGCGATTCGTTTCCTCCGCCAAGCGAGACCGATCCTGCCGCTGAGTCGGGTTGCCGGTCTCTCGCTCGGCCTCAATGATCTCTTGGCGGCTGCCCCGAACAACCCAACGGCCCTCAGTGACACCAATGACTTTATTCGCCGCCTCGGTCGTTATGGCGAGGTGAGCGGGCCGGTGAGCCTCAGCCTCAGTGCCAGCCGTGCCACGGCGCGCAGCCTCGTGATGCAAATGGTGTTGGACGATGGCAACCCTGACCGTGATCGCCGTGCCACCTTATTCAATATCAATTACCGTGCCGCTGGTACTGCCTGTCGCCCTGACCCCAACCGCCTGGGGCAACAGATTTGCCTCTTAGCCTATGCGGGCGACTACACGGATGATGACAGCCTGCTGGCCAACCTGCCTCCCGTACCGACGCCGCCGCCGGTCGTTATGCCTAGCCCGGTTGTGCCGACACCGTCACCAGTTCCTAGTCCGGTCGCCAGCCCACCGCCCACACCACCCGTTGCTGTCGCGCCGCCATCGCCAACGAGTTGGCTCTTTGTCGAGCAGGGCGTACTTGAGGATGGCGATACTGTTTTTCAGCAGGATGGTACACTCTACGACGAACATATGTTTCGCGGAACAGCGGGAACGACGATTGTGGTTCGTCTTGAAAGTACAGAGTTCGATACTTTTCTGGCGATTTTTGACGAACAAGGTGAGCTGATCGAGCAGAACGACGATACCGATGAAGAGGATAGCAATTCGACCATTACGCTGGTGCTACCCTATACTGGTATCTATCGCATCTTCGTCAATGGCTACAATCCGGGTGATCGCGGTCGCTACACGCTCACCATCCGTTGAGTCTCTGAGGATTGCCGATTAAGAGCCGGGACATCCCAACTCTGACATTGCGGTTGCTGACTGTGCAGGCGGCCGGTCGCGTTGACGAGTTAGCGGTTCTCGCGCTCGTTGGTTGGAGCCATCTCTGGCGACTGCTTGGTCGTTTTGCGGCGAGTTGTGGTGGTTTTGGTCGTGCTGGTCGCTTTCCGCTTGCGGGTGCTGGTCGCTTTGGGCTTGGTCGCGCGATGATCGCCCGTCTCGGTTGCCGTTTTCGTCGGTGTCGCCGTTTTGCGCCGACGTTTGGGCTGTGCCTCTGGCTCAGGTGTGGCTGTTGCCGGAGCCGCCGAGTTTACTTCAGTCAGGGCGGGGACTGTGGTGGTCTTGCGCTTACGGCTACGGCGCTGGCGCAGCTTAGCCGCTAGCTCACTTGCTTCGCGTTCGGCGTAGAGCAGATCGACCTTCCGCGCCGCCAAGACGAGTTGACTGCTCTCCTGTTGGCGGAGCGTCGGCAGTTCGACCGAGTGATATTCGCAAATCTGGGCGGGGAACCAATCGTGCCCATATTGCTCGCGAAAGATATAGCTGCCTTGATTCACTTGTGAGGCGATCGCCTTCAACTCCCACAACGCCCCTTCCAGCTCCGCCGAAAGTTCATTGATTCGCCGTGCTTGCGCCTCAAGGCGGTGTAGGTCGATCTGGAAGCGATCTTGCGGGGCGATCGCTCCAGCTGTATCGGGAGCATCCGGCTGAAACGGTTGGATGGCTTCGGACTGGGACGGGCGCGCCGTAGGGGTGAGGCGCTGATTACCACCCGGCAAGCAGACCAAGCGCGTTGGCTGGCTAGAAATCTTCGCGGAAACCTGTTCCATAAAACCCGCGGGTGTGGCTGAATGCCCGCATTATACATTAGTACCGGGGTATTATCTGACGAAGGAAAATTCAAGACCTTCCCAATTAGCCCTGAAGGCGGCGATGATTGTGTCACTGACCGGCGCTGAAAGCGGAGCAATCGCTTGAAGCGGCGACTCGCGACGGGCTAATCTGATCCCAACCCTCATCGTGATTGCAAGGAACTATCATGGCACGTACTGCCTCTACAATGCTCGATCTCGGCACCGCCGCCCCGGCCTTTCAGTTACCGGATGTAGTGACCCGACAATTTGTTTCCCTGGCTAGCTTTGACAATTGCACCGCCCTACTCGTGATGTTCATCTGCGCGCATTGCCCCTTTGTTAAGCACGTAGAGCAGGAACTGGCGCGCTTGGGTCAAGATTACCAAGACCGCAACCTCGGCATCGTCGCTATCAGCGCCAATGATGTCAGCACGCACCCTGACGATGCCCCCGACAAACTGGCGGTGATGGCGAAACAGCTTGGCTTCACCTTCCCCCTCTGCTACGACGAGACCCAGGAAGTAGCAAAGGCTTATACTGCTGCTTGTACTCCAGATTTCTTTCTATTTGATCGCGATCGCCACCTTATCTATCGCGGTCAACTCGACGACAGCCGTCCCGGCAATGACCAGCCAGTCAATGGCAAAGACCTGCGGGCCGCGATCAATGCGGCATTGGCGGGGGAGGTGATTCCGTCCGACCAAAAGCCCAGCATTGGCTGCAATATCAAATGGAAAGTCGGGAACGAGCCGCCCTATTACGGTTGAAGCGAACTAACTAGAACTGGCTGGCGAAAAACGCTTGCGTAATGCCTCAGCGCGACGCTTAGCCGTCTTGTTATCGGGTTCAACTTGCAAGCTTGCCTCGTAGGCTTCTAGGGCTTGGGCGGTCAGTTTCTTTTTCTCATAAACACTGCCGAGATTATTGTAGGCGGTTGGATAGTCCGCATTGAGTTTGATCGCCTCTTTGTACTGGCGAATCGCGAGGTCGTATTGCTCCTGGGCAGCGTAGGCAAAACCGAGGGCATTGTAGACGAGGGCTTGGTTTTCAGGTTCGACGGTTTCTCCCACTTTCAGGGCGCGCTGGAGGAGCTGAATCGCTTTGACGTAGAGCTTTTTGTCCAGGTAGAGGCTGGCGAGTTCATAGTATTCTTTGGGATCACCAGCTTCTTTTTGCAGCTTGGTTTGGAGCTTGTCAAAGCGGCTCTCGATGCGGCGGGTGCGGAAGATTTGCCGAAAGATGAAAATGGCGATCGCTGACAAAATCGCTAACAGTAGCGAGACGTAAAAGATAGGAAGTTTGTCGTTCATACCAAAGATTACCGAGAATCACCCGCCTAGGAAGCTTCCCTCCGGGCAGCATAGGACAAATATATTTCACCCTAGCAGAAAACTTCCCAGAGCAAGCACGCTATGAGGAGAGTGGGATGGACGAAAAAAAGCGCGGCTCCCGTGAATTTTGAGCTTTTAACGCTGCAAAATCCACCGAAAGTTGTGGTGATTGGGGCTGGCTTTGGCGGGATGCAGGCTGCTCAGTCCCTTGCCCACAGTGGCGCAGAGGTCTTGCTCATCGATCGGAACAATTACAGTACATTTGTTCCCCTGCTGTATCAGGTGGCGGCGGCCCAGATCGAGCCAGAAATGATTGCCTACCCGGTTCGCACCGTGCTGCGTCGTGCCCCAAATCTGCGCTTTTTGCAAGCAAATGTGCAGCGCGTTGATTTCGAGCGACAGATCGTTGAAACCGATGAAACCTTAATCGCCTACGACTATCTGGTGCTCGCCACCGGCAGCAAGGCGGTATTCTGGCAGTGGCTCGTGACTATCCGGGCCTCGATCTACGCGAGATGCAGATCGTGTTGCTGCAATCTGGCGATCGCCTCGTCCCCGAGTTCCCGGAACACCTCGGGCGCTACACCGCGCGCCAACTCAGCCGCCTCGGCGTGCAAGTACGCCTGCAACAACGAGTCAGCCGCGTCACGCCCGTGCCGTTGTCGGCGATGCTGACACTCAGCCAGCCCAGAACAGTGGTTTGGGTGCGGATGGTGAGACGGAGCATCGTGATCTGCTGAGTTGCCACGGCACTCTCCAGCGCATCAATGGCGTTTGGTCGAACGCGCCTTGGCTGGCTGGACGCGGACAGCATCAAAACTTTGGCCTGCGCGGACTTGCGGATGCTCAACCAACTCTGGACGGCTACGAGTGGTGGCAAGTTTGGCTTCTCGGCGCAGAAAGCGCTTTGGCTGGAACTGGGTGGTGGTAGAGGGTGCGACACCATGAATCAACTGGGCGATGCCATCGGCTGGCGTAAAAATGGGGCATGGCTCAATTATAATTATCTCACCTTCGACCTGCACGCGGCTCCCGTGGCTCACCTGCCGAGGGTCTGGAAGATCAAGGCATGGAGCGAGCAATTTCTCTTGCGCGTGCAGGTCTGCGAACTTTAGCCAACCCAAGCTTGGGCTGCTGTGTGAAGACAGAAGGTTAATGATCGATGTCGCTCTGGTTCAAACTCTTTCACTTCAACCCTGACGATCTCAACTACAATCGCCGCGGCCTGCTCTCGCCAGCCCAACGGCAGCGCTGGCAGCGCGAGCGGGTGCAGTTGCGGCTCGGGCTGCTATTCATGCTGTTTTTCCTATTGGCGATCGCGCTGATCGCCATGTTCAGCGGCGGCTTCGGCTACGGGCTAGCGCTACTGGCGATATGCCTGCTGATGGTCGCAAGCCTCTGGGTGATGCAGCGCCGCGAGCAGCGCCTGCAAGCGATCGACCGCGTGCGGCGCATTACCGGCTCAGCAAGGCTGTCCCGGACCAGAGACAGCAACCATAGCGCTCACTGGCTGCATATCGGCGACCAAAAGTTTCTGGTCAGCCGCGCTGCCTTCCACCGCCTGGAAAGGGGCGCAACTTACACGGTCTACTACGTCCCCGGTTGGAATCCTGGCTTTTTGCCGCTGGACAATCGGCTGGTGGCGATCGAGGTTGACGACACGATCAGTGCAGAGTGAGTTCGATGAGGGAGTAGCTGACCAGCTCTGGACGGCAGCCAAGGCCAAGCTCCGTGAAAAGAGCAAATAGCCCGATCCAAGTTCCCCGGCCGTGACTCAGACTGAATCCGCTTCGCCAGCATGATAGGAGCTCCGCACCAGCGGCCCCGAGCGGACATGGCGGAAGCCGAGGGAACGGGCGATCGCCCCCAGGTGCTCAAATTCCGCCGGTGTCCAATATTTCACCACGGGGCGGTGGGCGAGTGAGGGACGCAGGTATTGACCGAGGGTGAGGCGATCGCAGCCCACGGCGCGCAGATCGCGCAGCGTGGTGATAATTTCGGCTTCGGTCTCGCCATGACCGAGCATCAGACCGGATTTGGTGGGGATGGTGGGGTCGAGGGTTTTGACTTGGCGGAGGACAGCGAGCGATCGCTCGTACTGCGCGCCCCGCCGCACCGGGCCTTGCAGGCGGGCGACGGTTTCGAGGTTGTGGTTGTAGCAGGCGGGTTGCGCGGCGACGACGCTAGCAATGCGTTGGCGCTGTTGGCGAGCGGCATCCTTGCCACTCCAGAAGTCGGGGGTGAGGACTTCGATCTGGGTCTGGGGTTGGCGATCGCGGATCGCGGTCATCGTCGCCACAAACTGCGCTGCACCACCATCGGCGAGGTCATCGCGGGCGACAGCCGTGAGGACGACATAGCGCAGTCCGAGCAAGGCTACAGCTTCGGCGACTTTGCGTGGCTCCTCCGGGTCTACCTGGTCGGGAGCTTGTCCCTTGTTCACCTGGCAGAAGGCGCAGGCGCGCGTACAGGTGGCTCCCAGCAACATGAAGGTGGCGGTGCGGTTGGCGTAGCACTCGCCGCGATTCGGGCAGCGACCTTCTTCGCAAATAGTATGAATTTGGCGCTGTTTGATGACGCGCTGTACGGTCGCGAGTTGGCTGGCGTTGCCGATGGGGCGGCGGAGCCAGGGGGGCAGGGCGGCGATTTCGGCGCGCCAGTCAGCCTGAACAGAGGAGGAAGCAGACACAGCTAGTCAGGATGTTTGCGAGCAATGAAATGAAACGTCTCGATCGTAACCGAGGCAGTGCCGACCTGTGGCTGTTCGATTGAGAGTGCTCAGAATTTTGTGTCAGCGAGATTCAGATGTGAGCGGCACGGTCTGGGAAAAGGATAGCAAAATGGGACAAAGCCGCCCGCCAGTTCTTCAAAATGGCGGCACCAGATTTGGCTCACCGCCGGATAGTGGTCATCCCACCGAGCCGCAAAGTCCCCTAAAGCCGTCTCCGCCGCCGCGAGAGTCGCCGCGTAGTCAATGCGCTTGAGGTCAGCCGCGATCGCCTTGGGGTCTTGCCACGGGACGTAGCGCAGACTGTTGCGTACCAGATGCACCCTGCACAGTTGCACCTGAGCCTGAGGATAGACCGCCGTCATCGCCTGGGAAAAGCCACTCAGACCATCGACACCAACGCCGTCGGCGAGCAGCTCGTCTAGCATCTCATCGACTCGGTTCGGCTCGTTCTTCGTTCTTGCCATGGGGCGGTCTTCTGGTTGCTGGGATTTTAGACCGCTTACACAAACTTCGGCTCAGTCTCGCCGCTATACGCTTTTGACGCTTTTTCAGGCGTATGGATATACTTCCTGGAGTATTCTGTAAGTCTCCCTCTCGATACAAGTTGTCTCTAAACTGCTATGCCAGTTTCCCTACTGCAATGACTACTTCTGCTGCTGCGCGGCCGCAGGCCGTAACCTGGTATCGGATCTATGCGATCTTTGTGGCGGTCTTTTACATTCTCATTCTGCTCCTCGGCATCGGTCTCTTGGCCTTCGATCCGTCCACCTTGGGCATCACCGCTGAGGATGCTCTGGAGATGCGGATCAATGCGATCGCTGCGTCGTGGTCGGCTTGCCGTTTAGCATCATCTTTGGCATCGCCCCATTTTTACCCTCTCGGCCTTGGGCCTGGGTCTATGGCATTGTCACGATCTGCCTCAGCCTGACCAGTTGTTGCTGCTTGCCCGCCGCGATCCCGCTACTCATTTTCTGGATTAAACCAGAAGTGAAACAGTTCTACGGTTTTGGAAATCAGCCCGCCACTCCCCAGGACAGCATTTAGGCCCTGGCTGAGGATGACCAGATTGTCGTCAGATTGAGAGTGAAGCTGGGGAGAACGGCTTCGCCGGCAAGAGTTGGGGGGGCGATCGCAGATTTTGACCGGCTGACCAGGGCGATAGATCGCAGCCTGAGCGGCTTGGGGAATGTGCAGAGTTAGCGCTGTCATCATCGGTTTCAGTCCTACAGACGCAGTGATTGGGGTTGCAAGGCTGCGCTCGGGATTGACTCCCTCTAGGCTAGTTGATAGAGCTGGTTTGCTGCCGTCAGGTGCAGGCGCGATCGCGCATTCAGCGCCAGGGAGGAGCGATCGCCGCGCGCCAGCCGCTCAGCAGCGGCACAGCCGATCATCGCCGCATTGTCAGTGCAGAGGCTCAGCGGCGGAAACTGGACGGTTAAATCGTGGGTGGCGGCGGCGGCGTGCAGTTGGCGGCGGAGTTCACTGTTGGCGGCGACTCCGCCCGCCGCAACGATTGTGGTTAGGCCTTGGTCAAGGGCACAACGGATCGTGCGTTGGACGAGCGATCGCGCCACGGTCGCTTGGAAGCTGGCGGCTAGGTCAGCAATCGGCAGGAGGTCAGCCCCAGCAGCAGCGGTCAACTGCTGCACGCGCCGCAATACCGCTGTCTTCAGGCCGCTGAAGCTGGAGTCGTAGGGATGGTAGCCGCCTTCGGGTCGCGAGACTTTGCCATCAGGGAGTGCGAAGGCTTGGGGATTGCCCGCCTGAGCGGTGCGATCGATGGCGGGTCCGCCGGGGTAGCCGAGGCCGAGCAGTCGCGCCACTTTGTCAAAAGCTTCGCCAGCGGCATCGTCGCGAGTCGCGCCCAGTTGCTCATATTCACCGCAGTCGGCAACGCGAATGAGACTAGTGTGACCGCCGGAGACGAGCAAACAGAGAAAGGGGGGGTGGAGCTGGCGATCGCTCAGGTAGCTGGCATAGATATGCCCCTCGAGGTGGTGAATGCCGAGAAAGGGTTTGTCATGCACCAGCGCCAGGGTTTTCGCCGCTGTCAGGCCGACGAGGAGCGCCCCGACAAGGCCGGGCGCGCAGGTGGCGGCGATGCCATCGATGGCTGACCAGGGCTGGGCGGCCGTGGCGATCGCCTGCTCAATGCAAGCATTGACTATTTCTAAATGTTGCCGCGAGGCGACTTCTGGCACGACGCCACCGTAGACCTGGTGGGTTGCCACCTGGGAAGCGACCGTTTGACTCAAAATTTCACGATTCTTAACAATCGCGACAGCCGTTTCATCACAACTAGTTTCAATCGCTAAAACAGTGGTCATCGGCGTTAGAGCGTCTAATCTTGATATGGGGATTACCTTGGGAATTGGCGAACCAATGCGCTTTCACTTTTTGTAACTTAATCTTTACTCAATAACCAGTCAGAGATAAGATTGCTGTCAATGTACAAAATGACAGCCTGTAATTTTTGTACACAAAACTTATTGTTTCGTAACAAAAGGAAACAGCCCATGCGAAAGTTGTTGGCTCTGCTCCTAGCAATGGTGTTGTGGTTCGGCGTTGCACCCGCCGCCTCCGCCGATGATTATGGCCTCGTCCCTTGCAGTGAGTCGTCCGCCTTCCAGCAAAAATCCCAGTCGTTCCGTAATACAACGGCTGACCCGCTCTCCGGCCAGAAGCGCGCTGAGCGTTATTCCGAAGCGCTGTGCGGCCCAGAAGGCTACCCCCACCTGATTGTGGACGGTAGTCTCAGCCATGCCGGTGATTTCATCATTCCGAGCATTCTCTTTCTCTATGTCGCCGGTTGGATTGGTTGGGTCGGACGCGCCTACCTGATCGCCGTGCGCGATGGCGATAGCCCGGAGATGAAGGAAATCATCATTGATGTGCCGCTTGCTTTCAGAGTGATGCTGACCGGTTTTGCTTGGCCTATCGCGGCTTTTGGCGAACTGATGTCTGGCAAACTGACGGCGGCTGAAACCGACATCCCGGTGTCACCGCGCTAATCCGGCGATGCGGCATTCAACAGTCCACTTTCAAAAACCATGGTGCTGACCGCTGAGGTAATATTTTGAATCTGGATTTTGACGACCGCTCGCGGTTACGAGCATCCCCAGCTTTCGCCCAGTTGACCTCAGCGGCTGGCGTTACCCAAAGGGTGCTTAGTTTTGCGTTTTGCTTGCTTAAATTTGGGAGATTTATTGGCTTATGAAAGGGTTACCATCATTCTTGTCCACGGCACCTGTTTTGATCATGGCGCTGTTGACGTTCACAGCAGGCTTGCTGATTGAAATCAATCGCTTTTATCCTGACTTGCTGTTCCATCCGATGTAGTCGCCCGGTCGGCGTTGCGAGCAGTTCGTTGCTCCCCTCGCCGTCACTCGCGATTTTTACCGGGGCGAAGCGGCCGCAGCACCGAGTGTTGCCGCCGCTTCGCCCCAAATTTTTAGCGTCACATTCCCCGATTCAACGACATCATTTCCGCACGTAGAAGAGCCGTCCTTGCTGCAATTGCATGACGGGCTGATTGGAGAGCGAGGCTAGATGGCGATCATGGGTGGTGACAATGACCGTTGCGCCGTAGGTATTGAGATTTTGCAGGGTGCTAAGGATTTGCTGGGCATTTTCAAAGTCGAGGTTGCCCGTCGGTTCGTCGGCGAGCAAGAGGGGCGGGGTGCTGACGATGGCGCGAGCGATGCTGGCGCGCTGCTGCTCACCGCCGGAGAGTTCGTGCGGCCGACAATCAGCTTTGTGAGCCAGACCGACCATCCTCAAGGTTGGCAGCAGGCGACGCTCGATTTCGCGCTGACGGCGACCTTGGGTTTGTAGGACGAAGGCGACATTTTCAGCGATGGTGCGGTCGGCAATCAACTTGTAGTCTTGGAACACAACACCAATGCGCCGCCGAAACCGTGCTAGGCGATCGCCCTGCAAGCGATCGACCTCGTAGCCGGCGACGTAGACGCGTCCGGCTGAGGGTTGCTCGGCACCATAGAGAAGCTTGAGCAGCGTTGATTTACCCGCACCCGATGCCCCGGTAATGAACAAGAAGTCGCCCCGCCGCAGATTCAGATTCACCCCCGCCAGCGCCCAGGTTTGGTTGTCATAGGTTTTGGTGACCGCTTGCAGCCGCACCACGATCTCCTCTGGCGGCGACGCAGGCTCGTCAGGACGGGATCGAGTGGGAGCACGGCGGCGCGAAAGATTCATGCGGGAGGATCGCCCGCCGAGTAGCGGTTGGGAGTATGGGTGCTGACGAGGGCACGCAGGGCAAACTGCGGTAGCACCAGCATTCGTCGCCAACGCCAGGGTTCTTGGTAGAGGCGGTAGAGCCATTCGAGGTTATGCTCGCACCACCAAACCGGAGCGCGGGTCTTCACCCCTGCCCAGATGTCGAAGCTGCCACCGACGCCAATCCAAATCGCCTGTGGGCAGAGGTGACGGTGTTGCGCGATCCAAAATTCCTGGCGGGGTACGCCCAGACCGACGAAGATGAGGCGTGGCTGCTCGGCTTTGAAGGTCTGTTGCAGCGCTTCTGTAGCCTCCGGGTTGAGGTAGCCATGAAAGGTTAACAGGCGGAGCGACGGAAACTGAGCCTGCCAGGAGCGTGCCGCTTGCTCGGCGACGCCTGGTGCGCCGCCGTAGAAGGCGATGGGTTCGTGGAGATTGAGCTGGGCAGCGGCGGCGAGTAGCGCACTCGCCAATTCGATGCCGGGGCAGCGTTGCTGATGCTGCTGGCGTAGGCGTAGATAAAATACAACCCCCGCTCCATCTGGGATGACCAGCTCGGCCTGTTGGATGGTGGCAGCGAGTTGGGGATCGCGCTCCGCTTGCATCACCATTTCAGAGTTGAGCGTGACAACATGAGCACCCCGGTTCTGTTGCCAGAGCGATCGCACCCAACTGACATAATCGTCGGAGAGATCAATGGGGAGATTAAAAACCTGCGATCGCCTCGGCGCTTCCAACATACTGAATCACGATGGCTCACTAAACCCTCTCTCTACTCTAAGCCAGAGTCAACCAGATCGGATTGCTAAGCCCCGTTGTGAGCTTTTGCTCTGAAGCTCCAGCGTTCGCTGGTTCGCTCACCGCTTAAGCAGTCAAGTTGGCATTCAAGATGACATCGTTATAATCGAAGTCTCCCCCACCGGGAAGATCTTCGAACCCGAAGATGTTATCGCCAAGTAAGCGAATATGATCAACGCGGTCAGGGTTCGCGGCTGCGAAGACGAAATATGCGTTACTCAAACCCCCTTCAAAATTGTCTGGATTGTCGGTTAGGAAGCTAAGGGGATCGGCGTTAGCAATGATGAACGGCGCATATAGGGCACCCCCCGCAAGGGAAGCGCTGAACTGAGCCACATTCTGATTGGCAACACTCAGCTCAATACCACCAATGCGACTCTCAACCGCTGCCTGTGCATAACCAGCTTGTCCCGGTGCGATGCCGCCGATTGAGCCACTGACATCATCGATGCGGTAGAAGCCGACGAAGTTATTGAAAGTCGCCTCCCGATAGACAGTGAAGCTGGCTTGCACGCCCGGCAAGCTGGATAGATCGAGGATTTCCAAGTTTTCCTCTTGCAGGTTGCCAACCCCCAGAGGTGGGGCTTCGGGAGTCTGTTGAATGGAGAAGATAAAGTCGTCAAAACCGCCGCCGTCACCTTCTTCAAAGGCAAGCTGAAACTGACCGGTGCCAATCTGGGTTACTTGTAAGCTACTGCCGCCGAAACTAATCAGTTGACCGTCGAATGTTTGTAACTCGATGACGAAGCGATCGCCGACTTCAATCGCAGGCAGAATAAAAGTTTGCAAACTGGGAACAAAGCCATTGGGTCGGAATACAGTCGGCAGCACGGAAAATAGATCGATGGTCTCCTCAACTGCATTGGTACCATCCAGGAAACTCAACCTGACTTGCGTAATCTGGTTGGCGCTCTCGCCCGACAATTGCAGCTTCAGGTTACTGCCACCATCGGTTCCGACCGTGAAGATATTGGTCGCCGGATCCACGCTCAAGGGGCCGGGAAATTGAGACGCTGTGTTCTGCAAAGCAGAGAGAATGCTCTCACTGCCGGTACTCTCAGCCAAGAGCACATCCAGCAAGCCTTCCAAGTCGTTATCGGCGTTGATGAAAGCGATTGAGGGGTCAGCAACCCCCGCCGCATTGATGGCTGCAAAAGGATTCGTAGTGGCTGGCGTCAGGACAGGTGCTGTCGTTGTGCCCGTATTCTCGTAGTAGAGAATCTGACTGCCAGCCGTCCCGTCGTTCACAATCACAACCGCGTCATAGAGATTGCTATCATCATCGGGCGCTACATCGCCGCGACGCACAAAAGTCGGAGCAACTTGGCGTCTGGCAGTAAAGGTCAGTCCATTGAAGGGATTATCGGTCGGGGGGGCAGCAGTGAAAGCCCCCGCGCCGTCATTGTCAAACAATAGAATCTCGCTGGTCGTCGGCGCATCGAACTTGGCAACCCCAACAAACAACTCCAGAGCGCCATCCCCATCAATATCAACTAGGCTCGGCGCTGAATAGGTAGCTTGTACTGCCGTGACAGTCAGCTTCGTCGGCGGCGCGGTGAAATCGGGCGGATCGCCCGCGAGCACGGCATTGTTCGTGAAGATATAAACAGCCGTATCGGTAGGACTCAGCGTTAAACCTTTGGAGGAATACTGACCGACTACCGCATCCAGATCACCATCGCCATCAATGTCACCGAAAACCGGCGTACTGAAGTCTCCCGTCGGGAAGAGACCGGTATCTGGGTCAGCTAGACCTGGAGGTGTCTGACTGGCAAAGGGCAACACAAGACCGAAATCCATCTCTGCCGATAGCCCAGTCCCGCTGAAATTAGGATTCCCTGCCGAGCCAGTGTTTACAAAATAGTCAATGCTGCCATCATTAGTACCCCGGAAGAGAAACTCAGGGGTACCATCACCGTCCCCATCAAAAAACACTGGGAAAGAGGCAGCCGCTTCATCCGTTGGGAATTTGGCGTTTAGAGCAGCAGATCTCTCAAAAGAAAAGCCAACCATCGCGGGAACCTACTCCAAGAACTAGTAGAACTACTGAGGGATCTTCAGGGGGAAACAGACGGCAAGGGAGACGTGAGTAAAATTTTGCGTCGTTCGAGCCAAAGACTAAATCGATAGCGAATTCGGGAAAATACTCGACATCGGTGTTATTTCGGGTGAGGGCGGTTTTGAGGTCTCCAAGGTGTGATCAGAACGGGCTACTGACGTTGGCATGGCTTCCAACGTAATCAGCTTGAGGATCTCGTCAGTGCGGAAGCCGACTGACATGGCGCGGGTCACGGTCGGGATCACTTGCAGATCATACAGCTCTGTAATCACCCCTTCCAAAGATACCCAGTGATCGATATTACCTGTGGTTAAGTTGACGATTGCAAACCCACAACGAGCCTCAGCATCTTTACTTTGGAGGCGGTTGTCAAGCACCAAACCCGAGAAGGTTCGCTCCCGACGCGGCTTGGACATCCCGACAATTGCCCAATCTCGCCAGAATGCTAGACCTCGCAAATAACCTGGGCAAAAAGCGACTGGCACGAATTTATCACACTGCGGGTCAAAGTAACCAAGGTCGCCCGTGCCTGAGTTTAGGAGCCAGAGCCGTTCGCGATACCAACGCGGCGAGTGGGGCATGGATAGGTTTGCTAAGACCACTGCATTGGCTTGGACATCGAGCAGGCAGCCACCCTGTTCCCGTCGCTGCCGCCAACCGGCGGCGACATCGGAGCGGCTGACTGCCGTGGCGTAGGCCGGTTTGCCCGCGCGTATGGCGAGACCATTAAGATGGCAGCGGTCTTCGGGCGCGAGCTTGCTGATGAAAGGTGGTTGCCAGATGGGCCGAAAGCTATGCTGTTCGCTCAGACTCGCCAGGCAACTGTAGAGTGTGTTGACAAAGACGGGTTGTCCGTCGCCATCCAGCGCTAGGTCATGGACATCGAGGTCGCCGGTTGTGTAGCTGGCACGGGGGACGTAGAGCGCATCGTAGCCTTGATGAGTTGTACCCGGAGCGAGGATATTCTCGAAACGCCAAAGCTGGAAGCGCGAACTCATGTAGAGGCGATCGCGCGCCACCGGAAACAACCCCATCGGTCGCTCGAACAAGCGCTCAAAAAATGCGAGGACGCCACCGGGCTTGAGACCGACCAAGAACAGTCGGTTGGTTTGATAGGTGGTGAATGCCAGGCTGAGTTGCTGCTCTTGCAGCCAGGTGACAAAGTGGCGAGAGCAGGTGATCTCAAGGGGACGGGAGGATTGCGAGTCAGCAGCAGTCATGCCAGCATTTTAAACGCTGACTGCGATCGCGATAACCGCAAATTTGCGATTTGCCCGCCAAAACTCTCTGCCGATCCGAGCAGGCAGCCGCCATCTGCCGCTCAGAACTTCGCGCGCACTGTGAACTCGTAATCCCCACCCAGCTCAAGCTGATAATCGGCGCGTTCGAGGAAACGGCTGAGCGGCTCAACAATGAGTGCGCGTCCCAGGGAGGGTTGTACCACTAACTTACCTTGACGAAAGCACCACTGAAACTGCCACTGGTAGGATGCAGCACGGACTTCCCCTTCGAGGCGTCCCTGCTGCCACGATTGGCCGGTAACCCGCACGTAAGCTGTCGTCTCTGGCAAATGACGCGCTCCTCAACAAGTGAGCTGAATCGTTAATCACTCTCAGCAGTCACCTTAGCAAATCCAATCCAGAGGGTGTGTGGGGAGCACATCATGGCTCGCAATCATCGCTAGGCTAGCGACTGGCGGCAGCGCGGCGGCGGCGGCGAGCGGTACGGCGGGGTGCGGTGCTATTGCTGCCTTGAATTGCGTGTTGGCGGACGATCTCGTTGAAGAGTTTTGCCACACCCTGGCCGGTCACCGCGCTTACAACCACAACCTGAAAATTGATTGTATGGCTGTCTGAGGTGCTAGCGCGATCGCACGCATCCCGGACATTATGCTCAACCTTTTTGAAAAGGTTGCGGACATAATCATCCACATTGCCGAGGCTGACACCGGGGATACAACCCATCGCTACGACATCGCGGAGCAGATCGATCTTGTTGATGACTAGGGTGACATTAAGCAGGTTTTTGCTATACACCGTGCTGAAGACAATCTCGAGAATGGCAGGAACAATATATTCCAGATGCTGTTCCACGCGCTTCTCAATTTTTGCCTCCGTGTCTGTCGATAGCCACTCTACCAGTTCAGGGGTCGCCAAGGGTTGACCCCCTTTCTCAATGCGCGGCGCAATATCGACGATAAAAAAAGCGGCATTCACGGCGCGATTACTCGTCGGGCCGATCACCTTTGCCGAGGCATTCAGGGTGTTCTGCGAGGGGGATTGTCCTTGGTAGTCAGAGACAACTACCCGCCAGCGCTTCTTCGTTTCGAGATCGACGTATTTTTCGGCCGTATAGTAGGCAAAGTATTTCGTTGCCTGTTCGGGGCGTACTTCGCCACCCAACCAGCTTTTGATGAGGGTCGTCTTGCCGCTGCCGCCACGCCCATAGAGGTAGAAGCGCGTCGCCATTTGTTGCAAGTTGCTCTCGTCGAGAATGTTTTCTACAAAATCCCACAGTGGCTTGGTTGTAGCGGCAAAAGCGACAATTGGGAACACCGCAACAATCAGAATACTGACCAGGATGGGACTAGCCGCGGGATTGATGCCTTGCAGCCAAATGGCCGCAAGCATTGCAAAGGCGACTAGGAGGACAAAAATTAGAATTCTGCGCTTCGACATTGGGGGCGTTCCTGGCAGTGACCGGCTGGCAGGCAGAGGGCTCTCAGTTAGTATACTGAAAACCTCTAAGTCTGAATATGGGATAGGTTGGCGAGCCGCCAAGTTGCCTAAACATTAAGCGAACCCGCAGCTATGTTCAAGGTACGGCAGTGAGTGCTTGTTTGGGGCAGACCGAGTGATCACCTGCTCAGTTCTAAATGTCGCTGCTGGTGATCGCAATTCCGGATGCTTTCTGGAGAATGCTAGTGTGAGCCACTCAAAGCTAGAAGCAGAATAACGTGTCGCGGGTCAGGCGTCCGGTTTCTGGGTTGCGTCCCCGCGCCACCTCACAGAGTTTCGCCTCAACATCGCTGCGCAGCAAAACGCCCGTGAAATCGGCACCATCAATCGTCGCCCCCTCGAAGCGGGCATTGGCAGCGAGCGCACCCACCAGCACTGCATTCGTCAGGTTCGTCCGCGTGAGTCGGGCTGAACCCAAAATTGCGTTACGCAGGTTCGCCCCCTCAAAGTTTACGGAGTCCAGATTGGCAGAGAAAAAGCTGACGCCTTCCAAATTGGCATGGCTAAAATTGCTGTGGCGCAATGTTGCGGATGTAAAACTGGAATCTCGCAGGTCTTGACTGGCGAACTCCGCGTCGGGCATGAAGGCTTTGTTGTAATCATCGGCATAGATTGGGCGGGCGATCGCGCTCACTCCCCAGACCAAAATCAAGAGTCCCAAACTGAAACGGCACAACCAACTAGCTAACCGCTGGCGTAGCTTTGACACAGCTCCCTCCTCGATCCGACAAAAAAATCAAAAATCTTGAGCAGCATCGCGTCTTGGGCACGTCCGGCACTCGCCAGGGGCAATCTGCAAGTGCGCTAAGCTCCGCTCCTGTGCGATCCTAGCAGGTAATCTGAACCCAGGAGTAAAGCCTTGTGGCCGCCCGCAAGCCAACGACAACGACGATCGGCAATCTCGGCGAGCAGCTTGTGGCCCGTTGGCTCACTGATCAGGGTTGGGCGATTCAGGCACGACACTGGCGATCGCGCTGGGGCGAACTGGATCTGATCGCCTGCGACGCCACCGCCGCAACCCTTGCCTTCGTGGAGGTAAAAACGCGATCGCCGCGCAACTGGGATGCCGACGGCTTGCTGGCCGTGACACCACAGAAACAAGCCAAGCTGTGGCGAACCGCCGAGCTGTTCCTCGCTGAGCACCCGTCGCAGGCTAGCCTAACCTGCCGCTTTGATCTAGCGCTCGTCACCTACCGCGCTGAGCCGCGTGCTGTCCGTAGTCAGGAGCTGCCGCCGGTAAGCTTGGGCAAACCAGTGGACTGGGCTGGTTATCAGTTTGTCCTCGCGCACTATCTCCCGGCTGCCTTCAGCCTGTAGCTTGCGATCCATTCTTGTCTTGGCTTAAGGCGCGGACGAGCTAACAGAGGGTTGACCCTCACGACCCGTCACAATCAGCGGTTGTGTGAGTAAGGCATCTTCTTGGTATACCTCAAGATCAAACCAGAAGGTGCTGCCAACACCGACCTCACTGAGCAGATGAACTTTGCTGTGATGCTTATTGACAATATTCTGCACAATGGACAATCCCAGACCTGTCCCTTCCAAGGTATGCACCCGATTTTCAACCCGGAAGAAGCGGTCAAAAATGGCTTCGCGGTCTTCAGGATCAATACCCGTGCCCGTGTCAGACACTTCTACCCGCACCTTTGGGGGCGAACTAGGGACATGGTGAGTTTCTGGCTCAAGCTGATAGGCGCGGATCACGACACAACCACCCGACTCCGTGAATTTGAGCGAGTTACCGACTAAATTCGCAAACACCTGGAGTAATAAATCGTAATGACCCAACACAGACGGCAAATTTGGCTCAATCTCCTGCGAAATCGAAATACCCTTATCTTTGGCATTGAGTTGGTAGGTGCGTAACGTCTGCTCAATCGGCTGGGAAATCTCAACGGCTCTAAGCTGATAAGCCTTGGCTGACTCCAAGCGTGACAGATCGAGCACATCATTGACGAGACGGGTGAGCCGGTCGGTCTCATGGTTCGCGGTGTGCAGGAAATCACGTCGTTGGGTTTCACTCAAGTCCTCGCCGTACTCATAAAGGGTTTCAATAAACGATTTGATGTTGAACAACGGCGTCCGTAACTCGTGAGAAACATTGCTAATGAAGCGCCCTTTCGCCTCATTCAACTCGACCTCGCGGGTGATGTCCTGCACCGTCATCGCCAGACCTCTGACATTCTCGCGGTATTGGTCGAGTACCTGCGTCAGCAGGATGCGGATGGTGCGCTCGGTTGGCTCGCTGAGGGTAACCCGAAACTCGTCGCCTTCGTTGCGTTCAGCCGTCCTCACTTCGTGGGTCTGTGTGCTCTTGAGGCGTTGACCGTTGGCGATGTGGTAGAGCGATCGCGTCAGTTGCATCGTCACCGGCGCGGGCAGTTCATGCAAGACATTATTCCCAATCAGATCATCTCCCTCCCAGCCGAAAATACGTCGGGCTGTCGGATTGACGAGAATAATTTGCAAATCGGTATTCAACAATACCGCTCCATCTGCAATCGTTGAAACCAATGTCTCTAACTTTGCCTTTTCTGAGGTCAGCTCCTCAATATTTTGCTCCTCATAGCGTTCGAGACGTTCCGCCATTTCATTGAAGCTCGAAATTAGCTCGCCCAGTTCCCCCCCAAAAGGTAAATCAACGCGTTGTTGAAAATCACCGGCGGCAATACTCTTGACGCCCACCAACAATTCTTTAATCGGTCGCGTGATCGTCAGAGCATTGAAAACTGCCCCAAGAATCACCATTGTCCAAATGGAGACAAAAACCGCAATGGTAACATCGCGCGTCAAATTGGACGAGGCAACGACCGTGGGATTGGGATTGATCCCGATTGCCAACACCCCCAAGTAATTACCATCGTGGCGGAGCGGCACAAAAACATCGGTCACTTCGCCCCCTGGGCTGAGATGCTGGCGCACCAGCGGCAAATCCGCATGGCGGGAATAACTGTCGGGGAGTTCGATGTGACGCTGAATGGTTAGTGAATTCTGAACTTCGGCTTCGCTGTAGGGGATGCCAAAAAAGATATTGCCGTCTTCATCGGCATACAGCAGATAACGAACGCTAGAGGTGCTGCGGTAGAAGCGACTGGAAAAACGTGCCATTTCGCCGAGATTGTCCTCGGCAATTAGCGGGGCGACGTTGGCGGCCAGTAGGAGGCCGAGGTCACTGCCGAAGCGAGTGTCATTGAGGCGGGCGTCCTGTTGGATGGTATTCACCGCCCAAAATGTCAGGCCGCTCATGATCAGCGACACAACCAGGGTTGCGCCAGCCATCAAGCGAGTCTGAAGGGTAAACTCCGACCACCAGCGACCGATCGCGTTGCGAAGTGCGTGCAAAAACCCTAACAAAGCAGCCTCAGTTGCAAAATCCAGTGATGATGTCAGCGACAATTATATCGAATCACCTTGGGGTAGCCGCGCGTGCGAAACGGGGTGTCTCAATTGTCAGGGAATTTTAACCAGCGTGGCGGGTCAGCAACAGTTTTACTTGGGATGTGCCGTGTGGGCTTACAAGGGCTGGGTGGGTGAGGTTTACCCGTCGGGCAGTTCGCCCTCGCGCTTCTTGCAGCTCTACGGCGATCGCTTCACGGCTGTCGAAGGGAACAGCAGCTTCTATGCTGTCCCCAGTGCCTCGGCTCTAACTCGCTGGGTGGCTCAAACCCCCGCTGGCTTTCAGTTTTGCCCCAAATTTCCGCAAGCGGTGACGCACCAAGGATGCCTGCAACCCCAGATTGCGGCGGCCCGGCGCTTTCAGGCCCACATGGCGGAGCATCTCGGCGATCGCCTCGGCCCGCTGATTGTGCAGTTGCCGCCCCGCTATAGCCCCGAGTCTCGCCAGGATTTGACGACTTTTTTACAGGCCCTGGTGGGCGAGCGGGCGATCGCCCTCGAAGTCCGGCACCACCATTGGTTCACCACTGAAGCGGCCGCAATGCTCAACACCCTGCTGCAAGATTTGGGAGTCGGCCGCGTTTTGCTCGACACGCGACCGATTTATCAGTGCCCCGATGACCCCCAACTGCACTCCGAACGCCGCAAGCCGGATGTGCCCTTGCAGCCGTTTCTCACGGCGGATTTCAGCTTGGTGCGCTTCATTAGCCATCCGCAACGGGCACGCAATCAGCCCTACTTGCAAGAGTGGAGCCAGCGCTTGGATGACTGGTTGCGTCAAGGGCAGCGCATTTACTACTTTGTCCACTGCCCCGTTGAAGATTACTCGCCCTTGATTGCGCGTGAGTTCTATCGCAATTTGGTTGAGCAAGGCGCGCCTGTGCCGCCATTGCCTTGGGAGGCGATCGCCGCCCCCCAACAGTTGGACTTGTTTGCCAGTGTCGATCCCACCAGCAATCATCCGAAATGAACGCTGAAGTCAGGGAGAGACCGTTGCGGTCTATCGGGAACCAAGCGATCAGGACTGACCAAAGCCGCCGAGGCCCGAGTGGCTAAACGAGCTGGCGCTCTGGCTCAGCCGCACGGCTGATTGCGAGAAGACTTGAAAGGCTTTTTGGATCTCGCGATCGCTATTCCCCGGCGTCAAGACCCATTCGTCACGAATGCCCATTTGCTTGAAGACGGAGCGAAAATAGTCGCCGCCACTGCTATCATCGATGCCCATGGCGGCGACGATGTGGTTTTCATGCCGGAGCAAATCGTTGACCAGTGCCGCGACATCACCGGGGCGCGATCGCTGCGAGTGCTGGTCGGCCCCGTCGGTGATGATCAGCGTGATCGTACGCACCGGTATGCCATTGTTCTCAAACTCCTGCGCCTTTGCGAGAACCGTTCCGAGCAAAACCACGGTCTGGTCGTAGAGGGGCGTGCCCTGATTCGGATCGTAGTTTTGCGGCGTCATTCGCTGCGCCTGGTCGAGACCACAGTAGGGGTAGAGGACATGACCATTCAGGTAGCGATTGTGAATCAAGATGCTGTCCCGCTGCGCGGTCACGCTGAGGGCATCCAGAATCGCATTGTGACCGCCGCGCACGGCCTGAGCATTGCCGCTGAAGCGAATCGAGCTAGAGTCGTCGGGCATGATCGTGACCAAGACCACTTCGCTCGTCGTCACGTCATCAATGCTGATGCCCAGTCCGGCTTGGATTTCCGCGCCAATATCGGTAACATTCAGCGCCTGCATCGAGGTCGTCGAGAGCAGCCCTTCGTTTTGGGCATTTTCAAAGAGTTGATTGAGATTCGGGGTGGTTTGAGACATGGTAATCTAGGGTGTAGGTATATGTTGGTTCTGGGGTGCAGATGTTGCACCCTATTTTTTTCCCAGCTCGCGCTCAGTCAGACTCAGCGCTGCGCCTGAAAAACTTGTTCGGCGGTCAGATCGAGATCAGGAAAGGTAGGGGAAATGAGGCGATCGCTGCCCCGAAACTGGTTCACCTGATACTCATCCTCATCCAGGGTGTAGATCGAAATCGTCGGCTGCTTTGGCGTCCCGATGTAACGTCCGGCGGCAAGCCCCAGATGATCGACGATCCAGTATTCAGGGATTCCTAATAGCTCGTAATCGTGCAGTTTCTTGAGATAATCATCACGCCAATTCGTGCTTGCCACCTCAATGGCAATCTTGACTGACTCGCCGCGTGTAATCGTTGAACGCTTCGTCCACATCGGTTCATCTGCAAGGGCTGGACGATTGAGAACGAGCACGTCAGGTTGATAACCGGACTCCGCATCAAGTGAGCGCACGATCCCGCTACGCGGAATCGAATAGGGAAAAGTCTGGCTACGGATTTGGTCGTTGAATTCCGCAATGATGAAACCAGCGATGTCCTCATGTGTGCCTGTGGGTTGCAATTCAACAATTACTCCTCGATGTAGTTCATAATGTCCGGTTTCGGGATAGGTATCCAGAAACTCCTCGAAGGTTACCAACTGTCGCTCGGCTTGAATCATGGCAGTTGTGAATACAGGGTTTGGACGGTGTGATGGCTTTAGGAATGGCGGTTCTAGCCCTAGCGTAACAGGAGCGGCGATCGCCCTTGAGTTGCTCACTCAATCCCCGGCCAGCTCATGATCTCATCTGTCGATTTCACCAGCTTCATCCCAGCATCCGCAAAGCGTTGAAAAGCCGCATCCGCCTGGTCGGTGAAATCGACTACATTCGGCACGACGACTGGCGAAGTGCAGTCCTCGAGCAAGTAGACCTTCTCGGCCAGTTGTGGGTCTTGTGCTTGGATTTCGCTGAGTAAATCGTCAATCGTCCAAGCAACACAGTGACTCTTGGCTTGCCCAGCGATAATCACCGCATCAAAATCCAAGAGTTTTTGGATAAAGCGGGTATTTTTCTGAGCAATGGGGCGACCACTCGGGTCAGCCAGGACTTCGGGACGCAGGACGGAATAATTTTCGGTCAGCGGGTTACCGCCTTTGATTTCAAAACAAGTCTGACTACGGCGCGCTATGTTGTGAAAAAAGCAAGCCTCTTCAACAGCGGCGACGAGGGCGTGACCGATGCCACCGAGCATCGAGTGATAGGGCCAAATGGTCAGCGGATACTTACCATCTTGGGCGAGCTGTTCGGCGTAGTGCTGCGCGTGTTTTTGTAGAAGCAAGTAGTGGCTATTGCCGAGACTATAAGCGATCGCCGGGTTGACTTTCCAGACGCCTTTTTGCACATCCTCAGCTGTGATGTTGGTCATCGGGGCCGGATGTTCACCCACATCATTGACCCAGAAAACTGGGTGGAAAATCTGCATCGCCGTATGGGTATCCAGCGTCGGCGCAATTTCCGTCAGCGTGCCCAGATTGCGGTAGATGAACTCGCAGAGGCGGCGGTTGTCGTCAATTGCACCGGTACCCGAGCGGCCGCCGACAAATAACTCGTGACCGGGGATGCAAAAGGTGTTCTGGGCATCGATGATCGTCAGGCAAATTCGCAGACGGTCTTTTGCGGCTGGTTGCAAGCCATACAGCTTTGCCCAGTCAGCGGCTTGGGCGGCGCGCTCCTGGTAGGGAACCCGCCAGATTTCGCCGACGGTATCCGGGGCAAAAAAGATCGGGAGCGGTAATTGGGTTGTGGTGGGGAGAGTCATCTCAAGTTTGTCCAAACGCGGCGGGTCGAGAGCGCGGTTTTGTGGCGAGTCAGCAGTTGCTGACTTCGTGTCAAAACTACACGGTAATTTGATAATAGTGTCATTTCTACACAGTGTCAAGTCCCATGGCAAGTTGGAGTGCTTGGGAACAAGCACGATGCCACTTGGTGGCGGTCAACTGAGGTTGCTATCCGGCTAACTCGCTGGCAGCTTCCTGGCGGAGCAGCCAAAAGCCGGTATAGGTCATCCCCGAATCATCTGGCTGCACAAGCAGAAAATGCAGACCGTGACTGGCTTGCAGGCGTTGGTGGAAATTCTTGGCCGCCCGTGCCACTTCAGGATCTTCAAAGGTCAGCAAAACCCAACGTTCGACCAAGCCCGCTTCCAGCACTAAACCGCCCGCGCGGCGATCATTAGTAGGGATGTAGTTGAGAGCGACGGGGCGAACCGCGGTGAGCCACTGTACGAGTTGCAGCGATCGCCGTCCGCCATAAACAATCAGGCCAGGAATGGGTAGGTCGAAGGCTAATCCGGACGTAAGCAGATCGAGATCCGGCGGCCAGTCCAAAACGGGCAGAGGGCGATCCCGAAAAGCCGTCAGCTCGCCTGCGGGTAGTGCTGCAAAGCGCCAAGTCTCGCCCCAGAGATTATCGGGTAGGGGTCGCGGCGGCGGTTTTTCGAGCACGGCCGTCACCGCACGGGTTTCGAGCGCCTGCTTCAGTGCTGGGGTGTGCCGAGTCGGTTCGACCGCCAGATCCAGCTTTTCAGCAGCGATCGCCAGTAGATTCACTGACTGGGGCCGAAACGCTTGCAACTGTTCGGGGCGGGGATGCTGCCTGAGCGCCGTCTGTAACTGTTCAGTGAGCCACTCAGAACTTGCAGCCGACTGTGGACATTCTGCCTCGCAAATCGTGTTGCCGTCTGCATCACAGATCAGCAGACTCCAGACGAGTTCACCTTGGGCATTCGGCTGCGTGCGTTTGTAAAAATCAGCTTGCCAGATGTGCATATCGCGTTGCCAATAGAGCTACCAATCGAAACTCGCTTTAGCGACTACCGTCTATCGCCGCGATCGGCTCAAGCAAGCTCGGCTCGCAAGTGATTACTGAGATCGTGGACATTGGTTGGAATTGATTGCAACCAGTCAACATTCCCACTCTACACTCGCAAGCCTGCCTGGAAGTCCTCTGCAATCTTAACGATTTGGGGTGTCAGCTTGAGCAAGCGATCGCCGTCGTCGGCAGCGCTGTGAACAGTACTTCACCTCATCCCAGCAGTCAGCCCACTTCTTGCGCCAAGTGAAGGGGCGATCGCAGACGGGGCAGATTTTTTCCGGCAAATCAGCTTTACGGACTTGGCGAGCCATGACTTCTATAATCACGAATTGCGCTGTTACCTAATAGTGTGCCGCAGATTAGATTTCCCCTAACGATTCTGAGACCCCCATGCAGCCGAGGACAAACGATCTCTCCTCACCGCTTGGCTTCGAGCATCGTTCCAGCGCGACATCTACCCTTTACAAAACGCAACAGAGTCGTTAAGATAGGCCCAAGGCAGGAAACTGCCCAATTATCAGCTCTTTAACGAAATCATTAATCCCATGACCACCACAATCCAAGCGCGCAACAC
>JAAUTY010000120.1 GCA_012031265.1 Spirulinaceae cyanobacterium SM2_1_0 | reverse complement strand
GAGGCTAGCAACGAACATGGCGGAGCAAACTGGAATCAAGCTTAGTGGGAGGCAAGTAGGGAGGATATTAGTGCAAAAAAAGTTTGTTTACATCTGGGCAAAGTATAGCTTGGAGGTAAAGCGAGATCCAGCGAAGCGGGAAGAGTGCAAAGCGAGGCTAGCGAATTACAAAAGGGTAGCGGAAGCGTCACCGGAGAAGCTTCAGTGGTGGTTTTGGGATGAGAGCGAGTTTAGCCTGAGAGTGATAAGGCGTAAGGTTTGGGGAAGAAAAGGGCAGAGAAAAAAGGTCAGCGGTCAACGTCGAAAAGGACGAGTCAATGTAATGGGAGGAGTGAGATTCAACGATAAGAAGAGATGGGTTGAGTTCATCAGTAAAGGGAACAGTGAGAGCTTCTACGAAGTGCTCAAAATTTTCTACGAAGAAGTCAAACAAGAGTGGGTAGACCAAGGGAACAAGGCTGAAGAGTTTGAGGTTAAGGGGCCGAAACTCATCATTGTCTTGGACAATGCCAGTTTCCACAAGAAGGAAGATGTGGTCAAAAAACTAGCTGGAGAGATGCCGAACATAGAGCTAGATTTTCTCCCCCCATACAGCCCCGATTACAACTTGATTGAACTGGTCTGGCATTCAGCGAAGAAGTACATTGCGAACCGTGTATTCAAGTCGATTGGACAGCTTGAACAATTATTACACAAGCTACTCAATGAAGGGGAGCTAGTGATTCATTGGAACCGCAAAATCAAGAACAAGGGTGATGCGGTCAATGCAATTTAAATGTTCACTAGCTTATCATACGCGACCTGTTGTGCAGTTGGGTGTGGCTCAGGTTTGGCGCTCGGAGCTTGTAGCCACGGAGCAAACCAGTCTATAATTGGAGGTCTGATGTCATGGGCAAGTGGCGGAATCGGTAGACGCACTACACTCAAAATGTAGCGACCTTTGGTCGTGAGAGTTCGAGTCTCTCCTTGCCCATTGCGGACTTTTTAGGGGCTGCCCAGCTCAATTGGGCAGGTTGTGGTTGTTCTCGTAGTGGATGCGTGTACCCGCCCACTGCAATTTCTCGTGCAGCGTCTGGTAAAACGAGTGTTTTTCACGCAGAATGATGAATTTCGCTTGACAGTCTGCCATGCTGACGTTGACCCGCTGCCCCGGCCAGATCGTTGTTGCCAGCGTACCGTCCGCCCACAGCTTCGTATTCAGCGCTAGGTCGCCCAGCGGCCAGATGTTGACCTGCGATCGCGGCGGTACGACGATCGGTCGGATCGATAGGCTCAGCGGACAGATGGGCGTAATCGCGATCGCCTCCATTCCCGCGTGCAAGATCGGCCCATTCGCCGAGGCGTTGTAGCAGGTGGAGCCGGTGGGACTGGATACGAGCAGGCCGTCCCCATGGTATTGATCGACGATCTCGCCATCGACTTCCATCTCCAGCACACTGGTCGGCATCCGATCGACGCTGGCGGGCTTGATGCACATCTCGTTGAGGCAGAGAAAGCGATCGCTCATCACCTCCGGATAGACGCGATCGCCCGCCAGCAAATGTGCCTGCAACATCATCCGCTTTTGCACAGCATAGCGATCCGCCCGCAAGCGCTCCCAAACCTGCGCCGTATCTTTGAAAACCTCAAACGGCTCGGTCAGAAAACCTAGATGACCCCCGACATTCACTGCCAAGATCGGAATCTCCTCCGCCGCCAAATGACGCGCGGCGGCGAGTGCCGTCCCATCACCACCCAACACAATCGCCACATCAATCTTCTCTGCCGTTGATGCCAAAAAGACAGGATATGGGTTGTCGTGAAACCCGCTTGGTCCCAACCACACCTGCGTTCCAAGCTGCTCCAACTCGCGCGCACACCGCACAGCCCAAGCCTCACTCTGTTGATTCCGAGCCTTGTGGACGATGATGACGCGATCGAGCCGCACTATTCCCACTCCTGGATTTGCAAAACGATTGCGGCAACAGCCGCGCCTTTTGAGGATAGAGCCTGCGCTCGACTAGTCAGGTAAATCTGCGGATCGTTTTAAGGAGCCAGCCAGTATTTCCCAGCGAACCGTCAGCCTCAATGGCTCAGGTTACTCTCAGTCACGAGGGACATACAGCTCAATGGCGTGACCAAAAGGCTGTTGTGACCATTGACGACTCGACCATTGCTTGATGTGAGCGCCAAACTCGGTGGCTAAAGCCGGAGAGTCCTGATTAAAAGTAGCAATAATCGTGCGGGGCTTGAAAGCATTTGCTCCCCGCACGGTTCGAGGACTAGCTGAGATGTTACGGTGTGCTCTAAGAATTGAGCCGCACCAAGCGAATCACCGTGCGCTGATTAGCGGCTGCGGCTGGATCTACGCCCGATAGCGGTTGCGAAAAGCCCAAGCCCTCGGCAAAGAAGCTGTGCTGAAGCTGCTTATTCTTGAGATAATCCACGACCACCTGAGCGCGCTGCTGTGAAAGTCGCTGATTCAAGTCGGCGGAGCCGGTGCGGCTGGTGTGACCCTGTACCTTGATACCCACATTGGCGGGGCTAAATTCGCTGATCTCAGCCGCGAGGCGGTCGAGTGTCTGTACACCTGTCGTGGTCAGTTGCGCCGAGCCAGTCTGGAATTGCACCTCGCCTTGTACCGTCAGATTGCCAATGTCTGGTGCTTGCTGCACTTGCTCCGGTGAGGCATTCGCGGCCTGGGCTGTATTCGCGGCTGGGCGCAAACGCTCCGCAAGTTCGGGATTGTCTTGGGCGATCAGTTCGACTAAACCGGCAGTTTGCTGAGCAACAGCCGTCAAGTACTCAGCTGTGTAGAGTGCCTGCGGATCGGCGGGTGGGGCCGGCAGGCGACCGGCGAGTACGAGGATGCTGGCGATCGCACCGATCCGTTTGTCCAGCGTCCCGGACTGCATCCAGTCCTGGGCCTCGACCGAGGTGAAGAATTGAATGCCAGCCGACACCGCTTGCGCGGCTTCGGGGTCGAGATCGCCATCTTGGGCAATCTGCCGCGTCAGCAGCTCACGGTCTTGTAACGAAGCATCGATGCGGCGGTAGTAGGTTTCCACGAAACTTTTGACCGCTTCCGGGTTGGAGGCGAGTAGGCGATCGCTCGCCACAGCCACATCCACAATCGAGCGCGGCGCATCGGCGCTGCTGAGAACCACTGTATTGCCTTGCTGCTGCGCTTCGGTGACAAACGGCTCCCAGAGCACGGCGATCGCCACTTGGCGATCACTCTGCATCCGTTCCCAGGCGATGCTGGCGTCTGCGACTTTTTCAATCTCGAAGTCCGCCAGATTGAAGTTGTCAAACTTCGTATCCAGCACGATCGCCAGAAACTCACTAGGCGTATCCCCGGCGTAGACAATCTTGAGCCTGCGACCCTGCGCCTGCTCGGCAGCCACGAGCGTTTCGAGATCCAGGAGCGACTGGAGTTGCGGGTAGGTCTGGGTGTTGAGCAAAACGGCATCAGCACCCACCGTCCGATCGACCAGCGCCACAATCCGGCCCGCCGGTTGATAAACCAGGTACTGATCCAGCGTCGTCACCATCAGGTCAACTTTGCCCTCGCTCAGCGCCTGGGCACGAGCCTGCTGGTTGAACTCATCCCCGTAGGCTAAGCCAATACCGCGCTCGGCCAGGGACGCCTGGAAGGCCTCGCTCCGGAGGGTGGAGTAGCCGCTGAAGGTATCGCCGAGTGCTTTGAGCGTTAAGTTGATATTGGGATTGTTCGCCTGGGTGGTCGTGAAACCGCCGGAGCCAGAACCGGGCAACAGGCCCGCCCGCTGCGCCCACCAGCCACCACCGGCCAGGATGCCGCCCGTGAGTAAGATCGCGATGCCAAGCACAAGGGCTTCGCTTTTTTGCTGCTTCGGCATGATTCGTTATTGATAAGGGGGTTTGCAGATTTTGCCCCAACCAAACCACCTTTGCGCCCTAGCCAACGCGACTACTTTTCCGAATGCAGAGAGTAAAAAGTATGCTCGTTGACTCGCCCAGCTTGGAGCAATTTCATCCATGATACCGCTATCTACAGGGGATGAGTGCATCATTACGGCGATCGCGGCTGGGTTTGGGGTATCCACTTCTGCATCACTGCAATCGTCTCGATTTAGAGATGCGTGAGATGACTACCGGGTCGAGACTTTACCGGCAGCCCCGATGATTCTGGCTTGCAGCGGTCGTATTGAGTTGATTGCGATCAAGTTGCCCACATCCACGAGCTGTCTCGTGGAGCAGACCGCCACAGCAAGCGACCTCAGCACTTAGCATCAAACATGGGAGCGCGGACGTCAAAACTATTGCGATTTAGGCCGAGAGCATTATGGCCGCCGCCGGTCGCGGTTGAAGAGAAACTTACTGTTAACGACTCAATTGTGGAGGTCTTGCTCATGCGTGATCGCATTCCCAATCTAGCCCTAGCCTTGGTGGCGCTCTCCAGCGCCGCACTGCTCAGTTGCGCGGGTGCACCCAGTGGCAATATGGCGCTGGAGAGCGCCGAAACCAGCATTGCACCGACCGATGCGACCGCCGTTAACGATGCTGACGGGCAGCTCGTCGCTCAGAGCGAGCCGAGTGCGGTTCCGCAAGCGCCGCCGCAATTGATCAAGACTGCTGAGTTGAGCGTCAGTGTCGAGAGCGTGGAGCCAGCGATCGAGGCCGCGACGGCGATCGCCAGAGGTCAGCAGGGCGATGTCATTGAGTTAAATCTATCCAAGCCGGACAACGCCAGCGAACCGCTCGAGGCGAACCTGCGCCTGCGTGTCCCGCAGCAAAATCTCGATGCCTTCGTCGAGGCGCTGAGCGAGTTGGGAACCGTTGAGCGCCAAAACCTGACTGCCCAGGATGTCAGTGATCAACTCGTCGATCTCGCGGCGCGCGTCCGCAATCTGCGGAAAGCGGAGGAAACCTTGCTGGGGATCATGGAGCGCACTGGGGCCGTCGCCGATGTGTTGAAGGTGGCGCAAGAGCTGAACAACACCCGCGCTGAGATCGAGCGCATCGAGGCCCAGCGCCAGGATCTGAGCAATCGCGTCGCCTTCTCAACTGTCAATGTGCAATTCCAACTTGCGGGAACGGCAATCCCCGAGACCCCGGCGATCGCTACCCAACTGGGCAATACCTGGCAAAGTGCCAGCCATTCTGTCAGCCGCTTCACGCTCGGTTTGCTGAAGCTATCCCTGTGGCTGCTAGTCTACAGTCCTTACTGGCTGGCGATCGCGGCGATCGTCTGGCTCATCCTCCGCAGCCGCTCGCGTCGCTCCACGCGAGCGCGGGCCGTCGAGACGCTACCCCCCCAGCCCTAGAACGTCTGCGGCCCAATCACCCCCAAGTGATCCCCGCCGCCCCTTTCCTGGAATCAGGAATCTGTCCATAATGGGCAATAGCGTTCCAGCGGAGAAAAACCATGTTTTCGGGCAAGCGACCGACGAATCTGGGGGTCAAAAATGGCAAGCTCAAGGCTTGTCCCGGTACCCCCAACTGTGTGAACAGCCAGAGTCAGGACTCTCAAGCGAAGATTGCCCCCCTGCCAGCTGCGCCGCTGGCGGATCTGCGGAAGGTAGTGGAGGCGATGGAGCGCACCAAGATTATCAAGATGACCGACAACTATCTCTACGCCGAGTTCAAGAGCAAATTGATGGGCTTCATCGATGACGTGGAGTTTTACCTCGACCCCGCCGCCAAGGTGATCCACGTCCGCTCGGCGTCGCGGCTGGGGCAGTCTGACCTAGGGGCGAACCGCCAGCGGGTTGAGATGATTCGCGAGCAGCTCCGCGAGATGGCGATCGCCTCCAACTCTTAGCGCAACCAGATTCAATTCACCGGCCAAAGAAAAACCCAGCCCGTGGGCTGGGGGATTAACCAGGGTGCATCTACCATTCCCTTGTACGTTTGCAGCGGGGGAACCTCCGGAGAGTTAGAGACTCAAAAGCCAAAATTTTCCCGGGGGGGGTCACCCCTAATTTCTCTCCAGAAAAGAAAAACCCAGCTCGTATGAGCCGGGGAATCAACCAGGGTGCATCTACCATTTACCTTTACCAGGGCAACCTTCGCGCTCCGGAAAACCCTGGAGAAAATTGGCTAACTTTTTGGCTTCACAGGCCTGACGACACTTTTCGGAAAATTGCTGTTTATTAATCCGCAAAATGGCGGAAAATGTCTCCATCATTCGTTCATTTACAGGGACGTGGGAATTATGACGGTCTGGGCGGGGGCGCGATCGCCACACTCATGACCGAGACCGGGTTCAAACAACAACACATTATTTTTTTGAATGGCAGTCATGAATATTACGGAACTGATTTTTAGTGGTGCCAATCTCTTTGTGTTGCCGTTTTGGGCACTGATGATTCTGTTGCCGCAGTGGGGCGTCACCCAGAAAGTGATTGGCTCACGACTGCCCTTCGTGGTGCTCGCCGGACTCTACGTCTACCTGATTGCCGGGACGCTGAACAGTGACGCCGCCGCCGCGCTCGCCAATCCGCAGCTCGCCGATATTGCCCGCTTCTTTAGTGAAGAGCAGGCAGCCGCGACCGGTTGGGTACACTTTCTGACGATGGATCTCTTCGTCGGACGCTGGGTTTACCTCGAAGGACAGCGCACCGGCGTTTGGACGATTCACTCGCTCCTCCTCTGCCTCTTCGCTGGCCCACTCGGCCTGCTAGTCCACATCCTCACCGCTTGGCTCACCGGTTGGCTGAAGCGGGACAGCGTTCAGGAAGAGGCAACTTCGCCCGCAAGTTCCTAAGCGCGAACCGGGCAACGCTTTGCCTTAACCCGTTCGTCAGCTCCAATTCGTTTTACTGCTTAACGTTCCCCTTCAGCGGCGGCAAGTAACCTTTGTATCTTCACCAAGATCTTCATTCCGTCCGCTGCAAGGGGGTTGTTGTGCCGCGCTACTCACATGACTAGACTGGCTCAGCAACCCCATCTCGTTCCCAAATCACTGACTTCTCCATTGCACCAAGTTCTGCAAATGTCTTAGCAGCTTTCATTGCTGTATCTTTATCTACACACAACTTGGCAGGATAGATACCCACTTGTCCTCCAACTACCAAACTCTCATCTCCATTTGGATTAGAAGGCTCAACAACATAATGAAACTGCTCATTATCAAACGTTAAGTAGACTAAATACTTGTCTTCTCCTCCGCCAATCGCCATGTGGGTTTCACCCTCTGATTCTAGGGTGACTAAGGTTCGATGATTACCATCAAGTTGATTGATCGCTATTTCAATCTGTTGCCATTCCCTAGCTGGTTGCACAGAACCTTTATTTTGATTGCCTTGCCAATCTTCCACTGAGAAT
>JAAUTY010000061.1 GCA_012031265.1 Spirulinaceae cyanobacterium SM2_1_0 | reverse complement strand
GCCAATGGCGAGGGCCGCGCCGCTGAACTCAACATTTTCTGGCAACTGCACCGGTAAATCCGCCTCTGGCACCGGCACCGCGCCGCAGCTCGGACAGTGAATAATCGGAATCGGTGCGCCCCAGTAGCGCTGGCGCGAGATCAGCCAGTCGCGTAGACGATAATTATTTTGCGCCGTGCCGATCCCTTTTTCCTCTAGATAGGCAATCACCCGCTTTTTCGCCTCCGGTACGGTCAGACCGTCGAGGGGGGGCGAGTTGCGGAGGATACCACCTTGGTTGTCGCTGTAGGCCTCGGTGAGGGGGTCGGCACTCGCGGGATCGGCATCTGATGGGAAGACGACGGGTTTAATCTCCAGACCAAAGTTCTGGGCGAACTCGAAGTCGCGCTGGTCGTGGGCGGGCACAGCCATAATCGCGCCGGTACCGTAGTCCACCAAAACATAATCGGCGATCCAGATCGGGATCTTGGCTGCGTTCACGGGATTAATGGCGTAGCCGCCAGTAAAGACGCCGGTTTTTTGGCGATCATCGGCGGTGCGTTCGAGGTCGCTCTTGGCGGCGGCTTCTTGCTGATACGCCGCTACTGCTGCCTGTTGCTCAGGGGTGGTAATCGACGCCACCAAGGGATGCTCCGGCGAGAGCACCATGAAGGTCGCGCCCCAGAGTGTATCTGGTCGGGTGGTGAAGACGGGGATCGCGTCGCCTGCTTCGGTGTGGAACTCGACGCGCGCGCCCACAGACTTGCCGATCCAGTTGGCTTGCATGGCTTTCACTCGATCGGGCCAACCATCAAGTTTGTCCAAGTCTGCAAGCAGTTCGTCGGCGTAGTCGGTGATTTTCAAGAACCACTGGCGCAATAGTTTCCGCTCGACCAGTGCGCCGGAGCGCCAGGAGCGACCGTCGGCATCGACTTGTTCGTTGGCAATGACGGTCTGATCGATGGGATCCCAGTTCACCGCTGCTTCCTTTTGATAGGCCAGACCGGCGTGGAAAAATTGCAGGAAGATCCACTGCGTCCAGTGATAGTAGTCGGGTGAGCAGGTGGCGACTTCGCGCTCCCAGTCGAGGCTGAGACCGAGGCGCTGGAGTTGCGCCTTCATTTGCTCGATATTTTGATATGTCCACTGGGCGGGTGGCACGCCGCGATCAATCGCCGCATTCTCGGCTGGCAACCCGAAGGCGTCCCAGCCCATCGGGTGCAACACGCGGTAACCCTGCATTCGTTTTAGGCGGGCGATCGCGTCGGTAATCACATAATTCCGTACATGCCCCATATGTAGGCTGCCAGAGGGGTACGGGAACATTGACAGCGCGTAGAACTTCGGGCGATCGCGCTCCTCAGGCGTGCGATCCAGACCGAGTTCAGCCCAGTGCTGCTGCCATTTTGGTTCGATCTCGGCAGGGGTGTAGCGGGATTCCACGGCGGTTGCTCCTTGCCGGTGCGGCAAACATCAGCGGCGCGTTCCGTTTCGCCGCCCGTTTCAGTTGACCATTGTAAGCCGACCCCCACCCGATGCCGACCCCACTTAACCCGAACGGGGCAGCAGCCAAGCAATCCGTACTACCCTGTGTGCGTTGATTCTGAATCATCAATCGCCGTGGCACGATCGAGCTTTGGTGCAACCGTCAAGATGAGTAGGTTGTCTTGGCGCTGATGAGCTAGGCCAAAGCTAGCGCAAAGGCAGGCTGTCTTTTTCCGGGCAAGGTCTACCATAATGCCTAGGCAGCTAGCGTTTGGTGCTTCTTCGTCCCTCATCGGAATTGGTCAGCGTTTCGGCTGATCTTGCTTGTTTGCCGCAACGCTGAGCCTGCGAGAATTGCAGTCGTTAAGCTGTTGCCAGCAACGCGCCAATCCCTGCTGCCATTTCCTCGGGCGAGATTTTGCCGTCGTGGTTGGCATCGAGAGCATCGAAGACCGCATCCGTGCCGCCCCACTCTTCGCGGGTGATGAAGCCGTCGCCATCGAAGTCATAGGCCGAGAAGAGGTCTTCAGCCGCGTGAACGGTGCGATCGCCCCCTTCGAGTGCCTGCAACCGCTTCGCCAGGAACTGCTCCAGCGCTTCCAAGGCTTTGGTGAAGCCCGCGATCCCCTCGGCCAGCTTTTCAGACGCCATGCGATTGTCGGCGTGCATCTGGTCGAAGGTCGCCTTATCCATGACGATCTTGGCGACATCAGCCTGTTTCGACTTGTCGGGATCGAGCTTGCGGGGCAGGTCGGCTATGGTGGCATCGAGCTGGGCGATCAGCTTCGGTGAGATGGTCAGCAGGTCGCAACCGGCCAACTCGGTGATTTCTTCAAGGTTACGAAAGCTCGCACCCATCACCTCCGTTGCATAACCAAACTTTTTGTAATAGGTGTAAATCTCGGTCACCGATTGCACGCCCGGATCTTCGGTGGGGGGATAGGAGTCGCGACCGGTCTCTTTTTTGTACCAATCCAAGATGCGTCCGACGAAGGGGGAGATGAGGGTGATGCCAGCTTCGGCACAGGCGATCGCCTGGTGTAGCCCAAACAGCAGCGTCAAGTTGCAGTGAATCCCTTCTTTTTCCAACGTCTCAGCCGCCCGGATGCCTTCCCAGGTTGAGGCGATTTTGATCAAAATCCGTTCCCGCGAGACGCCAGCCGCTTCGTATTCAGAAATCAGGTAGCGGGCTTTCTCCAAAGTGCCCTCGGTGTCGTAGGAGAGGCGGGCATCGACTTCGGTGGAGACGCGACCGGGGATGATGTCGAGAATTTTTTTGCCAAAGGCGATCGCCAACCGTTCAAAGGCCAGCGCCGCCACCTGTTTGGGGGCGGCATCGGCACCGGAGTCCTGCCGTGCTTGTGTCAGGGTATCGTCAACAATCTCCTGATATTCCGGCATCTGCGCCGCCGCTGCGATCAGCGAAGGGTTGGTCGTCGCATCGCGGGGCTTGGCTTTTTGGATCGCGTTGATGTCGCCTGTGTCCGCGACCACCACCGTCATGTCGCGCAGTTGTTCCAGCAGAGTCTTCGCCATGAGATCGCTCCTGTAGTCGTTGCAAGTCGCAGCAATGCTAGCCGACAAGGCTCGCTAGGCTCATTATGGCGAGCGATCGCCGCGATTGACCGCGAGTTTCGATTCCCTAAAGATTTCTGGCTACCGCGTTCGGCATGACTGCTCCCATCGCCCGAGCGCGCCAGACGAGCAACCTGGTTTTTCGTCTGCTGAGAAGCGCTCAATCTTGCCCACCCGCTAACTCAGAAACTGGGTTGCTGTAATGAATGCAGCACTTTAGCAGCTGGGTTGCTCGCAGAAACCCGGCTTCTGTTGTGGATGGTGATGGACTGAGCGGGGTGGTAACTTACGGTTAGGCAATGGGCTGGCCTGATGTTGATGAAGGAGCAAGCGACGGCGACGAAAAGCGTGACGGTACGCCAGCTAATAGTAAAGAATTACAAGAGTTTCAATTCTCAGAAATTGATGATGCGGCTATTAAGCGAAATCCCCCAATGACTCAGTAACCCAGCTCATGACTTCAACCCACCGCCATCATGGGTTTAGACTTCCGCAACGCCAATAGCCTCTGGGCCGCCGTACTTCTTGAAACCTGGTATCGCCTCGGCTTGCGGCTAGCGATCATCTCTCCCGGCTCACGCTCCACACCGCTCACTGTTGCCAGTGCCCAGCATCCGGGCGTCGAGGCGATCGCGATCCTCGACGAGCGCTCGGCTGCCTTCTTTGCCCTCGGCAACGCCAAACGCACCGGGCAACCAGTTTTGCTCATCTGCACCTCGGGCACGGCGGCAGCCAACTTTTACCCAGCCGTGATCGAGGCCAGTCTCAGCCAGGTTCCTCTGTTAGTCCTCAGCGCTGACCGTCCGCCGGAGCTGCGCCATTGCCGCGCCGGTCAGACGATTGACCAGATCAAGCTGTATGGCCACTATCCTAACTGGCAGGCGGAGTTGGCGACTGTGGACATTACGAGCGATCGCCTGTGCTATCTGCGACAAATGGCGGTGCAGGCTTGGGAGCGATCGCTGTGTCCCCAACCGGGCGTTGTCCATCTCAACGTGCCGCTGCGTGAACCCCTTGCCCCGCTCTCTGACCCTGATCGGCTGACGCAAATCGCAGAATTTGACACGGAAGCTTTTTTCGCCGCGATCGCCCCGCCCCTTTTGCCGCAACCGTCTTTACCCTGGCCGGAAGCTTGGCAAGCCGAGCGCCGAGGCTTGATCGTTGCCGGTCTCGCACACCCTTTGCAACCAGAAGCCTACTGTCGCGCTGTGGCTGAACTGGCCGCTGGTCTCGGTTGGCCGGTGCTGACCGATGCGCTCTCGCCCCTCCGTCATCAGGCGGCGCTCAATCCCTACTTGGTCAGCACCTATGATCTCATCCTACGAAATTCCAAGCAAGCCGCGAACCTAGTCCCCGATTGGGTGATTCAAATCGGCGAGTTGCCGACTAGCAAAATCTTGCGGGCTTGGTTGCAGCGGTTTGATCCGCCCCGCTGGCTGGTTGCTACCGGGGCTGAGAGTCTCGATCCTTTGCAGGGCCGCGTCATCCATTTGCCGGTGAGCGTCGAAAATCTGGAGCCTCGCTCGCGCATCGCACAGGCATCGAGTCTTTATCTGGCACAGTGGCTGGCGATCGCTACTCAGGCCCGTCAGCTCCTCGACCAGGAATTGCAGGCACTGGAGCAACTGAATGACAGCCAAGTTGCCGCGCTGTTGCCACAAGTGTTGCCCGAGGCAACGCCATTGTTGATCGCCAACAGCTCACCCGTGCGTGATGTGGAATATTTTTGGCCGCTCAACTCGCGACGCTTGCAACCGTTTGTCAATCGCGGGGCGAATGGCATTGACGGCACGCTCTCGACGGCGTTGGGGTTGGCGCATCGCAGTGATCGCCCGACCGTCTTGCTGACCGGCGACCTCGCCCTGCTCCACGATACCAATGGCTTCTTGAGTGCGCGGCAGCTCGTCGGCAGTCTGACGATTGTGCTGATCAACAATCAGGGGGGCGGGATCTTTGAGTGGTTGGCGATCGCTGCTTTCGACCCGCCTTTTGAAGAATACTTCGCAACCCCGCAGGCCGTAGATTTCCGGCAACTCTGCGCGACCTATGGAATTGACTATCACCTCATTGCCGATGAGCAGCAATTTCGCCAGTTGTTGGCCGCATTGCCGCGCCAGGGCGTGCGCCTGCTGGAAGTTCGTACCGAGCGTCGCCGCGAAGCCCAGTGGCGACAGGACTTATTCACTCGTCTCGCCGCCGCGCTGCCCGCCGTCTAGGGCCGCGCGGCGTGGCATGATGAGGACTGGCGTGCCCTGCAACTCCTTTCAACTTCAGCCCCGTGAGCAAACCTTCCCGCTCCTTGACCCAAATCGCTGGCATCGTCGCGCTCGCCACGCTGATTAGCAAGGTCTTCGGTCTGTTTCGTGAGCAGGCGATCGCCGCCGCCTTCGGGGTCGGCCCGGTAGTCAATGCCTACGCCTACGCCTATGTGATTCCCGGCTTCTTGCTGATTCTCCTCGGCGGCATCAATGGGCCGTTCCACAGTGCTCTGGTCAGTGTGCTGGCGAAGCGCGATCGCCGTGAAGCGGCACCGATCGTCGAAGCCGTGACGACGCTGGTCAGTGCGGTGCTTTTGGTGGTGGCGATCGCCCTCGTCCTCTTTGCCGGTTTTTTCATCGACCTGCTCGCCCCTGGCTTAGATGACGTGACGCGCCGCATCGCCATCGAGCAATTACAAATCATGGCCCCCCTCGCCGTGTTGGCGGGTCTGATCGGCATCGGCTTCGGCACGCTCAATGCCGCCGACCAGTACTGGCTCCCCAGCGTCAGCCCCCTCTTCTCCAGCGTCGCCGTGTTGACCAGCATCGGTCTCCTGGTCTGGTATCTGGGCGATGCCATTGATGCGCCTGAGTATGCGCGCTTGGGGGCGTTGGCACTGGCGGGCGGCACCTTGGCAGGCGGCATCTGGCAGTGGCTAGCACAAGTAGTTGCGCAGTGGCGCGCCGGTCTCGGTCGCCTGCGCCTGCGCTTCGCCTGGGGTCAGTCCGGGGTTCGCGATGTCGTCAAGGTGATGGTTCCGGCAACCCTGTCGTCAGGGATGCTGCATATTAATGTCTACACCGACCTATTCTTCGCCTCCTACATCGCGGGTGCCGCCGCCGCGATGCGCTATGCCAACTTTGTGGCGCTGACGCCGCTCGGCATCATTTCCAACACCATCCTGGTTCCCTTTCTGCCCATTTTTTCGCGGCTAACGACGCCGGAGCAGCAGCCCGAACTCAAGTTACGGATTCGTCAGGGCCTGGTGCTGACTGCCCTGACGATGTTGCCGCTTACGGCAATTTTCATCGCCTTGTCGCAACCGATTGTGCGGCTGATTTACGAGCGCTTCGCCTTCCAAGCCGCGGCTTCTGCCTTAGTTGCCCCAGTACTAGCCGCCTACGGATTTGGACTCTTTTTCTATTTGGCGCGGGATGTTTTGGTGCGCGTTTTCTACGCCTTGGGCGACGGCAATACCCCGTTTCGGATCAGCATTGCTAATATTTTTCTCAATGTCATCCTGGACTATTTTTTGGTGAATGCCTTTCAGACGCCGGGGCTGGTGATGGCAACGATCGGCGTCAATATTATTTCCATGGTGATTTTGCTCTACATCTTGCAGCGGCGCTTGCAGGGCTTGCCGCTTGGGGAGTGGGGAGGATTACTCGCGGCACTTTCGGGGTGTGCGGCGATCGCCGGTCTCGCGGCTTGGGGCATCAGTTGGGGTTGGGAGCGTTGGCTGGGTAATGAGAGTTTTTGGCTGCTGAGTCTCGAGTTGGGGTTAGCGAGTGGGGTGCGATCGCCCTCTTCGGCGGCCTAGCCCTGCTCTTGCGCCTGCCGGAGCTGGACTTACTGGTGACCCGCCTGCGCCAGAAGCTCGGACGCTGACCGTATAGCATCAGTGCTACTACTGACAACGCCTTCTCCAACAAGCACGTTGAACTGTTCCGTAAGCAGAAGCCTCAGTCAATTTAAATGGATTGGGAACTGAACTGAATAGAACCAATTAGAAAGCGTCCCAACAGATGCGCATGAGCAAGTTATTCCAGTGGGTAGCAGATAACCAAGAATGGTTCTTGAGTGGATTAGGTGTTTTTATCCTATCTAGTGCCATAAAAGGAAACGCCATGGTCAAGGGAAAGCCGATGGGCTTCAAAACCTTTCTCGATCTGCCCAATGGGGTTCCTTACCGTCCGTAGCTCCTATGACCGTGAAGCAGGCATCAAAGTCCTTGCAACTGGTGAGTGCCTGGGCGTCAGAGCACCGTCAGGTGTGGCAGATTCCTGCTCAGGAAGTGTTCACGGCTGAGCAATGTGCGGCTTGGCAAGAGGCGAAGCGACTTCAGACCCAGTTTTGGCTTCAGATCCCTGCTCTCGCTCTGTTATGCCGTACCCAGAAGTCACTGCAACCCCAGTCGGTTGGCGACTCAACCCGCGATCCTCTAAACTTAATGCGTTTCCTCATCGATCTCACTCATGCCAAAGGCTACTGTCAACGGAACTGTCGTCGCCGCGAGCGACCAATGCGAGCGTGTCGAGGGCAATTATTACTTCCCGCCCAGCGCGATCGCCCAGGATTATTTCACCCCCAGCAGCACTCACACGAGCTGCCCCTGGAAGGGTCAGGCGAGTTATTACAACCTCGTCGTCAACGGTCAAGAGATCAAAGACGCCGCTTGGACTTACCCCCAAGCCAAGGAACGCGCGAAAAATATCGAGGGCTACGTCGCCTTCTACCGCAACAAAGTGCAGATCGAAGATTAGTCGCGCGGCGCGGCGGTCAGAAGGCAGCATGAATCACTCCGGGATGCTTCACGAACAGCGGTCAGAAAGCTTTGATTCTCAGGGCTTTCAGCCAATTTGAATAGGTGTCTCATTTCCGCCTGTATGTACTAGCACAAGGCGGCGGAAATGAGATGCCCATTCAGGAGCCGTAGGATACCCGTATTGTCTGCACTCAAAACTCAGAACTCAAAATTCCGCGTAGCGGTACTAGCCGCATATTTCCTGAATCTTACGCTCTGACTCACACTATGCTTCTTCGCTTGCGCTGGTCTCGACTGACGCCGCTTGATCGCGTTGCCATACTGAGTGTGGCGGGCTTGTCGCTCGTCATTCTCCTGCTGGTGCTCAGCGGCAGCTTCTGCACTAGCCACCGCTGCCTCGTCAGTGCCGCGCCGCGCGTGCGCGAGTTCAGTTGGCGCGATCGCCTCGTCCGGGCTGATGATGTTGCCTTCATCCTCAAATTCAGTCGCCCGATGGATCGCGAGAGCGTCGAGCAAAATCTGGCGATCGCCGTTCCTACCAAGCCCGATCTCGATGAACCCCTGCCGGGGAAAGTGAGTTGGGCGGGACGTCGCCTCGCTTACACCCTCGATTTTCCCGCTCCCTATGGCAACACCTACCAGCTCGAACTGGCGGGTGCGCGCGAGCAGTTTGCGCGCAGCCAAGAGCGGGGCGCGACGGTGCAGCCCTTCCAAGCCGAGTTTCGCACCCCAGATCGTGCCTTCGTCTATATTGGGCTGGACGGGGACGAGCGCGGACGACTGGTGCTCTACAACCTCACTGCTCAGGAAAAACGAGTCCTAACCCCGCCGGAACTGATCGCGACGGAGTTCAAGCCCTACCCCGACGCCTCGCAACTGCTCTTCAGCGCTGTCGCTCGCGCTCAGGCTGAGGAGGGGATCTTGGCACAACAGCTTTACCGCGTTGCCACCGGCATCGGCGCTGACTCGCCACCAGACGCCCCGCCAGAGCTGGTGCTGGACAATCAAGACTATCAAAATCTTAACTTTGACCTCTCGCCCGACGGTAAAACGATCGTCGTGCAGCGGATTAACCGCGAAGATCCCAGTGATTTTGGACTGTGGACGATCGCGGGCGATCGCCCGCCCGTCCTGCTCAGCGACAGCGCTGGTGGCGTCTTTTCGATCGCGCCAGACAACCAAACTGTGGCGACGACCAAGGGCGAAGGCATCGCCGTGCTGCCGCTAGATCCGGAGCGCGAGCCACTGGATTTCCTCCCCGATTTTGGCTTGATCCTCGGCTTCCGGCGCGACGGTACGGCAGCGGTGATGGTGGACTTCAACCGCGATGATCCTGAGAAGTTGTTTACGCGATCGCTCTATCTGGTCACGAACCAGGGACTACAAGAGCTATTGCTTGATACGACGGGTTCGGTGCTCGATTGCCAGTTCGCGCCGAGTGGTGACCAGCTCTACTGCTTGCTTACGGAGCTACTCGAAGGCGAGGAATATGCCGAACAACCCTACATCGCCGCCATCGACACCGACGCCAAACAAATGATCCCGCTGATGACGCTCCCGGCCTATCAGGACATTCACCTCAGCCTGGCTCCCGATGGTCTCGGTTTACTGTTTGATCAGATCGAGACCGAGAGTGACTCGTCAACCGAAACGGTGCTCCAGACTGATTCGGGGGCGGCGATCGCCAGCGGGGAACTCTGGTTGCTGCTGACCTCGGCTGAGTTGCCCACGGCTGATGCTAACCTGGCGCTAGAACAGTTGCCTTTTAACGGCTTTCAGCCGCAGTGGTTGCCCTAGTACAACACAGCGTCAATAACGTCATCATTGTCGGTAGGGGCGAACTCATACTCAATCCGGTCTCTATACCCCAGAAATCGAAGACCCTCAATGAAATGCCCATTCAAAATCCATAGGATTCCCGGATTGTAGGCACTCAAAACTCAGAATGCCGCGTAGCGGTACTAGCCAGCAAAAAAGTAGAAATGTGGCTCTGTTTTTTGCTGAATCTCCGTTATCGTGGGCTTGGTTCCCGATTGTACAGAAGATTTTGGGGATTTTAGTATGTCCTGCTTGACAAAATTGGCAGCAGGGCTGTTGCTTGGCGCGATCGCTCTCGTGGTCACCTTTGCCCACCTCACTTCACGCTACGGCTGGCGGCTTTATCTGGAAGTTTTTTCACATTTCCAGGTGCAGTATTGGGCGATCGCCCTCATCTTGCTCGGTATTTTGTTCCTGCTGCGTCGCAAGTGGCCGGTTTATGCCGGTCTCTTCCTGGTGGTCACCCTCTCGTTGCAGATTTTGCCCTGGTACTGGCCGCCACTTAGGTTATTCCCAACCAGACACACTGCCGACTGGCACGTCCTGATCGCCAACATCAATACGCAAAACACCAGCTACGACAAAGTGCTGAGCTTAGTGCGAGCCGAAGACCCCGATGTCGCCATCTTTATGGAAGTGGACGACACTTGGCAAGCACAACTGGATCAACTGGGCGATCGCCTCCCCTACTCCTCAGGTCGAAGTAACCCCTACAATCTCGGTTTGCTCGTCTACAGCAAGCAGCCCTTGGGCAATGCCAGAGTCGAATTTTTTGGCACCGAGCGCAACGCTAGCGTCATCGCGCAACTGGCGATCGCCGCTCAGCCCGTCACCTTGCTCGCTACTCATCCCTTGCCGCCCGCCAAGCCCAGCTTTTTTCAATCCCGCAACCAGCAACTGGCGCGCATCAGCGAGTATCTGGCAACTCTAGAGAATCAAATTATTCTAGCCGGCGATTTGAACACGACCATGTGGTCTCCCTATTACCGTCGCCTCGCTCAAAGAACCGGCTTGCACAATGCGCGCGAGGGCTTCGGAATCTTGCCCACTTGGCCGACTCCAGGAACCTATCGGCGGCTTCCCGGCTGGTTGACGTTACTGCTCTCGATCCCCATCGACCACTGTCTGCTGAGTCAGGGACTTGAGGCTGTGAATGTCTATACAGGGAGCCATATTGACTCTGACCACCGACCGCTGCTCGTGGACATCCGCGCCCGACCGGCCACTTAGCGATCAGGTTGGCGATTAGCTGGCGATGACGCGATCGCTGACAGGACTCGGTATAATCAGGCCAACCATCATTTGGTTGGCATCGGTACCAGCTTGGAGAACTGTGAAAAACCCGGTTCGCTCGACAAAAATAGCGATCGCCCACTGCTCCAAACCCCTGATTTTCCTGACGGCTGCTGGCTCACTATTATTCTTCAGCGCCACCAGCTCCTCCCAAGAACACCCCGGCTGCTTCATGGTCGAGCAGGACGGCGAGTTTATTGACCTCGATCGCCTCTGTCCAACCCCGCCCGCCGTGGAAATCGAGAGCGATAGTGGTGAGGAACCAGTGCTCGGCACAGGCGATGTCCAAGTCACCCTGCGCTGGTCAACGCTCGACGACCTCGACCTCGGTGTCACCGATCCCAGCGGTGAGCGCGTCAACTATGAAAACAACTCGATTGCCTCCGGGGGGCAACTCGATGTTGATGCCAACGCCGCCTGTGCTGAACAAGATTCGACGCCCGTGGAAAATGTCTTTTGGCCCACCGGCGGCGCACCGGACGGCGATTACACCATTGATGTCAACTTATTTGCATATTGCCAAGCCGCAGAAGCCCCGATTCCCTTCACGATTCAACTACTGATTGACGGGCAAAGCCGTGAAGTCACCGGCAACGTCGATGCCCAGAATCCCCGCGCCGTATTCACATTCTCCTTTCCGCCCAGCACCAGTCCCGAGACCGACGAGGCCTCCTGACCAGCGGCGGCTCGCGATTGACCCCACCGAGATTTCGGGTTGAGCGGCTCGCGCGAGACGGCGGAAATGAGAGTCCCATTCAAAATCCATAGGATGCCCGGATTGCAGGCATCCAGAGAGGGTTTGAAACCTTCCCCTACTGCACCCATTCTGGGGGCAAAACAATCCGGACTGGGTATCAGAACTCAAAACTCAGAACTCAAAACTTAAAACTCCGCGTAGCGGTGCTAGCCCAATCGCCAAGCACGCTACGATAGAGTCACCTACACTGAATTCAGTATTTCGTAGTAAGGAAGGCTCCTATGACAACGATGGCACTGACACCCGACAACGTCGAGCAAGTCTTGGATGAATTGCGTCCCTACCTAATTTCGGATGGCGGCAATGTCGAGCTAGTTGAAATTGACGGCCCGATCGTCAAGTTGCGCCTCCAAGGAGCCTGCGGTTCCTGCCCTAGCTCGACGATGACCCTGAAGATGGGGATTGAGCGCCGCCTACGCGAGTTCATCCCCGAGATTGCCGAAGTTGAACAAGTGATTAATTGACGCACGGGCTACTTCTGGCACTCACTCCAGACGACTCTGCCTGCTCCGAGCGCCCTCCCAATACTTTATTTATTCGCCGCCAGAGGTTACCCTCGGCGGCTTTATACTAGGCTCAAGGCGAGCCAATGCAACCCCGCAAACGGTAGCGCCGCTCCGAGTCGGTACGCGGCTCGCAGTCCAGTCAACAGGACAGTCTCGTGGAATCATGTGATCGCGCGCCCAAGGCTCCGATCCGCCCAACGCTTGACGGCAGGCGTGGTGGGAATGACTGGCGTGATGCCGGTCGTGTTGCCTGTGGTAGTGTGCGCAATGCTCAGAGCGATCGCCCCCCTTGCGCCAGCTTGCTCTACGGTGTCAACAGCGACAATTTTTACTTACGCTTTGAATTCGATCACACATCCCCGCTGCGGCGTGACCCATCGACCGAAATCCATCTGCTCTGGTTTTATCCCGGCGTCACGATGTATAACAGCCCGGCCCCCCTCGCCAATTTACCCAGCACTGCCCCACTGAACTACCTGTTCCACCACCATCTCGGCCTGCGACTCGCGGATCTAAGTTGTTGGTTTGAGGAAGCGAACGAGCGCTACGAGTGGCAGCCACGCCAATGCCAAGCCAACGTCATACTCGCCGACTGCCTCGACATCGCAGTCCCGTGGTCAAGTTTTCCAGGTCAGGCCGATTATCCCCTCCGTTTGGTTGTAGTGCTTGCCGACGCCGGCAAATTCCAGAGCTATTTACCCACCGGTCAGCTGATCAATCTGCAAGCGAGGTGGACAGGCGCAGATTCTGGCGACCATGAGCTGTACTGCTAGAACCATCATCAATCAACAAGAAGTGGTGCTGCTGATTGAGAGTATGGGTGGCTGTTTGCAAGGGGTAACCAGGTAGCCGATTATACCAAGACAGTCACGCAATATACGGGGGCTGATGCTGAAATTGCTAGTTTTGTCAGTAACTTTAGCCCCTACCGAGTAGGCTTTTATACCTCCTTGAGACTTTTCAAACAGCGTTGCTGATAGCGATGTATAACTCACGCTCTGGGGCTATTGCTTCTAGAAGGTAGCGGTAGATGTCATACTGACCGAGGGCCTCTTTCAAATCTTGTATTTTTGCTGCGCCAATAGAGCTTTTTACTTCTACAACCAGCTTTTGCCCATCTCGTTCAACTGCAATTGGGCGTACAGCACTGTTCTTCGATATTGGATGACGTAAGGGTCATCTGTAATCAACCAGCCATCCTTGGTTGGGTTGGTGCGCTTGGATTTCTCGGCATTCGCTAGCGTTGTAGAGTTGCCGTCCGAAGCCTTTGTGGCCTTTTTGCCCGCCTCTTCGCCGCTCTCTTTTGGGTTTCGGTTGGGTCTCTTGGGGCTGGTTTGGCGGGTCGCTTGACGGGGGCTGCGAGCTGTTTTGGGAATTCAGTCCTAGTGTTCAGTCAAGACAGAAGTAATGGATAGAGACGCTTGAACTTAATGCGGGCAGCGGCAGTCGTAAAACGCCAATCAATGCAGTGACTTTCAGCATTGCGGCGTTGCTCCCAAGCCGCTACCTCCCGTTGCAAAGTCTCTTGGTCGGGGATGCGCCGGTTGAGGCATTGACGTGCCAGGACACTCAGCTCAATTTCAGCCATATCCAGCCAACTCCTGTGCTTGGGCGTGTAGTGAATTTCGAGCTTGTCAAGAAGCCGCTGCGCTTCTGCCGGCTCAAACGCTTTGTAGAGCGAAGCCGGTCGATGGGTATTGAGCTGGTCATGCACCAGACGAATCTTAATCGCGTCGGGATAGCGTTCATCCACCAAGTATTTCACTTGGTGAGCATAGTCCGTTGCTTTCCGGCACTCGGTGACCGCCACATGACGCCAACCCGCGAGCGGTTCTGAGAGCATGAATAGATTGCAGACACCATGGCGTTCATATTCATAGTCATCAAGCGCCGTTCGAGTCCCTGCTCCACGAATCGCTGCCGTACTCGTTCGATGGTTGACACGCTGATATCCAAGGCTTGGCTGATGGTGGCATCGATCCATCCCCCTTCCTCCTGGTTCACGTCTGCTTTGAGCAGGATTCTGGCGTGGTTGATTTTGTACGCGGCGGCTTTCCCGGTGGTGGTGATTTTTGCTAACTCGGCTCGCTCTTCTGCTGCCAGCGCCACGATGTATTTCTTTTCGGGCATTGACTTTCACCCTCAATAACAATCACAGTCCCTGTTTCCATTATCCCCCACCTCAGGCTTGACTGAGCACTAGATAGCGCTCAGGAAGTGGGCGATCGCCTCTGCGAAACCCTACGCGCTGCTCAGTTGCCCCATGTGAAGTCCCAGGTGAATGACTACGTGACCCTGAGTTGCGGCATTGCCAGCACGATTGCCCAGCCCAACAGCCGCCCCAAAGCCTTGATCGACTATGCTGATGCTGCCCTCTACCGCGCCAAACAGGCCGGACGCAATCAGGCGGTGGCGTATACTGAGGCGATCGCCAGTTCCGGAGCTTAACCCTTGACCAACAACAGACGGCGACAATAAGAGGCCCATTCAAAATATTTGGGATGTCCCCATTTCAGGTACTCAAAACTCAAAACTCAGAACTCAAAACTCCACGTAGCGGGACTAGTACAAGACGGCGGCAATGAGAGACCTATTCAAAATCCCCAGGATTCCCGTATTGCAAGTACTTAGAACTCAAAATTCAGAACTCAGAACTCCGCGCAGCGGTACTAGCCTGACCGCCATCAAGCAGCAGCTTTATCACAGCCGCACACGATTGTTTGAGCTGGGGGTTTGGGCGTACAGCTGCCGCCGACCGCGCCGGTCAACCCCACCGACTACGCCGCGATCGCTTTTCGTGCTCCGCAACAACGACCTCGGCGACCTGCTGGTGATCACGCCGCTGTTTGCCGCACTCCGCCAGCGCTTTCCCGAGGCGAAAATTATTGCCGGTGTTGGGTCTTGGGCGCTGCCGATCTTGGCCCACAATCCGCATCTGTCGGGCACTCTCACTGTCAATGCCCCCTGGTTCAACAAGGGGGTGCAGCCGCAGGGCTGGCGCGATCGCTGGCACTATCTCCAGCATTCCGAGGCCGTTGCCCAGATTGCCGCCCAGCAATTTGACATTGGCATCGATGTCCTCGGCAGCAACTGGGGAGCGCTTTTATTGCTGCGAGCTGGCATTCCCTACCGGCTGGGCGTGCGCGGCTTTGCGGGCGGGGCCGCCGCGATGCAACAGTGTATTCGCTTCGATCCACAGCAGCGGGTTAGTCGGGCGGTGCTCGGTTTTGCCGAGTTATTGGGGGCGACCGAGTTGCCTGACCCTCGACCGCAACTGTTTCTGACCCCGGACGAGCGCCGCGCTGGGGAGCAAATCTGGACGGGGAGAGGACAACGAGTGGCGATCGCCCCTGGCTCCGGTCGGGAGCCGCGCTACTGGGGCGAGGCCAACTGGCAGCAACTCGTGGCTCGACTGGCGGCCACACGCTCTGACCTAGATGTAGTCCTCTTGGGCGGCCCCCAGGATGCTGACTTTGGCGCGCAACTGGCTGGGCTGGGCACCAATATTCGCAACTTTGCTGGTCGCTTGTCACTGCGCCAGACGTTTTCGCTGCTGGCTACCGCTGAACTGGTGATGACCAACTCCAGCATGGCACTGCACGCCGCCGCCGCCTTCAGCACGCCAGCCCTGGCCCTACTCGGCTCTGGCTTCGTCTCGCAGCAGCAACACGATGCGCAGTGGGGCTATGACCAGGCCTACCTCAGCTTGGGTCAGGAATGGGGTGAGCGCGATCGCCCGTACACGCCCGATGAGGCGATCGCCAGCTTGCAGCGCCAGCAGTGGCTCACGACCGCCGCGCAATAGGGCAACCGGGATCAATCGCGATTGACAAAGGAAAAGACCGCAAACCAACCGCGTCGCCAAAAAAAGGTCAGCATACTCCCCGCGACCAGCAACATCACGCCGCAGCAAGCCCAGTAGCCCCAGCGCCAACTCAGTCCTGGCATCTGCTCAAAATTCATGCCGTAGACGCCGACGATGAAGGTTAGGGGAATAAAAATTGACGAAACAATGGTGAGTAGACTGACAATTTCATTCACCTTGTTGCTCATCGCTGACATATAGACATCCATCAAGCTTGCCGCCAGTTCACGATAGGTTTCGACGAGATCGAGCAATTGAATCAGGCGGTCGTAGCAGTCGCGAAAATAGATCTGGACATCCCGATCAATCAGGGGGCTGCGATCGCTACTCAGGATATTGATCGCACTGCGCTGCGGCCACAGTGCCCGTCGCAGCGCGAGCAGTTCGCGGCGGAGTTGATAAATTTTTTTGATTGTGTGCCGCGACGGGTTGTGTGTGACTTCTTCCTCTAAGTCTCCCAGGCGATCACCATAGGCTTCGAGCACAGGAAAATAACCATCAAGGGCGGCATCGACCAACAGGTAAGTCAAATAATCGGGGCCGAGTTGGCGCACCTTGCCACGATTCTCGCAAATCCGCTGGCGCACGGCTGTAAAACAGTCGTCCAGCGGCTCTTCTTGAAAGGTCAAGAGGTAGCGATCGCCCAGGACAAAACTGATTTGTTCGCTGCGGAAACCATCATGATCAGGGTGTGGCATGACCATCCGCATCACCACAAGTAAATGCTCATTGTAGTCCTGGACTTTCGGGCGTTGCGGTACATTGACGACATCTTCCAACAGCAGCGGATGCAGATGGCAAAGCTCACCAATCGTCAATAAAATATCCTCACTGCCCAAGCCTTGAACATCGAGCCAAGAGACTGAATCAGCGTGGAAATAACTTGAAAAGGACTCCGCCTCCATCTCAGAAGTCTGGGCAAGCTGATGGCTATTGTAATCAATCAACGCAATTTGCGAAGGGGGTGCATCTGGGTCAATACTGAGGGTTCCCGGCTCGCTCCCTGGCTGTTCCTGGAAATATTTAAAGTAGTCATCTGGCTCATGTTTTGCATCCGCAACGGCGGTCGCCTCAGAGTCGAGCGGCAGGTCAGGCATCGGCAGACAGGAGATAGCGCTTTGTAATCTATCTTAAAAACGATCTTAAGCTTTGGGGGGCGATCGCCTGCTCAAGGGAGCAAGATGCTAAGGTATGCCCTGTGCTCGCGCGACGAGCCATGATGCAGCGCGTTCCCTTTCATTGCGATCGCTGCGCTCCCACTGCTCTTTGTCTATGCAATCGCCGACCTTTTTGCCACTTGATGCTCGCGATCACTATCCCGCTTGTCTGCGCCTCGCTTGGCTAGCGGTGCCAGTCGCAACGGAAACGCTGGATCTTTACCTCACCTGGCACTTCGGCAGCCAGTGGGAATCATTGCTGGCGGGTCGCGTGCAGTTTGCGCTGCGTAGTGGCTGTCTCCAGATTCAGGGTGATGCGTCTGCCGACTGGCAGCCCAGCCTGCCACCTGAATTCAGCCTCGACAGCGGTGCGCTGGTGCAGATTACGGTGAACTCATCGCCAGTCGCCGCGCTGTGGGGATGCGACTTCCGCTTGGTGTCTGGCGAGCCAGTATTAGCGGGGGCGAGCGATCGCCTGCACCTCGGTCAGTGGCAGGGGGATGAGACGTTGACCGCTCAGGTTGTAGTTGCGCCGACTGATCTGGCGATTGTCAATGCTGAAGGGCTGTGGCCGCACCAGATCACGCCCAATCAACACGCGGTACTGGAGCGCTGCCTGGCTCAGTTCCTCGTCCGCGAGCATCTGACGCCCGCCCTGAGTTGGATGCAGCGGCGTGAGCGAGCGCATCGTGCTGCCGATTTTGCCGCCAGCTCCGCGTCGCTGTCGCAGCTAAAAAACCACTTGGCAGCGGTGATTTCGCAACCCACAGCCGATTTGTTGACACTGGCGATCGCGGCTGGACTGACCCCTGCGACTGATTTAGCGGGGGGCAATCTACGCGGGGCAGACTTGCGGGGGCTGGATCTCAGCGGCTTCGACCTCAGTCGCACCAACCTGCGGGGGACGGATTTCAGTGATGCGGATCTGAGCGAGGCGAACTTGCAAGGTGCGCGCCTCGGTGGGGCGGATCTGAGCGGCGCACTGTTGAGTCATGCCGACCTGCGCGACTGCGATCTACATCGTGCGAGTCTGGCGCTAGCCAATCTCGGCGGGGCGGATCTCACAGGAGCGAATTTGTTGGCCGCTAATCTCAGCAATGCCAACTGGAGTGGCGCGAAGGTTGCGGGCGCGCAATTCGACCACGGCCCCGGGCTAACGCCCGATTTGCAGGCGATGCTGGTGGCGGGCGGCGCACGGTGGGTAGCGTCGGAGCAGTCTGAGTAACTCAACCTTGAGTCTGGATTGATCGAAGCTTGCTGATCCGAACACGCAACTGGTCGCTCCTCAGCAACGATCTCTGGAGCTGAGGGCGATCGCCCTGACCGTGGCGACAGATGGGCTGACTTGGGTGAGGCACATTGGCAGTTGCTGGAGCAGTTAACGAAACTCAGCGGCGGTGACGGTGACCCGAAAAAATTCCCCCTCACTCACGAAGCGATCGCTCCCCAGATACCAGCCAACTCTGAGGCGGCTGGGGAGCGTGTAGCCCGCAAAACAGGCTTCAGCCTCAACAATGCCGCCAAAGTCCAAGTTATGAAAGTCACCGCCATCGGGATTGCCCAGCGTGAGAGCTGAACGCGCTCGAGGCGGCCCGTCGGTGCGATGGTGAGGGCCAAATCAGTGGGGTGGTTGCCAAGATCGAGGCGGGCGATCGCCTGCTGGTCAGCAATGCCCATCCAGGTGACATCTGAACCACAGAGCACGGATGGCAACCAGACCAATTCCGCCAGAACGCGGCCGAATCCTGAGCGTGAAATGTCTGGGCCGGTCGCATTCACGACCGGAAACAGACCGAGCAGCCGCCAATCCATGACCCCTTCACCATCGATCAACCGATCGGAGCCGCACACCGGCAGACCCTTGACCCAAGCCGTCGCTTGCCAGATCAGGCCGCGCGGCCAGTGAATCACTTGGCGGGCACGAAAGGGATGCCAGCGTTGCTCCAGCTTAATCTCGCCGTGCATTCGCAAGCGAACCGCCGTCGCGAGAGGCGTATCGGGGGCGATCGCATGGCCGAGGTAGGCACGGGCAGCAGCGGGAAGCGCGTCCAAAATCTGGGCAGAAAAGCGAGCATGACATGGCGTCGCATTGCTCCACAACGCCGAAAGCGAGAGGTGTTCAGGTTGATTTGGCGTTGGCATAGGTGTTCTAAAGTCGTGATCAGACAACAAATGAGAAAAATGCCATATTGAGAGCGTAGCTAATCATGCAAACCCGCCTACGCTTCGACTAGCTGAGTTATGTCTAGCCATTCTCACTCCTGCACCGTAGACGCCTCCTTACAGTTTTTGACGACGACAGCTCAGCGGCCCTTGACCAAAGTTGTCCTGATCGCGGTATTGACAGGCTACCTGATCGCACGGCTCTATATTTTGTACAGCACCCAGACAGCCGTTATTTCGTTTGGTGTCGTCGTTGGTTTACAAGTTCTGCTACTCTACATAGCGCTAGCCTATGGTTGGCGAGTGGGCTTGACTGTGGCCATTAGCATCGTCTTGTTTCACATGCTACTGCTGCTCTTGGCGCAAGAACTGGGTCACTATTCGATGGGCGATCGCATTACTTATAATGTGGGGATCATTGCGTTGAACTTCGCGGCTGGCTATATCAGCGACCTAAATCGCCGACTCCTAGCCACGCTCAAAGCCAACCACATGAATGTCCAGAAGCTGCAACAGCAATACGCCAAACTACAACAGTTGGTGCAGCGCGATTCACTGACGCAACTTTATAATCGTCGCTACTTTTATGAACAGGCTGAGGCGCTGTTGGGGGTCGCTCGGGCGAGTGGGCGATCGCTAGGTATTATTTTGCTCGACCTCGATCGGTTCAAACAGATCAACGATACCTATGGTCATGTCGTCGGCGATCGCGTGTTGCAAGCGGTCGGCATCTGCCTCGCGACGGAGCCAGGAGTGATCGCGGCGCGTCTGGGGGGCGAAGAGTTTAGCATCGTGCAAGCCGATGCGGAAATCCCCTGCCTTTTACACCGTGCCGAGCGGCTGCGTGCGGCGATCGCAGCACTGACCTTTGAGGAACTGGCGGCATCCTTGCGGGTGACGGCGAGCTTCGGCGTGACGGCTGTGCTCACCAGCGATCGCAGCCTTGATCGAGCGATCGCGCGCGCCGATGCCGCCCTCTACGAGGCAAAGCGACAGGGGCGCAACTGCATTCGGGTGCGGCAGGAGCAAGGGGTTGCTGATTGATGAGGATGCATCCGGACTTTACAGGCACAACCTCAGATGAGTCCACAGACAGGATTTGGAACTATACCAAGTTTGGATTTTTGCCCCAAAAATAGAATACGCCGTAGGGGAGAGTTTCAAACCCTCCTCCCGACGGTGCAATTTTTGGAGTTTATGATACGGATTGAGTATTAGTCAGGTCAACCCGTCCAGGTAACCCTTGAGAGCGCGTTTGTAGCCACGGTTGAGCAGCCGCGACTGCAAGCCACCCTGTTGAATTTGTTGTACCGCGTGCATGGGAAACGTGTCGTAGGGCACTTGTGAGCCAGGAACTACCTGCCCCAGAAACAGGGCGATGCTTACCTTTCTGGCGTGCCTATATGCGATCGCAGATTCATGCTTTACAAATCTGGGTAAATCAGGCCCCGGCCTAAGAATGCAGCAACGCTCCGAGTTCGGCCGCAGAGTCGTCAGGTTGACGAATAGGTATTCGTCATCATCCGGAAATTCAGCAATTGCTACATAAAGATGTGGTGTACCCGGCGTGTTAATTAACAATGCGTCGCCAATTCGGACTCCCCTAGCCACTCAAAACCTCGTCAAGGTAGCGCTCCCGAATTGTGTCCTGATAAATTTCCTCAATCTCTTCAGGAGACCTGCCCAGTAGCTCTAGCAGTGTATCGACGTAGATGTCAGTAACTTTGAGTTTTTTTTCGCGGGGGTCTTCCCATTCTGGGAGGTCATGCGTCCAGTCCACAACCTTAAATGGGTCAAGGCTGCCAAACTCCTGATAAACCTCTTCAAGAATTGCCACATCCTGGTCACACAAATCGTCATCGCCAGGGTCTTGCAAAAGATGCAGAGCGTAGTCCTTCTTTGCCTTTGGCTTTTCTGGGTTTGGACAACGCTCAATGTACTCGGCCCACAGCGACTGCGCGCCCCTGACACCAATTTCCTTGTCCTTAATTAAGTCGTAGACGCCACTCAGCACAGGTCCATACTCCATCGCCACATAGCGATCGCCCGTGATCGGCTGGTCGCTGCACTCGAGAGAGCGCCGGTCAGCGATGTAGAGCATCTTGAGCAGCCCCAGATACGACATGGGCTTGCCGTGTCGCTTCAGCAACAATGCGGCTGATTGCACCACCTTGTTGGGGTCAAACTGAAACTTGATGGTTGCCATCGCTCTCCGTCTCCCATGCCTACCGAATGATCGCCCAGCGATACAGGGGGGCGCTGGGTGATTGCTTTTTTCTTCAAAACTATGGAATTGTTTCTGAGGTTCCCCGCCGTTGACCCTGCCGGTATCACGCGATCCATGACCCAACAAAGGCGGCGGGGATTCCGTCCGGCCGGAGGGCTGGCGCTAGATCTCGGCAACGGCTCGCTCGATCAACCGCCGCGCCAGGGTTTGGGTGCCGGTGTGCTCGTAGTAGTTGGTCGCCATGTCTAGGAAGGCAGCAGCATAGTCGAGTTTGTCATCGGTCAGCTCGACAAACTTCTCGATCTGACTGGTGACACGCTGGACGGTGATGTTTTGATCCGCCGTGTAGCCGCGCATCCAGCCCTGCACCGACTCGAAGCTCTGACCGATGAAGTCCAGCTTCGAGGCCGAGTTTTTGCCCGGAATCGAGTCCTTGACCGAACTGAAGGTTTGATTTTTCTCCAATTCCTTGGGTCCCAGCCCATTCAGGGTGCTGGCGGCACGTTGCAGGTAGTCGGGGCCAAGCGGGATCAGGGCATCGAGGCAAATCAAGGCCGTCATCCGCATCAGCGACTCGCCGCTGTAGTCCGCCAGGGATTTGACAAAATCACCGATGCTGTCGCCGGGGATGCCGTTGATTTGGCAAAAGGCGGTTAGTTCCACCACGAGCTTGACACAGAGGTCGATGGTTTGCGCTTTCTCGGCCTTGGGGGTGATTTTTTCCAGGAAGCCGAGCCAGGAGACTTTTTCACCCACCTTGTTCGCTAGGGCAGCAGCGCCGAGGGCTTTGTCGGTGCGATCAACGGTTTCATACAGCCACATGGCGCGCTGGTAGCCCTGGGACTTGTCATTGTAGAGCCAGACGGCGCGATCGCCAATCTGCTGAATCAAGTCCGCGTCGGTTTCGCCCGTCACTTGACGGATCGTGTTCTTGAAGCCGGTGAGATTGTCCCATTTGCCGGGGAGAAAGATGTCGAGCGCGCGCAAGACTTTGATCGTGACATTGTCCTTGGGCAGTTCATCCACCCGCTCAAAAATTGACTTGCTCATCGGGACTCCTTAGTTGGCGAGTGTGGCAATACCGTCAAGGTCAAATTTTTCCAGCCAGACTAGGCGATCCCCGGAGCTGAAGTCGGGCGATCGCGAGAGCACCTTGACCTGGAAGCGATCCGCGACCAGCACCGCCGTCGCAGTGTTACCTTGAGTGGCAACGGGGTAACCCGCCACCATGTCGGTGCTGTCGGCAAACTTGTCAGCCGTCGTCGGCGTGCTGCTAATGTCAGATACAGCTAGCATCGCAACATCCTGACCGTTTTGCTTCAGCTTGGCTTCGGCAAACCCCTTTTTCTCCTGGGTATAAACCACGTCGTAGCCGTCTTGCGGCGACGGAAAAAATTTGTTGAAGCGACTGCCCTGCTCAGCATCCTTGACAACAGCGGTGGCACCCCGCTCGGTGCTCTCCTGCTGGGCTTGCTGAAAATCCGAGGGGGGAGCAGCACTACAAGCTGTCAGCAGCAAGAGCAGCGACAGGCCGATGGACGCGAATAGCTTTCGCAAGCTGAACATGGTTGCTAAAATCTCCCTCTGTAGTGAAAGCGCGAGTATTTTGCTACTAATTGTAGGGAATTTGACTGCCGTATCGACTCTTTTAGTTCGGACAGTCATATTCTGACTCCAGAGTGCCGCTCGCGTTACTGTCCTTGGCAAGCAACAGCATGGTCAAAATCGTTTCGGTTCACTCCTATCGGGGCGGCACGGGTAAGTCAAATGTCGTTGCCAATCTGGCGGCGCTGGTCGCGAGTCGCGGTGAGCGGGTCGGCGTCATCGACACCGACATTCAGTCACCGGGGGTTCACGTCCTGTTCGGTTTTGACCAAGAGCTGCCATCACCCTGTTTGAATGACTACTTGTGGGGACGGTGCGGGATCGCCGACGCGGCTCATGATGTCACGGCACTACTCGCCGCTCGCGCTCAGCCACGCAGCAAGCTCTTCCTGGTTCCCTCCAGTATCAATGCCAGCGAGATCACCCGTGTGCTACGGGAGGGCTATGATGTTGGCTTGCTCAATGAGGGCTGCCAAGATTTGATCGATATTCTAGAGTTGGATTATCTCTTCATCGATACTCATCCTGGGCTGAATGAGGAAACGCTGCTTTCGATCGCCATTTCCGACGTGCTGATCTTGATCTTGCGTCCGGATCAGCAGGATTTTCAGGGGACAGCAGTGACGGTCGATGTGGCACGGCGGCTAGAGGTGCCGAAGCTGTTGCTGGTGGTGAACAAAGTGCCGGAAATCCTCGCTCCGGGTGAACTGAAACAACGGGTCGAGGGAATTTACAGCGCACCCGTGGCCGGGATCTTGCCGCACTCGGATGAAATGATGATTTTGGCGAGTAATGGCATTTTTAGCTTGGATTATCCCGAGAGTGAGCTGACCGAGATTTTTGAGGCGATCGCCCAGCAGGTTGTCATTTAGCCTTGGCATATTTTCTTGCCAGGGGGATTTCACAACGGTAAATGCTGGCTCGGCCCCTCAGCATTTGTCGCTCTCCCTGACCGCCGTTATAATAAAGGGACACGGGGCCGTAATGGTTTCGACAGGCTAGCGAACGCCGAACCGTGATTCAGGTCGAGAGTGAGCCGTCTCTCGTAAATCCCAGGTTCAAAACAAAATGTAACTGCGAACAACATCGTTCCTTTTGCTCGTAAAGCTGCACCTGTTGCTGCCTAATAAAAACCTCTCATAGGTTTCGAGCGTCTGTAGTTTGACTCCGTTAAGGGCTACAGACACAACCCCAACGGATGCTCCTAACTTGTTCCTCTAGCAGCAAGTTGGGCTAAGACTTCGCTAGAGCATCCCACCGTCAGGGATAATCGACGGTTCCCGCCCTGAGGATCAGAGGGGCTAAACCTGTGAATGAACGATAGGTCAATACCTGGTTTGGACAGCAGTTCGACTCTGCTCGGCTCCATGCTCACCAACGGCGACCTGTACCCTAGCGGTGCAGGTCGTTGTGCTAGGAGTAATCTAACGAAATGAGCCGTCATCAGATTGCCAAGCTGAGGAACCGGGTGGGTGGCGATCGCCCCACAATCGGGAGCATCCCACTTTGGCGCTACGGTTCCCTACTCTGCGAGCAGCCGCTGCGCGTCTACATCCCCCAACCCCTGCTCCCAAGCTGGGCGAAGGGGAGCTAGAAGTCACTCTCCCAGCTTGGGAGAGGGATATAGCGATTATCTTGATTGTCAACCTCCTCGTCGAGGGCTTTGACCCGCTGCTTGATCCAGTCGCGGTTGCGAGCACTGTGGCAACGACGCTGCTCAATCACCGCCACCGCAAGCTCATGGCGCTGCAAGACCTGAACCACGCCCCGCTCCATCCCACCCGTGGATTCCACTACCACCAGCGCGACGGTGACAGTCTGTGAATCTGTCAGCAGGGTCTGCTTCCCGCTTCGTCATTGGCGACTTGCCAATAGCGCCCCGATGGCCGCAACGCCATGTCCAACTTGGCTTGACTGAAGTATCTCATTTTGGTACTCCCCAGACCTTTGAAATTCGAGATCCTCCTCAGCCCTCCTGATGCAGGCAATCGTCTGTTAGCTTTTCCATCGAGATCACAGCACTGTTCCCATTGGGCTGTTTCACAATCGCTCTACTTGCTAGCCCCAGCCTACCGCCGACAACCCTTCAGCGATCGCCCTCCTCCCACCGCCAGTACAATAACGAGAACCTTCGCAATCAACTGCAACCATGCATTGTCGCCTCAATGGTCGAGAGACCGCGATCGCCTGTCTCCCCGGTACTAGCCTCGCCACCTGGCTGCGCGACCAAGGTTGCGCGAGCGTGCACAAAGTTTGTGAAAGCGGTGATTGTGGCGCTTGCACCGTCTGGGTTGATGGTGAGGCTGTGCATAGCTGCATCTATCCGGCTTGGCGGGCTAGCGATCGCACCCTCACCACCCTCGAAGGTCTGGCTGAAAACGGCAACCTCAGCCCGATGCAGCGCGCTTTCCTCGACCAACAAGGCTTCCAGTGCGGCTACTGCACCCCCGGCATGATCCTCACTGCCAGCCAAATCGACTGGCAGAGCGAAGCCGACATCCGCCGCGCCCTCGACGGTAACCTCTGCCGCTGCACCGGCTATCAGGCGATTGTCAAAAGCATCCAGCGCGCCCGCACCCTTGAGCACGAATCGCCCGCCGTCGCTAACCCCAGCCCGGGTCAGCCACAAATCGGCGTCAGCCTACCGAAACAAGACGGCCCCGCCATTGTCACGGGGCAACCGATTTATACCGCCGACTGGTCGCCGCCGGGGTTGCTGCATCTGCAAGTTTTGCGATCGCCCCACCCCCACGCCAACATTCTCAACATCGACACCCGCGCCGCCGCCGCCCTGTCCGGCGTGCGAGCTGTTTTTACCCACGCAGACGTGCCCCGCCGTCCCTATTCCACGGCGGGGCACGGCGAACCCGTTCCCGATCCTCATGACCGCTATCTGCTGGATCGCAAAGTCCGCTTTGTGGGCGATCGCGTCGCGGCCGTGGTCGCCGAGAGCGTGGCGATCGCCCGTCAAGCCTGTGAGTTAATCCAAGTCGAGTACGAAATCTTGCCCCACACCCTCGATCCTCTAGTCGCAATGGGCGACGCCGCCTGCGAGCTTCCTCTCTTCGGCGATGTGGAACCCGGCCTAGTTCCCGCCATTCTGCATGATGAAGCCAGCTCCTTCCAGATTCGCGATCCCCAGCGCAATATCTCTGGCGAAGTACAGCTTCAGTGCGGCGATGTCGCAATTGGTTTTGCTGAAGCTGACGTGATCCTCGAACGCACCTATCACCTTCCGGCGGTGCAGCACTTCCATCTCGAACCCCATGTCTGCACCACCTGGCTCACGGAAGACGGCACCCTGACGGTTCGCTCCAGTACCCAAGTCCCCTTCCATTGTCAGCGTCTGCTTGCGGATCTGTTTGACTTGCGGCGCGATCGCGTCCGCGTCTACAAGCCCAACCTCGGCGGCGGTTTCGGCAACAAGCAGGAAATCCTCTGCGAAGACCTCTGCGCCTTTGCCACCCTGCAACTGGGTGAACCGGTGCAGTGGCAGTTCACGCGCCAGGAAGAATTCACTGCCACCAACAGCCGCCATGCCATGCAGATTCGCCTCAAGGTTGGTGCGAAGCGGGAGGGGACGTTCACGGCGATGGAGATGAATGCGATCGCCAACGCCGGAGCCTACGGCAACCACAGCGAACAAGTCATCTTCCTGACCGGCAGCTTCCCCCTCGGCCTCTACCGCTGCCCCCATCAGCGCTACTGCGGCCGCGCCGTCTACACCAACACCATGCCCGCTGGTGCGTTTCGGGGCTATGGCGCGACCCAGGGCGTCTTTGCCATGGAGACCCTGATCGATGAACTGGCAGCAGAATTGCAACTCGACCCACTCGAGCTGCGCCGCCAGCAAGTGATCAATGAGCAGGACGAATTTCTCATCGGTCGCGATGAGCACTTCCACATTGTCGGCAGTGCTGGTTTTGACGAGGCGATCGCCAAGGTCACCCAAGCACTCGGTTACCAACCCCATCAAGCCCCGAAAATTACCGGTAACCAACGGCGCGGTCTCGGCTTCGCGATCTCCATGCAGGCGAGCGGTTTGGCAAAAATCCACCTCGCCACCGTGCGGCTCTCCTTGCAAGGCAACGGTCGCTACGAGATGCGCGCCGGGGCGGTCGATGTCGGCACCGGTTCTGACACGACCCTGCGGCAGATTGCGGCAGAAATTCTCGGTACTACCGTCAGTCAGATTGACCTGATCGCAGCCGATACGCAGGAGACCCCCTTCGATGCGGGCTCCTATGCCTCAGCGACGCTGTTTATCTCAGGGCAAGCGACGGAAAAAGCGGCGCGGGCGCTGCGGGATTTGCTCTTGGCAAATGCCAGTTCACTCCTTGATGTTCCAGTGGCTCAACTGGAATTGGTGGGCGATCGCCTGACCGCTGCCAATGGTTCTAGCCTCAGCCTCACTGACCTTGCCGATCAGGCTGATGAGAAGATATTGACGGTCGAGGAAGCGTTTGCAGCTGACCATTCCTCCCTCACCTTCGCGCTGCTTGGCGTCGAGGTCGAAGTGGATCTAGAAACCGGCCGCGTCGATGTGCTCCGCTGTGCCCAAGCCCTCGACATCGGCAAGGCGATCAACCCTCGCATCTGTGAGGGGCAAGCCACGGGCGGCATCGTCATGGGTCTCGGCTATGCGCTCAGCGAAGCTTTGCAGTGGGACGAGCAGGGGCAGATTCTGAACCCAACGCCCCGCACCTATCGCATTCCCCTCGCCAAGCGCGTGCCGCCGCTGGATGTTTTCTTAATCGAAAAAGCCGATCCTTACGGGCCGTTTGGGGCGAAAGGGATTGGTGAAATCGGTACGAACTGTGCCGCTCCAGCCATTGCGAATGCGATCGCCCACGCTACCGGCCTGCGCCTCCGCCAACTGCCCATGACCCCGGAGCGGGTGTGGACGGCTTGGCAAGCGGTGACTTAAGCGGCTTTGACTGGCGATCAGCAGCCTTGCTGGGTAAAAACCCTGCTGTCACTGGGTTTCAGGGGAAGTAGAGCGGTGATGGCGATGGCGTGCCTCTACGGGCTGGGCGATCGCCTGCATCATGCGATTCAAGACCGATCCGAGAACGGCGACCTACTCCTAGAACTGCGTAAAATTTGTGTCCCGCCCGGCCGGCGTCTCGAACTACGCAAGATTGACTGGGGGGATTTTGAGGCGATTGTCAGCGAGCTGGGAGTTTCGTCGCTGGGTGCAGGAGCATTGGCGCGGTTGCTGGCAGTTGTCGGAGCGTTGCGTCTCCCAACCCGCAATTGATTGAAAAATCTCTGATGTATCGGGGCCTGACCTGCAATCATGGACTCTAGTACCGCTACGCGGAATTTTGAGTTCTGAGTTTTGAGTTCTGAGTTATGAGTGCAGACAATACGGGCATCCTACGGATCCTGAATGGGCATCTCATTTCCGCCGTCTTGTACTAGCAGCTCGCTCCTGGAAGCCTAAAAAACTATGACCAACCGCCTCGCCGAAACTCAGAGCCTCTACCTTCGCAAACACGCCGAGAACCCGATTGATTGGTGGCCGTGGTGTGATGAAGCACTTGCGACGGCCGCAGCGGAAGACAAGCCAATTTTCTTGTCAATTGGCTATTCTAGTTGCCATTGGTGTACGGTCATGGAGGGCGAGGCATTTTCTGACGGGGCGATCGCCGACTACATGAACGCCCACTACCTGCCGATCAAAGTTGATCGCGAAGAGCGCCCCGACATTGACAGCATCTATATGCAGGCACTGCAAATGATGGCGGGGCAGGGCGGCTGGCCGCTCAACATTTTCCTTACCCCGGATCAGCGCATCCCCTTCTACGGCGGCACCTACTTCCCAGTTGAGCCACGTTTCAATCGACCGGGATTTCTCCAGGTTTTGCAGCGTGTGCGCGAATTCTACGACCGCGAGAAGGACAAGTTGCAGGAGGTGCAGACGCAGATGCTGGACGCATTGCAACGATCTACCTTGTTGCCAGCGGGCGATCGCGCATCCTTCACCGCCGAGCTACGCCAGCAGGGGATCGGCATCGCCAGCCAGATCCTGCGCCAGAGCGAACCCGGCCGCCCCAGCTTCCCGATGATCCCCTACGCCAATCTGGTGCTAGCCGGGAGTCGTTGGTCGGAGTCAGCCGCACTGGGAGCGATCGCCCAACAACGCGGTGACGACTTGGCGCTCGGCGGCATCTATGACCAGGTCGCGGGCGGCTTCCATCGCTACACCGTCGATGCCACCTGGACGGTTCCCCATTTCGAGAAAATGCTCTATGACAATGGGCAGATCCTGACCTACCTCGCCGATCTCTGGAGCAGCGGTCTGACCGAACCAGCCTACGAGCGGGCGGTGTTGGGAACGGTGGACTGGCTCCAGCGCGAGATGACTGCGCCCGAGGGCTATTTCTACGCCGCCCAGGATGCTGATAGCTTCGCGACAGCGGCGGATGTGGAGCCAGAGGAAGGTGCTTTCCACGTCTGGCGCTACGACGAGCTGACCGAAATTTTGTCGGCGGCTGAGTTGCAGGCTTTACAAGCCGAATTTACTGTAACGCCGACCGGCAACTTTGAGGGGAGTAATGTTTTGCAGCGATCGCCGGGCAGTTCACTCTCAGCAACAGCCGCACAAGCCCTGGACAAGCTGTTTGAGCGACGCTATGGCGGCTCACGCGCGGCGATCGCCACCTTCCCCCCCGCCCGCAACAATCAGGAAGCGAAGAGCGGCAATTGGTCGGGGCGCATTCCCGCCGTCACCGATACGAAGATGATCGTCGCCTGGAACAGTTTGACCATCTCAGGTCTGGCGCGGGTGGCTACCGTTTTTGACTCGTCGCTGGCCTGGCGACTGGCAGTGGGGGCAGCCCGATTCATCCTTGAACAGCAGTGGCAGGGCGATCGCCTGCACCGCCTCAACTACGAGGGCAATGTCTCCGTCTTGGCGCAATCAGAAGACTATGCGTTCTTCATCAGAGCACTCCTCGACTTGCACCAAGCTAGTCTGACTCCGGCGACCAAGCAGAACACCCCCGATTGGCTCGCCGCCGCCGTGCGTGTGCAGGCAGAGTTTGATCAGTTCCTCTGGAGTGTGGAACTGGGTGGCTACTATAATGCCCCAACCGATGCCAGCGACGACCTACTGGTGCGCGAGCGGTCGTACATCGACAATGCCACCCCCGCCGCCAATGGCATCGCCGCCGCCAATCTGGTGCGCTTAGCCCTGCTCACCGATCGTCCCGACGACCTGGCGCGCGCTGAGCAAGTCTTGCAGGCCTTCAGCCTAGTCATGGAGCAGTCGCCCCAGGCGTGCCCGAGCCTAGTCGCCGCCTTGGACTGGTATCAACAAGCGACACTGGTACGGACGACGGGCGATCGCCTCGCCGAACTCACGCGCCAGTATTGGCCACGCTGTATGTTCCGCCTGGAGCCAGTCTTGCCAGAGGATGCCGTGGGTCTCGTGTGTCAGGGGTTGACCTGTTTGCCACCGCTGGGCGATCGCGACGCCCTCCGCGCCCAGATCAGCCGCTGCCAAAATGAGCCGCGCCGAAGGCTGGCAACCTAGCAAGAGATTGGTCGATGACATTCAAGGTCTGCGTCACCAAATTTAGCCGCAACGCCAGTCTGACCCCGTGTTTTGCATCATCAGGGTGGCAACAATCTGAGCATGGCGATCGCCGGCCGCTTAAGAGTGAACTCTGCCAACTCCCCTAATTTTGACGACCTCATTGGCACATCCCAAATGCAGTCAAGGGCTTCTACGAAGTCAAACCTCAAAACTCAGAAGTCAAAACTCAAAACCCAAAACCCAACCCTCAAAACCCAAAACCCAAAACCCAAAACTCAAAACCCAACCCTCTTTGATCTTGAAGCCATTTGGCTTCAGGGGCGATCGCCCATTGGCGAAGTGACCGAGCGCATCTTCCCATTCAACAACCCCGACCGCCTGAGTGAGCGAGCACTCCTCAGCGCCGCGAAGGTTGACCCCTCGGCCGCCGTTTTGCAGCGCGATCGCGGTAGGCGGAAACCCCTCGCTACAATACCGATGCACGCCTCGCCAACCCGCCCCCGCCATGCCCAAATGGTTCAACACCGCCGGCCCCTGCAAAGCCGACATCCACTACATGCTCTCGCCCACCGAGCGCCTGCCGGA